>NZ_JBIVBR010000009.1:0-331045 GCF_044746165.1 Pseudomonas sp. NPDC086581 | reverse complement strand
GCGGAAAACGTACGTCGTTGCTTGCTCATCAGACACCTCTCTCACGGCGAGGATTCTCGCCTAAATCGGTGTCCGGGATCAGTAGACCACTACACTTGTAGATATGTGAGCTGAGCGTCGAGTACGGCTAGGAAAAAGAAAATCGTCGTTGCGGCGGTGAGCTGCGCGGATCCAAGCTTCAACTGATGCTCTTGTCTGAGCGGTGATTTCGAACTGCACCGGACGCTGAGTCTTCTGCTGCATCACAATCGCGCGCGTGGAGACATGTTCACCATGAGCTATGTCTCTGACGCGCAGCTTCGTTAAATCGCAGGCTCGTAGCTTGCTGTCAATGGCGAGGTTGAACAGCGCCAGATCGCGATCCCTGTTTGCGATTTCCAGTCGCACTCTGATAGCCCAAATGTCCCTGAGTCTCAGTGGTGCTTTCTGGCCGACCAGTTTGCCCTTGTTCCAAGGTTCGTGAGCTTTCGTTGTGGGTGTGGCCATGATTCGTCCTCCACATGAGTGAAGGAATAGGGTGCACCGCCCCTTGCTCCATGGGCGCTTCCGGGCAGAAGAGATGCAAGGGTATGGGGGCAAACAGCGCCTCTGAGCGGCTCAGCTACTTAGCATTTCTTTGATGCTGCGAAACGATGCCAAGCAGATCTATCTGAAACCTGTCTGAAGTGCAGCCCTGAACCACTTCAGCTTGGTTTAAGCGCAGCGGCTCAAAGTGAAGCCTCCCCCGTCGGAGACTTCGTTATGAAAACCACTGTTGTGTCGTTGGCCGTGGCTGGTGCTCTCGCTGGCCCTGCAATGGCTCAGGCTCGTGAGCTCAACATGAGCACCACCCTCGCCGATTACAGCGGCAACAAGGCCTATGTCGCCATCTACCTAACCGATGCGCAGGGTCAATACCAGCGCACGCTGTGGGTGGCAGGGCGCAAGGCCAAGTATTACAAGCATCTGGGTGATTGGGCACGCGGTAGCGGTCAGCGTGCAGCCGAATTCGATGGTCTCAGCGGTGCCAGCGTCGGCAGTGGCGATACGCTGAAAGTGTCGGTGGACGTGGCCGACAGCCTGATCGACGCCGGATACCAGATTCGAATCGACAGCGCAGTGGAAGACAAGAGTTCGAACCGCGCCGAAGTGAAGGTACCACTCACCCTTGATGGTTCTGGCAAGGAGCACGCAGGTAGCGGCTACGTCTCTGCTTTCCGTTACGAGCTCTGAGGGCAGCGGCCATTATGCTTCGTCGATTGCACGCCTGGCCGGGTATCCTGCTGACTGCCCTGCTGCTCGTATTATCTGGCAGCGGAGCCCTGCTTGCGACACAGCCGCTGGCTGAGCGTTTGCAGGCAGGAGAACAACCGTCTCGCAGCGTGGCTCAGATTACCGAACAAGTAAGGTTAGATGTTCCTGGAGTCGAGCGGCTGGAGCGGCGCCCCTCCGGCCTGCTGATCGCTTACGGCGAAAAAGGCGCAGTGCAGATATCTCCAGGAGACGGGCATGTACTGGGCGCCTATGAGCCATCCACCTTGTACCGCGTCGTCCGCTCGGTTCACCGAGAGCTGCTGCTGGGCGAACCAGGCCACGCGTTCGTGACGAGCGGCGCAGCAGGTATGCTGCTGCTGAGCCTATCCGGGCTGGTACTGTTTGCCCGCCGTCAAGGCGGCTGGCGCAAGCTGGTGAGCCCCATTCATGGCAGTATCGTTTCGCGTTGGCACAACCGGGTCGGCAGGGTTCTGCTGCCGGTCTGCTTGTTGTTCGGCCTGAGCGGAATCTACCTATCGGCAGAGCATTTCGAGCTGATCCCCGTTGCCGAAGACCAAGTGCCCACCCTCCCTGCTCATCTGACCCAGGGCACACCGCGAGAGGCTGGCAACCTTGAAGCGCTCCGCCAGGTTCCGCTGAAGCAACTACGTGAGCTGGAATTCCCGATTCCCGGCGACGCCCAGGCGGTGTACACGCTGCGTACAGCGCAAGGGGAAGGATTTGTTGATCCGGTCAGCGGTGAGTTGGTGAGCTATCAGCCCCACACTCGGTTACAGCGCTTCAATGAGCTTTTTTACAATCTGCACAGTGGCGAGCTTCTGGGAGCTGCCAGTCCGGCGCTTGGCGTGGCGGCCCTTGGGGTTCCGTTGCTGGGTATCACTGGCCTGCTGAAGTTTCTACGACGTCGCAGAGCTCCGGTGCGCAATGCTCTGCAGACAGCTGCAGATAGCGCGGATTGTGTGCTGTTGGTGGGTAGTGAGAGCAATGGCACCTGGGCCTTCGCCAATGCACTTCAACAGGTGCTGACTAATGCCGGCAGACGAGTACACAGCGCTCCGTTGAATCACGGCATGCGAGCCTTCCCGGCTGCGCGCGAATTGTTGGTACTGACCGCCACCTATGGTGATGGTGGAGCCCCGCAGTCCGCCGTGGGCTTTCTGGAGAAGCTCGAGTGTCTGCGCCTATCGCCCGATGCGCGCTTCGCTGTGCTGGGGTTTGGCGACCGCCGATTCCCGCGCTTCTGCCAGTACGCCATAGAGGTAGACGCTGCACTTGCCGGACTGGGCTGGCAACGCCTGCTCAAGCGCCGAGACATTGAAGCCGCACAGCCTGACGCCTTCACTGCGTGGGTCTCAGACCTGGGCGAGGCGCTTGGCACAGCCCTAACGGTTGGCGAGGTCGGCGTGCCGCGTCCTGAGTCCCAGTTCAGGCTGGCGGAACGGTATGTTCATGAGGCTCCTGGCGATACCCCGCTGGCGGTGTTGCGCTTCACTCCGCTCGACAGTTCATTGATCTATGAGGCGGGCGACTTGCTGTCAGTTCATGTGCCGGGCGCCAATACACCGCGCCAATACTCGCTTGCCAGCGGCAGTCGCGACGGCCTGCTGGACATCTGCGTGCGCCTGCATCCCAACGGCCAGTGCTCCAGCTATCTCCACGGCCTGAGGCCAGGCGATGCCATCAGCGCCACGGTACAGCCACACCGAGAGTTTCGACCTCACCTGGGGAATGCGCCATTGATCCTGATCGGCGCGGGAAGCGGTATTGCCCCTTTGGTTGGTTTCGTAAGGCAAAACCCCCTCAACCGTCCCCTCTATCTGTATTGGGGTGGTCGTGCTCCCGAAGCTGGCGTGCCTTTCCAGCGCGAGCTCGACCAGGCCTTAGCCGATGGGCGCCTGGACGACTTGCGCACAGCGTATTCGGCGGGCCCTCAACGTGCCTACGTGCAGGACTGCCTGCAGATGGACGCATCGGAGTTGCGCCATCTACTGGCGGCAGGGGCCCACATATTGGTGTGTGGCGGGCGAGGAATGGCCGAAAGTGTCCGAGATGCCATCGATGAACTGCTCAGCCCGCTGACATTGAGCGTGGAGCTTCTGAAGGCGGGAGGCCGTTATCGTGAAGACGTTTTCTGAGACCTGCAGAACCAGACGTTACTACTTCAATGGCGCGACTATGGGCACACGGTACAGCGCGGTGCTCTACAGCTCTGCCCCTCACAATACGAAGGAGCTGGAACAGCAGTTGAACATCGCGGTCACGCGAGTAGACCTGCAGATGTCCAATTGGAGACCAGACTCGGAGCTGATGCGCCTCAACGAACTGGCCCCCGGCATCTGGATGGCCCTGCCGACCGAGCTGCTCTGGGTGTTGCACACGGCCATTCAAGTCGGCGTCGAGTCTGCAGGTGCGTTCGACATTGCGACAGGCGATCTCGTTGATGCCTGGGGTTTTGGGCCAAAGGGAACACCCGGCATTGCTTCCGAGCGCGAAGCACTCAAGTGCCAGCCGAGGCTCAGTGCGGCAACGGCATTGGAGTTCGATTTCGGCGCCGGCCGTGTACGCAAGCGCCACCCGGTGCATTTGAATCTTTCCGGTATCGCCAAGGGCTTCGGCGTCGACCAGATGGCGCGTTGCCTGGAGGGCTACGGCATCCACGACTATCTAGTGAGTATCGATGGAGAGTTCCGCTCGCGCGGTGGAAAGCCGGACGGCCAGCCCTGGACAGTGGCTATCGAGGCTCCTCGGGCGGGTGTCCGCACTGCCCTCGGTGTGCTGCAGTTGGGGGACGGTGGGCTGGCCACTTCAGGTGATTACCGGCACTTTTACGAGCAAGACGGAAAACGCTACGCCCATACGATGGATCCCCGTCTAGCGGCCCCGGTACATAACAGCGTGGCCTCGGTCTCAGTACTGGCACCCACCTGCATGCTCGCCGACGCTTGGGCTACCGCGCTGATGGTGCTGGGGCCAGAGCACGGCTCAACAGTGGCAAAGGAATATGGCCTGAGCGCCCTCTTCGTGCTCAGGGACAAGGGTGAGTTCCGCCAAGTCTGGATTGCTGGCAAGGCTTCGCAGGACGATGTATCCAGTAGTTAGTGGCGCTCTTCGCCTGGAAATGCATGCACAGTTTTTGGAACGCCACCGTCCGCCAATCAGTTGGCCAGCAGTTGCGCCCTCACGGATTCTTCGGGTACCGCAAATGTGGTCTCCACATATCGCCGGGCATGAATGACCGGCGCCGGGATAACTGGAGGATCCAGCAGCTCGCCTGCAAAACAGCGCAGGTGATTGGTCACCATGTCGTACCCTGAAAGATGGGTGAACCCGACCCCACCGGAAAATCGTGGATTGATGTCCATGACCAGAGGCCAGTCACCGCCGACCAGGAACTCGATATTGATGCAGCCATCGAGATCAAGCGCTGATGCGATCTGGGTGGCAGCGTCGATCAGCGTCGGTTCATTCAGCATTCGCACTGTTACCCCGGCGCCATTGGAGGTTCGCACCAGCTCCTGTCGCGCCATCGCCGCCGATTGCCCGGTGGCACGCCGGCGGACTATGTCCACGACGCACACATCGCCATCCAGCAGTGGCTGGATAACGTAGGGACGACCTCTCAACTTCTTTCGTAGATAGCTCAGATCGTCCTTATCGAGGATACGTGCCAATCCTTCACTGCTTCGGCCATCTCGCGGCTTGGCATGTAGCGGAAACGGCAGCTGATCCACTGCCTGGTCTTCCATGCACCAAGTCGGGATGGGATGGACGACTGGGTGATCTCGAAATACTTCGTAGACCAGCCATTTGTCCCTGCTGACGTGAATCGTTTCCGAGGGTGCCATGCATAGCGTGATGCCCTGATCCGAGAACATCTGCCGATGCGGCGTAAATGCATCGACTTCCAGGTCGATGAGCGGAAGCACATGGGTCACCTGCTCCAGCTGGCAGATCTCGAGTACACGGGAGACGTAGGCTCGCACTTCCCGGGCCGGCGGTACGCGATGGAATGCATCCAGCATGAGGGAAACCGCACTCCACTCTCGCGGTAATGTGCTGACCCCGACCACCCGCGCATGTGGATCACGGCGCAAAGAGCTGATAACCGCCTCGGCACAGAACGACCCTATGGCGGTGACAAGATAGGTCGGCCAGCGACCCGTGCGCGAATGATTGTCCAATTGAATACTCTGCCAGCAGTACGCCAATAAACAGGGCAGAACAATGACGTCCCTCTTTTCACACCCTCACCTGGCTTCGCCTGAACCATCGCTCTGATGGAACCGAGGAGGCCTGAGTTCTTCAGCCTGGCACTCCTGCCATCCTTACTGCGCTGTAGCACAGAGACTGCGCGTGGAATCCTTAAAAAAACCTGAAGTGCATCGACTGTGGCTCGGCCAAACGCCATGGCCCGAGATGCGCTTAAAACACGCGTGCCGGCTATTTCGTTTCCACCGCCGCTGTCTCTAAGCGACTTCAGACTACTTTCAGATTCGCCGCTGATACTCCCCTCATCGAACGACCCCTGGGGGGATCACCATGACCCAGCAAGAATGGAGCGGCCTGTTTCCATTCCACTTTGGCTCCGTCGCCGAGCGACAAGCTCGCCTGACTTTGCGCCGCGAGGGCGACTCCGACCGCGAGGAGCTTGAGACCTTCATCCACGCGCGTTTCGAGTCCATCCACCACGCTGACGTTCACCACTATCTACCGGAGCTCATCGGGCTGCAGGACAGCCACGGGCGCTTGATCGCAGCCGCAGGCATTCGTCCGGCCAGTCACGGGCCGCTGTTTCTTGAGCACTACCTGGACGAGCCGTTGGAGGGCGTTGTGTCGCGGCTTGCAGGTCGTGCCGTCGGGCGTGAGCAGTTGGTCGAGGTAGGCAACCTTGCTGCCCTGAGTGCTGGCAGTGCGCGCGTAATCATCACTGCCGTGACCTGGCTGCTGGCTGCGCGCGACCTTCAGTGGGTCGCCTTTACCGGCGCCGCCACCCTTGTCAACAGCTTCCACCGATTGGGATTGGAACCAACCGTGATCGCCGAAGCCGACCCACGCCGCCTGAACGGCGAGCTGGCTAGCTGGGGCAGCTATTACGCGCAGCACCCCCTGGTCTACGCAGGAAACATCGGTTACGGCCATGACGAGCTGGAGCGCGCAGGTGTGTACAAGCGCATGGGTTTCCCAATGCTGCTACAGGAGGCCGGCCATGCCGCATGAACTGAACGCCTTTCGTGAGGTGCTGCAAACGCATGCCACGGAGAATGCCTCGAAAGCAGCTGTACGGGGAATCACTGGCAACGTCACCTATGCCCAGCTTTTGGGTGAAGTTGAACGTCGCGAAGCATGGCTGCGAGAGCAACCCGAAGGGCCATTTGCCCTCGCATTGGAGAACGGCCCTGACGCACTACTCTGGGATCTGGCCGCCCTCTTCGCTGAGCGCCCTTGCGTCATCCTGCCGCCCTTTTTCAGTGCCGCACAGCGCCTGCATTGCTTGATGCAGACCCAGGCGACGCTTGCCGTTGCCAACGACTCCTTCGCGGAAGATCTGCGAGCAGCCGGCTTCACACCAGGCGAGCGCTTCTGGGAGCGGCCGGCCGTTGTCGACGCCGACTTGCCGGCAGGCACTGCCAAGATCACCTATACCTCCGGTAGCACCGGGTCGCCCAAGGGCGTATGCCTGAGCGCCTCTTCACTGCTGTGCGTTGCACAGGAGCTGGAAGTAGCGAGCCGTGCCGCTGAGCCCACGAAGTACCTCGCAGTGCTTCCGCTGGCCGTCCTGCTGGAGAGCCTCGGTATTTATGCTGCCCTGCTGGCGGGAGCCAGCATCACGCTCTATCCGCAAGCGCAGATGGGTATCGGTGGCGCCAGTCAGGCCGACTGGAAACGCTTCCTCGGCAGCGTTGCACTCAGCGGCGCCGAGAGCCTGATTCTGGTGCCACAGCTCCTGCTTGGCCTGGTCACCGCCATCGAGCGCGGAATGATGAAGGTCGGCCCCCTGCGTTTCGTCGCAGTGGGGGGTGCCAAAGTTGCGAGCAGCTTGCTGGAGCGCGCCGAAGCAGTGGGCCTTCCGGTCTTCGAAGGTTACGGGCTCTCAGAATGCGCCTCCGTGGTTTGCCTGAACCGCCCTGGCGATCAACATCCAGGCAGCGTTGGCCGTCCTCTGCCGCACGTCCAGGTGCGTATCGCTGATGACGGGGAAGTGCTGGTTCGCGGCTCGACCCTGCTGGGCTATGTGGGTGAACCTTCTTTCGAAGGGGAATGGTGGCCAACCGGCGATCTAGGCCATTTCGACGCTGCTGGCTTCCTCTACCTGGCGGGCCGCAAAAAGAACCAGTTCATCACCAGCTTCGGTCGCAACGTGAATCCCGAGTGGATCGAGGCCGAGCTTTCCCAGACAGGCGTGATCCTCCAGGCCTTCGTCCACGGCGAGGGGCTGCCACGCAACTTCGCATTGCTCTGGCCCATCGACCCCAGCATCAGCGACGAAGTCATCGAGCAAGCCGTGCAGCAATGCAACGTCGGCTTACCCGATTACGCACAGGTTCATGCCTGGAGACGCCTACCCAGCCCGTTTAGCGGTGCTGACGGAACCCTTACCAGTAACGGCCGACCGCGCCGCCAGGAAATCCTCCGTCGCCACCAGCCCCTCATCACTGAACTCTCGCAATCCTGAGGTCTGCCATGAACTTCTTCGACACTCTCCAATCAGCCACCACCCAGGAACGCCAGGCACTTTTCAGCGTTCCCGTCATTCGCGACGCCCTGGGTGGCGTTGTCAGCCTGGAGGGTTACATCGCCTTCCTCACCCAGGCCTATCACCACGTTCGCCATACCGTTCCACTGATGATGGCGTGCGGCGCTCGCCTTCCCAGCCGTCTTGAATGGTTGCGCAGTGCAGTCTGCGAATACATCGAGGAGGAGTACGGCCACGAGCAATGGATTCTCAATGACATTGCAGCCTGCGGTGGTGACGCGGAGCTGGTGCGCAACAGCCGCCCCAGTCTGCCGATCGAGCTGATGGTGGCCTTCCTCTATGACCTGATTGCCCGCGACAATCCTGTCGGTCTGTTCGGCATGGTCAACGTCCTCGAAGGCACCAGCATTGCCCTCGCCACGCAGGCCGCCGGCAGCATCCAGCAAGGACTTGGTCTACCGCCGACGGCATTCAGCTACCTGAGCTCCCACGGCGCGCTCGACCAGGATCACATGGCGACCTATCGCGAGTTGATGAACCGCCTGGATCGTCCGGAAGATCAAGAGGCGGTGATTCATTCCGCCAAGGTCGTCTACCAGCTGTACACCGAGATGTTCCAAGGCCTGCCGCGAGCCCACCAGCCAGAGGTGCAGCATGCGCTTGCGTGAGTCGGTGGTGGTATTGACCGGTGCCAGCGGCGGCATTGGTCTGGAACTGGCCAGCCAGCTGTGTGCTGGCGGCGCACGAGTGCTGGCCATCAGCCGACACCTTGGCGGTCTGGCGGTGCTCATGAACCGCTATCCCCATCAGTTGCGCTGGCACTCTGCTGACCTTCGTACCAGGAGTGGCCGGCAGGAGGTCGCCACCGCGGCCTGGGCCATGGGCGGGGTGAACGTGCTGATCAATGCTGCAGGTGTGAACCGCTTCGCCCTGCTTGAGCAGATCGATGAGGACACCCTGGACGACCTGCTGGATCTCAACATCAAGGCCCCCCTGCAGCTGACCCGCCTGCTGCTGCCATTGTTGCGCGAGCAGCCTCATGCGTTGGTGGTCAACGTCGGCTCCATCTACGGCTCCATCGGCTATCCCGGCTACGCGACCTATAGCGCCAGCAAGTTCGCCCTGCGCGGATTCTCCGAGGCGCTTCGACGCGAATTGGCAGATACCACGGTCGACGTTCTCTACGCGGCGCCACGTGCCACCCGTACATCGATGAACACTTCAGCCGCCACTGCGCTCAACCAGGCGCTGAAAGTAGGGATGGATGATCCGGTCGATGTCGCGCGGGCAGTACTTGATGCGGTGCAACACCAACGCAACGAGCTGTACCTGGGATGGCCGGAAAAACTCTTCGTGCGCCTCAACGGCATGCTGCCCGGCGTGGTCGACCGCGCGTTGCGCAAGCAGCTCCCACTGATCCGCCGTTACAGCGATGCCAACGCCAAGGAGCACAGCAAATGAAACGCCTGATACTCGCCAGCCTCATTGCCTTCTCTCCGCTTACCTGGGCGCTCGATCAGGCTGGCAGCCAGCACCTCAGCGCGATCCAGCAACGTTGGGCGCAAATCCAGTACCAGATGCCTGAGGCGCAACGCGCAGCCGCTTTCGAAAAGCTGGCGGGCGACGCAGAGGCCTTCACCCGCGAGCAGCCCCAGGCTGCGGAAGCCTGGATCTGGAACGGGATCGTCACCAGCAGTTGGGCCGGCGCCACAGGCGGGCTTGGCGCGCTGGGCAAGGTCAAGGCTGCCCGGGCGAGCCTGGAGAAGGCCCTGACTCTCGATCCAAACGCTCTGCAGGGGTCGGCTTATACCAGCCTCGGCGCACTGTATGACCGAGTGCCTGGCTGGCCCATCGGGTTCGGTGACTCGGACAAGGCAGATGAGCTGCTGCGCAAGGCGCTGCGGTTGAATCCGGAAGGCATCGACAGCAATTACTTCTGGGGTGATCATCTTTATCGCCAAGGGCATTACGTCGAAGCGCGTGCGGCTTTGCAGAAAGCACTGCAGGCAGAGCCACGGCCCGGCCGTGAGCTGGCCGACCAGGGCCGGCGCGGCGAAATCGATGCTTTACTCAAGACGATCAAGGACAAGCAGGACTAAGCATGCGGCTGCTGGTAGTCGAAGACGATCCCGCTCTGGGGGAAGGTATCTGCAACGGATTGCGTCAGGAGGGTTACACCATCGACTGGCTGCAGGACGGGGTGAGTGCATTGCACGCCTTGCAGCAGGAGACTTTCGATCTCGTCGTGCTGGATCTGGGACTTCCGCGCCTGGATGGCATCGAGGTGCTGCGCCGGTTGCGTGCTGGGGGCGATGCGGTGCCCGTGTTGATCCTGACTGCCCGTGACGCGACCGATGATCGCATCGCGGGTCTCGATGCCGGCGCCGACGACTACCTGGTCAAACCTTTCGACCTCAACGAGCTGAAAGCTCGTCTGCGTGCGCTCCTTCGACGTAGCGCAGGTCGCGCCAAGGTGCTGATTGAGCATGCAGGGGTGACACTCGACCCGGCCACTCGGCAAGTCAGCTACCAGGGACATCCAGTCGTGCTGACCCCGAAAGAGTACCGGCTGCTCCATGAACTGCTGTCCCAACCCGGCAAGGTCTTCACCCGCGAGCGGCTCACTCAGCTCCTCTACGGATGGGATGAAGAGCCCGAGAGCAACACACTGGAAGTGAACATCTACCACCTGCGCAAGAAACTCTTCAACGATCTGATCCGCACCGTTCGCGGCATCGGTTATCTGGTGGAAGGAAAAGCATGAGCTCGTTGCGCCAACGCACGCTTTGGCGAGTCATGCTGCTGTTGCTGGTCGGTACCAGTCTGCTTGCGCTCTACAACTATCACGACAGCAGCCACGAGATCGACGAGATCTACGACGCCCATCTGGCGCAAAACGCGCGCCTCTTGCAAGGCGTCATGAGCATGCCGCTGGACGACAAGGATCGCCATGCGTTGTACCTGGCATTCAATGAAGCCCTGAGTCAGGCGGGCAAGCATCGCGTCGGTCATCCCTACGAAAGCAAGCTCGCCTTCCAGGTGTGGCGCATCAACGGTGAAGTCCTGGTACATACGGTCAGTGCCCCGAGCTTCACTCGTCCTCTGTCCAAGCCCGGCTTTTCCAACATCATGGTGGGGGAGCAGCAATGGCGCAGCTTCGTGCTTCCCGTGCCAGAGCGCCAGTTGGTGATCTGGGTCGGTGAGCGCAACGATGTGCGCGACGATCTGATCGGTCGCATCGTCCGCCACACCCTGTTTCCCTTCCTGATCGGCAGTCTCGCGTTAGCGCTGCTGGTGTGGCTGGCCATCGGCTGGGGGCTGCAACCGCTGCAGAACATGGCACGTGTCATCCGAGCGCGGCACGCAGAGTCGCTGGAGCCACTGCAACTCGTGCCTCTGCCCCGGGAGCTGGAACCCATGCAGGCGGCGCTTAATCGTCTGCTCGGGCAAATCGATGAATTGCTGCGTCGAGAACACCGATTCATTGCCGACGCTGCCCATGAGATGCGGACTCCTCTGGCAATCCTTCGCCTGCATGCGCAGAACGCGCTTGAAGCCAGAAGCGATGCTGAGCGAGATAATGCCCTGGAGTTTCTGGTCGGCGGTGTGGATCGTCTCAGTCGAGTGGTCAATCAGCTACTGACCATGGCGAGGATCGAGCCGCGACTAGGGCAACGCAACTGGGTGGCAGTGGATGCCGCCGCAGTGGCGACGGAAACATTGGCGGAGATGACACCCTGGATATTGGATCAGGGCCAAGAGCCGTCTCTGGAGATCACCGAGGGCAACTATCAGCTTCAAAGTGATGCAGGAGCCCTCGGCATTGCCCTGCAAAACCTAGTGGCCAACGCAGTGAATCACTCACCAACTGGCGGTCGAATCAACGTCACGCTGCACCGTAAAGGCAACGCCATCGTATTCAATGTCGAAGATCAGGGCCCTGGCATCGACAAAGACGACCTCGACCGTGTCTTCGAGCGTTTTTACAGCAAAGGCTCTGAAAACGGCGCCGGACTGGGCCTGTCCATTGTGGCGATGATCATGGAGCGGCTTGGGGGCAGTGTGCAGTTGAGCAATCTACCCTCCGGCGGGCTTCGGGCAACGCTAAGACTCATACCTGCATCCTAGACTGCGATTGGTCGGAAGCTGGCTCTCTCCAGAGGCGGCAAGCGGAGATTAGCGGGCAATCAAATCCAGGATGCTTGCACCTTACATATGGAAATTCGTATATTCGATTTTCCATATGTAAGGTGAAGCCATGATCACTCCTCCCGAAGTCTTCAAGAGCCTGGCCGACGAGACCCGTGTTCGCGCCACCCTGCTCATCGCCAGCCTGGGCGAGCTCTGCGTCTGCGAGCTGATGTGCGCGCTGGACGACAGCCAGCCGAAGATAAGTCGCCACCTGGCGCAATTGCGCAGCAGTGGTCTGCTGCTGGATCGCCGCCAAGGCCAGTGGGTGTATTACCGCCTCAACCCCGAGCTGCCTGCCTGGGTGCATGAGATGCTGCAGGTCACCCTGCAGGCCAACGCGCAATGGTTGGCCGACAACACCCTCCGCCTGCAGAACATGGATGGCCGCCCCGTCCGTGATGCCGCCTGCTGCTGATCCCTTCGAGCGAGTCCTCCATGCTGGTCGCCGTTGCTGTCTTCGTCTTCACCCTCGTACTGGTCATCTGGCAGCCCAAGGGCCTTGGCGTTGGTTGGAGTGCCGCGCTGGGTGCGATCATTGCCCTGGCCGCCGGTGCGGTTTCACTGCACGACATTCCGACCGTGTGGGCCTTCGTGTGGAACGCCACCGCCACTTTCATCGCCGTCATCATCATCAGCCTGCTGCTGGACGAGGCTGGCTTCTTCGAATGGGCCGCATTACACGTCGCGCGGTGGGCCAATGGCAGCGGCTACCGGCTGTTTGCCTTCTGCATACTGCTCGGCGCTGCTGTCTCGGCGCTATTCGCCAACGATGGTGCAGCGCTGATCCTCACCCCCATCGTCATGTCGATGCTGCTCGCCCTGCGCTTCTCGCCCGCAGCGACCCTGGCCTTCGTCATGGCTGCCGGTTTCATCGCCGACACAGCGAGCCTGCCGTTGGTGGTTTCCAACCTGGTAAACATCGTCTCGGCCGATTACTTCGGCCTGGGCTTCGCCAAGTACGCTTCGGTGATGGTGCCGGTGAACCTCGCCAGTGTCGCCGCCACCCTGCTGGTGCTGTTCCTGTTCTTCCGTCGCGACATCCCAAGGCAATACGCGCTCGATGCGCTGAAGGAGCCAAAGGCAGCGATCCACGACCGCGCCACCTTCATCGTCGGCTGGTGGACGTTGCTGGTGCTGCTGGTCGGCCTGTTCGCCCTGGAACCGCTGGGCATCCCGGTGAGTGCCGTGGCTGCTGTCTGTGCGGCCATCCTGTTTGCCGTCGCCGCTCGCGGGCACCGCATCTCCACCCGCCGCGTGCTGCGCGAAGCGCCCTGGCAGGTTGTGATCTTCTCCCTCGGCATGTACCTGGTGGTGTACGGCCTGAAGAATGCCGGCCTCACGGACTTTCTCACCCACCTGCTCGACCGTCTTGCCGAACAGGGCTTGTGGAGCGCCGCCATTGGTACCGGCATGCTCTCGGCGCTGCTGTCATCGGTGATGAACAACATGCCCAGCGTGCTGGTCGGCGCCCTGTCGATCCAGGCCAGCGGCGCGGAAGGCCTGGTACGCGAGGCGATGATCTACGCCAACGTCATCGGCTGTGACCTCGGCCCGAAGATCACCCCCATCGGCAGCCTCGCCACGCTGCTCTGGCTGCATGTGCTGGAGCGTAAAGGCATGCGCATCACCTGGGGCTACTACTTCAAGGTCGGCATCCTGCTGACCCTGCCCGTCCTGCTGATCACCCTTTCGGCCCTGGCGCTGCGCCTGAGCCTCTGATGTCCGCGTTGAGCGGAGGAGTCCTCCATGCGAGTCCTGTTCATGTGCACGGCCAACAGCTGCCGCAGCATCCTTTCCGAAGCGCAGTTCAACCACCTGGCGCCGGAAGGTTTCGAGGCGGTCAGCTCCGGCAGCTTCCCCAAGGGCCAGGTGCTGCCGCGCAGCCTCACCACCCTGCACCAGGCCGGTATTTCCATCGAAGGCCTGAGCAGCAAAGGCAATGACGCGTTCGAAGGCAATCCGCCAGACATCGTCATCACCGTCTGCGACAAGGCCGCCGGCGAAGCCTGCCCGGTGTACTTCGGCCCGGCGCTGAAGTCCCACTGGGGGCTGGAAGACCCGTCCGATGTGGTGGGTGATGAGCCCGCCATCGACGCAGCCTTCCGCGCCACGCTGGCGCGCATCGAGCTGCGCTGCCGGGCCTTCTTCGCCCTTCCTTTCGCCACCCTCGGCCGCGACGAACTCAAGCGCGAGCTGGATCGCATCGGCGCTCTCTGAGCAGGAGGAAACATGTCCGAGCAACTGCCCAACCTCGACCTTTCGCTGTTCGACCTGCCGCCTGCGGCACCCAACACCAGTGAGCACAAGCCACGCATCCTGCTGCTCTATGGATCGACCCGCGAACGCTCCTTCAGCCGCCTGCTGGTGGAGGAAGCTGCGCGCCTGCTGGAGCACTTCGGCGCTGAGACGCGCATCTTCAATCCTTCGGGCCTACCGCTACCTGACGATGTGCCGGTGGAGCATCCCAAGGTGCAGGAATTACGTGATCTGGTGCTATGGTCGGAAGGCCAGGTTTGGTGCTCGCCGGAGCGACATGGCGCCCTGTCTGCGGTGTTCAAGGCGCAGATCGACTGGATTCCCCTGGCGCTCGGCGCCGTGCGCCCCACCCAGGGCAAGACGCTCGCTGTGATGCAGGTCTGCGGCGGCTCGCAGTCGTTCAACGTAGTCAACCAGCTGCGCGTACTCGGCCGCTGGATGCGCATGTTCACCATCCCCAACCAGTCCTCGGTGCCCAAGGCCTACCTGGAGTTCGACGATGCCGGCCGGATGAAGCCGTCGGCCTACTACGATCGCGTGGTGGACGTCATGGAGGAACTGGTGAAGTTCACCCTGCTGCTGCGCGACCGCCAGGAGTTCCTGGTGGATCGTTATTCCGAGCGCAAGGAAAGCGCCGAGCAGCTTTCCGCCCGCGTGAATCAGCGCTTGATCTGAGGCCGCCATGCCCATCGAAATCAGACAAGCACGCCCTGAAGATGCGCCGGCAATCCAGCTCATCTACGCCCCCATAGTGGCGAATACGGCAATCTCCTTCGAGGAGATACCGCCGACCATCGAGGAGATGCGGCAGCGCATCGTCACGACCTTGCAGACGTACCCTTACCTCGTCGCGATGCGTGATGGACGCCTGGTCGGCTACGCCTACGCCAGCCAGCACAGAGCACGTGCCGCATACCGATGGGCCGTGGATGTGACCGTCTACATCGCAGAGGGTGAGCGTCGTACTGGAGTGGGCCGCAGCCTCTATGCCGGGCTGCTTCCCCTGCTCACCAAGCAGGGATTCAACGCGGCCTATGCCGGTATTGCGCTACCCAACGCCGGTAGCGTGGGCCTGCATGAGCGGCTCGGATTCCGGCACATCGGCACCTTCCCGCAGGTAGGCTTCAAGCTGGGCCAATGGCACGACGTTGGCTATTGGCGACTGGAGCTTGGTGAACCGGGCAACTCGCCCGAGAATCCGCGTCGATACTGCGACGTTGTGGGGAAGTAACAGCACTGGGCGTGCAATCCTGCCCCACTACGTGAGGGCCGGCCTATAAGAGCCGGCCCTTTGGGCGTCGCTATAAAAGCAATCAGTCATCGTTCTTCGTGGACGAATCCACTGCGTTACTCAGACCTTTGTTGTTGTGGGTGCCAGGCGTCGTGGAAGAGATGGCTGTCGCCTTGGAAAGACCACGAGTGTCCTTGGAGTGGGCGACACCCGAGGTAGTCGAGCCATGGCCGCTATCGTCATTGCGGGCGCTGCCGTAATGGTTGCCGCTCAGGCCATGATCACGAGTGGCCTTGCCAGCGTGCTCGCCACCGTCGTTCGCACCATTGCTCTTGGCGCCATGCACACCAGAATTGCCATCAGACTTACCACCCGAATGACCAGCGCTGTTGCCACCACCGTGGCCGCTACCATTGCCGCCGCCGTGGCCGCCACCGTTTCCTCCGCCGTTTCCACCGCCATTACCACCGCCACCACCGTTGCCCTTGGCATAGACCGAACCAATCGGAGAGAGGTCGGCGGGCAGCATTGCTGTGGCACCCAGTGCGAAGGCACAGACTGCTGCAACAACCAGGGATTTCTTCATAGTAGAGACGCCTCCAGGGGCGATATTGAGTTAGTTCTGAGACAACACTGCAGCCCCCGTGGTTCGTAGCCTCCCGACGAAATGCTGGCACTGAGGTGCCGGCTTGTTCACTTCGGTTTCACATCTGAACGGCTACGCTCAACCTCTACTGAATGCACCACAAGGAGTTGTGCAAATGTTCAAGCTCAACACGCTGCTTTCGGCCGCCCTGGGCGTTGCGCTGATCAGCTCGGCCCCTGCTTTGTTGGCTGACCCTGGCAAGGGGAAAGGGCATGGCCAGGGTGGGCAGCATGGCAACCAAGGGCAAGGTGGCGGGAACAACTGGCAAGGGGGCCCTTCGATCGACATCGGCGGGGTACAGGTCATCCTCAACGACAACCGCAACTACTGGAATCCTGGCGCATCGCTACCGCCGGGAATCCAGAAGAACCTCGCCCGTGGCAAGCCGTTACCACCAGGTATCGCGAAGAAACTCGACGGCCGACTGGTCGGTCGCCTACCTCATTACGACGGCTATGAATGGCAGCAGGCGGGTACCGACCTGCTTCTGGTGACCATTGCCACCGGCGTCATCTATGAAGTGCTGCACAACGTGCTGGATTGAGTATCTGTGTTGATAGCGCAACTGGTGAACAGTAATGCGCTTCAGGGTCATCTACGTGAGTAATGCGCAGCATGGTTGACTACGAGATTCGCCGGCTCAACTTCCGTCACCTCCTGGATCGCACCTACGGGGTAAACGCCCCAGGTGCGCAGAGCCGAGCTGCTGAAAAGCTCGGCAAAAATCCGACCCTGATATCACGATGCTTATGGCCAACGTCCAAGCAGGGTTTCAGACGGATCGATGAGGACTTGGCCAGGCAGATCGAGATCGCTTTTGCTCTACCTGCTTACTCGTTGGACTCGTTGGAGAAGGGACAGGCCAGTGGCCTTCATGTGCGGGAGCCTTTGGCTTTAGGAGCTTCGCATGACGACCATCCGGGCAAACACATTTTGGCCGCCGAGCACGCAACCCTCGATGAAGTGCGCAAGCTCTGTGAGTTGATCCTGAGCGGCTTATCTCCGGATATGCAGACAGCCATCATTGCCGGCGCAGAACATCTCACCGTTCCGATAAAGGCCGCCCAGCTCAAGGTGCTAATGGAGTTGACTGGCAGCACCGCCAGCTATCCAGACAAGCGCTGAGCGTCCATGTGAAACGTCCGCTATGGGTCGATTGTGTTGAAAAAGCCCCTCTGCGATTTCTGTCTGTGAAAGTGGGCCGCTGACGTTGAAATCTGAAGCAGTTCTGCTCCCGATCTGCTTCAGATTTCGCGTAGCAACGCTTCGTCGGTCGCTTTTTCAGCCTTTTGCTAGCGAGCCGAGACGGCTCCGACTTTTTCAACAGAATCGGTCGGTAGCTGCCTCCCTCCCACAGCAACAATTGGCCAAAAGCGAACGATGAGATAGCAGCCGTTGAGAAAGAGCAAGATTTCGTACATTCCACCCTTGTCAGGGCTTATAGACGGGCTTCCTCGAAAGCAATGACTCAATTGGATAAGAATATCTATTCTCTCAATCCAACATCGACTGCTGGGCAAAGATTCCCGCCATCGCGCCCTGCGATGATGCCTGGGTGACCGATGGCAAGAAGGGTGTCGTGAGGTCGCCGGCGGCATATATACCGGGCGTGCTGGTTTGGCGGCGTTCGTCGACGTTGAGGACGATGCCGGTGGGAGTCTCGACCGTGGCAAGGCAAAGCGATTCATGCAGACCTGCGGACGGCCTGTTGCGCGGATGGGCGAACAGGATGTCGACCGCGACATTGCGGCGGGTATCGAGATTGACTGTGGCGATATGGCCCTCTTGGTGAGCGATCTCGACGATCCGGCCATCGACGACAGGTATGTTGCGGCGTTCCAGGTCGGCCTGGATATCGGGCGCAATGTCATGACCATCGGCAAAGAGAGTCAATTTGTCAGTCCAATCGCCGAACAGCCTGGCAGATTGGTGCGACTGCGGGCCGGACCAGACGAGGCCCCAATGCTGGCCGGCGACTTCGAAGCCATCGCAATAGGGGCAAGGCACAATGGACTTACCCCAACTTTCGGCAAAGCCTGGGATGCTCGGCATTTGGTCAACGACGCCATAGCTAAGGATCACGCGTCGCGCCGCAAAGCTCTCGCCGCTGTCGACGAGGACGGAAAAATCGTCGATCGCGCCGGAGATGCTGTCGGCCCGGGCTTTGACGAAACTGATGGTAGGGTAGCGCGCGAGTTGCTTGCGCGCCTCGGCCAGGATGTCCTGCGGTGGCTTGTGATCGTGGCCGAGCATTCCATGCGAATGGCCGGCGAAGCGGTTGCGCGGCAGGCCGGTATCCAGAACGGTGACCTTGCGACGGGCCCGGCCGAGCTGCAGGGCGGCTGCAAGGCCGGCAAAGCTGCCGCCGATGATGATGACGTCATTCATGGTGATGGGCTCCGCGTTGTGTATGGAGGGGGGCCGGAATTTGCGTCCCACTTCACTTAGCTACTGCCAACTACACGAATTGCCGGCTGATCATCGCGATAGATATGCCTGGCAGGTATGGCCTTCCTCCTCACGGGGGGAAATCCGGGTGCGCGTGACCATAATACATTTTGGTCACACGTTGTCCATCCCCTGACGGCTATGTAGGCTATGCCGCATGAACAAGACACGCACAGCAAAAACAACCACCCGCGGCCCTGCAGATCATGAGGTGCGCGATCAGATTGTGGCCGCAGCCACCGAGCACTTCAGCCTGTACGGCTACGAGAAGACCACGGTGTCCGATCTCGCCAAGTCGATCGGATTTTCCAAGGCCTACATCTACAAATTCTTCGAGTCCAAGCAGGCCATTGGCGAAATGATCTGCTCGAACTGCATCGGCCAAATAGAGGCCGAGGTCCGTGCCGCCGTCAGCGAGGCTGATCGTCCGCCAGAGAAGCTGCGCCGCATGTTTAAGGCGCTTGTGGAGGCGTGCCTGCGCCTGTTGTTTCAAGACCGTAAGCTCTACGAAATTGTCGTGTCCGCAGCCTCTGAACGCTGGCAGGTGACTATTGCGTATGAAAATCTCATTCAGGAGATCATCCAGGGCATCCTGCAGCAAGGTAGGCAGAGCGGCGACTTCGAGCGAAAGACCCCGCTCGATGAAGCCACCAAGGCGGTCCTCCTGGTCATGCGCCCGTATTTCAACCCGCTACTTCTGCAATACAGCCTCGATGCCACCGAGGAGGCTCCCCTTCTTTTGTCCAGCCTGGTGCTGCGAAGTCTGTCGCCATAATAATAGTGACCATTGACTAATTTGGTCACTAGATTCAAAGTGAGGCTCCCTACTTCCTTGCGATGGGTTCCTCATGCGCCGGCGCAGCCTCCTTTTTTCCACTCTCATCGGCATGATGCCGATCGCGCTGGTCGCCTGCGGCGAAAGAGCGCCGACCGATCCGCGTACGGAAGCGCCACTGGTGCGGGCCATTGCACCTCAACCGGCGGCACCCGCCCCGAGGTCGTTCACCGGCACTGTTGCCGCACGCGTCCAGAGCGACCTGGGCTTCCGTGTATCGGGCAAGGTCCTGGAGCGGCTCGTCGACACTGGTCAGTCGGTCAAGCGGGGGCAAGTTCTTCTTCGCCTTGATCCTGTCGATCTGAACCTCGCCGCGCGTGCGCAGCGCGAAGCCGTCGCCGCAACCCGGGCGCGAGCGAAACAGGCCAGTGAAGATGAGGCCCGCTACCGAACGCTGCGCGGAACCGGCGCGGTATCGGCATCTGCCTATGCTCAATACAAAGCCGCAGCGGACACCGCGCGAGCACAACTTAGCGCGGCCGAGGCTCAAGCCGAGGTCGCCGCCAATGCGACCGGGTACGCCGACCTGTTGGCGGATGCCGATGGCATCGTCATGGAGACGCTGGTAGAGCCTGGCCAAGTGGTCAGTGCCGGGCAGCCCGTTGTCAGGCTGGCGCATGCGGGGCCGCGCGAAGCCGTTGTGCAGTTGCCGGAGACGTTGCGTCCGGCGGTTGGCTCCTCCGCCCGTGCCACGCTGTTCGGCAAGGACAACGTCAGTGTCGTGACTAGCCTCCGCCAGCTCTCGGATGTCGCCGATCGGCTGACCCGTACCTTCGAAGCGCGGTATGTGCTCGATGGCGAACTTGCCCAAGCACCGCTGGGCACCACTATCACGGTTCAAATTGCGGCGGGGACAGTGCAGGAGCAGGCGCGGAATGATCTGCAGATTCCGATTGGCGCGCTCTGCGACGAAGGGAAAGGCCCGGGCGTGTGGGTCATTCAAGGCAGTCCGGCAAGAGTGTCCTGGCGGCCGGTTACGGTGCTGAGCCTCGATGATGAGCATGCACGTATCAGCGGCGCGCTCAAGCAGGACGACCGGATCGTTGCGCTTGGCGCGCACTTGCTGCGCGAAGGGCAGCAAGTGCGGGTGGAGGGTCAGGCCGAGGTTGCTGCGGTCGAGGGAGTCTCGCGATGACTGGAGGCCGCTTCAACCTGTCAGCACTTGCGGTACGCGAGCGCTCCATCACCCTGTTCATGGTTTGCCTCATCTCTCTGGCGGGCCTTGTCGCATTCTTCAAGCTGGGACGGGCGGAGGATCCGGCGTTCACGGTCAAGGTGATGACCATTGTGACGGCCTGGCCCGGCGCGACCGCCCAGGAGATGCATGACCAGGTCGCCGAGAAGATCGAGAAGCGCCTGCAGGAGTTGCGCTGGTACGACCGCAGCGAGACCTATACGCGACCAGGGCTGGCGTTCACCACCCTGTCGCTGCTCGACAGCACTCCGCCTTCAGAGGTCCCCGAAGAGTTTTACCAGGCGCGCAAGAAGATTAGCGACGAGGCGAAGACCCTGCCCGAAGGCGTCATCGGCCCGCTGGTCAACGACGAGTACTCGGACGTCACCTTCGCCCTGTTTGCGCTCAAGGCCAAAGGCGAGCCGCAGCGACTCCTCGTGCGCGATGCGGAGTCGCTGCGTCAGCGCCTGTTGCACGTGCCCGGCGTGAAGAAGGTCAACATCATCGGTGAGCAGGCCGAGCGCATCTTTGTGGAGCTTTCTCATGAGCGCTTGGCGACCCTGGGTATCGGTCCACAGGAAGTGTTCGCCGCGCTCAATGGGCAGAATGCCCTAATGCCGGCAGGCTCGGTCGAAACCAGAGGCCCGCAGGTCTTCCTGCGACTGGATGGCGCCTTCGATGAGTTGCAGAAAATCCGCGACACGCCGGTGATTGCGCAAGGCCGCACACTGAAGCTGTCGGATGTCGCCACCGTCAGGCGCGGCTACGAAGACCCTGCGACCTTCCTGATTCGCAACGGCGGCGAGCCGGCCCTGCTCCTGGGCATCGTCATGCGCGAGGGCTGGAATGGCCTCGATCTCGGAAAGGCCCTGAACGACGAGGTGAGCGCCATCAACGGCGAGCTGCCGCTGGGCATGAGCCTCACCAAGGTCACGGATCAGGCCGTCAATATCAGCGCCTCGGTCGACGAGTTCATGATCAAGTTCTTCGTCGCGCTGCTGGTGGTCATGCTGGTGAGCTTCATCAGCATGGGATGGCGCGTGGGTATCGTGGTAGCTGTCGCCGTGCCGTTGACGTTGGCGATCGTCTTCGTCGTCATGGCCGCAACGGGCAAGAACTTTGACCGCATCACCCTGGGCTCCCTGATTCTCGCCCTGGGATTGCTGGTGGACGATGCCATCATCGCCATCGAGATGATGGTGGTGAAGATGGAGGAAGGCTTCAGCCGCGTCCAAGCGTCCGCGTATGCCTGGAGCCACACGGCAGCTCCAATGTTGTCCGGCACATTGGTTACCGCTGTAGGCTTCATGCCCAATGGCTTTGCCCGATCCACGGCGGGCGAATACACCAGCAACATGTTCTGGATCGTCGGTATCGCCCTGATCGCTTCGTGGCTGGTTGCCGTGGTGTTCACGCCCTATTTCGGGGTCAAGTTGCTGCCCGATTTCAAGAAGGTCGAGGGCGGCCATGACGCCATCTACGACACTCCGCGCTACAACCGCTTTCGCCAACTGCTCGGTCAGGTCATCGCTCACAAGTGGAAGGTCGCCGGCGCGGTAGTCGGGCTGTTCGCAATGGCGATCGTCGGGATGGGCGTCGTCAAGAAGCAGTTCTTCCCTATCTCCGATCGCCCCGAAGTGCTGGTGGAGGTGCAGATGCCCTATGGCACATCCATTGCCCAGACCAGCGCGGCCGCCGAGAAGGTGGAAGCCTGGTTGGCTCAGCAGAAGGAGGCCAGGATCGTCACGGCCTACATCGGCCAGGGCGCACCCCGCTTCTTCATGGCCATGGGGCCGGAACTGCCGGACCCTTCGTTCGCCAAGATCGTGGTGCGCACCGACAACCAGGATGAGCGCGAAGCCCTGAAACTTCGGCTGCGCCAGGCAATCGCCGACGGCCTGGCCAACGAGGCGCGAGTTCGGGTCTCGCAACTGGTCTTTGGCCCGTACTCTCCCTACCCGGTTGCGTACCGAGTGACCGGGCCGAATCCGGACAAGCTTCGCGACATCGCGGCTGATGTGCAGCAAGTCATGGAAGCCAGTCCGATGATGCGGACAGTCAATACCGATTGGGGTACCCGCGTGCCCTCGTTGCACTTCACTCTGCAACAGGACCGTCTGCAGGCGGTTGGCCTGACCTCCAGCGCCGTCGCACAGCAGCTGCAGTTCCTGCTGAGTGGGGTGCCGATCACCGCTGTGCGTGAGGACATCCGTACCGTGCAAGTCATGGCGCGTGCAGCCGGCGATATCCGCTTCGACCCGACCAGAATCATGGACTTCACGTTGGCGGGCGCCGATGGGCAACGCATCCCGTTGTCGCAAGTGGGCAATGTCGAAGTGCGCATGGAGGAGCCGATCATGCGTTGGCGCGACCGCACGCCGACGATCACCGTACGGGGCGACATTGCAGAGGACTTGCAGCCGCCGGATGTCTCGACCGCCATCAGCCAACAGCTCCAGCCCATCATCGAGAAGCTGCCAAGTGGTTATCGCATCGAACAGGCCGGTTCCATCGAAGAGTCGGGCAAGGCGAGCAAAGCCATGCTGCCGCTGTTCCCGATCATGCTGGCCGCCACGCTGATCATCATCATCCTGCAGGTGCGTTCGATTTCCGCGATGGTCATGGTCTTTCTGACCAGCCCGCTAGGACTGATTGGCGTTGTGCCCACGCTGATCCTTTTCCACCAACCCTTCGGCATCAATGCTCTGGTCGGGCTGATCGCGCTGTCCGGCATTCTCATGCGCAACACGCTCATCCTTATTGGCCAGATCCGCCACAACGAAGCGGAGGGGCTAACCCCATTCCAGGCGGTCGTCGAAGCCACAGTGCAGCGCGCCAGACCGGTGATACTTACCGCACTGGCCGCCGTCCTGGCCTTCATTCCTCTTACCCATTCGGTGTTCTGGGGCGCGCTGGCGTACACGCTGATCGGCGGTACCTTCGCTGGAACGGTGCTGACCTTGGTCTTCCTGCCAGCGATGTACTCCATCTGGTTCCGGATACACCCCATCAGCCATGCGCCAATCGTGCAACCTGCATAACATTATGCCGGCATTCTTGCCGGCAACAGAAAACGTCTCTAGACCGGTTTTTTTCGGTAGGCAGCAATCGGCCAGAAGCGGACGCTGGTCGTAAATCAAAACAGTGCTACTGCAAACTCTTCCGGCGTAGGGCTTTCCGGCCATTGGGGAGCTTCGACCGGCAGCACTATCCAGGGCTGTTTGCGTTTGGCCCAGATGTGCGCTCGCGGAGTCCACTGCGATGCGCCTTCAAGCACGCCGGCACGCACTATGCGCACACCTGGAGCTGCGGTCGTTTCATTGAACAGGCGGGTCAGACAAGCCGCGCAGGCGTATTGAGTCGAGCTCTGCCCCTGGTGTTCGTCTGCGTACTCGCACAGCTCGCCGACAGCTTCTACGGATTGCGCCGGGCACAGCAGGTGTAGACCGAAAGCACTGCCGCTCCAGCGCTGGCAGTTCAGGCAATGGCACGCATAAAGCGGTGGAAGGACGTCCGCATGCAGACGAATGCTGACTTTGCCGCATCGGCACTGTCCGGTGAATCCCATGGTGTCACTCCTTACAATGGCGCATTTGGATGTTCAAGAAGCGCATGATCCATCGTCCTGGCGCCGGACAGAAGAGAGCAATTGGAGCAACCGTTGGTAGCAAATGTATGAGCGGAATCGAGTGGGAAGGACAACGGGTATTCCTCGCTGTGCTGCGTTCTGGAAGTCTGTCGGGCGCCGCCAGGCTGCTGGACATAGCGCAGTCCACCGCGCGCCGGCGTCTGGAGAATCTGGAAAGCGCCCTCGGGCTCAGTCTGTTCACTCGGACACCCACCGGCCTGACGCCGACAGACTCCGCACGCCAGCTCATCCGTCACGTGGAGTCGATGGACATTGCCGCCCAGGCATTCAATCGCATGGCCAGCTCGGAGACGGACGACTCCCACGGCGTGGTCAGAGTCACGAGCAGTGACCTGCTGGGCGTGGAAGTCCTTCCACGGCTATTGCGTGACTTCCACCATGAGCGTCCAGGGCTCGATCTCCAGCTGAGCATCAACGACCAGATGCAAGACCTCGCCAGGCAGGAGTCGGACATTGCAGTTCGCCTGGTGCGACCAAGCGAAGCGGGCATAGTGGTGCGACGTCCTGGCGTTTTGCGGGTCGGCATTTATGCCAGCGCCGAGTGCCTGAAGCGCTATGGAGAGCCCAAGAGTCTCGACGCATTGCGCAAGGCCCCATTGATAGGGCCAGATCGGCGCTCTGCCGATCTGCGCCGGTTGGTCGAAACCGGTCTGTGCGAAGCGGATCAGCGCTTCGCGATCGCGACAGACAATCATCTGGCTCAGCTCGCAGCCATTCGCGCCGGACTTGGCTTTGGCCTGTGCCCAGTCACCGTCGCTTCACGCTATCCCCTGACCCAGGTGCTGCCAGACAGCTTCGGCTTCGAGGTCGACGTGTGGCTCGCCATGCACTCCGATTTGCGCCGTATCAAACGTATCTCGCGGGCCTTCGAAGCTTTGGGCGATGCCTTGCAGAAGGAGCTGACTGGATAGAGCACCTCTGCCCGCAGCACGAGGCATGAGAGTCCGCTATGGGTCGATTGCTGCCCTGGATGCGGGACAACTACCGACCCATAGCGGGCGGTATTGATTGCACACCAGACGCGGCAACCGTCACCCTCCTTATATCCAGCAGGAGCATTTTGAAATTGTGCTCGCAGCACGGTATTGACAACTTTCTCAGCTGAGTCGGTCGAAGAGGACTCACTCACTTTGAAGCTACCTGATGCAACGTCATTCACTGCGATACGGGTGATTTCCGGGGCGATTACGCTGCTGGCAATCCTGCTCCTACAACACGAAAAAACTAAGGCCGGCTGGTTCGAGCTGGTGGTCTGCAGTCCTGTTATTCACGTACGTAGCCGCATTCTCGTTCGCCTATCGCGACATCAGCACTGGGGCCGGAGCGCTGGTTCTTTTCGCAGCCGCACAGCTTCTGATGATCTCGTACGGCTACTTCAAAGGCGAACGAACAAGCATCCTGGGCGTGCTGCTTGCACTGGGCGGTATGGTTGCCTTTCTGATGCCTTCCGCATCAGCACCGCCTTTGTCAGCCGCAGCGCTCATGGCAATTGCAGGTTTTGCCTGGGGCGGCTTTTCCTTGCTCGGGCGAGCATCCGACTCCCCAATTGCCAACACAGCGGCGAGCTTCTTGTCGGCCGTCCCTTTTGCCCTGATCCTGCTGTTCGTCCAACGGGAGCAGCTGAGATTCGACACCCTGGGTATTACCTGTGCCGTACTTTCCGGAACCCTGGCTTCCGCGATCGGATACGCGATCTGGTACTGGGCCCGTGTTCGAATGACAGCGATCAGTGCCGGGGCAGTGCAGCTTTCGGTGCCGGTGCTCAGCGCAGTACTTGGCGTACTGCTCCTCAGCGAAGGCATTTCATGGCTGAGCGGGGGCTATCGGCGATGATCACATTGACCGGCGTGGCTTGGGTCACCCTGACAGCAACAGGCAGGACGTCACTGCAGCCGAAGTCAGGTGATCCCCTCGCCACTTGATCCACATGACCATTGCGTGCCTTGGACGAACTTACTCGTCGCACGATGAATTTTCACATATGGGGGCGCGAGAGCTTCAACCAATCACATTCGGCTCCCTCCAGCGCCGTCGTTCACTCGACTGAAACGGCGAATGCCCCAGCGATCGCTTGGCGCATCCAGATTGGCATCGAGCTATCCAAAAGCTTCTGTTGATCCTGGGGTGTGAGCGTCTTGAGGATCTTAGTGATGTTATCCAAGGTGAGCGAATCGTGGCGCAGGTAGTACAGGGCTGCGATTGCCAATCCGGCAGCAGAGTCAGTGTGCTGGAAGCAGTATTTTGGAACTTGTACTAGCCTGACCGTGCTCCCGTAGACCTGAATTTTCCGGCTGCGGCCCGTGGTGTAATACACAGGCGTTACCTGCATCTACGTACTTAGGCCGAATTTCCGAACAGCCTCAGCACCGTGGACTTGAAACTCCTCATTTTTCGATCTCACAACTACTTCCACCACATCTAGCATGCTCGCCCCTATCCAGCCAAATTGCTTATGGAAATCCGGGCGAACGTAAATACCTCTGCCCACTCGTTCAATTTTCCCAGCACTCAGTAGTCTGTAGAGCGCGCTGTAGACTGCGTTTGGTGAGCCGAGCGTCAAGAGTGAGCTGCTCAGAAAGGGCTGGAGAAGAGGAGTAGAAAGAACCTGATTTCTTACGACGCTTGCTACATCGATTTGTGAAATCCCAGAACATTGGCGAGTCATGGACTTTCGGTGGTGGAGGAACTGAAGATCGGCCCCAAAACAGGGGCCAATCCTCGCCCACTATCCAATGATGCCTCTTCAATCCTACCAGCCAAGAGAACCTGGTCCGCGCTTGGATAGTGTCGCAGTAAGAATTTGGCGTCGGATCTAATCTTGGAAGGAAGCGTGGCGTTCCTAGAGATTTCAATTAGAAACTCGCGGGCTTGAATGACTGCACGGCTACGTTCATGTGGCATGGTCATGAGTCTTCTCCAAGGCATAGCCAAACCCTCTAACGCTGCGGTGAGCGCCACGACGACTTGTAGATGTGCTTGTCGACGCGCAAGGGCTCTGACCACTCGCCTTGCTCGGAAAAGTACTTTTTGCCGCTTGCGGTTTTGAGCATGACGCCGGATCGGTTGGTCACTGCGTCAGACACCTGAAGAACTTCGTCAAGCCTCTCCATCCCCAAGTACTCGGTACCATTGAGTCTGCTTAGAGTTGCTACTGACAGGCTTTCAATTTGGAAGCATGGACCTTCTTCGAAGATTGCCTTCTTAAGATCGCTGACGCTGGTCATCATCACAGCACTTTTGTAGCGGGCGCGGCCGATCGCACGTATGACTTGCATGATCAGAAGCGGTGCGTTCAGCCCAAACTCTACGTAGGGCCAAGCCTGTACCGAGTCATCCTTGGCCGGGTTCCCCAAGAAAATCTCACCGTGTCGATGTGTCACGAACATGGCTTGCTCCCTCTTTGGCGTCGAACGTGGCCAACAGTGCTTTATGGGAGGCTACGCTCCAAGGCACCGATGAACAATATATTTTGTAGCCATATATTGTTCAATATCGCTTTATCGCTTCCTTTTGCGGGTATGCAAAATGGAAACGAAAGAGCGCTTCGGGAAAGCTCTGCGGCTGGTGCGCCTTCAAAGGAGCCTGTCCCAAGAAGCATTTGCACTCGTGAGCAGTAGGACGTTTGTCAGCATGTTGGAGCGAGGGAAGACGAGCCCCACGCTGGAGAAGCTCGAAGAGCTCTGCTCGGTTCTCGGAGTGCACCCTGCCACACTGGTAGCGCTGACCTATCTCCCCGATGGCCGAGACAAAGAGAGATCTGGAAGAGAGCTTCTGCAGATTATCTCAAGGGAGCTTCAACAACTGCTCGAAGGAATGCCAGACGATTAAGTGGCGCCGTCTGTGACACTCGCCTCTCCGAGCCGCTCAATGCGCGCTCAAGCTCCGCTGTGAGGGAAAGACTCGCGGCCTTCGTCCTCTGCCTCACACGCCTTCTGGAAACATCGTCCGGCAGAGCACGTCACTGCTGCAGTTGAGACCGATCAATGTGGAGGAGATGTTAGCCCACACTTTTCTTTCCTGAACGGACAGTCCCACCGACGGAACACCATCCGTTCGCACCTAGCGCAAATTTGTAAATAACCTTACCCAATATCGCACTTTATTTACTTAATCAGTAAAAAGCCGATCTCAAACTGGGAAAAACCCTCTCAAGGGCCTTGCTTTCGGGCTTATTGACAGGTCATGAGCGCATCATAAGCCCCCATGGATACCTGACTTCTGGGATGAATTGTGATCGGGATGGCCGGAACGGACGACGGCAGGTTCCGGGACGCCGGCTCACTGGCCGGAGCGGCAGCGCTCGAACGCTTGCGAGCGGGCTGCCGGCGGGCGCGAACGGCCGATGGACGGCCCTTCGCGCGGGACTCTGCGCGGATGTACTTTATGCAACCCACACCACGCGCGCGTGCGGCAAAGCTACCGGAATGAGCCAGGAAGGGCAAACGACGCTCGTCGGCCATACTGGCACTTCGCCGCCTTTCCGGGCATCCTAGCCTGCGCCGAATTCAGCCGTATCGCCCCAGGTCCTTAAGTCCTTGTCTATTTTCCCCCGTACTCCTCCGGACGCCCTGGCCAGGCCTGGCCGCGTGGCGAGCCGGACCGCGCTGGTGCTACTGGTGCTGTTCATGCTCGGCCTGCTGGGCTGGCAGTTGCACCAGGAACTCCGCAGCCAGGAGCGCTTCGAGCGTGAGCGGGTGGTGCTGCACGGCGAACAGATGGCGCAGCGAATCGCGCTGACCCTGGAGCTCAAGGCCGTGGCAGCCCAGGCCCTGCTGCAGCAGGAACAGGACCGCGCCCCCGGTGACATGCACGCGCCGCTGATTACCGGCCTGAAGCACATCTACCCGTCCTTCCACAGCCTGGCCCGCCTGGACGCCGACGGCTGGCCCGTGCGAGACACCGCCAGCGGCATCAAGGATGCGGCGTTCATCAGAACCTTGCGCCAGCGTAGCGCGCAGCAGAGCCATCACTATGCGTTCAGCGAGGAAAACGGCGGCCATTTCTACGTCTGGCTGAAGGCCACCGAGGCGGGCGAAGGCGACAGTGTCATCCGCCTCGACGAGAAGATCGCCCGCCAGGGCTGGGCGCAGCAGATCCACCCCGAGTCGCCGGGCTGGATCCTGGTCGACGATGTCCAGCAGAAGGTCATCGGCCGCTCCAGCGGCTATCGCCCCGGCCCGCTGTCCGCCGCCTCGCCGCTGGAACAGGCGCAGAGCCTGGATGGCCTGGACATCCAGAACACCGATTGGCAGTTGCGCCCGCAATTCGATGACCGGCAGATCCGCGCCACCCTCCTGCCGCGCCTGGGCGGCGAGCTGGCACTGCTGCTGTTGCTGGCGGGCATCGCAGGCGCCGCCCTGCTGCGCCTGCAACGCGAACAGCAGAACCTGCGCGCATTGACCGTGGAGTCGCAGCAAAGCCTGCGCCAGGCCGCGCAGGCCCTCGGCGCGATCGACGAGCGGGTGCTGGTAACCCGCGCCGACGGTCGCCTCGCCTACCTCAATGCGCAGGCCGAGCAACTGTTCGGTATCACCGCAGACAAGGCTGGCGAGCATCATCTGCTGGAGCTGCTGCCCGGCCTGGGCGGTTTGCTGCATGGCAGCGATGCCGTGGCGGAAAATGGCTCGGAACTGGTGCGCGTCAACGATACCGGCCAAGCCCGGTTGTTCGCCGTCAGTCACCATTCCCTGGACGATAGCCCGCTGTCGCCGGAACAGACCTGGGTGCTGCGCGGCAACCTGCCCCAGGGTGGTCAGGTCTGGGTGCTGCGCGACGTCACCGAGGAACAGCAGGCGCTGCACATTCTGGAAGAGACCCGCCGGCGCTACCAGGACATCTTCGACGGCGTCGGCGTCGCGCTCTGTGTGCTCGATCTCTCTGCCCTGCGCCAGAGCCTGGTGGACCTCAACCTGCGTCGCCAGAGCGACCTGCGCGACTGGATCGCCTCGCAACCCGACCGCCTGCCCTGGCTGCTGCGCCAGGTGCGCATCACCGAGATCAACAATGTCGCCAAGCGCCTGATGGGCGTGGGCACCACCGAGCAGGCCTGGCAGATTCTCGTCGGCAGCGCCGGCATGCGTCCGGACGGCGTGCGCAGCAAGGTCCTCGAAGCCGTGCTGCACGGCCACGGCATGGTCGAGCTGGAAGCCTGCATCCATACCCGCCAGGGCGAGCAACGCCACCTGTGGCTGCAATTGCGCGTGCCGGAGATGATCCAGGACTTCCACGCCGTCACCCTGAGCCTGTCGGACATCACCAGCCGCAAGCAGGTCGAGCTGTCACTGATCGAGCGCGAGAAGTTCTGGTCCGACGCGGTGCGCGCGGTGCCCGACACCCTCTATATCCACGACATTGCCGCGCGCCGGGTGATCTTCAGCAACCACAACCTCGGCCACCAACTCGGCTACGACAGCGACGAGCTGCGCGAGATGGGCGAGCGTTTCTGGGAGAAGGTGCTGCACCCCGACGACGTCGAGTACTACTGGCGCGTGCGCAACCTGCAACAGGTGGTGGGCGACGGCCTGCTGCTGGACAGCCAGCTGCGCTGGCGCCACCGCGACGGCACCTGGCACTGGTTCGACATCCGCGAGCAGGCCTTCACTCGCGACGCTTCCGGCCGCGTGGCGCGACTGATCGGCGTGGCCAAGGACATCACCGACACGGTCGAGGCGCACAACTCCCTGCGTGAGAGCGGCCGCCGCTACCGCATGCTCGCCGAGAGCATCAGCGACGTGATCCTCTCCACCGACGCCCAGGTCAAGCTCAACTACATCAGCCCGTCGATCCAGCAGGTGTTTGGCTACAGCCCGGAGTGGGTGCTGTCCAACGGTTTCCAGCAGGTAGCCGCCAATCCCGCGCAGCTGGAGCGACTGGATGAACTGCTGAACCGCGTGCAGGGCGCCATCGGCGAGCCCAAGCGCCTGGCCAAACTTCGCGAGAACGCCGAGCCACAGCTGTTCAGCCTCGACTGCCTGCACGCCGACGGCCACAAGATTCCGGTGGAGCTGCGCATCGCCCTGATGTGGGACGACCACGGCCGCTTCGAAGGCTTGCTCGGCGTCGCCCGCGACATCAGCCAGCAGCGCCGGGCCGAGCGCGAGATGCGCATGGCGGCGACGGTATTCGAGCACTCCACGGCGGCGATCATGGTCACCGACCCGGCCGGCTACATCGTGCAGATCAACGACTCCTTCAGCCGCCTGACCGGCTACTCCGCCGAGGAAGTGCTGGACCAACTGCCGCGCCTGCTCACCGCCGACCGCCAGGAAGCCAACCAGCTCAAGCACGTGATGGAAAGCCTGCTCAAGAGCGGCAGCTGGGAAGGCGAGATCCTGCAGAAGCGCAAGAACGGCGAGCTGTACCCGAGCTGGGTCGGCATCACCGCGGTGCATGACGAGGAAGGCGATCTGGTCAGCTTCGTCTGCTTCTTCAGCGACATCAGCGAGCGCAAGGCCAGCGAACGGCGCATCCACCGTCTCGCCTACTACGACGCCCTGACCCACCTGCCCAACCGCACGCTGTTCCAGGACCGCCTGCACACCGCCCTGCTGCAGGCCGAACGGCACCAGCAGTGGGTAGTGCTGATGTTCCTCGACCTCGACCGCTTCAAGCCGATCAACGACTCGCTCGGCCACGCCGCGGGCGACCGCATGCTCAAGGAAGTGGCCGAGCGCCTGAGCCTTTGCGTGAGCGACGACGACACCGTGGCGCGCATGGGCGGCGACGAGTTCACCCTGCTGCTACCCGGCCAGAAGAATCGTGAGAAGGCGCTGCGCCAGGCAATCCAGGTCGCCGAGCAGATCCTCTCCAGCCTCGCCCGCCCCTTCACCCTGGAAGGCCGCGAGTTTTTCGTCACCGCCAGTATCGGCGTGGCGCTCTCGCCGCAGGACGGCGCCGAGCTCAGCCAATTGATGAAGAACGCCGACACGGCGATGTACCACGCCAAGGAGATGGGCAAGAACAACTTCCAGTTCTATCAGGCCGAGATGAACGCCCGCGCCCTGGAGCGCCTGGAGCTGGAAAGCGACCTGCGCCGCGCCATCGAGTTGCACGAGTTCGTCCTGCACTACCAGCCACAGTTCACCGGCGACGGCCGCCGCCTGACTGGCGCCGAGGCACTGCTGCGCTGGCAGCACCCCAAGCGCGGGCTGATCCCACCGGCGGAGTTCATCCCCGTGCTGGAAGAACTCGGCCTGGTCGCCCAGGTCGGCGACTGGCTGCTGGAGCAGGCCTGCCTGCAGCTACGTGCCTGGCACCGCGACAAGGTGCGGGTGCCGAAGATTTCCGTGAACCTTTCGGCCCGGCAGTTCGCCGACGGCCAGTTGGGCGAGCGCATCGCCGGCATCCTCGAGGACACCGGCATCGCCCCGGCGTGCCTGGAGCTGGAACTGACCGAAAGCATCCTGATGAGCGACGTTTCCCAGGCGATGCAGATACTTCAGGGCCTCAAGCGCCTCGGCCTGGCGATTGCGGTGGACGACTTTGGCACCGGCTACTCCTCGCTCAACTACCTGAAGCAGTTCCCCATCGACGTGCTGAAGATCGACCGCAGCTTCGTCGACGGCCTGCCCCACGGCGAGCAGGACGCGCAGATCGCCCGTGCCATCATCGCCATGGCCCACAGCCTGAACCTGATGGTGATCGCCGAGGGCGTGGAGAGTTACGAGCAGTTGGAGTTCCTCCGTCAACACGGCTGCGACGAGGTGCAGGGCTTCCTCTTCGGCCGTCCGGTGCCGGCGGACCAGTTCGCCGCGCTGTTCGCCAGCAACGCGATATTCCTGCTGGGCTGATCCCTGCTACAGGGAACCGAAAACCACGTATCGGTCGCCGGACCGTCCCCAACTCCGCGCACTTGCTGGCCTTGAACCCCGCTTGTCAGGCACATGACCGCCTTTCATGTGCCAGCACCGGCACCTTGGGTTAGAATGCGCGCCTTTCCCCAGCACCCGATCCTTAAGAGGACCGCCATGTTCAGCCGTGATTTGACCCTCGCCCGCTACGATGCCGAACTCTTCGCCGCGATGGAGCAGGAAGCCCAGCGCCAGGAAGAGCACATCGAGCTCATCGCCTCCGAGAACTACACCAGCCCGGCGGTGATGGAAGCCCAGGGTTCGGTGCTGACCAACAAATACGCCGAAGGCTACCCGGGCAAGCGCTACTACGGTGGTTGCGAGTACGTCGACGTTGTCGAGCAACTCGCCATCGACCGCGCCAAGGAACTGTTCGGCGCCGACTACGCCAACGTCCAGCCGCACGCCGGCTCCCAGGCCAACGCCGCTGTCTACCTGGCCCTGCTGTCGGCCGGTGACACCATCCTGGGCATGAGCCTGGCCCACGGCGGTCACCTGACCCACGGCGCCAGCGTCTCCTCGTCCGGCAAGCTGTACAACGCTGTTCAGTACGGCATCACCGACGCCGGCCTGATCGACTATGACGAAGTCGAGCGCCTGGCGGTGGAGCACAAGCCGAAGATGATCGTCGCCGGCTTCTCCGCCTACTCCCAGGTCCTGGACTTCGCCCGCTTCCGCGCCATCGCGGACAAGGTCGGCGCCTACCTGTTCGTCGACATGGCCCACGTGGCCGGTCTGGTCGCCGCTGGCGTCTACCCGAACCCGGTACCGTTCGCCGACGTGGTCACCACCACCACCCACAAGACGCTGCGCGGCCCGCGCGGCGGCCTGATCCTCGCTCGCAAGAACGAAGAGATCGAGAAGAAGCTGAACTCCGCTGTCTTCCCGGGCGCCCAGGGTGGCCCGCTGGAGCACGTAATCGCCGCCAAGGCCGTGTGCTTCAAGGAAGCCCTGCAGCCTGAGTTCAAGGCCTACCAGCAGCAGGTCCTGAAGAACGCCCAGACCATGGCCAGCGTGTTTATCGAGCGCGGCTTCGACGTGGTTTCCGGCGGTACCCAGAACCACCTGTTCCTGCTGTCCCTGATCAAGCAGGACATCACCGGTAAGGACGCCGACGCCGCCCTGGGTCGTGCCTTCATCACCGTGAACAAGAACAGCGTACCGAACGACCCGCGCTCCCCGTTCGTCACTTCCGGCCTGCGCATCGGCACCCCCGCCGTGACCACCCGCGGCTTCAAGGAAGCCGAGTGCCGCGAGTTGGCCGGCTGGATCTGCGACATCCTGACCAACATGGGCGATGAGTCCGTGGTGGACGGCGTGCGCGAGAAGGTCAAGGCCATCTGCGCCAAGTTCCCGGTCTACGGCGCCTAAGCCGAACCCGCGAACCGCGAAAGGAAAAAGCCCGGCAGATGCCGGGCTTTTTCATGGGTTCAATGTCCTGCTTCGCGCGCCCTCCGCTCCACGCCGTGCATGTAACAAACGAATTCCTTGCTGTTCTTGGCGTCACTGCAGAACTGTTCGACTTCCTCCGCACTCGGCTGACGCGAGGCGGCGGTGTCCAGGCGCTTGTAGACGAAACCGCCGACAGCCAGGACCGCAACCACTATCAGTACAATGACGCCCATGGACTGCTGGCGGCGAGCGAGCAGATTTTCCAGCATCAACCGAGCTCTCTCGATCAGGCTCGCCCGGCAGGCAAGCGCCAGCACCAGTGCAACCGGCAATGCAAGCATGGGCGCCCAATACAGAGGCACCCCGTTGCCCTGGCCAATCAGCCCCGCGATTGCAATGGCCACCACATAGCTGGATATCCCCAGCATCAGTGGTCGGACACCAGCGCCATACTCATGCCAGGCAACGGGCAACATGCCGCTCAGCCTGTAGTCGAACCGGTTGAACCAGTTACCCGTCAGGGCTTGGCCCCAGTCGATCAGACGGCTGATTCCGCCCGCCGCAATAGCCGATGACATGGGAATGAAGATAAACAGTAAACCCATGTCCGCCTGAGGCTTGGCCAGTTCACGGGGAATGGAGGACAGGTAGAAGAACACCATGAACACCCCCCAGAGCAACGGCATACGCCCAACGGCCAGCCCGCTCTTTGACAGGTCACTCCAGAACGCCTCATCCAGCGGTGCCCCCGGCAGGCGCTCCAGCAGATGCGGATAGCGGTAGATCAGTATTTCGCCGATCTCCCGACTGCATTGTCTGTCTTCGTCACCAAAGTCTCGGCTGAAACGACGCCTCTGGAACCGATCCAACGGCGCCAGCAGCAGCCGCGCCGCCCGGCATTCAGGCGTCAAATCCCAGCGCTGCGCATCGCTGGTTAGCTTCGAATAGAAGCGTTCCGCATCCCAACGTTGCAGAAGAGCCTGCCATTGATGCTCCGGACAGCCAGCCTCGCGCGCGCCCTCGCGCCAGCCAAACACCGCCGCAATCGCATCCAGCGTCTCGCAGGACCAATAAGGCATCTCCAGCAGCATCGACACCACGGAGCTTTCCAGCAGGGCGCGGCCGTCATAACTCTGCAGCCAGGGCTGATTGAGCAGCGACTTCAAACCGTCGACCAACTCCAGCGGATCGCTGCGATTGTGCAGTGCCCGCAGTTGAAGCAGATGGCTTTGCAGGATCTGCTCATATAAAGGAAGCAGCTCCGCAGCCCTCAAGCCCCGCTTCTCGCGTACTTCCAGCCAGCCATATTCGGCGCAGGCTGCATCGCGCAGGATGGACTCCCACTCCTCCTTCAGGCAAAGGCGCAGAACCCCGCGCTCGAACTCCACCGCCATGCCAGCCGCTTCAGCCTGCAGACGACGCTCAGTGAGCTGCGAGGGACGCAGGTCTGTCAGCCACTCAGCCAGTTGGTGCGGTCGCTGATCGACCTCCGCCACCGGCACGGCCAATTCCATCACCGGCCGCACAGTCAGCGCCACATCGCCTGCTTCGACGACAGCAGCCAGTACCTCGACCGCCTCCGGGCCCTCATCTGCGTGCCATTGCGCCAGGCGCAGCGCCTGCTCATAGGCTTCACGCAGCGTCTGGAAGGCGACGGGGTCCTCGTCGGGGCGGGTGGTCTTCAGCAGCCGGGCGTAATGGCGCTTGATCGTGCGCTCGTCTGCCTTAGCGTCGAGGCCGAGGATTTCCCAACAATTCATGGTTCCGTCCTTTTACTGCCAGGGCGAGCGTTCCAGCTCGTCGAGTCGCTGTGCGATGTCCGCGCGCATCTGCTCGATGCGTTGCAGGTCCTGGGTCGCGAGCACCTGCTGGAAACTGCCGGCCATATTGCCGAGCATTTCCCGCAACTCACCCAGGTTCTCCTGATAGAGCCGCTCCAGGCGCGCCAGCAGCGTTGTGTTGACCATTTGCTCGCGCGGATGGACCTTCAGCTCCGCGAGCTGCGCAAGGCGCTGGCGCACTTCCTCCGGCGCCAGTACCCCCGGGTTCTTCTCGATCACCAGGTGGTGCATCTCGCCGGTTGCCGGGACCTTCACCTCGGCCTCGAGGATGCCGTTGTTGTCATAGGTGAAACGCACATCCAGCTCCACTTCGCCCGCTGGCCGGGGCGGCACCGGGATGCTGAGTTCGCCCAGGGCAATGTTGTCCTTCACCAGGCGGCTTTCGCCCTGGAAGACCTTGAGCAGCACCTGGGTCTGGTTATCGTGGAGCGTCTGGATGGTCTTCACCCGGCTGATCGGCACCACGCAATTACGCTCGATGATCGGCAGGTAATGACCGCCTTCGTATACCCGGCCGAATTGCTCGGTGGTCTCGATGCCAAGGGTGTAGGGGCAGACATCGGTGAGCACAACCTCTTCCAGTGCCGCCGCGCGCTGCTTGAGCGCCGCTTGCACGGCAGCCCCCAGGGCCACCACTTCGTCGGGGTTGATGTGCATGGAGGGGAAACGCCCGAACAGCCCGGCGGCCAGCTTGCGGATCAGGGGCATCCGCGTAGTGCCGCCGACCAGCAGTATCTCGTCGAGATCAGCGACACGGATGCGTGCGTCACGCAGGGCTCGCTCGATAGGGCCGCGCAGCCGCTCCAGCAGCGGCGCACATATCTTCTGCAGCTCATCCTGGCTGATCGCCTGCTCCCACTGCTGCCCCCCATGGGACAGACAGAAGGTAGCGGTCGCTTCCTGCCCCAGCACCTGACGTACACGCTCGGCCTCCCGGCGCAGGCGATTGCGCAGGCCGGGCGACTCAAGGTCGTGGAAGGCTTTGTCCTGGCGCTGGCTCGATAGGAAATGCTGGACCAGCGCGGCATCGAAGTCCTCGCCCCCGAGGAAGTTGTCGCCGGCGCTGGCGCGAACCTCCATCACACCTTCGAAGAGTTCGAGGATCGAGACATCGAAGGTGCCGCCGCCCAGGTCGAAGACCAGGAAGGAGGTTTCCCGGTCCTTCTGGTGCACGCCATAGGCCAGCGCCGCGGCGGTCGGTTCGTTGACCAGCTTCTCGACCTTGAGTCCGGCCAGTTCACCGGCAATCCGCGTCGCCTTGCGCTGGGCGTCGCTGAAATAGGCCGGGACGCTGATCACCGCTTCGCTTACCAGCTCGCCAAAGGCCCGTTCGACATCCTCCTTGAGGCTGCGCAATACCAGCGCGGACAACTCTTCGGGGCGAAACCGGCGAGACCCAAGGTTGACTTCCTGGGCACTGCCCATGTGTCGCTTGAACAGCGCCGCGGTCAGGTGGGGATGTGTCTGCAAGCGCTCGCGAGCGGCCTGACCGACCAGAACCTGCCCCTGATCATCGAGGCCCGCGACACTGGGGGTGATGAAACTGCCCAAGGCGTTGGGCACCAACTGCGCTGCGTCGTCGCGCCATACAGCGACAAGGCTGTTGGTCGTGCCCAGATCTATGCCAACAATCATTCTGGCGCTCTCCTTGCGGGCCACGGCGAACCTGCTCGCCTTGCTGCCCGATCCATCGGAATATCAAGCCGCTATTACAGCGATTCGCCTTTACCGGGTAAAGCCCGCAGGCGTCACATCAGGGCTGTCCACCCGCTCCCTGCTCCGGCTGCACCGGCACATCACGCAGCGCGTTGAGCCGGCGCACCAGCGTCTCGGCTTCGTCCTGGCTGGCGAAGCCCTTGAGCAGCACCTGCCCGTCGGTCACCACCCGCGTCACCCTGGGCAGCAGGCGTAGCTGTCCGTCGATGACAACCGCCAGGGCCTTGCCCTGCTCTTCCCGGGTCAGTTTCGCCAGGCGCTGGCTGGCTTCGGTGGTGAACAGCACGCGCACGGCCGGCGCGCCATCGGCCACGCTGGCCAGTTCGGCCCGCTGCACGTCGCGCTGGGTCAGGGCGGGATGAGTGGTCACCAGCACGGCCTTGCCCTGCGGGTCGGCCAGGGTGCGGGTGCTGGCCGTGGGCTTCTCGGCCACGGCATGGACATCGAACGTATGCTGCGGGGCCGACGGCGGCGCACCGGCACACGCACCCAGCAAAGAGGCGCCCAACAATGAGGCAAGGAGGATCGGAATAGAGCGTTTCATCGACGGAGAATCGGACAGGATGGCCCGGTCAGGCCAGGGTTATTGCCAAGGTCATGAACAGTCAGACCACCCACAGCGCACAAGTTGCACTCCCTTGGTCGGCGCTCGCGTCTAAGCTTGCAGACGAACGGATGCTGGCGGTCCGGTCAGAAATTCTCCGGCGCAGGACGAGCTGGTATCATGCGCGCCTTTTGCCGGTCACAAGAAAAGGCGCACGGCCCACCTGGGCATGCACCTTGCTTTTCCCGGCCAGAACGATAACGGCGCAAGAGCGTCACGGGGAGCCAAACATGCTGGAAAAGCTGTTCCAACTCAAGGCGCACAACACCACTGTGCGCACCGAGATCCTGGCGGGTATCACTACCTTCCTGACCATGGCCTACATTCTTTTCGTCAACCCGAGCATCCTCGGCGAGACGGGCATGGATAAGGGCGCGATCTTCGTGGCGACCTGCCTGGCGGCCGCCATCGGCTCGGCGGTGATGGGCCTGATCGCCAACTACCCGATCGCCCTGGCTCCCGGCATGGGCCTGAACGCCTTCTTCACCTACACCGTGGTCCTGCACATGGGCCACACCTGGCAGGTGGCCCTCGGCGCGGTGTTCCTCTCCGCGTGCATGTTCTTCATCATTTCGATCTTCCGCATCCGCGAGTGGATCATCAACAGCATCCCGCTGGCGCTGCGATCGGCGATCGCCGCCGGCATCGGCCTGTTCCTCGCTCTGATCGCGCTGAAGGAGTCGGGCATCGTCGTCGCCAACCAGGCCACCCTGGTGGGCATGGGTGACCTGGCCAAGCCCGCGCCGCTGCTGGCGATCCTCGGCTTCATCCTGATCGTCGCCCTGGAAGCCCGCCGCGTGACAGGCGCGGTGATGATCGGCATTCTGGTCGTCACCTTCATCTCCATCGCCATCGGCGTTTCCCAGTTCGGTGGCGTGGTGTCGATGCCGCCGTCACTGGCGCCGACCTTCCTGCAGCTGGATATCAAGGGCGCGCTAGATATCGGCCTGTTCAGCGTGATCTTCGCCTTCCTCTTCGTCGACCTGTTCGACAACTCCGGCACCCTGATCGGCGTCGCCAAGCGCGCCGGCCTGATGGGCAAGGACGGGCACATGCCGAAGATGGGCCGCGCCCTGATCGCCGACAGCTCCGCCGCCATGGTCGGTTCGCTGCTGGGCACCTCCACCACCACCAGCTACATCGAGTCGGCGGCGGGCGTTTCCGCCGGCGGCCGTACCGGCCTGACCGCCATCGTGGTCGCCGTGCTGTTCCTGCTGGCGCTGTTCTTCGCCCCGCTGGCGGGCAATGTACCGGCCTTCGCCACCGCGCCGGCGCTGTTCTTCGTCGCCGTGCTGATGGCTTCGGGCCTGGCCGAGATCGACTGGGACGACCTGACCGTTGCCGCCCCCGTGGTAGTGACCGCGCTGGCCATGCCGCTGACCTTCTCCATCGCCAACGGCATCGCCTTCGGCTTCATCACCTGGACCGCCTGCAAGCTGCTGTCCGGCCGCTTCCGCGAGCTGAACCCGGCACTGGTGATCCTGTCGATCCTGTTCGTGATCAAGCTGGGCTGGTTCAACGCCTGATCTGATTCTCCCGGCATGGGTATCGCTGCGCTCCACCCATCCTGCAAGTGACGCTGATGTAGGATGGTGTGGAGCGCAGCGATACCCATCAAATGCCGCCTCCACACGAGTTACCCGCCCCATGAGCAGTCCGCGTTTCGATCCCTCCCAATACGAAAGCCAACTGGCCGACAAGGCCGCGCGCCTGCGCGAGCTGCTGGCGCCCTTCGCCGCGCCGGAGCCGGAGGTGTTCGATTCGCCCCGCGAGCATTACCGCCTGCGCGCCGAGTTCCGCCTATGGCGCGAGGGCGAAGCCCGCCACTACGCGATGTTCGAGCAGGGCGACAAGCACACGCCGATCCTGATCGAGGAATTCCCCATCGCCAGCCAGCGCATCAACGAACTGATGCCGCGTCTGAAGGCTGCCTGGGCCGAGCCGACGCTGGGCCACAAGCTGTTCCAGGTGGAGTTCCTCACCACCCTGGCGGGTGACGCCATGATCACCCTTTGCTACCACCGCCCGGTGGACGCGACCTGGCAGGCCGCCGCCGAGACGCTGGCCGCCGAACTGGGCGTGAGCATCGTCGGCCGCTCGCGCGGCAAGCGCCTGGTCGTCGGCCGTGACTACGTCAGCGAAGAACTTACCGTCGCCGGCCGTACCTTCCGCTACCGCCAGCCGGAGGGCGCCTTCACCCAGCCCAACGGCGAGGTCTGCCAGAAGATGCTCAACTGGGCGTATGAGGCCCTGGGCCAGCGCGAAGACGACCTGCTGGAGCTGTACTGCGGCAACGGCAACTTCACCCTGCCGCTGGCCACCCGCGTGCGCAAGGTGCTGGCCACCGAGATCAGCAAGACCTCGGTGAACGCCGCTCTGGCCAACCTGGCCGACAACGCCGTGGACAACGTCACCCTGGTACGCCTCTCCGCCGAGGAGCTGACCCAGGCGCTGAATGACGTGCGCCCGTTCCGCCGCCTGGCCGACGTCAACCTTAAGTCCTACGCGTTCGGCAGCGTGTTCGTCGACCCGCCGCGTGCCGGCATGGACCCGGACACCTGCGAGCTGACACGCCGCTTCGACAACATCCTGTACATCTCCTGCAACCCGGAGACCCTTGCGCAGAACATCGCCCAGTTGCACGACACCCACCAGGTGAGTCGCTGCGCCCTGTTCGACCAGTTCCCCTACACGCACCACATGGAAGCCGGCGTCCTGCTGACCCGCCGCTGAAACCTTGCTGCACCGCCGCCCAACCAAGGGTTGGGCGGCGTGTCAGCGCAAGGCGGCTACGCTTGCGGGACAATGACAAGAGGCACGTCCATGTCCCGCCTGATCCTTCCCCTGCTCTGCCTGCTGCTGGCCGCCTGCGCCGGCACCGACCCCGCCAATATCAGCGTCTCCCCCGCGGCCAACGGCCAGCAAAGCACCTTCTTCATCCAGGCTGTGCGCGCCCAGGGCCACCGCGAGGACCTGGAAGATCGCTTCGATCTCGCCGTGCGTCGCGCACTGGAAGCCAAGGGCTACCGCTACCAGGACAATTCAGGGGAGCTGCGGGTGATCTACGCCGTCGGCCTGGATAGCCAGACCGGCATCGTCCAGCGCCCGTTGGTGACCGGCGCGGGCGTGATGACCCAGACGCAGATCACCGACCAGGAGCAGGCGCGCCTGGCGCTGCAGATTCTCGACGAGGCGAGCGGACAGGTGCTTTATCAGGCGCAGGTGGCGCGCCAGCTGCACGATCCGAAGATCACCCAGCAGGCCGTGGACGAAGGCATCGCCCGGCTGCTCAAGGACTTCCCCGCGCAGGCGGGGAACTGAGGATCAGCTGTAGTTCGACGGCGACTTGCGCACGAACTTGATGCTGTACTTGAAGTCGGCCTTGCGCGTGACGCTGATGGCGCGGCGGGTGACGGTGTCGATGGTGATGTTCCAGTTGCCGGTGCTGGGCACCTTGATCTTGGCCGGGAACCGGTCGAACGCGCCGCCGTGGTAGACGTGGCGCCCGCCGTTCTTGAAGCTGCGGAAGGCGGCATCGGTCATCAGGCGGATGTTGCAGGTCATGGAGCACTCGATGACGACCAGGTCGCCTTCGTTCAGGTGCTCACGTTGATGTACGAACTTCATGCTGGCTCCGCCTTGCTTCTACCGCGAAATCAATACGATAGCACGGAGCGGGGATAACCCGGCAGCGCTGCCGCCGGCAGGCCGCGCCGCCTATCCGAAGCTCACAGCCCTTCGAAGTCCGCCTTGCGCTCCTCCGGCTCTTCCGGTTCGCGCACCACCACAGCGCGATGGCGCGACTGCCGCTCCAGCCAGTAGAGGGCGAAGATCGCCAGCGCCGAGATCACGCCGCGGTAGACCACGCCGGCCAACTGCGCGTCCCATTCCATGCCACCTTCGGTCCAGGCGATCAGCAGGCGCGACAGCGTCAGGGTCAGCTGCACCAGGATCACCAGGATCAGCGCCGGCCGCACCAGCAGGCGCCGACGCAGGGCAAAGACGAGGAACAGCGCGAGCGCGAACTGGTGGCCGCCATAGAAGACGCGGGCGTCGCTTACCGACGACGGCTCCATCAGCAGCATGCCGCTGAGGTTGGCCATCTCGTAGGGGCGAATCCAGTAGAGCAGTCCCAGGCCACCCCAGACCAGAGCCTGGACCAGCAGGACGAGACGGGCGAAGAACATCCGATTTTCTCCTTGGCCATGCAGCCATTGCCGAGCGTCCAACCCTGCGACCGACAGTCGCGGACGCACCACCGATCAGCTAGAGACCCCGCGCCGCCTGGCAAGTTCGCCTGCCCGCGTCATATGGGGAAACAAACGGCGGGTGGGGCCGTATCCACCGCGGGAGTATGCTCGGTCGGGTTCGTACTTCTAAGGTTCCCGACCATGCGCACCCTGCTTCTGCTCACCGCCCTTGTCGCCGGCGCCGCCCAGGCCGCCGAGCCGCTGACCATCGACGTGCACCGCGATGCCAACTGCAGCTGCTGCAAGGACTGGATCAAGCACCTGGAAAGCAACGGCTTCACCGTCAACGACCACGTCGAGGCGGACATGAGTGCAGTGAAGACCAAACTTGGCGTGCCTTACAGCATGGGCTCGTGCCACACCGGCGTGATCGACGGAAAATTCGTCGAAGGCCACGTGCCAGCGGCCGATGTCCTCAAGCTGCGCGAGCGTGCCGATCTGGTCGGCGCCGCAGTGCCGGGCATGCCGATGGGCTCGCCGGGCATGGAAATGGGCGACCAGCATGATGCCTATCAGGTGGTTGGCCTGAACAAGGCCGGCCAGCGCGAAGTGCTGGCGGATTATCCCGCTCGCTGAGCCCCTGCAACGAGGCACTCCCTCACCCCTGAGTGCGAGCGGAGGTGGGATGGGGCTTCCGGCGCGCGGGGCACTCTCCAGGTCCCCGCGCGACATGGCTCCGCAAGCCCGATGGGGTGAGGGACTCCAAAACGAAAAGGGCGGCCAGTTGGCCGCCCTTTTCGTTATCCACGGCCGGTCACTCGGCCTTGGCCGGCAACAGGCCATCAGCGCGGAACATCGCCTTGATTCCGCGCACGGCCTGGCGCAGGCGGTCGCGGTTTTCGATCAGGGCGAAGCGCACATGGTCGTCACCGTAGTCACCGAAGCCGATGCCCGGCGACACCGAAACCTTGGCATCCTTGAGCAGCTTCTTGGCGAACTCCAGCGATCCCATGTGCGCATAGGGTTCGGGAATCTTCGCCCAGATGTACATGGAGGCCTTGGGGTTCTCCACCATCCAGCCGGCCTCGTGCAGCCCCTTCACCAGCACGTCGCGGCGCTTCTGGTACTGGTCGGCGATATCGCGCACGCACTGCTGATCACCTTCAAGCGCGGCGATGGCGGCCACCTGCAGCGGGGTGAAGGTGCCGTAGTCGTGGTAGCTCTTGATCCGCGCCAGGGCCGAGACCAGCTCCGGGTTGCCGACCATGAAGCCGATGCGCCAGCCCGCCATGTTGTAGCTCTTGGACAGGGTGAAGAACTCCACCGCGATGTCCTTGGCGCCGGGCACCTGCATGATCGACGGGGCCTTCCAGCCGTCGAAGGTGATGTCCGCGTAGGCCAGGTCGTGCACCACCAGCACGTCATAGCGCTTGGCGAGGTCGACCACGCGCTCGAAGAAGTCCAGCTCCACGCACTGCGCGGTGGGGTTGGAGGGGAAGCCCAGGATCATCATCTTCGGCTTGGGGATGGATTCGCGGATCGCCCGCTCCAGCTCGTTGAAGAAGTCGATCCCCGGCACCAGCGGCACCGAGCGCACCTGGGCACCGGCGATCACCGCGCCGTAGATGTGGATCGGATAGCTGGGGTTGGGCACCAGGATGGTGTCGCCGTGGTCCAGGGTGGCCAGCATCAGGTGCGCCAGGCCTTCCTTGGAGCCGATGGTGACGATGGCCTCGGATTCCGGATCGATCTCGACCTCGTAGCGGTCGCGGTACCAGTGCGAGATGGCCCGGCGCAGGCGCGGGATGCCACGGGACGTGGAGTAGCCGTGGGTGTCTTCGCGCTGGGCGACCTGGCAGAGTTTCTCGACGATGTGCGGCGGCGTGGCCCCGTCCGGGTTACCCATGGACAGGTCGATGATGTCCTCGCCACGGCGGCGGGCGGCCATCTTCAGCTCGGCGGTGATGTTGAAAACGTAGGGGGGCAGGCGATCGATGCGCGCAAAGCGGCGAGCTGAACGGGGTTCAGTCATGGTGTCCTCTGATGAACGTAGGCGCCCGGAACCGTCCGAGCGACGCCGGCCACTGCGGTGGCCTGGAAAGCGCGGCGCTGTGAGCTGCGCTTTCTTGTCGGCGAACATATAGCTCGCTAGGCTGGCTGTCGAGTTTTTCTTTGCGCCGCTCAAGGGCGGCATCTGGAGGCCCATGTCCGCGCAACAGTACTGGCAACTCGACGTCTTCGCCGACCAACCGCTCACCGGCAACGGCCTGGCGGTGTTCCCCGACGCCCGCGGCATCCCCGCCCAGACCCTGCTGGCGCTGACCCAGGAGCTGCGCCAGTTCGAGTCGATCTTCCTGTTCCCGTCCGCCTCGCTGGACACCTACTCGGCACGCATCTTCACCGTCGACGAGGAACTGCCCTTCGCCGGCCACCCGGTGCTGGGCGCGGCCGCGCTGCTGCACCACCTGCACCAGCGCGGCGAGGAGGAGCTCTGGACGCTGGAACTGCCGGCCAAGGCCGTGAAGGTGGCCACGCGCCGCCGTGGCGCTGGCTTCCACGCCGAGATGAACCAGGGCGCGGCCGACTTCGGCAGCGTGCTCGACGATGACGCGCGCCGCTGGTTCGCCGAGGCTTTCTCGCTGAGCGCCAGCGATCTCGCCGACTATCCCGCCGCCGTGGTCAGCACCGGCCTGCCCTACCTGCTGCTGCCGGTACGCAGCGAGGCCCTGGGCCGCGTGCGCCAGCGCACGGATCTGGCAACCGAACTGGCCAAACTCAACGCCGCCTTCGTTTTCGTGCTGGATGTGGATAATCGCGAAGGCCGCACCTGGGACGGCGCCGGGATCATCGAGGACGTCGCCACCGGCAGCGCCGCCGGCCCCGTCGCCGCCTACCTGGTGGAACTGGGCAAGGCACGCCGCGGCGAGCTGTTCCAGCTGGCTCAGGGCCGCTTCGTCGGTCGCCCCAGCCGGCTCGACGTGCAGGTCGGCCAGGACGACGAGGTCCGCGTCGGCGGCGACGTGCAACTGCTCGCCCGCGCCGAACTGCTGCACCGTTTCGCCTGACGACCGGGCTGGCGGCCAGCCCCACCCGCGACAACACTGAACCCACCTGTTCGATGGAGATGCCGCCATGCAATGGCGCAAAGGACGACGCAGCGACAACGTAGTGGATGCCCGCGATGACAGCGGCGGTGGTGGCATGGGCGGTGGCGGAGGCATGCGCATCGGCGGTCGCGGCCTGAGCCTGGGCGGCGTGGCCATCGTGGTGGTGATCGGCCTGCTCTCCGGGCAGGACCCGATGACTATCCTCGGCTCGCTGCTCGGCCAGATGGACGTCTCCCAGCAGCAGGCGCCGGCGCGGCCGACACAAGGCAAGCCGGCCACGGGCAACGATCCACAGGTGGACTTCGTCCGCTCGATCCTCGGCGACACCGAGGACACCTGGGGCGAGATCTTCGCCCGCAGCAACCAGCAGTACGAGCAGCCCAAGCTGATCCTGTTCAATGGCGGGGTGAACTCGGCGTGCGGCTTCGCCTCCTCGGCGGTCGGGCCGTTCTACTGCCCAGGCGACCACCGCGTGTACCTCGACCTCGGTTTCTTCCGCGAGATGGAACAGAAGTTCTCCGCCGCTGGCGACTTCGCCCAGGCCTACGTGATCGCCCACGAAGTTGGCCACCACGTGCAGAACCTGCTGGGCATCTCCGCGAAGATCAACGCTGCCCGCCAGCGCGGCGCGCGCATGGAAGGCGCCAACGGGCTGTCGGTACGCCAGGAACTGCAGGCCGACTGCTTTGCCGGTGTCTGGGCCAATCACGCTCAGCAACGCCTGAACTGGCTGGAGCCGGGCGACGTGGAAGAGGCGCTGAACGCCGCCAACGCCATCGGCGATGACCACCTGCAGCGCCAGGCGCGCGGAACGGTGATGCCCGACTCCTTCACCCACGGTTCATCCGCGCAGCGCGTGCGCTGGTTCAAGCTCGGCTTCGAAAGCGGCTCGCCGGGCAAGTGCGATACCTTCAAAGCGCAGACGCTGTAACGTCTTTATCGGGTTCGCAAGCAGGCTCGCTCCTACAGAGAGCGCTCCGGCGCCGGGCGTGGCCGTAGGAGCGAGGGGGAAGCCCGATTCATGCTCGCGGACCGCCAGATGCCCAGTCCTACAGATAACGCCTGAGCAGGTCCAGGAAGTACCCCGGGTCAAGCGGCTTGACCATGAAATCCAGCACGTTCAGCCGCATCGCCTCAATCACGTCACGGGCGTTCGCCTGGCCGGAAAGGACGATTATCGGCAGGAATGTGCCGACCTCGTTCAACTCACGGATCAGCTCCAGCCCCGCGCCCTCGTGCTCCATGCGCAGGTCGGTCACCAGCAGGTCGATATCGGATTCGTCGCGACGGATACGCCGCAGCGCTTCGGCTGCGCTGCCGGCTGTCAGGCAGCGGAAATTCGCGCCCTCGATCAACTCGCGCATCTCGGCCAGCACCTCGCGCTCATCGTCGACCACCAGCACCAAGGGCTTGCGCGGCGCCTGCGCGGTGACTTCGCGCAGCGCTTCGAGCTCCTCCTCATCGAGGACGACACGACTGATCATGGATGCCACACCGCAGATAGAGGCCCGATGCCAGCAGTCTAGATGGCAATGAGCCTTTAGTCCCATCGCCCAGCGAGCGCGGCGCAAAAAAAGGGCCGCAACAAGTGCGGCCCTGGAAATACGCCGGCAGTGCCGACGTCGTGGGATATCAGCCTGCCTTGGCGAGCCCGGCCTGACCGAGGCGCTCGGCGATCTCGCCGAGGATCGCCGGGTCGTCGATAGTGGACGGTGGTGCATAGCTCTCGCCGTCGGCGATCTTGCGCAGCACCGCTCGCAGTATCTTGCCCGAGCGGGTCTTGGGCAGACGCTTGACTACCACCGCACGCTGGAAGCAGGCCAGCGCGCCGATACGCTCACGCACCAGCGCCACCAACTCGCGCTGCAGGTTGGCCTCGGTCGCCTGCGCGCCATCCTTGAGTACCACCAGCCCCAGCGGCACATGACCCTTGAGGTCATCCTGCACGGCGATCACCGCGCACTCGGCGACCGCCTCGTGCAGCGCCAGCAGCTCTTCCATCTCGCCGGTGGACAGGCGGTGGCCGGAGACGTTAATCACGTCGTCGGTGCGGCCCATGATGTAGACGAAGCCCTCCTCGTCCACATAGCCGCCGTCGCCGGTGTGGTAGTAGCCGGGGTAGGTCTTCAGGTACGCCTGCAGGTAGCGCGGGTGGTCGTTCCACAGCGTCTGCGCGCAGCCGGGCGGCAGCGGCAGGGCGATGACGATGGAGCCCTGCTCGTTTGGCCCGAGCAGCCGTCCCTCGTCGTCCACCACCTGCACGTGATAACCAGGCACCGCGCGGTTGGTGGAGCCGGAGCGCAGGTCGTGGTCGCCCAGGCCGGTGCAGGGTGCGGTCACCGGCCAGCCGGTCTCGGTCTGCCACCAGTGGTCATGCACCGGCTTGCCGGTGAGTTCCTCCAGCCAGTGCTGGGTACTGCTGTCGAGCTTCTCGCCGGCGAGGAACAGGTGGCGCAGCGAGCTCAGATCGTAGCGCTTGAGCAAATCGCCCTGCGGATCTTCCTTGCGGATCGCGCGGATTGCCGTGGGCGCGCAGAACAGGCTGTTGACCTTGTGCTCCTCGATCACCCGCCAGTAACTGCCGGCATCGGGTGTGCGCACTGGCTTGCCCTCGTAGAACACCGTGGTACAGCCATTCATCAGCGGCCCGTAGACGATCAGCGAGTGGCCGACCACCCAGCCAACGTCGGAAACGCCCCACCAGACATCCCCCGGCTGCAGGCCGAAGATGGTCGGCAGCGCGTAGCTCAACGCCACCGCGTGGCCGCCGTTGTCGCGCACGATGCCCTTGGGTTTCCCCGTAGTGCCGGAGGTGTACATGATGTACAGCGGGTCGTCACTGGCGACTTCCACCGGGTCGGCCGGTTGCGCACGGACCAGGCTTTCGCGCCAGTCGAGGTCACGGCCGGCCTGCAATTCGGCCATCGCCTGCGGGCGTTGCAGCACCAGCACGTGGGCTGGCTTGTGGCTGGCCAGTTCCAGGGCCTTGTCCACCAGCGGCTTGTATTCGATCACCCGCTCGAACTCCAGGCCGCAGGAGGCGGTGAGCACCAGCTTGGGCCTGGCGTCATCGATGCGCAGCGCCAGTTCGTGGGGCGCGAAGCCGCCGAAGACCACCGAGTGCACCGCGCCGAGCCGCGCGCAGGCGAGCATGGCCATGGCGGCCTGCGGCACCATCGGCATGTAGATGATCACCCCGTCGCCCTTCTCCACCCCCAGCGCACGCAGGGCGCCGGCCAGGCGCGCGACCTCATCGCGCAGCTGCAGGTAGCTGAAGCGCTGCTGGGTATTGGTCACGGGGGAGTCGTAGATCAGCGCGGCCTGGTTGCCGCGGCCGAGCTCGATCTGCCGGTCGAGGGCGAGGTAGCAGGTGTTCAGGCGGCCATCGGCGAACCAGCGATGGCTGCCGTCGGGCAGGGCCTGCAGGGTGTCCTGGGGCGCGCGGTACCAGGCCACACGGTCGGCCTGCTCGGCCCAGAAGGCGGAAGGCTCCGCGATGGAGCGGTCATGGGACTGCCGGTAACTCATCGTCACTGCCTCTTATTGTTGTTATCGAGGTCGAACAACGAGTATGGACGGGGATCGCCACCCCACCATCAACCTTTGGTCGTAGTCCTGCCGCGCGCCGCGGAAGCGGGCCGGCAGTATTGCTTTGCAGGATTTTTCAGCGAAGCGGCGCGACGGTGGATAGAGCGCTCTGGAATGGTGGCTGGAGAGTTTCCGGTAGCGCCGCCACCGCATGTCGGCGACCACAAGTCGCACCTTCTACCACCATGTGACGGGACTACACTGAAAGTCCCTTTTCACCTGACAGCACAGGGGTGAGTACCGTGAACATCCTCGTCCGTCCGTCCCACTTGCGCAAAGACCAGCCATGGGAAGTCTGCCTCGACCAGCAGGCCGTGGGTTTCCGCAGCGAGCTCGAGGCGCGCAGTTTCGTCGCTACCCTCGAGGCCCGACTGAAGGCCCCGCACCGACTACCCGAACAGGTGCAACGCGCCGCCAGCTGATCAGGCCGCGCGTTCGCTGATCTGGCCGCTCAGCCAGCCGAGCACGGCAGCCACCAGGCCGCAGACGGTGATGACCACTGCCATCGGCAGTGCTGAGCCATCGTGCAATGCACCAACCAGCGCCGAAGCGCCGGCCGCGACGGTGAACTGCAGGCTGCCCATCAGCGCCGAGGCGCTGCCCGCGTGCCGGCCCTGGCTGGCCATGGCGCAGGCCGAGGAGTTGGGCAGCAGGAAACCCAGGCTTGCGATGGCGCCGAACAACGGCACCAGCAGCGGCCACAGGTGTTCGGGTTTGGCCAGGGTGATCGCCAGCAACGCCACGCCGCAACCGAAGTAAACCCACACCGCCCGGCGCAGCCAGAACCCCGGACCGCGATAACGCAACAGCCGCGCATTGACCTGCGCCATCAGGATGAAGCCCGCCGCGTTGCTGCCGAATATCCAGCCATAGTGCTCGGCCGGCACGCCGTAGAGCTCGATGAAGACGAAGGGCGAGCCCGCGATATAGGAGAACATCCCGGCGATGGCGACCCCGCCGGTGGGCGCGTAGGTGATGAAGGATCGGTCGCGGAACAGTGCGCGGTACTGCTTCAGTGCACCGCGCAGCGGTGGGCGCGGCCCGCTCGGGATGGTCTCGGGCAGCCATAGCGCGATGGCGACACCGGCCAGAGCGCTGAACAGCGTCAGGCAATAGAAGATCGACTGCCAGCCGGACAGGCTCAGCAGCAGCCCGCCGCCCAGTGGCGCGAGGATCGGCGCCAGGCCCATCACCAGCATCAGTTGCGAGAAGGCCTTGGCGGCAGCAATCGGGTCGCACAGGTCACGCACTACCGCCCGCGAGATCACCATCCCCGCACAACCACCGAGCGCCTGGACGAAGCGCGCGCCGATCAGCCATTCCAGGTTCGGCGCGAAGGCGCAGGCGAGCGACGCCAGGGTGAAGATGCTCACCCCCAGCAGCAACGGGATGCGCCGGCCGATGCGATCAGCCAGCGGGCCGTAGAGCAGTTGGCCGATGGCGAGACCGGCGAAGTAGGCCGACAGGCTCAGTTGGATGTGTTCGACGTCGGTACCGAAGGATTGCGCCAGTGCTGGGAAGCTGGGCAGGTAGAAGTCGATGGCCATGGGCCCGAAGGCGCTCAGCGCGCCGAGGATCAGCAGGATGCGGAGATTCATGGATCACCTGGTCACACGCGTCCGCCGAAGGGCGGCTGGGGCCGCAGGCAGGTCAGTGTGGATAACGAGTTGGCGCACAGGAAAGGCGCAGCGAAGCCATGCATTGTGGCGAGCGGCGGAAAATTAGCAAGCTCCCTAAGCAACTCCCCACATAAAGCGAGGAGCGGGCCCGGCCGCGCTGGCCGGGCCCGTTGCAGCATCAGGCCTCGTGGACGCCCTCTGGTGCGGGCTTCGCCTTGGCCTTGCGGCCGCTGAGCTTGTCCGCGGCCGACTCCACCAGCATGTAGAACATCGGGATGAGGAAGGTCGCCAGCAGGGTCGCGGCGAGCATGCCGCCGATCACCCCGGTGCCGATCGAGTGACGGCTCGCGGAGCCGGCGCCGGTGCTGATGGCCAGCGGCACGCACCCCAGGATGAAGGCCAGCGAGGTCATCACGATGGGGCGGAAGCGCAGCTTGGCCGCCTCCAGCGCCGCCTCGACCGGACCCATACCCTGTTCCTCGCGGCACAGCACGGCGAACTCGATGATCAGGATGGCGTTCTTCGCCGCCAGGCCGATCAGGGTGACCAGGCCGACCTGGAAGTACACGTCGTTATCCAGCCCGCGCAGCCAGATCGCCAGGATCGCCCCGAACACTGCGAAGGGCACGGCAGTGACCACCGCCAGCGGCAGGGTCCAGCGCTCGTACTGGGCGGCGAGGATGAGGAACACCAGGATCAGGCCGAAGATGAACGCGGTGCTGCCCGAGCCCTGGGTCGCCAGCTCCTGGTAGGCCGAGCCGATCCAGGCCAGCGAGTATTCCTCGCCCAGAACTTCATCCGCCACCGCCTGCATGGCCGCCAGCGCCTGGCCGGAGCTGTAGCCCGGCGCCGGGCCACCGAGCAGCTTGGCCGCCGGGAATACGTTGAAGCGCGCGTAGGAGTCCGGGCCGAGGATGCGCTTGACCGACACCAGGGTGGTCAGCGGCACCAGGTCGCCGGTGGACGAGCGCACGAAGACCTGGCTGAGGTCGTCCGGCTTGCGGCGGAACTCCGGCTCCGACTCCAGGGAGACCTGCCAGGTCCGCCCGTAGAGGGTGAAGTCGTTGACGTAGTAACTGCCGAAGGTGGACTGCATGGCCGTGAATACGTCGTTGATCGCCACGCCCAGGGACCGCGCCTTGGTGCGGTCCAGGTCGACGTAGTACTGCGGCACGTTGGCGTTGAAGGTCGTGTTGACCCCCGCCAGCTCGGGGCGCTTGGCCGCGGCTGCGAGGAACTTCATGGTCACCTCTTCGAGCTGCTCGGAGGTGCCGCCGCTGCGGTCCTGGATGTAGGCCTCGAAGCCGCCGGTGGTACTCATGCCAGTGATCGGTGGCGGGTTGAAGGACATTACCACCCCGTCCTCCTGGCCGGCGCCCATCTTCATGAATTCGCGGGTCAGGTTGCGCGCGTCCAGTTCGGGCGTCGTACGCTCCTTCCAGTCCTTGAGCGGCACGAAGGACACACCTGCGTTGCTGCGGGTGCCGAAGGTGAGGATGTCGAAACCGGCGAAGGTCACCACGTCCTGCACTGCCGGATGCTTCATCAGCTGGTGGGTCACGTCGTTGGTGAGCTTCTCGGTGCGGCTCAGCGAGGCCGCCGGCGGCAGGAAGTAGGCGTTGAGCACATAGCCCTGATCCTCGTCGGGCACCAGTGAGCCGGGCACGCGACCGAACAGGATGACCAGCAGGGCGATCATGCCGCCAAACAGCAGCAGGCCGAGGGCCGCACGCTTGAGGAAGAACTGCACCCCGGCGCCGTAACCGTTGGTGATGCGTTCGAAGGTACGGTTGAACCAGCGGAACGGCGCGGCCGGTTCCTTGTGCTCGGCCTTGAGGATCAGCGCGCACAGCGCTGGCGACAGGGTCAGCGCGACGATGCCGGAGATCACTACCGATACCGCAATGGTGATCGCGAACTGCTTGTACATCTGCCCGGCCAGGCCGCCGAGGAAGCCGACCGGGATGAACACAGCGCAGAGCACCAGCACGATGGCAACGATCGGCCCGGTCACCTCCTCCATGGCCTTGATCGCCGCTTCCTTCGGGCTGAGTTTCTCCGTGCGCATCACCCGTTCGACGTTTTCCAGCACCACGATGGCATCGTCCACCACGATGCCGATCGCCAGCACCATGCCGAACAGCGACAGCAGGTTGATCGAGAAGCCCATCAGGTACATGCCGGCGAAGGTGCCGACCAGCGATACCGGGATCGCCAGTACCGGGATCAGCGTCGCGCGGAGGTTCTGCAGGAAGATGAAGACCACCACCATCACCAGGATCAGCGCCTCGATAAAGGTGTGGATCACCTCCTCGATGGAGACCTTCACGAAGGTGGTGGTGTCGTACGGGATCTTGTACGTGATGCCCTGCGGGAAACGCTTGGACATGGCGTCCATGTGATCGCGCACGGCCTGGGCGGTATCCAGCGCGTTGGCGCCCGGCTGCAGGTAGATACCGAAGGCGGCGTTCTGCTGGCCATTGAGCGACGTGACCAGGGAGTAGTCCTGCGCGCCCAGTTCGACCCTCGCCACATCCTTGAGCAGCAGGCTGGCGCCAGTGGAGTCACTGCGCAGGATGACGTTCTCGAACTCCTTGGGATCGGTGAATCGCCCCTGCGCGGTAGCCATGTAGGTGAAGTCCTGCGGCTCCTTCATCGGCTGCTGGCCGAAACTGCCGGCGGCGAACTGCGAGTTCTGCTCGCGGATCGCGTTGACCACGTCGGTGGGCGTCAGGTTGTACTGCGCCAACTTGTCCGGGCGCAGCCAGACCCGCATGGCGTAGTCCTTGGAACCGAACTGGCTGACGTCGCCGACGCCGGGGATCCGCTTGAGGTCGTCGATCACGTTGATCAGCGCGTAGTTGCTGATGAAGATCGGGTCGCGGGAGTTGTCCGGCGAGAACAGCGTCACCACCTGCAGGATGTCGGAGGATTTCTTCTCCACCTTCACGCCCTGCCGGCGCACTTCCTCGGGCAGCTTGGCGAGCGCGGCCTGCACCTTGTTGTTGACGTCGATGGTTGCCTGGTCGGGGTCGGTGCCGACCTCGAAGTACACGGTCAGGCTCATGGCGCCGCTGGCGTCAGAGTTGGACAACTGGTAGATCATGCCCTCCACGCCGTTGATTTCCTGCTCCAGCGGAGCGGCCACGGTTTCGGCGATGACCTGGGAACTGGCGCCCGGGTAGGAGGCCGTCACGGACACTTCCGGCGGCACGATTTCCGGGTACTGGGCAATGGGCAGCGCACGCATGGCCACCAGACCCGCGAGCAGGATCACGATGGAAATCACCATCGCGAACACGGGACGTTCGATGAAGAAGCGCGAGATCACGATAGGCGCTCCTTAAGACTGGGTAGAGGCGGAGCCGGCTGCAGATTCCTGCGCGCCACCTTCCACGGCCTTGACCGGCTGGTCGGGGCGCACCTTGAGGATGCCATCGACAATCACCCGATCCCCATCGTCCACACCGGCGTCGATGATCCAGCGGCCATCCACGGTCTTGCTGGTGGTGACCTGGCGCACGCGGGCATAACTGTCCTTGTCCACCACGTAGACGAAGGTGCCGCGCGGGCCCTGGGCCAGGGCACGCTCGGGCAGGGTCACGGCGTTGCTCTGGGTGATCCCGGTGATCAGGATGCGCACAAACTGGCCGGGGATCAGCAGGTTGTGCGGGTTGGGCACCACGGCGCGGGCGTTCACGGTGCCGGTACCGGTGTTGACGAAGCTGTCGGTGAAGTCGACGACGCCTTCGATGGGGTACTTGCTGCCATCGCCGAAGCGCAGCTCGGCGGTCAACTTTCCGTCCTTGGGCAGGATGTAGCGGCCGCTCTTCACGCCGTCGTTCATCTGCGTCGCCTGGGTGTCGGGGTAGGCGAAGTTGACGTACACCGGGTCGAGCTGGGTGAGTTTGGTCAGCAGGCTGGAGTTCGGGTCGCTGGCCACCACCAGGCTGCCTTCGGAGCGCACTTCCTTGCTCGCCATGCCGGAGATCGGCGCGGTCACAGTGGTGTAGTTGAGGTCGATCTGCTTGGCCTGGACGTTGGCGCGGGCGGCCTCGACGTCGGCCTTGGCCTGTTCGAAATCGGAGGTGTAGCGGTCCAGTTCGCTTTCACTGGCGAAGCCCTTGGCCTGCAGTTCACGAATCCGCCTCAGGTCACGCTCGGTTTGCCGATAGCGAGCCTGGGTCTGCGCCAGCGACCCCTTGGCCTGGCCCAGCGAGGCCTGGTAGGGACGAGGGTCGATGCGGAACAGCACCTGGCCCTCCTTCACCGGCCGGCCTTCCTCGTAGGTGCGGCGCTGCAGGATGCCGCTGACCTGAGCGCGCACTTCCACTTCGCGGTAGCCCGCAGTCCGCGCGGCGTACTCGAAGGTCAGGGGTACTGGGGCGCTCTTGGCCACTTCGACCGTCACTGCCGGGGGCGGCGGCGCTGCCGTAGCCGGTTTGTCCTCGGCCTGGGCCCAGGCAGCAAACAGGACTGGCAACCCAACGACAGCAAGTGCGACGGGCAAACGACGGGCAAACGGCATGTAACCTCTCCATGGAAATGACTGACTGCGGAACCCCAAAAGACGACGACTGTGTGACTTTTACCTACGCCAGTGTCTGTAAAGCACTGTTAGCGCAATAAAATCAGTAAACTGCCGGTCACCCAGTGATGCTAGCCTGTATACCACCAAGCGCCATGCGAAGAACTAAAGAAGATTCGGAACGAACCCGTCAGACGATTCTCGACTCGGCTGAAGGCCTATTCTTTGCGAAAGGCGTCTCAAATACGAGCCTGGAAGAGATCGCGCGCGCTGCTGGCGTCACTCGCGGAGCGGTGTACTGGCACTTCCAGAACAAGGCGCACCTGTTCAACGACATGCTCAACCAGGTTCGCCTGCCGCCTGAGCAACTGGCACAGCGGCTGTCCGGGTGCGATGGTCACGACCCGATCGAATCGCTGTTCCAGCTCAGCGTGGAAGTGGTCGAGAACCTCGCCCGCGATGAACAGCGTCGGCGCATCCTCACCATCCTCCTGCAGCGCTGCGAGTTCACCGATGAACTGCGCGACGCCGAGGAGCGCCACAACCAGTTCGTCCGGCAGTTCATCGAACTTTGCGAGCAGTTGTTCAACCGCGAGGATTGCCGCACGCGTCTGATGCCCGGCGTGTCGCCCAAGATTGCCTCGCGCGCGGTGCATGCGATGATCTTCGGCCTGCTCAGCGACTGGCTGCGCGACCCGGCCCTGTTCGACCCGCTACAGGAAACCCGCGAGCTGTTCGACGCCGTGTTCCGTGGCCTGATACGCGACTGGCACCCGGCGCAGGTATAAGGGGCCGGCAGGACGCCGGCCCGGAAGGGATGACACTTCAGGCCGCCTCGGCCTCGTAGCCTTCCTCGCGGATCGCCGCGAGGATCGCGGGTTCGTCCAGCCGGCTGGCGACGCGGACTTCACCGGCGCCCAGGTCGACCTGCACGTCCGCCGCCGCGTCCAGCGCCTGTACAGCCTGGGTGATGGCGCGCACGCAGTGTCCGCAGCTCATGCCTTTGACATTGAAGGTGTGCATGGAATCTCTCCTCTAATGGATTGAAGCGTTGGATGCAGTCTCAACCTTTCCACCGTGGCAAGGTCAAGCCTCTCGCGTTGCCCTCTCCTTGCACTTGTCCTACGTCAGCCTCTCAGCCAAGCTGCGGAAATAGCTGACTCGTCGGAGAACGCCATGCGCCGTTCCCTTTTAATTGCCGCCGGCCTCGCCGCTGCCCTGCCCTTCGCAAGCCTGCCCTTCAGTGCCTGGGCCGACGGCATGCCCGAGGAACCCTCGGCGCCGGCCGTACCCACCTCCCCGGCCACGCCACCGCCAAGCACGCCCGGTTCCTGGCCGGTGCCCGACGCCCAGCCGGTCGCCTATGCCGTGCTGATCGTCAGCCGCGAGCGGCTGGATACCGGCACCGCCTGCGACATCGACCTATATGTGCAGGACGAAAAGGTCTCGCGCCTGCAGCCCGAAGGTGAAATCGCCCTGAACCTGCCGCCGGGCGAGGTTTCCCTGCGCCTGCAGACCGCCAACTCCGGCCTCTGCCGTAGTGGCATCCAGCCGTTGCGCGCACAGTCGGTGCAGTTGCACGCTGGCGAAGTGCGCAAGTTCCGCATCGCCAACAGCGAGAGCGGGCTGTATCTCATGCCGGTCTCCAGCGGCAGCTGATCCCGGCCTCGGCTTTGACCTGCGACAAGATGACAGCAAACGAGGGTTGACCTTGCCCTCGTGTCAAGGTTGATGCTATCGGGGAACTTCAGGGAGAAGCCCCATGAACAGCGCCAACCCCATCGAACTCGACCTCCCCGTCTCCGGGATGACCTGCGCCAGTTGTGCAGGCCGGGTCGAGCGCGCCCTGCGCAAAGTGCCCGGCGTGCAGGACGCCAGCGTCAACCTCGCCAGCGAGCAGGCCCGCGTGCAGCTCGCCGCGCCATCCAGCGGTGAGACCCTGCCGGCGCTGGTGGCCGCCGTCGAACAGGCTGGCTACCAGGTACCGGCCCACAGCCTGGAACTGAGCATCGAAGGCATGACCTGCGCCAGCTGCGTCGGCCGCGTCGAACGCGCCCTGAACAAGGTTCCCGGCGTGCGCTCGGCCAGCGTCAACCTGGCCAGCGAGCGCGCCCACGTCGAACTGCTCGGCGCAGTGGATGCCGGCGCGCTGATCGCCGCCGTCGACAAGGCCGGCTACAAGGCCCGCCCCATCGAACCCGACCAGCCCGCCGTGGACCCGGCGGTTGCCCGGCTGGCGCGCGAGCGCTGGTGGCTGGCCGCCGCTATCCTGCTGTCCCTGCCGCTGGTGCTGCCGATGGTGGGCGACTGGATCGGGCAGCACTGGATGCTGCCGGCATGGGTGCAATTCCTCCTCGCCACCCCCGTGCAATTCCTCATCGGCGCACGCTTCTATGTGTCCGCCTACAAGGCAGTGCGCGCCCGCAGCGGCAACATGGACCTGCTGGTCGCCCTGGGCACCAGCGCCGGCTACGGCCTGAGCCTGTACCTCTGGTACGCCGCCGCTCCCGGGCAGATGCCGCACCTGTACTTCGAAGCCAGCGCCGTGGTCATCACCCTGATCCTGCTCGGCAAGTACCTGGAAAGCCGCGCCAAGCGCCAGACCGCCGCTGCCATCCGCGCCCTTGAGGCCTTGCGCCCGGAGCGCGCCACCCGCGTTCGGGACGGCGTCGAGGAGGACGTCGCCATCGCCGAACTGCGCCTGGGTGACGAAGTATTGGTACGCCCCGGCGAACGCTTCCCGGTGGACGGCGAAGTCCTTGCCGGGCAGAGCCACGCCGATGAAGCCCTGATCACCGGCGAAAGCCTGCCGGTGCCCAAGGACGTCGGCGATCCTGTCACCGGCGGCGCTATCAACGGCGAAGGCGTGCTGCGCGTGAAGACCACTGCGCTGGGCGGCGAGACCGTGCTGGCCAGAATCATCCGCCTGGTGGAAGACGCCCAGGCCGCCAAGGCGCCCATTCAGAAGCTGGTGGACAAAGTCAGCAACGTATTCGTCCCGGTGGTAATCGGCATCGCCCTGGTCACCCTGGTCGGCTGGCTGATCGCCGGCGCCGGCTGGGAACAGGCACTGATCAACGCCGTGGCCGTGCTGGTCATCGCCTGCCCCTGCGCCCTCGGCCTCGCCACCCCGACCGCGATCATGGCGGGCACCGGCGTGGCGGCGAAACACGGCATCCTGATAAAGGACGCCGAGGCGCTGGAAGTCGCCCACGCGGTGACTGCCGTGGCCTTCGACAAGACCGGCACACTCACCTCAGGCCAGCCGCGCGTCACTAACCTCGCGGCAAACGGTGACGAGGCCGAGGCCTTCGCCCTGGCCGGCGCCCTGCAACGAGGCAGCGAGCATCCGCTGGCCCGCGCCGTGCTCGACGCCTGCGCCGAACGCAGCCTGAACCCTGCCGCTGCCGAGGCTACCCAGGCTCTGACCGGCCGAGGCATCCAGGGCCGCATCAACGGCCGTCTGCTCGCCCTGGGCAACCGCCGGATGCTCGACGAAGCCCAGCTGCAGCCCGGCGCACTCATTGGATCGGCACAGCGCTGGGAAGCCGAAGGCCGCACCCTGTCCTGGCTCATCGAGCGCGAGCCGCAGGCACGCGTGATCGCCCTGTTCGCTTTCGGCGACAGCCTCAAGGAAGGCGCGAAGATCGCCATCGACGCCCTGCGCGAGCGCGGCATCGCCAGCCACCTGATCACCGGCGACAACCGTGGCAGCGCCAAGGTCGTGGCCGACGCCCTGGGCCTGGACGACGTGCACGCCGAGGTATTACCCGGCGACAAGGCCGCCGTGGTCGGCGCACTGCGCCAGCAAGGCAAGGTCGTAGCGATGGTCGGCGATGGCATCAACGACGCCCCGGCACTGGCCGCGGCGGACGTGGGTATCGCCATGGGTGGCGGCACCGACGTCGCCATGCACGCCGCTGGCATCACCCTGATGCGCGGCGATCCGCGCCTGGTTCCGGCGGCGCTGGATATCTCCCGGCGCACCTACGCAAAGATCCGCCAGAACCTGTTCTGGGCGTTCATCTACAACTTGGTGGGCATCCCGCTGGCTGCCTTCGGCCTGCTCAACCCCATGGTCGCCGGCGCGGCGATGGCCGCCTCCAGCGTCAGCGTGGTGAGCAACGCCCTGCTGCTCAAGCGCTGGACACCCCAGGACCACCAATAAGCCCGCGCCCGCGCCGAAAGAGCGCGGGCGTTCGCTCAGGAGAGATCGGCATGAACATCGGCGAAGCGGCGAAGAAGAGCGGTCTGACCGCGAAAATGATCCGCTACTACGAATCCACCGGCCTGCTGGCCCCCGCCGGCCGCAGCGCCAGCGGCTACCGCCACTACAGCGAGCAGGACCTGCACACCCTGGCGTTCATCCGCCGCTCGCGGGACTTCGGCTTCTCGCTGGAGGAAGTCGGCCAACTGCTCGCCCTCTGGCAGGACCGCGCCCGCGCCAGCGCCGATGTGAAGGCCCTGGCCGCCCGGCACATCGACGAACTCAACCGCAAGATCGCCGAACTCAGCAGCCTGCGCGACACCCTGCAGGAGCTGAGCGACCACTGCCAGGGCGACCACCGCCCGGACTGCCCGATCCTCAAGGACCTGGAGTCGGGGAATTGCTGTCACTGAAGGCTATTCCATCCCGTAGGGTGCATAACGCCGCAGGCGTTATCCGCCATATCGGATAACGGCGGATAAAGCGTTCCGCTTTATCCGCCCTACGCGCTGGCCACTGCGCGGCGACGCCACAGCGAAGCCGGCAGCACGGTCACGGCGAGGCCGACGAACACCAGCACGCACGCCATCCAGTCCTGGGTGGTGAGGTCTTCGCCAAGGAACAGCCAGCCCGACAGCAGGCCCGACACCGGCACGGCCAGGGCGAAGGGCGTGACCTGGCTGGCCGGGTAGCGACGCAGCAGGAAACTCCACAGGCCGAAGCCGACGGTGGTGGCGAGGAAGGCGATGTAGAGCAGCGCCCCCGTCCCGCCCCAACTGATATTCAGCACGGCGTGCTCGATGGCCTCCTGGCCTTCGAATATCCACGACAGCACCAGTAGTGGCAGCGGCGGGATCAGGCTGACCCAACTGATCAGGCGCAACATGTCGCTGGCGCCGGAGCGCTTGGTGGCGATGTTGGAGAAGGCCCAGGCCAGCGCGGCGGCGATCACCAGCAGGAAGGCCACCAGGCTGTCGCCCATCGGGCGCTCCAGGCCGATCAGCAGCAGGCCGCCGGCAGCCAGCGCCAGGCCGATCAGCGCGCGAGGGCTGGGGCGCTCGCCGAGGAAGGCGGCGGCAATCAGTACGGTGAAGAACACCTGGCTCTGCAGCACCAGCGACGACAGGCCGGCCGGCATGCCGATGTGCATGCCGACAAACAGCAGGCCGAACTTGACCACGCCCAGCAGCACGCCAATCTGCACGATGCGCCAGAACGGCGCCGGCAGCGGGCCGCGCAGGAAGATCAACGGCAGCGCCGCCAGGGCGAAGCGCAGGGCACAGAACAGCAGCGGTGGGAAGTCGTGCAGGCCGACCTTGATCACGACGAAGTTGACGCCCCAGATCAGCGTGACCAGCAGGGCGAGGAGAACGTGGCGGAGGGGCATGGCAGAGCGCTCGGGGTAGGGTCAGGCAAAACTAACAGCCCGCGTCTGAAATGTATGGATACAGTTGAGGGCTTACAGTTCTTTCGCAAGACCAGACGGGAATCCAACCCAGGCCAAAACAGGAACCGTGTGTAGGATGGTGTGGAGCGAAGCGATACCTATCAATCCCGGGAAACCATCAGCATGGGTATCGCTGCGCTCCACCCATCCCACGCAGAGCATGACGGCAATATCGGCGAAGAGGATTTACAGGGTCTCGATGCGCAGCTTCGGCCAGCTCGTCGACCAGTTCTTCGCGGCGATACGCTCGCGGTAGAGGTGCGGCTTGGCGCGGAAATGCCCGGTCGGCCGGACGCGCAGTTCCCAGATATCCGAGATGTCCAACGGCGCCAGCAGCTCCAGCGAATCCCCCCGCAAGCGCAGCGCTACCGCCGTGCAGACCTCCGGCCAGTGGCACATTGCATCTCCGCAATCCCGGTAGGGCGAATCACCGTTACGCAAGTGCATCCGCGCCTGATTACGCACGGACCAAGGCGCGTCCGGGCAGGCCTCCAGCAGCCGGCGCTCCCAGGCGTAGTCTGCTTCGGGCTCCAGGTTGTCGGCCGCGAAATACAACACGTCTATATCGCTGAGTGGCGTCGGCTCGCTGTATTCGTGCAAAGCGTCCCACACCGCGTTGCGCACGAAACCGGCAGCGATCCAGGCGCCTTCCGGGCCGTGATCGCGCACCACGCGCAGCAGATGTAGGCGTTCGGGTTGCCCGGCGATCAGTGCCAGAAGCTTCGACTCGCCGGGCAATGGGCTCAGGCCTGCTCCCACGGCGGGGGCGGAGGCTCGTCGCGTTGCGGCGGGGCGTCCTGGGCGGCGCGGCCGGCTTCGCGGCGCTCCTGCTCGCGCATGGCCTCGGCGATTTCCCGCAGCACCGAATCCACGTCCGCCTCATCTTCCGGATCGTCGAAGTGCCCGGTCAGCGGGGTGTCCGGCTGCAGCTTGCCGTCCTCGTAGAGGGCCCACATTTCCTTGGCGTAGTGGGTGTACTTGAGCTCCGGGGCGAAGCGGCCGAAGTACGCGGCCATGTTGCCCACGTCTCGCTCGAGCATGCGGAAGGCGTGGTTGTTGCCGGCGGCGTCCACGGCCTGCGGCAGGTCGATGATCACCGGACCGTCCGGACCGACCAGCACGTTGAATTCCGACAGGTCGCCATGCACGAGGCCCGCACAGAGCATCATGACGATCTGGCGGATGAGGAATTCGTGGAAGTCGCGGGCCAGCTCGGGCTCCATCACCACGTCGTTCAGACGCGGCGCGGCGTCGCCCTCTTCGTCAGCGACCATCTCCATCAGCAGCACGCCGTCGAGGAAATCGTACGGCTTGGGTACCCGCACCCCGGCGTTGGCCAGGCGGAACAGCGCCGCCACCTCGGCGTTCTGCCAGGCTTCCTCCTGCTCCTTGCGGCCGTACTTGGTGCCCTTGGCCATGGCGCGCGCCTGGCGGCTGTTGCGCACCTTGCGGCCTTCCTGGTACTCGGCGGCCTGGCGGAAACTGCGCTTGTTGGCCTCCTTGTAGACCTTGGCGCAGCGCAGCTCGCTACCGCAGCGCACCACGTAGACCGCTGCTTCCTTGCCGCTCATCAGCGGGCGCAATACTTCATCGATCAGGCCGTCTTCGATCAACGGCTCTAGGCGTTTCGGGGTCTTCATCAGGCTTCCTGGCGTACCTCTCTGGGGCGCTGCGCTCCTTATACGGCAATCCTCGACAACCGCCCAGCGCGATCAGGGTTCGGGCGGTGTCAGCTCGATGCTTTCGGTCACCGCATCTTCCAGTCGCTGCAGTTCCAGCCCCAGCGCTTCGTCGCTGTCGGCGTAGCGCTGGGCGATATTGGCGAAGCCTTCGGCGACCTCGTTGAAGGCCTCGACCACCCGTGGGTCGAACTGGCTGCCGGCGCCGGCGGTGATGCGGGCGGCAGCCTCCTCCGGGGTCAGCGAGGTGCGGTAGGCGTGGCGGCAGGTGAGTTCGTCGTAGCAGTCGATCAGCGAAAGCATGCGGGCGCCCAGGGGAATCTGCTCGCCCGCCAGGCCCTCGGGGAAACCACTGCCGTCCCAGCGCTCATGGTGGCTGTAGGCAATTTCCTTGGCATAACGCAGAAACTCCGCCGGGGAACCCAGCTTTCGCTCAGCCGCTGCCAGGGCGTCGCGGCCGACGGTGGTGTGGCTTTCGAGGATCAGCCGGTCGGCCTCTTCCAGCTGGCCGGGGCTGTGCAGGATGCGGTCGGGGACGGCGACCTTGCCGATGTCGTGCAGCTGCGCCGAGCGCACCAGCAGTTCGATGTTCTCCACCGACAGGTCGGCGGCGAACTCGTTGTGCAGGGACAGCGAGCTGCCCAGCAGGCGCATGTAGTGCTCGATGCGCACCAGGTGGTTGCTGTGCGGGTTGTCGCGCAGGTCGCAAAGCGTCGCCATGGCTTCCAGGGTGGCGTCCTGGATGGCCTGCAGCTCGCGGGCGCGGCGGCGCACCTCCAGCTCCAGATACTCGCTCTTGTCGCGCAGGAAATCGGCGTTGGCCTTGAGGTTCAGGTGCGCGCGGATGCGCGCCAGGGTCACCGGCGGGCTGATCGGCTTGGTCAGGTAGTCCACCGCGCCCAGGTCCAGGCCCTTCTGCTCGTCGGCGGAGCTGACCATCCCGGTGAGGAAGATCACCGGGATGTCGCGGGTCATCGGGTCGGCCTTGAGCTGGCGGCAGACTTCGTAGCCGTCCATCTCCGGCATCATGATGTCGAGCAGCACCAGGTCCGGGCGCGGGTCGCTCTGCATCAGGCGCAGCGCCTTCGGTCCGCTGGAGGCGACGCGCACCTGGTAGCGGTCCATGAGCAGTTCGCTCATGAGCATCAGGTTGTCGGGCTGATCGTCCACCACCAGGACCATTTCCTGCTCCGGCCGGTCCAGCATGCTATCCATCGCAACTCCTCGCATCGGTCAGATTCGTGACATGCCATGGGGGATCGGACCACGGCCCCGTCCGCGTGTTCCTGTCCCGCCTTGCCCTCCATACCCGGCTATATCCGGATATCGCGCTCCCTCGCGAGATTCACCAGACTTTCCAGGGCCCGCTCGAATTCGAAACGCCGCACGCTCATGGCGATCCCCTCGTAGCCCTCATTGAAGACGCTGCGCAGCAGGCTTGCACGTTCGCCGAGCAACCGCCCGGCGCGCGGGTCGTCCGCCGCCAGCAGGTGCGCCAGGCGTCGGCAGACCTGCTCGACCTCGGCATCGCTGCCGCTCTCCAGCAGTGCCGGTGCCGCCGCGGCGGCCGGTATCAGCGGCACGGGCAACGGCGCATGGCTGATGTTCTGCAGGCTCAGGCTGCCCGAGTCGTCCACCCGCCCCATGGGCAGCCGGCACCAGAACAGGCTGCCGTGGTTCGGCTCGCTTTCCACCCCGACGCTGCCGCCCATCGCTTGCGCCAGCTTCTTGCAGATCGCCAGGCCGAGGCCGGAGCCACCGTAGCGGCGGGTGATGGAGCTGTCCGCCTGCTGGAAGGACTCGAACAGGCGTTCCTGCTGCGGCTCGGTGATGCCGATGCCGGTATCGCGGAAGGCGAAGTAGAGCTGCAGGCTGTCTTCGTCCTCGTCCTCCAGGCGGACGATCAGCACCACCTCGCCCTGCTCGGTGAACTTCAGCGCGTTGTTGCCGTAGTTCATCAGGATCTGCCGCAGGCGCAGGGAGTCGCCGACCACCTGGGCGGGCACCCGCGGGTCGATCTCGCAGCGCACCGCCAGGCCCTTGCTCGCCGCGCGGATGTTGAACAGGTCGAACAGCTCGCCGAGCAGGCGCTCCAGGTCGAAGCCGATGTGCTCGAACTCCAGCTTGCCGGCCTCCACGCGGGACAGGTCGAGGATGTCGCTGATCAGCTCCAGCAGGTACTGGCCCGACCCCTGGATCTTGCCCAGGTAGTCCACCTGCTGAGGGTCCAGGGTGGTTTCCTGCAGCAGGTGCGCCAGGCCGATGATGATGTTCAGCGGCGTGCGAATCTCATGGCTCATGTTGGCGAGGAAGTCGCTCTTGAGCTGCGCCGCTTCCTCGGCCAGGTCGCGGGCCTCGGCCAGTGCCAGCTCGGTGGATTTGCGCGCGGTGACGTCGCGGCTGACGCCGACCAGGCCGAGCAACCGGCCCTGGTCGTCGTGGAAGGCGCTGCGCAGGGTGTCGAAGAGCACCCGCCGGCCATCGGGATAGACCACCCAGCCTTCGCTGGCGTAGGGCTCGCGCTCGGTCAGAGCCTGCCGGTCGCGCTCCTGGCGTCCGGCGCCGGCGGCGCGGCTGAACATCTGCTGGTCGCTGCGCCCGACTATGTCCTGCGGCGAGCGCCCCAGGCAGTCGGCAAAGGCCTGGTTGACCCCCAGGTAGCGCCCCTGGGTGTCCTTGAACCAGATCGGGTCGGGGATCGAGTTGATCAGCGCCAGCAGGGTGCTGCGCTGGCGCCGCTCCTCAGCCTCGGCGCGGGCGCGCTCGGCCACCTGGATCGACAGCCGGCGGTTCCACACCAGCACGAAGGTCAGCAGGGCAAGGAAGCCCACCACCCACGGCCAGGCGATCTGCAGCAGGTTCATCCAGTCGAAGACATCCAGTGACGGCAGCCAGCGCGCCTCGATTGCTTCCTGCTCGCTGCGGGTGATGTTGCCCAGGGCGCGGTCCAGCAGCGGCACCAGCGGTTCCAGCTCCTTGCGCAGGGCGAAGCGCACCTGGCTGTTGCCCAGCCCGCTGTCGCCGCGCACTTCCATGTTGGAAAGGCCGAGCTGCTCAATCAGGAACGTGGTGGTAATGAGGTTGCCGACATAAGCATCGGCGCGCCCGGTGGAGACCGCCTTGAGCGCGCTGGGAGAGTCTTCGACCAGCACGAAGTCGATCCCCGGCACCGCCTTGGTCAGCAACTCGTGGACGGCGTACCCATGCTCCACCGCCACCCGTCGTCCGGAGAGGTCGTCCAGCGTACGAATAGTGCTGTCGCGTCGGGCGAAGATCAGGCTGCTGGTGGTGACATAGGGCTGGGTGAAACTCAGGAAGTGCTGGCGTTCCTCGGTAGCCGCCATGGACGGCAGCAGATCCACCTCGCCGGCCTTCACCGCCGCCAATACCTCTTCCCAGGTGTTGTAGAGCACCGGCTGGACCTTCATCCCCAGCCGCTCGGACAGCAACTGCAGGTAATCGGCGCTGATGCCGTGGAACTGGTCGAACTCGTCGATCACCTCGAACGGCGGCCAGCCGGCGCGGAATAGGCCGACGCGGATCGGCTCGTGGGCTGAAATGAAAGCTCGCTCCTGCTCGCTCAGCGCCAGGCTCGCGGCACGGGTCTGGGCGCTCAGCGCGAGGAGCAGCAGAAGGCAGCACAGGCAGAATCGGCGCAAGGGCATGGGGTCTTCTTCAGGGAATACCCAGCAAGCGTAGCCCCTGCCGCCGCGCTTCGAGTTTGAAAACGCGATGCGGATTGCTGCACTTCGTGTCGGGACGGACAATCGCCCCAACAGCCATTGCCCCGGAGAGCTGCCGTGACGACTTCCCGACTTGACCCCGAGCGCTGCTGGCAGGCGGTCTGCGAGCGCGATGAGCGCTACGAGGGGCGCTTCGTCTTCAGCGTGCGCTCCACCGGCGTCTACTGCCGGCCGAACTGCCCGGCACGTCGGCCATCAAGGGAAAACGTGGCCTTCCACACCGCCCCCGCAGCGGCCGAGGCCGCCGGCTTCCGCCCCTGCAAACGCTGCTCGCCGCGTGGCCCGAGCCCGCGCGAACAGCTGGACGCGCTGGTAGCCGCGGCCTGCGAGCTGCTCGACAAGGCAGAGAAGCCGCTGACCCTGGAGGAGCTGGCCGGGCGCATTGGCCTCTCCGCCTCGCACCTGGCCCGCGCCTTCAAGGCCCGCACCGGGTTGACGCCACGGGCCTGGGCGGAATCCCGCCGCGAGCAACGCTTGGCCGCCGCCCTGCCGCAGGCTCGCTCGGTGCTCGACGCCGCGCTGGAGGCCGGCTATTCCGGCACTCGCGCCCTCTATGAAAGCGCAACGCCGCTGAGCCCCGCGCAACGTCGGCAGAAAGGTGCCGGCGAGCGGCTGCGCTACGCCATCGCGCCCTGCCCACTCGGGCTGGTGCTCCTGGCGGCCACCGACAAGGGCGTGTGCGCGCTGCTCTTCGCCGACGAGGCCGACGAACTGGAACGCCAACTGGCCGAGCGCTTCGCTGCCGCCCAACGCAGCCGCGACGACGCGGGCCTGGGCGATTGGTTGCGCGAAGTGATCACCCAGCTCGAAGAGCCCGAGCAGGCCGCGCACTTGCCGCTGGACCTGCACGGCAGCGCCTTCCAGTTGCGCGTCTGGCGCGCGCTCACGCGCATTCCCATTGGGGAGACACGGCGCTATGGCGAGCTGGCCGAGCAATTGGGCACCCACCCGCGCGCCATCGCCCGCGCCTGCGCCAGCAACAATGTCGGCCTGCTGGTGCCCTGCCACCGCGTGGTCGGCGGCAGCGGCGAAGGCGGTTATCGCTGGGGCCTGCCGCGCAAGCGGGAACTGCTGCGGCGCGAGGGACATGCCGCCGGTCAGGGCGCCGAGGCGGATTGACCCCCGGTCACGCAAGGCGCGCAGGGGCGCCGTGCTATGTTGGCAGACTTTTCCCCGCCCCTTCCGAACCACCACCATGAATCTCTGGCCCCTGATCACCCGCCTCGGCGACAGCTCCCTGCTGGCACCAACCGCCGTGTTCGTCTTCTGCTGGCTGCTGTACCGCCGCGAGACCGCCAAGGCCGGGCTATGGGCGATGCTGTTCGGATTCTCGACCGCACTGGTGGTGGGTTCGAAGCTGGCCTTCATGGGCTGGGGAATCGGGATTCCGAACCTGAACTTCACCGGCATCTCCGGCCACAGCATGATGTCCGGCGCCGTGCTGCCGCCCCTGGCCGCGCAACTGTTCAGCTCGCGCCGCGCCGGTCTTGTCGCCGCTGGGCTGGCGGCAGTCATCGCGGTGCTCGTGGGCCTCTCGCGGCTGGCGCTCAACGTGCACTCGCCGGCCGAGGTCTATGCCGGCCTCGCGCTGGGCCTGGGCACCAGCGCGGCCTTCCTCGGCGCCACGCGTATCCACCTGCCGGCCTTTCGCCCGGCGCTGCTCGCGCTGGTGCTGGCCGTAAGCATGGCGCAGACGGTCACCGGCGTGCGCGCCCCGACGCACCAGTTGCTGGAGCGCATCGCCGCGCACCTGGCCGATCGCGACCAGCCGTATCAGCGCGGCCAATGGGCCGGCCATCCGGACGTCTGAGCGGGCGATTCGTTCGGATTTCCGAACGATAATTCCACGAATATCCGGATGACCGAATGAGGCGTCGTTTTTTCACGGCCACAGGAAAACAATTAATCCTTACAATTCAATAATTTACCCAAACAAGAAAAGCTTGGCACGGAGCCTGCTCTGCTCCACCTCGAACATGCGACCGGCCTGGAGTGAGCCTCGCCGGCGCAGGACTGAATAACAAACACAACCAGTCGAGGTAGTCTCCATGCGTTTCGCACCCCGTGCGTTGGGCGTCGCCATTGTCGCAGCCCTGCTCGCCACTCCCGTCGTCGCCGAAGAACTCACCGGTACCCTGAAGAAGATCAAGGACTCCGGCACCATCGTCCTCGGCCACCGTGACGCCTCCATCCCCTTCTCCTACCTCGGCAGCGATCCGCGTCAGCCGGAGGGTTATTCCCACGACCTGCAGATCAAGGTCGTCGAAGCCCTGAAGAAAGAGCTGAACGTTCCCGACCTGAAAGTGCGCTACAACCTGGTGACCTCCCAGACCCGTATCCCTCTGGTGCAGAACGGCACCGTGGACATCGAGTGCGGTTCCACCACCAACAACCTTGAGCGCCAGAAGCAGGTCGACTTCTCCGTCGGCATCTTCGAGGTCGGCACCCGCCTGCTGACCAAGACCAGCTCGGGCATCAACGACTTCCCGGACCTCAAGGGCAAGAACGTGGTGACCACCGCCGGCACCACCTCCGAGCGCCTGCTCAAGCAGATGAACGCCGACCAGAAGATGGGCATGAACATCATCTCGGCCAAGGACCATGGCGAGTCCTTCCTGATGCTCGAATCCGGCCGCGCCGTGGCCTTCATGATGGACGACGCGCTGCTCTACGGCGAAATGGCCAAGGCCAAGAAGCCCGACGACTGGCACGTGGTCGGCAAGCCGCAGTCCTACGAGATCTACGCGTGCATGGTTCGCAAGGGCGACGCACCGTTCAAGAAGGTGGTCGACAAGGCCATCTCCGACACCTTCGCCTCGGGTGAAGTGAACAAGATCTACGACAAGTGGTTCATGCAGCCCATCCCGCCGAAGAACCTGAACCTCAACTTCCCGATGAGTGATGAGCTCAAGAAGCTGATCGCCAATCCGACCGACAAGTCTGCCGAGCAGATGTAACGGTCGCGCGCGGCTGCGCCCACAAGGCGTAGCTGCGCGGGGGATCGGAAGCGCACGCCATGCGCTTCCGGCCCACTTCTTCCTGATGACGATGCCGGAACACCCGCTACCCGCGGGTGGCGGGCGGCCTTGTGCCCGCATCCGGCCCCGTACCGAACAAAGCAATCGAGGGGAAACCCGTCATGGATTACAACTGGGACTGGGGCGTGTTCTTCAAGTCCACCGGGATCGGCGACGAACGCTACCTGGACTGGTACATCACCGGCCTTGGCTGGACCATCGCCGTCTCGCTCGCGGCCTGGGTCATTGCCCTGGCGCTCGGCTCACTGCTGGGCGTGATGCGCACCCTGCCCAACCGCTGGTTGTCGGGCATCGCCACGGCCTACGTGGAGCTGTTCCGCAACGTGCCGCTGCTGGTGCAGCTGTTCCTCTGGTACTTCTTCGTACCCGACTACCTGCCGCAGCCGATCCAGGACTGGTTCAAGCTGGGCATCGCCCCGGAAACCTCGGCCTTCATCAGCGTCGTCGTGTGCCTGGGCCTGTTCACCGCAGCGCGGGTCTGCGAACAGGTGCGCACCGGCATCCAGGCGCTGCCCAAGGGCCAGCTCGCCGCCGCCAGCGCCGTGGGCTTCCGCCTGCCGTCGATCTACCGCCACGTGCTGTTGCCGCAGGCCTTCCGGATCATCATCCCGCCGCTGACCTCGGAATTCCTCAACGTCTTCAAGAACTCCTCAGTGGCCTCGCTGATCGGCCTGATGGAGCTGCTGGCGCAGACCAAGCAGACCGCCGAATTCAGCGCCAACCTGTTCGAGGCCTTCACCCTCGCCACCGCGATCTACTTCACCCTGAACATGAGCCTGATGCTGATCATGCGCATGGTCGAGAAGAAAGTCGCCGTGCCGGGCCTGATCTCCGTGGGAGGTAAATGATGGACTTCAGCCAGATCGTCCCCGCCCTCCCCGGCCTCTGGGAAGGCATGCTCACCACCCTGCAACTGATGGCGCTCGGTGTACTGGGCGGCGTGGTGCTGGGCACCATCCTCGCGCTGATGCGGCTGTCGAACAGCAAGCTGCTGTCGAACATCGCCGGCTTCTACGTGAACTACTTCCGCTCGATCCCGCTGCTGCTGGTGATCACCTGGTTCTATTTCGCGGTGCCGTTCATCCTGCGCTGGATCACCGGCCAGGACACCCCCGTGGGCGCGTTCACCTCGTGCCTGGTGGCCTTCATGATGTTCGAGGCGGCGTACTACTGCGAGATCGTCCGCGCCGGCATCCAGGCCATCCCGAAAGGGCAGATCGGCGCCTCCTACGCACTGGGCATGACCTACGGCCAGTCCATGCGCCTGATCATCCTGCCCCAGGCGTTCCGCAAGATGACCCCGCTGCTGCTGCAGCAGAGCATCATCCTGTTCCAGGACACCTCGCTGGTTTACTCGGTGGGCCTGATGGACTTCCTCAACGCCGCCCGCTCGCGGGGCGACATCATCGGCCAGCCCCATGAATTCCTGATCTTCGCCGGTCTCGTCTACTTCGTCATCAGCTTCGCCGCGTCCTTCGGCGTGAAGCGCCTGCAGAAAAGGTTAACCGTATGATCTCCATCGATAACGTCAGCAAGTGGTACGGCGACTTCCAGGTTCTCACCGACTGCAACACCAAGGTCGCCAAGGGTGAAGTGGTGGTGGTCTGCGGGCCGTCCGGCTCGGGCAAGTCGACCCTCATCAAGTGCGTCAACGCGCTGGAGCCCTTCCAGAAGGGCGATATCACCGTCGACGGCACCTCTATCGCCAGCCCGAAGACCGACCTGCCGAAACTGCGCTCGCGCGTTGGCATGGTGTTCCAGCACTTCGAGCTGTTCCCGCACCTGACCATCACCGAGAACCTCACCATCGCCCAGCGCAAGGTGCTGGGGCGCAGCAAGGAAGAGGCGATGGACAAGGGCATGAAGCTGCTCGACCGCGTCGGCCTCAAGGCACACGCGCACAAGCACCCCGGCCAGCTTTCCGGCGGCCAACAGCAGCGCGTGGCGATCGCCCGCGCGCTGGCCATGGACCCGATCGTCATGCTGTTCGACGAACCCACCTCGGCGCTCGACCCTGAGATGGTCAACGAGGTGCTCGACGTGATGGTCCAGCTCGCCCACGAAGGCATGACCATGATGTGCGTGACCCACGAGATGGGCTTCGCGCGCAAGGTCGCCGACCGAGTGATCTTCATGGACCGCGGGCAGATCGTCGAGGACTGCCCGAAGGAGGAATTCTTCGGCGACCTGCAGAACCGTGCCGAGCGCACACAGCAGTTCCTCGCCAAGATCCTGCCGCACTGATCCCGCTGTTGTTTTACCCGAAGGCCTCGGTTCGCCGGGGCCTTCCACCTCACCGCAAGTACAAGAATAAATAAGGAAGTCCCATGCGCGTGTTCCACTTCAGCAAACTGCCCCTCGGCGTCGCGATCCTCGCGGCGAGTTCTTCGGTGTTCGCCGTCACCCTCGACGGTGGCGCGGTCGCCTCCCCCGACCAGTACGGCGCGAAAGTCGCCGCCGATATCCTCAAGAAAGGCGGCAACGCCGTCGACGCCGCGGTCGCCACCGCCTTCACCCTCGCGGTCACCTACCCCGAAGCCGGCAACATCGGCGGCGGCGGCTTCATGACCCTGTACGTCGACGGCAAGCCGTACTTCCTCGACTACCGCGAGATCGCCCCCAAGGCCGCGACCAAGACCATGTACCTGAACGACAAGGGCGAGGTGATCGAGAACCTCAGCCTGGTCGGCGCCAAGGCCGCCGGCGTACCGGGGACCGTGATGGGCCTGTGGGAAGCGCACAAGCGTTTCGGCAAACTGAAGTGGAGCGAGTTGCTGACCCCGGCCATCGGCTACGCGCAGAGCGGCTTCCGGGTCGCCGACCAGCAGTACCAGTATCGCCAGGACGCCATCGCGCTGTTCAACGGCAAGACCAACTTCGGCGACTATTTCGGCACCATGAAGCCGGGCGAAACCTTCAAGCAGCCCGAGCTGGCCAAGACCCTTGAGCGCATTGCCGACAAGGGCCCGGACGACTTCTACAAGGGCGAGACCGCCAAGCTGCTGGTCGCGCAGATGAAGCAGGACGGCGGCCTGATCAGCGCCGACGACCTCTCCAGCTACGAAGCCAAGTGGCGCGAGCCGATGCGCATCGACTGGCAGGGCAACACCCTCTACACCGCGCCGCTGCCCAGCTCCGGCGGCATCGCCCTGGCCCAGCTGATCGGCATCAAGGAACAGCGCGCCGCCGACTTCAAGGGCGTGCAACTGAACTCCGCCAAGTACATCCACCTACTCGCGGAAATCGAGAAGCGCGTGTTCGCCGACCGCGCTGACTACCTGGGCGACCCGCAGTTCTCCAAGGTGCCGGTGGCCCAGCTGACCGACCCGAAGTACATCGCCAAGCGCGCGAAGGAAGTGAACCCGGACGCCATCTCGGCCACCGAGAAAGTCCGCCCTGGTCTCGAACCGCACCAGACCACGCACTTCTCCATCGTCGACAAGGACGGCAACGCCGTCAGCAACACCTACACCCTCAACTGGGACTTCGGCAGCGGCGTGGTGGTCAAGGGAGCAGGCTTCCTGCTCAACGACGAGATGGATGACTTCAGCTCCAAGCCGGGCGTGGCCAACGCCTTCGGCGTAGTCGGCAGCGACGCCAACGCCATCGAGCCGGGCAAGCGCATGCTCTCCTCCATGAGCCCGAGCATCGTCACCCGCGACGGCCACGTCAGCCTGGTGCTGGGCACCCCCGGCGGCTCGCGGATCTTCACCTCGATCTTCCAGGTGCTGAACAACGTCTACGACTACAAGCTGCCCCTGGAGAAGGCCGTCGCCGCACAGCGTGTGCACCACCAGCTGCTGCCCAAGGACACCATCTACTACGACGCTTACGCGCCGCTCAACGGCAAGGTTGCCGACGAGCTCAAAGCCATGGGCTACACCCTGGAAGACCAGGGTTGGAACATGGGTGACATCCAGGCCATCCGTGTCAACGGCAAGGCCCTGGAAACCGCCTCCGATCCGCGCGGCCGCGGCATCGGGATGGTGGTCAAACCCTAAGCCCCGGCAGACGCACCGTGTGGTACCCGAGCCAGTCCATCGCCGCCCCCCGGCGTTGGGCTGGCTCGGCCCCGGCGACTGTGCTGCAATGCGCTTCCAGCCCACTGCCGCCGCCGCTCACCGTGAAGCCACGCCTCGTGCGCAACTACCTGTTGCCCTTCCTCCTGCTCCTGCTCACCCTGGGCTTCGGCTATGGCGGCTACCTGATCAGCGAAGGCGCCGGCACCCGCACCCTGATCGAGACCGGCGAACGCCAGCTCGAACTGCACGCCCGTGGCGTGGAAAGCGAGATCAGCCGCTACACCTACCTGCCCAGCCTGCTGGAACTCGAAGGCAGCGTCAGCCGCCTGCTGGTGGACCCGACGCCGCTGCACCGCGACCGCGTCAACCATTACCTGGAAGGCCTCAACCGCCGCGCCGGCAGCCGAGCCGTGTATCTGCTGGACACCTCCGGCCGCGTGCTGGCCACCAGCAACTGGCAGGACGCCGACAGTTACCTGGGTGAAGACCTGTCCTTCCGCGCCTATTTCCAGGAAGCGGTGAACGGCCGCCCCGGACGCTTCTACGGCATCGGCAGCACCACCGGCGAGCCCGGTTACTACCTCGCCCACGGCCTCGTTCACGGCGGCAAGATCGTCGGCGTGGCGGTGGTCAAGGTGCGCATGGAATCCCTCGAAGAACGCTGGGAAAAGGCACGCCTGCAAGCCTTCGTCAGCGACGAGAACGGCATCATCATCCTCTCCAGCGACCCGGCCCTGCGCCTGAAGGCCGTGCGCCCGCTCAGCGACCAGGACAAGGAACGCCTCGCGCGCAGCCTGCAATACTACTGGTGGGCGCTCAACGAATGGCAGCCGCTGTCGCGCAAACCACTGGGCGATGGCGTCGAAGAAATCAGCTTCCCGCCGGGCGAGCATTCCGACAGCCACAAGCCGCTCAGCTACTTGATGCAGACGCGCAGCTTGAGCGACACGCCGTGGAGCTTCACCCTGCTCACCCCGCTGGCCGACCTGCGCCGCGAAGCGCTGATGCACGGCGTGCTGGCCGCCGTCGGCTTCGCCCTGTTCGCCTTCCTGCTGATCGCCTGGAACGAGCGGCGCAAGGTCATCGCCACCCGACTCGCCGCCCGTGAGGCGCTGGAGCAGGCCAACAACGCCCTGGAGCGGCGCATCGCCGAGCGCACCGCCGACCTGCGCGCCAGCAACCAGCACCTGCGCGAGCAGATCCGCGAACGCCGACAGGCCGAAGACACCCTGCGCAAGGCCCAGGACCGGCTGGTCCAGGCCGGCAAGCTGGCGGTGATCGGGCAGATGTCCACTAGCATCGCCCACGAACTCAACCAGCCGCTGGCGGCGCTGCGCACCCTGTCGAGCAACAGCGTGCGCTTCCTCGAACGCGGCAAGCTCGACGTCGCCAGCAGCAACCTCGAAGCCATCGCCGAAATGGTCGACCGCATGGGCCGCATCACCGCCAGCCTGCGCGCCTTTGCCCGGCGCGCCGACGACCACGGCCAGGCCACCCTGAGCAAGGCTGTGGACGCCGCCGTGATGGTGCTCCAGGTGCGCCTCGCCGAAGTGCCGGTGACCCTGCACCGCGACTACCCCGACGCACAGCTGGCCATCGACCAGACGCGCCTGGAACAGATCCTGGTCAACCTGATCGCCAACGCCCTCGACGCCATGCGCCCGCAGGACGACCGTCGCCTGTGGCTGGAAGGCCGCATCGAAAGCGACGGCCACTACCGCCTGGTGGTCCGCGACAACGGCCCCGGCATCCCGCAGGATCAGCGCCAGCACCTGTTCGAACCCTTCTTCACCACCAAGCCCGGCGAACTCGGCCTGGGCCTGGGCCTGACCCTTTCGGCCAGCCTCGCCACCGCCGCCGGCGGCAGCCTCGGCGTGGCCTACCCGGAGGCCGGCGGCACCGCCTTCGAGCTGCACCTGCCGCTGCTGCCCGCCATGGAGACCCCCGCATGAGCGCCCCATCCCTGCGCGTCCTGATCGTCGAGGATGACCCCCACGTGCGCCTCGGCTGCCAGCAGGCGCTGGCCCTGGAAGACATCGAGACCGACAGCGTAGGCAGCGCCGAGGAAGCGCTGAAGAAGATCGGCGCCGACTTCCCCGGCATCGTCGTCAGCGACATCCGCATGCCCGGCATGGACGGCCTGCAACTGCTGGAGAAACTCAAGGCGCTCGACCCCAGCCTGCCGGTGGTGCTGATCACCGGCCACGGCGATATCGCCATGGCGGTAAAGGCCATGCGCGACGGCGCCTACGACTTCATGGAGAAACCCTTCTCGCCCGAGAAGCTGGTGGACACCGCGCGCCGTGCCCTCGCCCAGCGCGCGCTGACCCGTGAAGTCAGCCAGCTGCGCCGCCAGCTCGCCGGCAAGCAGGCCCTGGAAAGCCGCCTGATCGGCCGCTCGCCGGCCATGCAGGCGCTGCGCGAACTGATCGCCAACGTCGCCGACACCTCCGCCAACGTGCTCATCGAAGGCGAGACCGGCACCGGCAAGGAACTGGTCGCGCGCTGCCTGCACGACTCCAGCCGGCGCCAGCCCAAGCCCTTCGTCGCGCTCAACTGCGGCGGCCTGCCGGAAAGCCTGATCGACAGCGAAATCTTCGGCCACGAAGCCCACGCCTTCACTGGCGCCGGCAAGCGCCGGATCGGCAAGATCGAGTACGCCGACGGCGGCAGCCTGTTCCTCGACGAGATCGAGAGCATGCCGCTGAACCTGCAGATCAAACTGCTGCGCGTGCTGCAGGAACAGCAGCTGGAACGCCTGGGCTCCAATGAACTGATCCGCGTGGACTGCCGGGTGATCGCCGCGACCAAATCCGACCTCGCCGCCATGGGCCGCGACGGCAGCTTCCGCAGCGACCTCTACTACCGCCTGAACGTCATCACCCTCAACCTGCCGCCGCTGCGCGAGCGCCGCGAAGACATCCTGATGCTCTTCGAGCACTTCCTGCAGCAGTCCTCGCTGCGCTTCGACCGCCCGGCGCCGCCCATCGACAACGCCACCGCCGCCACCCTGATGGCCCACGACTGGCCGGGCAACGTGCGCGAACTGCGCAACGTCGCCGAACGCTTCGCCCTCGGCCTGCCGGTGCTGGCCGGCGGCAACCTCGGCCCGGAAGCCGGAGAACCGCGCTTCGCCGAGGCCGTGGAAGCCTTCGAGAAGAGCCTGCTGTCCACCGCCCTCGAACGCCACGCCGGCAACCTCAGCCAGGCCGCGCACGCCCTGGGCATGGCCAAGACCACGCTGTTCGACAAGGTGAAGAAGTACGGCCTGTGACGACGGGCCCCGCATACAACTGACAGTCACTCGGAAAAGGATTGGCCATGACTGAAGACGCACTGCTCCAGGAACTCTGGAAAATTCTCGAACCCGTGCAGATCGAGCACTTCGAGGTGGTGGCCGGCAAGGCCGAACCTGCCGCCCTGGAACGCTACGAAGCGGAGCTGGGCTTCGCCCTGCCGGAGGCGTTCCGCCTGATGACGCTCTCCAAGCTCGGCGGCCTGTATATCACCGCACGGGAAGAGTCCTGGCCGGCCGCCAAGGCCTTCGACGTCGGCCCGGCCTGGACCTTCTGGCGCGGCCTGCTGGTGTTCGGGCTAGCCGAGGACATCCCCGAGTGGCTGAGCCTGAGCGTGCAGCTGGCCGAAATCCGTAGCCAGGGCATCGAAGACTTCGCGCCGGTGCTCAAGGTCGAGAGCGATCCGCGTTACTACGGCTTCCGCGCCGATGGCAGCCTGGCGCTGTACGACGGCTACGAAGTGGAAAGCTGCGAGCAGAGCGATTTCCTCGACCTGCTCAAGCAGGAAGTCGACAGCCTGATCGAACGCATGGAACAGATGCGCGCCCGCATCAGCGCGCGCTGAGCGAATCATGATGCGTCAGCGCGACCTCGGTCGCGCTGACGCAGGCCGTTGATCTCTGCCCCGCCGTCCCGGACACTATCGGCCTTTGAACCGGCCGCACGAGCGGGAGCCACCATGTCCACCCAAGCCGAAACCCTCTGGAACCAGCTCTGCGCCGACGCAGGCGTCGACCCGCAGCAGCGCATGGCCGCACGCCAGGCCATCCTCGCCGACAGCACCGCGCTGGACGCCACCGTCTACCGCCCGGACGACAACGACCCGGACGCCGAAGAACTCGACATGGGCGACGCCAAGGTGCTCTTCCTTGGCCCCTTCGAAGCCCCCATCGAATGGGACGCCGCCGAGCGCGAAGACTTCTTCGACGACGCCGACCCGGCGCTGTTCTTCAGCGTTCGCATCGAATGCGAAGCCCAACCGGGCAGCTCGGGCTTCTTCGTCCCCGAAGTGGGCGACTACCTGGCGGTGATGGACGGCGGCAAGATCCAGATGTACTTCCTCCACGACTGGCGAGAAGACGACGACGGCTGCACCTGCGTGTTGATCCGCGACGACATCCAGCTCTGACCCCTTCCTGCCGCCGGCAGAAACGGAGATCTGGAACAAGTTATCCGCCGAAGCCTCAAGGCGGATAACGCTGACGCGTTATGCGCCCTAGGGGGCTCAGCACAACCTAGCTGCGCCGCACGCTACCGGGCGATACGCCAATAAACCGCTTGAACGCCCGGCTGAACGCCGCCTCCGACTTATAGCCCAGCCGCTCCGCCAGGTCCGCCACGGCAATCTCCCGTTCCTGCAGCCAGCTCAGCGCCACGTGCATGCGCCAGCGGGTGACGTAATGCATCGCTGGCATGCCGACCTTTTCGGCGAAGCGCGCAGCGAAGGCGGAGCGCGACATCGCCGCCACGCCGGCCAGCGACGCGAGGTTCCAGTCACGCGCCGGGTCGCGGTGGATCAGGCTCAACGCGCGACCCAACTGGCGATCCTGCAGGGCGCCGAGCCAGCCGGTCTGGGCGGCCGGGTCCTGCTCGATCCAGGCGCGGATGGCCTGGATCACCAGGATGTCGGCCAGCCGGGTGATCACCGTTTCGCCGCCGGGGCGCATGGCCCGCGCTTCGTTCTCCATCAGTTGCAGGGTGCTCATCAGCCAATCGCGCTGACCGGGGTCGCGCACCTGCGCCTCCAGCACGCGCGGCAACAGCCGCACCAGTTGCAGCGCGGCGGGATGGTCGAAGCGCACCGCGCCGCAGATCATCGCCGTCGGCTCCCCGCCGCCGCCCTGGCGCAGCACTTCGTAGCGGTCACTGGCGTAGGCGCGCGGCAGGTCGAACAATCCCGCCGCGGCGTCCCCCGGCGCGCTCACCAGCCGGTGGCCCTCGCCGTGGGGCACCAGCACCAGATCGCCCGGCGCCAGCCGGCGCGGCTCGTCGCCTTCGGCTTCCAGCCAGCACTCGCCGACGGTCAGCACATGGAACATCAGGCACTGTGGCATGGCCGGCAGGTCCAGCCCCCAGGGCGCGCTGAACTCCGAGCGGCAATAGAAGGTGCCGCTCATGCGCAGGAAATGCAGGGCCTCGCCCAGGGGATCGGTGGAAGCCCAGGCGTCGGTCAGATCCGGAACGGCAGTGGGAGCGTTCATGATCTTCAGACTGGTCCGGCAGGCCGGCGGCGTCCAGCACTTCTGGACGAATAAGCATGAAGTGGCGACTTCCAGGCATTAACCGTCCAGCGCTCTGGCGGGAGACTGCATCCAGGCCAACGAATCCACGGCGGGCGCCGCGGGACGGCCCAAAGCGAGGACACCGTCATGATCACCGTAATGGGAGCGACCGGCCGCACCGGTTCGAGAATCTGCCAGACCCTGCTGGAAGCCGGCGTGCCTGTCCGCGCCTTGGGCCGCAACGCCGAACGCCTGGCGCCGCTGGCTAACGCCGGCGCGCACATCGCCGTAGGCGAGCCGCACGACGCCGCCTTCCTCAGCGAGGCCTTCCGCGGCTCAGGAGCGGTCTACACCCTGCTCGCCTACGGCCCGGACACCGAGGACTACCGCCAGCAGCAGGCAGCCCAGGGCGAGGCAATCTTCGCCGCGATCCGAGACAGCGGCGTGCGCCGGGTGGTTTTTCTGAGCAGTGTGGGCGCCGAGGTACCCTCGGGCACCGGGCCGATCATCAGCATGCACGACCAGGAACAGCGCCTGCGCCTGCTGCCGCCGGAGGTGGATGTGCTGATGCTGCGCTCCGGCGCGCTATTCGAAAACCTGTATGGCGCGCTGGAGATCGTCCGCGCCTTCGGCTGCTACAGCGATGCGGTGGCGCCGGATGTACCGGTGCCGATGGTCGCCACCCAGGACGTCGCCGATGCCGCCAGCCGTGCCCTGCTGGAGCGCGACTGGCGGGGCCACGTGACCCGCGAAGTGCTCGGCCAGCGCGATATCAGCTACGCCCAGGCGACCCGGCTGCTGGGGGCAGCCATCGGCCGGCCGGACCTGCCCTATGTGCCGGTTTCGCCTCAGGAGCTGGAGCGCGCGTTGCGTGAAGCCGGTTGCTCCGCCAGCATCGCCGCGTGCTACGCCGAACTGGGCGAGGCGATCAGCTGCGGGCGGGTTCGGGCGCAGGAGGCGCGTTCGCCGGCCAATACCACGGCGACGCGCTTCGAAGACTTCGCCCAGGACTGGGCCGGGGCCTACCGGGCTTTAGCGTAAGACTGCGCCGTCAGTCAGAGCCAAATAATTTCCTACAAATATCTCGGAGGGTTCTGATGAATTTGGCGCTGATCCGCTGTCTAGAGTACTCGCCCACTCACCAACGGCCGGATCACCGCCATGAACCTAGCTCCCGACAGTCTCTGGGTCGACGTGGAGACCTGGTCTCCCTACCGCCCGCAACGCATCCTCCACGGCCGCATCAGCCGCGAGGACTACCTCGCGCTGTGCGCCGGCCGCGCACCTTTCGAAGTGCGCCTGGGCGATTGCCAGAGTCGCCACTGCCCCACCGGCCCGGTGCAGGATCTGTTCCTCAGCGGCTCGCACATCCTCAACGTCACACCAGCCGGACAGGTGGCCTGACGCTCAAAGGGATAGTCGTACAGGCCATTCAGAGGAACCTGACAGAGGGCTTGCGGGACGGACGCTAAGGTTCGCCACCTCTTCTCACCTCACTCGAGCGATGTGGCAATGAACGAACATCTCAAGGTCGAAGTCGTGGTACGCGCGCACAATCGCGAATCCTCCGTGCTTCAGGGCTGGATCAGCAATGGCGATTACTTCGCCCTGAGCGACGGGCATGCGCCCGCGGTCGTACGCCTGAACGACTGCCGGTCCGATTCGGGCCTGGTTGAGCATCCGGAGGATCTGTTCCTGCGCAGCGCCTACATCCTCAGCATCGAGGTGATAGACCGTCTGCCCTCGCCTCAGTTGGCCATGCCCCGGTAGACGTAGGTCATCGGCCGAGGCCCCGGCAGGTAGTCCTGAGTCAATTCGCGCAGGTGGAAGCCGCCGGACTCGATCAGCGCCGGCATGTCGCGATCCAGATGGCAGCCACCGGCCAACGGTCTCCAGACCGGCGTCAGTCGGTGCTGCCAGGTGCGCACGCCGGCATCCGGCGCCAGGCCATGCTCGCAGAAGAGGAACTCGCCACCGGGCTTGAGCACCCGGCGCATTTCCTTCAGTGCTGAAACGGCATCGGGGATGCTGCACAGGGTGAAGGTGCAGACGATGCTGTCGAAGCTGCCGGCGTCGGCACGAATCTGCCCCAACTCCAGCGCCACCATGTCCACCGGAATGCCGATGGCCTCGGCACGACTGCGGGCGAGCTTCTGCATCTGCGCCGCCGGGTCGACGCCGACGATTGTCGACACTTTCGCCGGATCGTAGAACGACAGGTTCAGGCCGGTACCGATGCCGATCTCCAGCACCCGCCCGCGCGCACGGGGCACCAGCAGCGAGCGCTGTTTCATCACATCGCCCATGCCGCAGGCGAAATCGATCAGGCGCGGCAGAGCGTGGCGGTCATACCAGCTTCGGATCATCGGTCTTCCTCTGGGCCGCCAGGGCCCAGCCACCACCATAGGCCACAACCGCGAGCAGCAGCGGCACGCCACAGACCAGCGCCACCTCCGCCGCCAGCTCGGCGAACGTGTAGGTGCTCCAGCTCGCCACCCGGCTGTCGTACAGACAAACATCCACCCAGAACCAGCCCAGCAGGGCGACTCCCGACGAAAACGCGCCGCGCCAGCCCGCCGCCGCTCGCTGCAGCCAGGCCGCCAGCGCGACCCACAACGCCCAGAACAGCAGCAGCGGCGTCATCTCCTGCCACAGGCCGATCGCCTGCAGGTCCGCCGTCGGGTTGTCCCTGTACGGATGCAGGGCCCACAGCCCCTGTCCCCAACCCAGCAGCAGAAATCCCGCCACACTCGCCAACATGCGTTTCATCCGCTCCCTCGATTGCACGAATCGCTCCCTGATGGTTCCAGCGGGCATCTTCTCACGTCCGCGGCGGCGCTCGGCGGTGTGCACGGCCACCCGTCATAAGAAAACCGCCCCATTAGACGATTGTCGACAATTCATCAGATCTTGATTGACCCAGAGGGTTTCCAGGGGTAGCTTTCGCCGCACACCAAGAAGATTGTCGACACCATGAGCGATAGCCTGATTCTGCCCACCCCCGCCAGCGACGACGGCGAGACCCTGTCGGAACACGTGTTCCGCAAGATCCAGTCGGCCATCGTCAAGGGCGAGATCGCCCCCGGCAGCAAGATTTCCGAGCCGGAACTGGCGCGCACCTACGGCATCAGCCGCGGCCCGCTGCGCGAGGCGATCCACCGCCTGGAGGGCCAGAAGCTGCTGGTGCGCGTGCCGCACGTCGGCGCGCGGGTGGTTTCGCTCAGTCACGAAGAGCTGCTGGAGCTCTACGAGATCCGCGAATCCCTCGAAGGCATGGCCTGCCGCCTGGCCGCCGAGCGCATGAGCCAGGCCGAGATCGACGAGCTGCGCCGGGTGCTCGACACCCACGAGCGCGACGAGGCGTTCCAGGCCGGCCGTGGCTACTACCAGCAGGAAGGCGACTACGACTTCCACTACCGGATCATCCAGGGCAGCGGCAACCGCACCCTGACCCGCATGCTCTGCGGCGAGCTGTACCAGCTCGTGCGCATGTACCGCCTGCAGTTCTCGGCGACGCCCAACCGTCCGCGCCAAGCCTTCTCCGAGCACCACCGGATTCTCGATGCCATCGCCGATCGTGACGGCGAACTGGCCGAGTTGCTGATGCGCCGTCACATCGGCGCCTCGAAACGCAATATGGAGCGTCACTACCTGGACGCCCAAGCCAAGACAGCCAACGAACGAGGTGAACAATGAGCTACAAGACCGCCGGCCAACGTTTCCGTGAAGCCCTTGCCGAAGAAAAGCCGCTGCAGGTGATCGGCGCGATCAACGCCAACCACGCGCTGCTGGCCAAGCGCGCCGGCTTCAAGGCCATCTACCTCTCCGGTGGCGGCGTGGCGGCGGGTTCCCTCGGCCTGCCGGACCTGGGCATCAATACCCTGGACGACGTGCTCACCGACGTTCGCCGCATCACCGATGTCTGCGACCTGCCGCTGCTGGTGGACATCGACACCGGCTTCGGCCCCAGCGCCTTCAACATCGAGCGCACCGTCAAGAACCTGATCAAGGCCGGCGCCGCTGCCGCCCACATCGAGGACCAGGTCGGTGCCAAGCGCTGCGGTCACCGTCCGGGCAAGGAAATCGTCTCCGTCGAGGAAATGGCTGACCGCGTGAAAGCCGCCGCCGACGCCAAGACCGACCCGAACTTCTTCCTCATCGCCCGCACTGATGCCATCCAGGCCGAAGGCGTGGACGCCGCCATCGAGCGCTGCCTGCGCTACGTCGAGGCCGGCGCCGATGCGATCTTCGCCGAAGCCGCCTACGACCTGCCGACCTACAAGCGCTTCGTCGATGCGCTGAACGTGCCGATCCTGGCCAACATCACCGAATTCGGCGCCACCCCGCTGTTCACCCGCGACGAGCTGGCCTCGGTCGGCGTGGCCATCCAGCTGTATCCGCTGTCCGCCTTCCGCGCCGCCAACAAGGCCGCCGAAGCCGTGTACACCGCGATCCGCCAGGACGGTCACCAGCAGAACGTGATCGACCTGATGCAGACCCGTGCAGAGCTGTACGACCGCATCGGCTACCACGCCTTCGAGCAGAAGCTCGACGCGCTGTTCGCCGCCGGCAAGAAGTAAGCCTGAACCTTATGTAGGGTGCATAACGCCACAGGCGTTATCCGCCGACCAGATTCGAACCGAAACCCCGGCCCATGCCGGGGGACAAGAACAAGCAACCGGATTTGATGAGGAGACACGCGATGAGCGCTACCGCAGAAACCACCACCGGCTTCAAGCCGAAGAAGTCCGTGGCCCTGAGTGGCACCGCCGCTGGCAACACCGCCCTGTGCACCGTCGGCCGTACCGGCAACGACCTGCACTACCGCGGCTATGACGTCCTGGACTTCGCCAACCGCTGCGAATTCGAGGAAATCGCCCACCTGCTGGTCCACGGCAAGCTGCCCAACGCCGCCGAACTGGCCGGCTACAAGGCCAAGCTGAAAGCCCTGCGCGGCCTGCCGGCCGGCGTGAAGGCCGCCCTGGAAACCCTGCCGCCCTCGGCCCATCCGATGGACGTGATGCGCACCGCCGTGTCCGTGCTCGGCTGCCTGTCGCCGGAGAAGGACGACCACAACCATCCGGGCGCCCGCGACATCGCCGACAAGCTGATGGCTTCGCTGGGTTCGGCGCTGCTCTACTGGTACCACTTCAGCCACAACGGCAAGCGCATCGACGTCGAGACCGACGACGACTCCATCGGCGGCCACTTCCTGCACCTGCTGCACGGCGAGAAGCCCCGCGAGTCGTGGGTGCGCGCCATGCACACCTCGCTGAACCTGTACGCCGAGCACGAGTTCAACGCCTCCACTTTCACCTCCCGCGTGATCGCCGGCACCGGCTCGGACATGTTCTCTTGCATCGCTGGCGCCATCGGCGCGCTGCGCGGCCCGAAGCACGGCGGCGCCAACGAAGTGGCCTTCGAGATCCAGAAGCGCTACGACAATCCGGACGAAGCCGAGGCTGACATCCGCGCCCGCGTCGAGAGGAAGGAAGTCGTGATCGGTTTCGGCCACCCGGTCTACACCGTGTCCGACCCGCGCAACAAGGTGATCAAGGAAGTCGCTCACCAGCTGTCGAACGAGCAGTCCAACACCAAGATGTATGACATCGCCGAGCGCCTGGAAAGCGTGATGTGGGAAATCAAGAAGATGTTCCCCAACCTCGATTGGTTCAGCGCCGTGAGCTACCACATGATGGGCGTGCCCACCGCGATGTTCACCCCGCTGTTCGTCATCGCCCGCACCGCTGGCTGGTCCGCCCACGTCATCGAGCAACGCATCGACGGCAAGATCATCCGCCCGAGCGCCAACTACACAGGCCCTGAAGACCTGAAGTTCGTGCCGCTCAAGGACCGTAAATAACTATGAACGCCACCGTGAACAGCCAATTCCGCAAGCGCCTGCCCGGCACCGCGCTGGATTACTTCGACGCCCGCGAGGCGGTCGAGGCGATCCAGGCCGGCGCCTGGGACAAGCTCCCCTACACCTCCCGAGTGCTGGCCGAACAGCTGGTGCGCCGTTGCGAGCCGGCGGACCTGACCGCCTCGCTTGAGCAACTGGTCTACCGCAAGCGCGACCTCGACTTCCCTTGGTACCCGGCGCGCGTGGTCTGCCACGACATCCTCGGCCAGACCGCGCTGGTCGACCTCGCCGGCCTGCGTGACGCCATCGCCGAGCAAGGCGGCGACCCGTCCAAGGTCAACCCGGTGGTGCCGACCCAGCTGATCGTCGACCACTCGCTGGCCGTGGAAGCCGCCGGTTTCGACCCGGATGCGTTCGAGAAGAACCGCGCCATCGAGGATCGCCGCAACGAGGATCGCTTCCACTTCATCGACTGGACGAAAACCGCGTTCAAGAACGTCGACGTGATCCCGGCCGGCAACGGCATCATGCACCAGATCAACCTGGAGAAAATGAGCCCGGTGATCCAGGCGCGCGGCGGCATCGCGTTCCCCGACACCTGTGTCGGCACCGACTCGCACACCCCGCACGTGGACGCCCTGGGCGTGATCGCCATCGGTGTCGGCGGCCTCGAAGCCGAGACCGTGATGCTCGGCCACCCGTCGATGATGCGCCTGCCCGACATCGTCGGCGTGAAGCTCACCGGCAAGCGCAAGCCGGGCATCACCGCCACCGACATCGTCCTGGCGATCACCGAGTTCCTGCGCAAGGAGCGCGTGGTCGGCGCCTACGTCGAGTTCTTCGGCGAGGGGGCGGACAGCCTGTCCATCGGCGACCGCGCGACCATCTCCAACATGTGCCCGGAATACGGCGCCACCGCCTCGATGTTCTACATCGACGGCCAGACCATCGACTACCTCAAGCTCACCGGCCGCGAGCCCGAGCAGGTGGAGCTGGTGGAGAACTACGCCAAGACCCTCGGCCTGTGGAGCACCGCCCTGGAAACCGCCGAGTACGAGCGCGTGCTGGAGTTCGACCTGGGCGGCGTCGTGCGCAACATGGCCGGCCCGTCCAACCCGCACCGTCGCCTGCCGACGTCGGCACTGGCCGAGCGCGGCATCGCCGACGAAGCCAAGCTACAGGAAGGCAAGGGTGAAGAAGCCCAGGGCCTGATGCCCGACGGCGCGGTGATCATCGCCGCCATCACCAGCTGCACCAACACCTCCAACCCGCGCAACGTCATCGCCGCCGGCCTGGTGGCGAAGAAGGCCAACGCGCTGGGCATGATCCGCAAGCCGTGGGTGAAGACTTCCTTCGCGCCGGGTTCGAAGGTCGCCAAGCTGTACCTGGAGGAAGCCGGCCTGCTGCCGGAGCTGGAGAAGCTCGGCTTCGGCATCGTCGCCTATGCCTGCACTACCTGTAACGGCATGTCCGGCGCGCTGGACCCGGTGATCCAGAAAGAGATCATCGACCGCGACCTGTACGCCACCGCCGTGCTTTCGGGCAACCGCAACTTCGACGGGCGTATCCACCCCTACGCCAAGCAGGCCTTCCTCGCCTCGCCGCCGCTGGTGGTCGCCTACGCCATCGCCGGCACCGTGCGCTTCGACATCGAGCAGGACCCGCTGGGCACCGACAGTCAAGGCAACCCCGTCACCCTGAAGGACCTCTGGCCGTCTGACGAAGAGATCGACGCCATCGTCGCGGCAAGCGTGAAGCCCGAGCAGTTCAAGCAGGTCTACATCCCGATGTTCGACCTGGGCAGCGTGCAGGAAGCGGAAAGCCCGCTGTACGACTGGCGCCCGATGTCCACCTACATCCGTCGCCCACCGTACTGGGAAGGCGCGCTGGCGGGCGAGCGCACGCTCAAGGGCATGCGTCCGCTGGCGATCCTGCCGGACAACATCACCACCGATCACCTGTCGCCGTCCAACGCTATCCTGCTGGACAGCGCAGCCGGCGAATACCTGGCGAAAATGGGCCTGCCGGAGGAGGACTTCAACTCCTATGCCACCCACCGCGGCGACCACCTGACCGCCCAGCGCGCCACCTTCGCCAACCCGCAGCTGGTCAACGAAATGGCCGTGGTCAACGGGGAAGTGAAGAAGGGCTCGCTGGCCCGCGTCGAGCCGGAAGGCAAGGTGATGCGCATGTGGGAAGCCATCGAAACCTACATGAACCGCAAGCAGAACCTGATCATCGTCGCCGGCGCCGACTACGGCCAGGGCTCGTCCCGCGACTGGGCGGCCAAGGGCGTTCGCCTGGCGGGCGTGGAAGTGATCGTGGCCGAAGGCTTCGAGCGCATCCACCGCACCAACCTGGTGGGCATGGGCGTGCTGCCGGTGGAGTTCAAGCCGGGCACCACCCGCCTGACCCTGGGCCTGGACGGCACCGAGACCTACGACATCAAGGGCGACATCTCGCCGCGCTGCGACCTGACCCTGGTGGTCAATCGCCGCAACGGTGAAGTGGTCGAAGTCCCGGTCACCTGCCGCCTGGACACCGCCGCCGAAGTGAAGGTGTACAACGCCGGCGGCGTGCTGCAGCGCTTCGCCAAGGACTTCCTCGAGTCGTCCGTGGCGTGACGTAACGGCTCCGGCACGCCTCTCGGCGTGTCGGATCGAACCCTGTAGGAGCGGGCCATGCCCGCGATCGGCCTCCGCGCGGGGATGTCGCGGGCATGGCCCGCTCCTACAACTGATCTGTCAGGACGTACCCCATGCCCCACGTACCCCAAGTGAAGATCCCCGCCACCTACATCCGCGGCGGCACCAGCAAGGGCGTGTTCTTCCGCCTGCAGGACCTGCCCGAGCGCTGCCAGGTGCCGGGCGAAGCGCGCGACAAGCTGTTCATGCGTGTGATCGGCAGCCCCGATCCGTACAGCGCGCACATCGACGGCATGGGCGGCGCGACCTCCAGCACCAGCAAGTGCGTGATCCTGTCGAAAAGCACCCAGCCGGACCACGACGTCGACTACCTCTACGGGCAGATTTCCATCGACAAGGCCTTCGTCGACTGGAGCGGCAACTGCGGCAACCTCTCCACCGCCGCCGGCTCCTTCGCCATCCACGCAGGTCTCGTCGATCCGTCGCGCATCCCGGACAACGGCACCTGCGTGGTGCGTATCTGGCAGGCCAATATCCAGAAGACCATCATTGCCCACGTGCCGGTCACCAACGGCCAGGTGCAGGAAACCGGCGACTTCGAACTGGACGGCGTGACCTTCCCCGCCGCCGAGATCGTGCTGGAGTTCCTCGACCCGTCCGACGACGGTGAAGACGGCGGCGCCATGTTCCCCACCGGCAACCTGGTGGACGACCTGGAAGTCCCCGGCATCGGCACCTTCAAGGCGACCATGATCACCGCCGGCATCCCGACCATCTTCGTCAACGCCCAGGACATCGGCTACACCGGCGCCGAGCTGCGCGAAGCGATCAATGGCGACCCCGAGCAACTGGCGCGCTTCGAGAAATTCCGCATCGCCGGCGCCCTGCGCATGGGCCTGATCAAGACCCCGGAAGAAGCCGCGACCCGCCAGCACACGCCGAAGATCGCCTTCGTCGCGCCGGCCAAGGACTACGTGACCTCCAGCGGCAAGCAGGTGAAAGCCGGCGACGTCGACCTGCTGGTACGCGCGCTGTCCATGGGCAAGCTGCACCACGCCATGATGGGCACCGCCGCCGTGGCCATCGGCACCGCCGCTGCCATCCCCGGCACCCTGGTGAACCTTGCCGCCGGCGGTGGCGAGCGTAGCGCGGTGCGCTTCGGCCACCCCTCCGGCACCCTGCGCGTAGGCGCCGAGGCGAAACAGGTGAACGGCGAATGGACCGTGACCAAGGCCATCATGAGCCGCAGCTCGCGCATCCTCATGGAAGGCTGGGTTCGGGTGCCGGGCGATTCGTTCTAAGCGCTCGCTCTGCCCGTAAAAGCACAAGGCCCGCATTCGCGGGCCTTGTGCTTCTGCGGACCAATCGGCGCGCCGATGTATCCCTGTAGGAGCGGAGTGCAGGGTGAGCCGACGTGTCAGGCAACGAAGTCGCCCTGCAACTGCTCCAGCAGTACCTGGATGCGCGCCAGGCGCACGGTGGGGTCGTCCATCTCCAGCAGCACCTGCTTCTGGTCGCGCTCGAAGGGCAGCAGGTAGGCGAGCTGGCAGGCCAGTGCCTGCTGGCCGTTGACCTCCCCGCCCATCTCCAGCGCGGAAACCATCGGGTGCATGGACAGCGCCTCGAGCAGCGCGGCAAGGTCGTCGTGCTCCTTGGTCAGCGGCTGATCGGGTTGCTCGTCCAGCCACTCCACTTCGGCCACCGTCAACTGGTCCGTCTGCACGTTGGCGGAGAGCACGCGGAAGCGCCGCCCACCTTCGACACGGATGCCCAGCAGGCCGTTGGGGCGTTGCTGCCAGTCACGGATATGCGCTTCGCAGCCGACCAGGCTGTAACGCTCCGGCGCATCGCCGACCTCCTCACCCTCGACGATGGCCACCACGCCGAATCCGCCGTTCTGCTTCATGCAACGGCCGATCATGTCCAGGTAACGCGCCTCGAAGATCTGCAGGTCGAGGCGGCAGCCGGGAAACAGCACGGTGTTGAGGGGGAACAGCGGGAAACTCATGGACACTCCGTCGATTCGTCAGGCGATCAGCGCTACCGCCAACGGTAGCAGCACAGCGGTGGCCACGCCCATCAGGCTCATGGCCAGGGCGGCGAAGGCTCCGCATTCCTCGCCCTCCTGCAGGGCGCGGGAGGTGCCCACGGCGTGGGCAGTCATGCCCAGCGCCATACCCTGCGCAGCCGGGTGATGCACACCGCAGCGGCGCAGCAGCTCCGGGCCGAGGATGGCGCCGAGCACGCCGGTGATCAGCACGAACACCGCCGCCAGGGCCGCCACGCCGCCGATCTGGCTGGCCACCAGCATGGCGATCGGTGAGGTCACCGACTTGGGCGCCAGGCTCATCAGCAGCTCGTGGTCGACGCCGAACAGCCAGCCCAGGCCGATGCCCAGTGCGGTGGCGAACAGGCCGCCGACCAGCAGGGTGATCAGGGTCGGCCAGAACAGCTGGCGGATGCGCTTGAGGTTGAGGAACAGCGGCACCGCCAGCGCGACGGTAGCGGGACCGAGCAGGATGGTCAGCACCTTGGCGCTGTTGCTGTATTCCGCGTAGTCGATGCCGCAGGCCAGCAGTACCGCGATGACCATCAGCATCGACACCAGCACCGGCTGCAGGAACACCCAGCGCGTGCGCTCGTAGGCGGCCAGGGCCAGCTGGTAGGCACCCAGGGTGACGCCGACGCAGAACAGCGGATGGTGGATGACGGAGTTCAGCGCGCCTTGCCAGTCGAACATCACGCGCCCTCCTTCTGCTTGCGCTGGCGGTCGATGAGCTTCTGCATCAGCCAGCCGGCGAACACGAAGGACACCAGCAGCGACAGCGCCAGGGCGCCGGCGATGGCCCAGAAGTCCGCGGCGATCTGCTTCGCGTAGGCCATCACGCCCACCGCCGCCGGCACCAGCAGCAACGGCAGGTAGCGCAGCAGCGAGGCGGCCGCCTCGTTCACCGGCTTGCTCACCTCGCCGTTCCACACCAGGAAGGCGAACAGCAGCACCAGCCCAATGATGGGGCCGGGAATCATGTGCAGGATGAGAGCATTCAGGCCCGTGCCGAGCAGTTGGAACAGCACCAGCCAGGTCAGGCCGCGTAGCAACATCAGGGAACATCTCCAGCGCAAGGAGCCGCCATTATGCCCGCCCGGCGACCGCTATGGCTCGGCATTCGCCCAAAGCATGAATGCCGCTGCGGCTTGACCGGCCGCGGACCCCATGCTGATCTGTTGTCGGACTCTTACGCAGGCCGCATTAGAAGAACAACGATATCCCCGGAGGAAACATGGCATTCGTACCCGTAAGCGCACTGAAGGACTACATCGGCAAGGACCTGGGCCATTCGCAGTGGATCACCGTCGATCAACAGCGCATCAACCAGTTCGCCGAGTGCACCGAGGACCACCAGTTCATCCACGTCGACCCGGAAAAGGCGAAGAAGACGCCCTTCGGCGGCACCATCGCCCACGGTTTCCTGTCGCTGTCGCTGATCCCCAAACTCTGCGAGGGCCTGCTGGTCCTGCCGGAGAACCCCAAGATGGTGGTCAACTACGGTCTCGACAGCGTGCGCTTCATCCAGCCGGTACCGGTGGATTCGCGCGTGCGCCTGCAGGTGACCATCACCGACATCACCGAGAAGAATCCCGGCCAATGGCTGATCAAGGCCCGCTGCACCCTGGAGATCGAAGGCCTGCCCAAGCCGGCCTACATCGCCGAATCGCTGAGCCTGTGCTTCGTCTGACGGCTCTGGCACAGCGCTGAGAAAAAAGCCCGCGTCCGCGGGCTTTTTTACGTCACACTCACTCTGCGCCCCACCGTCGATTCGAGAGTCCCGATGCCACGCCAACTCCTGCCCTTGAGCCTTGCCCTGCTCCTGACTGCCTGCGGCGAAGGCGAACCGCTGACGCCCCCGGACGCCCGCCTGCCCGACGGCGCGCGCTACCGTGGCGAGCTGGTGAACGGCCAGTTGCAAGGGCCCGGGCGGCTGGATTACAGCAACGGCGCCTGGTACGAGGGCGGCTTCGACAAGGGCCTGCAGAGCGGCCAGGGCAAGTGGAACGACGGCAACGGCACGAGCTATGAAGGCGAGTTCCGCGACGGCCTGTTCGAAGGGCGTGGCCGCCTGCAGTACGCCGACGGCAGCTTCTACGAGGGCCAGTTCAAGCGCGGCGAGTTCGACGGCGAAGGGCGGATTTCCCAGGGCGGCACCACCTACAGCGGCGGCTTCCGCAAGGGTCGCTACGAGGGCCTGGGCAGCCTCGAACAAGCCGATGGCACCCGCCACCAGGGCGCCTTCGCCCGTGGCGAAGCCAACGGTGAGGGCGCCCGCCGCGACAGCCTCGGCAACCAGTACAGCGGCCCGTTCAAGAACGGCGTGCTCGAAGGCAAGGGCATCTTCCGCGACGACGCGGGCGACCAGTACGCCGGCGAGTTCCGCAACGACCAGTTCGACGGCACCGGACGCTTCCAGAACGCTGACGGCGATGTCTGGTTCGGTCGCTTCAAGGCCGGCGCGCTGAGCGGGCCGGGCGAGTTCATCGGCGCCGATGGCAGCCGCTACAAGGGCGACTTCCGTTTCTGGCGCTTCGACGGCCAGGGCACCCTGACCAGGGCCGACGGCCAGACCTACAGCGGCGGCTTCGCCCGTGGCGAGTACTCCGGCGCCGGCACCCTCACCCGCCATGACGGCAGCGTGCAGAAAGGCACCTGGAGCGCCGGCCAGTTGCGCCAGGACGCCGCCGGCAAAACACTGCCCAATCCGCTGGAAGTCGGCTTGCTGGAACAGGGCGCCATGCTGGAGAAAGCCCTGGCCGCCGTCCCGCAGTCCACCCCGGCAATCGAGCTCTACGGCGTCAGCCTGGGCGGCGACGGCAAGCAGAGCGTGTTCCTGCGCGAGGCCGACTACGTCGCCAACCTGCTCGGTGATCGCTTTGGTGCGCGCGGCGTGGTGCGCCTGGTGAACCACCGCGATCACCTCGCCGACCGTCCCATGGCCACCCGCGAAACCCTCGCCCGCACCCTGCGCACCATCGCGCAGCGCAGCGGCCCGGAAGACCTGGTGTTCATCTACCTGACCAGCCACGGCTCCCATGACCACCAACTGGTGCTGGACATGCCCGGCCTGAAACTCGACGACCTGCCAGCCAGCGAACTGGTCACGCTGCTCGCTCCGCTCAAGGACCGCACCAAGGTGCTGGTGATCTCCGCCTGCTACAGCGGCGGCTTCATCCCCGCGCTCAAGGACGACAAGACCCTGATCATGACCGCCGCGCGCAGCGACCGAGTGTCCTTCGGTTGCTCCGAGGAGGCCGACTTCACCTACTTCGGCGATGCGCTCTTTGCCAAGGCCTTCCAGCAGACCGACGACCTCAGGCAGGCGTTCATGCTGGCCAGCGCCACCGTGGCCAAGCGCGAGAAGGAGGAAGAGTTCGAGCCATCGGAACCGCAACTCTGGGCGCCGGATGCGGTCATTACTCGCTGGCAGGCCCTGCGTGCGCAACAGACGCACGGAACCCTGGCGCTCGGCAGCAACGATGCGCAGGCAAAAGGACAGGGCGAGAACTAAGCTGGAAGGTGTGTCAGAGGGGAAACACAGATGTACTCGAAACCGACGAATATCCTGCTAGCTGGCGCCACCGGCCTGACCGGTGAGCATCTGCTCGACCGCATGCTCAACGAGCCCACGGTCAAGCGCGTCATCGCCCCGGCCCGAAGGAAGCTGGCGGAGCACCCACGCCTGGAAAACCCGGTCGGTCCGCTGGCCGAACTCATCCCGCACCTGCTCCAGCCGGTAGACACGGTGTTCTGCTGCCTGGGTACCACGCTCAAGGAGGCCGGCTCGGAGGAGGCGTTTCGCAGCGTCGATTTCGACCTGCCGCTAGCCCTGGGCGAGCGCGGCCTGGCCCTCGGCGCGCGGCACTACATAGTGGTCAGCGCGCTGGGAGCGGACAGCAAATCGTCAATTTTCTACAGCCGGACCAAGGGTGAGCTGGAAGACGCCCTGCGCCAACAGGGCTGGCAGCAACTGACCATTGCTCGGCCGTCGCTGCTGCTGGGCCAGCGGGAGGAAGTCCGCCTGGCCGAACTGCTCGCCGCACCCTTCTCGCGCATCCTGCCGGGCAAGCTGCACGGCATCGAAGCCATCGCCCTGGCCCGCGCGCTCTGGCGCTTGGCCCTGGAAACCGGCGAGGGCACCCGCATCGTCGAGTCGGACGAACTGCGCAAGCTGGGTAAATAACCTCCCGCAGACGCAGGGCGTACAACCGCCCGCGGTTGTGCGCCGATGCGCCTGCTTTTCGTAGGAGCGAGCTTGCTCGCGAACCTCCCAAGCCCCTGGATGTGCAGCTGTTCAGCGACGCGCCAGTTCGCGAGCAAGCTCGCTCCTACAGGGGAAGGTCCAGCGTGAGGCAGTTCAATTGCCGCCCCACACCTGCAAACCGACGCCCAGCTCTGCAGCAATCGACAGCGGCAGCAGCAAGGTGTCCAGCAGCGCACTGCCGGGCAGGTCGAGGCCAGGGTAGGCCGGCGCGTCGGTGCCGAAGTGGTCCTTCGGGCAGCAGCCGCCATTGAGCGAATACCAGTCCAGCCGGGTGCCGGCATAGATCAGCGGGTCGCCGGGGCGGCTGTCGTTGAGGGTCTTCACGGTGGCGCAACCGCCCAGTTGCAACAGCAGCAGGGCGGCGAGGAGCTTATTCGTCACTGACAAGATGGTGTTCGCCCCAGCGCGGCAGCATGTCCTGGGGAATGCCCAGTTGATTGAGGATGCGCGCGACGACGAAGTCGATCAGGTCATCGACTGTCTGCGGCTGGTGATAGAAGCCCGGAGCGGCCGGCAGGATTACCGCGCCCAGGTTGGACAGCTTGAGCATGTTCTCCAGGTGGATGCTGGAGAACGGCGCCTCGCGCGGCACCAGGATCAGCTGGCGGCGCTCCTTCAGCGCCACGTCGGCGGCGCGTTCGATGAGGTTGTTGCAGGCGCCGGTGGCAATCGCCGAGAGCGTCCCCGTCGAGCAGGGCACCACCACCATCGCACTCGGCGCGCCGGAACCGGAGGCCACCGGGGCCATCCAGTCTTCCTTGCCGTAGACGCGAATCTGACCCGGCGCGGCGCCGGTGTATTCGCTCAGGAAAGCCTGCATCGCCTGCGGTTTGCTCGGCAGGGTCACGTCCGTCTCGGTAGCCACCACCAGTTGCGCGGCCTTGGAGATCAGGAAGTGTACCTCGCGGTCTTCCTGTACCAGGCAGTCGAGTAGGCGCAGGCCGTACTGGGCGCCCGAGGCGCCGGTCATGGCGAGGGTGACGCGTTCGGCTCCGGCCATGTTCAGCCCTCCAGCGCCTGGGCCAGCTTGCCGTGCAGGCCGCCGAATCCGCCGTTGCTCATGACCACCACCTGGGTGCCCGGCGCGGCGATGGCTTTCACACCCTCGATGATGGCTTCCAGCGAATTGCACACTTGCGTCGGCACGGTGGAACTGGCGACGGTGGCGGCCAGGTCCCAGCCGAGGTTGGGCGGCGCGTACCAGAACACGTTGTCGGCCTGGACAACGGACTCCGGCAAGCCGTCGCGGTGGGCACCGAGCTTCATGGAGTTGGAGCGCGGCTCGACCACGGCGATCACCTTGGCATCGCCGACGCGCTTGCGCAGGCCGTCGAGGGTGGTGGCGATGGCGGTCGGGTGGTGGGCGAAGTCGTCATAGATGGTCACGCCGTTGACCTCGGCGACTTTCTCCATGCGCCGCTTGACGCTCTTGAAGGCCGACAGCGCGGCGCAGCCCAGCTCAGGCACCACGCCGACATGGCGGGCCGCCGCGAGGCAAGCCAGGGCGTTGGCGACGTTGTGCTGGCCGGTCAGTTCCCAGTCCACGATGCCCTGGGCCTTGCCGTCGAACAGCACCTCGAAGTGCGAGCCGTCCTCGCTGAGCAGGCGCGCCTGCCACTGGCCGCCTTCGCCGGTGGTCTGCACCGGCGTCCAGCAGCCCATGTCGATCACGCGCTTGAGTGCGGTCTCGGAGGTCGGATGGATGACCAGGCCTTCGCCGGGGATGGTCCGCACCAGGTGGTGGAACTGCCGCTCGATGGCCGCGAGGTCGGGGAAGATGTCCGCGTGGTCGAACTCCAGATTGTTCAGGATCGCCGTGCGCGGGTGGTAATGGACGAACTTGGAGCGCTTGTCGAAGAAGGCGCTGTCGTACTCGTCGGCCTCGACCACGAAGAACGGGGTGCCGCCCAGGCGCGCAGAGACGCCAAAGTTCTGCGGCACGCCGCCGATCAGGAAGCCCGGACTCATGCCGGCGTGTTCCAGCACCCAGGCCAGCATGCTGCTGGTGGTGGTCTTGCCGTGGGTGCCGGCGGCCGCCAGGACCCAGCGGCCCTGCAGCACGTGGTCGGCCAGCCACTGCGGGCCGGAGACGTAGGGCAGGCCCTTGTTCAGCACGTATTCCACTGCCGGGTTGCCGCGCGACAGCGCGTTGCCGACCACTACCAGGTCCGGTGCCGGCTCCAGGTGCGCGGGATCGTAGCCCTGCATCAGCTCGATGCCCTGGGCTTGCAGCTGGGTGCTCATGGGCGGGTAGACGTTGGCATCGGAGCCGGTCACGCGGTGGCCCAGTTCCTTGGCCAGGACGGCCAGCGATCCCATGAAGGTGCCGCAGATGCCGAGGATGTGGATATGCATGCAGACTCCTGCAATCAAGCCTTTCAAGGCGCTTCGAATGGGCGGCAGAGTAGCACAGCGCGCCCCCGCGCGGCCCGCCGCCGGGGCATCAGACGACGAGGTGGGGAGGCGGTTCCCGCAGGCCGGGGAAAGTCGTCACGGGCGTGAAACTACGAGAGGCTCTTCCTGTTCAGACCGTGGCGGTTGAGCTTGCGGTACAGGGTATTGCGACTGATGCCCAGCTGTTGCGCGGCACGGCTGATGTGCCAGCGCTGCGCTTCGAGCACTTCCAGCAGCGCGTTGCGTTCGGCCGTGCCGAGGGTGTCGCCCTCCTCCACAGTTGCAGCAAGCGGGGCGGCAGATTGCACCGGGACGCGGCGCAGGTCCGGCGGCAGGTCGGCCATCTGGATGCGTCCGCCGTCGCACAGCGCACAGAGCGTACGCAGCACATTGCGCAACTGGCGCACGTTGCCCGGCCAGGGGAAGTCCAGCAGGTGCCGGCGCACGTCGTCGTCCAGGCGCACATTGCGCCCCTTGCTCTCCTCGGCGAGCAGGTGGTCGAGCAGCGCGCTGCGGTCGTCGCGCTCGCGCAGCGGCGGCAGCGCCACCACCAGGCCGTTGAGGCGGTAATAGAGGTCTTCACGGAACTGCCCGGCGGCCACCAGCGCTTCCAGGTCCCGGTGGCTGGCGCTGATCAGGCGGATATCCACATCCTGCGGCTCGCCGCCGATGGGCACCACCTGGCGCTCTTCAAGCACGCGTAGCAGGCGGGTCTGCAGGGCCAGCGGCATGTCGCCGATCTCGTCGAGGAACAGCGTGCCGCCATCGGCCTGCTGCAGCTTGCCGCGCATGCCTTCCTTGCGCGCGCCAGTGAAGCTGCCGCCGCGATAGCCAAACAGCTCGCTCTCGATCAGGGTCTCGGGAATCGCCGCGCAGTTCAGCGCGACGAAACTCTTGCCGGCGCGCTCGCCGCCCAGGTGCACGGCGCGGGCGAAGGCCTCCTTGCCAGTGCCGGTCTCACCCTGCAGCAGCAGCGGCACGTCGTGGGCGTAGACCTTCAGCGCACGGCGGAAATCGTGGGCCAGTTGCGGGTCGTCGATGCACAGGCCTTTCGCCAGGGGCGCGCGCGGCAGGACCGGCGCGGCGGCGATGGGTCGCTTGCCACGCAGCAGCGCATAAAGGGTGCGCCCTGCATGGGTGCGCAGCGGCCAGCTGGCATTGGGATGCGGGTCAGCGCGGCTGAACAGGTCGTCCAGCCGGCATTCGAAGAACTGTTCCAGCGAGCGGCCGATCAGGCTGTCCCGGCGGCTACCGAGCAGGTTGATGGCGCTCTGGTTGGCCGCACGGATGCGCCCGTCGCCACCGAAGGCCAGCATGCCTTCGCTGAACAGCCCGAGGCCGTCCGGTTGCAGGTGGAAGCGCAGCAGCCACTGGTCCTCGAAGTGGCGCAGGAAGTAGCAGCTCTCGATGGCCTTGGCGGAGAGGTTGACCAGCGCCATGGTGTGGAACTGGCTCTGTCGCGACACGTCGCGGCGCGCGGAGGACACGTCGAGCACCGCCAGCAGTTCGCCCTGCGGGTCGAACACCGGGCTGGCCGAGCAGGTCAGGCCGGTGTGGCGGCTGCGGAAATGTTCGTCCTGGTGGATGGTCAGCGCCTGGCGCTCCACCAGGCAGGTGCCGATGCCGTTGGTGCCTTCGCGGGCTTCGCTCCAGTCGGCGCCGAGCCACAGCCCGGCCTGCTCGAAGGTGCGCCGCTCGGCGGCTTCGCTGACGCAGTTGAGGATCACCCCGCGGGAGTCGGTGAGCAGCACGGCGTGACCGGCGCCGGAGAGCTGCTGGTGCAGGCTGTTCATCTCGCCGCTGGCGATCTCCAGCACCTGGCGATGACGCTCGCGGACTTCGAGCATGCGCGCGTGTTCCAGCACGGCAGGCGCCATGGGCTGCGCAGGGTCGAGGTGGTATTGCTCCAGACAACGCATCCAGGAGCGGGCGATCGACGGGTCCGCACCGGGGGCACCGGCGGGGGCCTTGCCCTCGGCCACGGTCATGACCTGGCGGGCGTGGCGGCTCAAATCGTTGGCGCGCATTCTTGTTGTTCTCCGCTTGGGGGACGGGAAGGCAGCCCCGGGTTCCAGCGAATGTTTGTAGGACAATTCGCAAGAACGCAGGACAGCATCCCCCACGCGCCCGCCCAATGCAACGCCTGGCCGACCGTCAGGTCACGACTGTCACGTTTACGGGACAAAGTGTCACGAGGCACTGCGCCAGGGGCGTGACAGCGCACTTTCCAGCGCACCGCGGAAATCCGCCCAGCCCACGGGCGGCGCGCCTTTCACTGGCATGGCCCGGCCCTTGCTCTACGCTGAATCAACGTCCTCCCCAACAAGCACAAGACCCAGGAGATCCGACCATGCGTTATGCCCATCCCGGTAGCGAAGGCGCCATCGTTTCGTTCAAGGCGCGCTACGGCAACTACATCGGCGGCGAATTCGTCCCGCCGGTGAAGGGTCAGTACTTCACCAACACCTCGCCGGTGAACGGCCAGCCCATCGCCGAATTCCCCCGCTCCACCGCCGAGGATATCGACAAGGCGCTGGACGCCGCCCACGCCGCCGCCGATGCCTGGGGCCGCACTTCGGTGCAGGACCGCTCGCTGGTACTGCTGAAAATCGCCGACCGTATCGAACAGAACCTGGAGCTGCTGGCCGTCACCGAGACCTGGGACAACGGCAAGCCGGTCCGCGAAACCCTCAACGCCGACATCCCACTGGCCGCCGACCACTTCCGCTACTTCGCCGGCTGCATCCGCGCGCAGGAAGGCAGCGCCGCCGAGATCAACGACAGCACCGTCGCGTACCACATCCATGAACCGCTGGGCGTGGTCGGACAGATCATCCCGTGGAACTTCCCGCTGCTGATGGCCGCCTGGAAACTCGCCCCGGCCCTGGCCGCCGGCAACTGCATCGTGCTCAAGCCGGCCGAGCAGACGCCGCTGGGCATCAGCGTGCTGATGGAACTGATCGGTGACTTGCTGCCCAAGGGCGTACTCAACGTTGTCCAGGGCTTCGGCAAGGAAGCCGGTGAAGCGCTGGCCACCAGCAAGCGCATCGCCAAGATCGCCTTCACCGGCTCCACCCCGGTGGGCTCGCACATCCTCAAGTGCGCCGCCGAGAACATCATTCCGTCCACCGTGGAACTGGGCGGCAAGAGCCCGAACATCTACTTCGAAGACATCATGCAGGCCGAGCCGACCTTCATCGAGAAGGCAGCCGAGGGCCTGGTGCTGGCCTTCTTCAACCAAGGCGAGGTGTGCACCTGCCCGTCCCGCGCGCTGGTGCAGGAGTCCATCTACCCGCAGTTCATGGACGTGGTGATGAAGAAGGTGAAGGCCATCAAGCGCGGCGACCCGCTGGACACCGACACCATGGTCGGCGCCCAGGCTTCGCAGCAACAGTACGAGAAGATTCTCTCCTACCTCGACATCGCCCAGCAGGAAGGTGCGCAGATCCTGGTCGGCGGCTCGGTCGAGAAGCTCGACGGCAATCTCTCCACCGGCTACTACATCCAGCCGACCCTGCTAAAGGGCAACAACCAGATGCGCGTGTTCCAGGAGGAAATCTTCGGGCCGGTGGTGGGCGTCACCACCTTCAAGGATGAGGCCGAGGCGCTGGCGATCGCCAACGACACCGAGTACGGCCTGGGCGCTGGCGTCTGGACCCGCGACATCAACCGCGCGTACCGCATGGGCCGTGGCATCAAGGCCGGCCGCGTGTGGACCAACTGCTACCACCTGTACCCGGCGCACGCTGCGTTCGGCGGCTATAAGAAATCCGGCGTGGGTCGCGAGACCCACAAGATGATGCTCGATCACTACCAGCAGACCAAGAACCTGCTGGTCAGCTACGACATCAACCCGCTGGGCTTCTTCTGAGTTTGTTCTGAGCCACCCGCCCGGCGCGAGCCGGGCACCTCCTCACATCGATCTTTGCGCGGCCTGCGGGCCGCGCTTTTTTATGCCCGGGAAAACGCTACCGGCGGTTGGATTTCGTAGGAGCGGACTCGAGCACGGAGCGAAGCCTGTAGGAGCGAGCCTGCTCGCGAACCCGCCCAGCTCCGGATCTGCCAGGAAATCAGTTCGCGAGCAAGCTCGCTCCTACGAAAAGCAGCTCAGCTGGCGTCGCTGCGCCACTGCCGCGGGCTCACCCCGAACCAGCGGCGGAAGGCGCGGGAGAAGGCGCTGGTCTCGGAATACCCCAGCAACGGCGCGAGCTCGGAGATCGGCCGTTGCGGCTGGCGCAGATAGTGCAGCGCCAGCTCACGGCGGGTGTTTTCCACCAGCTGGCTGAAGCTCAGCCCCGCCTCGCGCAAGCGCCGTTGCAGCCCGGCGGTGGTGAGTTCGAGCTGCTCGGCGATGATCTCCAGCGACGGCTCGCCGTCCGCCAGCGCGAGGCGAATCTGCGTGCCGGCGTCCTCCACCAGATTGGGCGCGCCGCCCTGTTCGCCCAGGCGACGGATCACGTCCTGTACCAGGAACAGCAGGTTGGCGTCGCGCTCGGGCATCTGCCGGCCGTAGAGGTCGCGCTTGGGAATCAACATTGAATTGCAGCCGCGCTGGAACAGCACCGGCGCGTCGAACACCCGGCCATGCTCCTGCCAGCCCTCAGGCCGCGCGTGCTCGAAGCTCACCGCGCGCGGCGCCCACTCGGGACCGAGCGCGTGGCGCATCAGGTTCAGCGCCATGCCCAGGGTCAGCTCGGCATCCTGGCGGCGGTCGAGGATGGCGCCATGGCGAACCTGGTAGTCGAAGCGATAGCACTCGCCGCAATCCACCAGTCGGATCAGAGTGTCGTGCTGGTGATAGGGAAAGGCGGCGGCGAAGTTCTTCAGCGCCTCTTCCAGCGTCTCCGAGCACAACCCGACGTAGCCCAGAAGGCCGAGCTCATGGGGGCGGAACTGCTCGCCGTAGCGCAGCCCGAAGTTGTCGCACCCCGACTGTCGCGCAGCCTCTTCCAGCACCTGGCAGTAGTTGGTCAGCGCCAGGCTCAGGGTGGGATGCAGCAGGCGCTCCGGGTCGATGCCGGCGCGGCCGAAGACGCGGTCGATGTCGCCGCCCTGGTCGCCGATGAAGCGACCCAGGCCGCTGGCGGCGGCGGACAGCACGCCGATGTTGCTGGCCAGGGGCAGGCTCAGGCCGGACGGGGAAAACAGAGGCTGGCTCATGTCGGTTACCGATCTTGTTATGAGGCGCTCGAGGCACGTCGCACGCAGGAACAGAGGACGAAAAAACAAAGCAAATCCCGTGCCTCGCCGGCCCGTTACCAACAACCCCGACACGGCGCCGCGCCTGGCCTGCAGCTGCCACAGCACGGGGCAGAGAGGCGATTTCCGGCACCAGAAGCGGGCACCGTGCGCGCGGTGGGGCGATGGGTAACAAACAGTTGACCCTGCACGGCGAAAGCCGGTTCCAGCGGTCAAGTCTTGCGCGGCAGTACGCCACTACCATCGGGTCTCAGGTATCCGTCCACGCCCTGCGGCCCGCCCTGGTTGCGGCCTATCCCTTGCGGAGAGAGGAATAACAACAATGAGCGCATCACAACTCAAACCAACGCTTGGCACCCTGCACCTGTGGGGCCTCGCCGTGGGACTGGTGATCTCCGGCGAGTACTTCGGCTGGAGCTATGGCTGGGCCGCCGCCGGTACCCTGGGCTTCCTCGTCACCACGCTGATCGTGGCGGTGATGTACACCTGCTTCATCTTCAGCTACACCGAGTTGACCACCGCCATCCCCCACGCCGGTGGCCCCTTCGCCTACAGCCTGCGGGCCTTCGGCAAGACCGGCGGGATGATCGCCGGCATCGCCACCCTGATCGAATTCGTCTTCGCCCCGCCGGCCATCGCCATGGCCATCGGCGCCTACCTCAACGTGCAGTTCCCCGGCCTCGATCCGAAGTGGGCGGCCACCGGCGCCTACTTCATCTTCATGACCCTGAATATCCTCGGTGTAAGCATCGCCGCCACCTTCGAACTGGTGGTGACCGTGCTGGCGGTAGCCGAGTTGCTGGTGTTCATGGGTGTGGTCGCACCGGGCTTCAGCTTCAGCAACTTCGTGCTCAACGGCTGGGCCGGCTCGGATGTATTCGGTTCCACCGCCATGGCCGGCATCTTCGCCGCGATCCCGTTCGCCATCTGGTTCTTCCTCGCCATCGAGGGCGCTGCCATGGCAGCCGAGGAGGCGAAAGACCCGAAACGCACCATCCCGCGCGCCTACATCGCCGGCATCCTGACCCTGGTGACCCTGGCCATCGGCGTGATGATCTTCGCCGGCGGCGTGGGCGACTGGCGCACCCTGTCGAACATCAACGACCCGCTGCCGCAGGCCATGAAAGCGGTGGTGGGCAACAACTCGACCTGGATGCACATGCTGGTGTGGATCGGCCTGTTCGGCCTGGTGGCGAGCTTCCACGGCATCATCCTGGGTTACTCGCGGCAGTTCTTCGCCCTGGCCCGCGCCGGCTTCCTGCCGCGCAGCCTGGCCAAGCTGTCGCGCTTCCAGACCCCGCACCGCGCCATCCTCGCCGGTGGCGCCGTGGGCATCGCGGCGATCTTCAGCGACGGCCTGATCAGCCTGCAGGGCATGACCCTGACCGCGGCGATGATCACCATGAGCGTGTTCGGCGCCATCGTCATGTACATCATGAGCATGTTCAGCCTGTTCAAACTGCGCCGCAGCGAGCCGGACCTGGAGCGCAGCTTCCGTGCGCCGGGCTACCCGGTGGTGCCGGCCATCGCGCTGGTCCTGGCGCTGGTCTGCCTGGCTGCGATGCTATGGTTCAATAGCGTGATCGCCTCGGTGTTCCTGGTGCTGATGATCGGCGGCTGCTCCGTCTGCAGCATCGTCATCAGCCTCAATCGCGGCACCGACGCATCGTTCGCCAGTCAGGGTTGAGGAGAAGCGCCATGTCCGGATTCGTCCACAGTGTCGGTGGCCAGACCTGGCGCTTCGACAGCCTGCGCGAGGTGATGGCCAAGGCCAGCCCGGCGCGCTCCGGCGACCGCCTCGCCGGGGTCGCCGCAGGCAGCGACGCCGAGCGCGTCGCCGCGCAGATGGCGCTGGCCGACATCCCGCTCAAGCACTTCCTCGACGAGGCGCTGATCCCCTACGAGAGCGATGAAGTCACCCGACTGATCATCGACAGCCACGACCGCCAGGCCTTCGCGCCGGTCAGCCACCTCACGGTGGGCGGCCTGCGCGACTGGCTGCTCGGCGATGCCGCCGACGAAGCCAGCCTGCGCGCCCTGGCGCCTGGACTGACGCCGGAAATGGCAGCCGCAGTGTCGAAGATCATGCGCGTGCAGGACCTGGTGCTGGTCGCGCAAAAAATCCGTGTGGTCACGCGCTTTCGCAACACCATGGGCCTGCGCGGGCGCATGTCCACGCGGCTGCAACCCAACCACCCCACGGACGACCCTGCCGGCATCGCCGCCAGCGTGCTCGACGGCCTGCTCTACGGCAACGGCGACGCCATGCTCGGCATCAACCCGGCCACCGACAGCCTGCAGTCGATCTGCACCCTGCTGGAGATGCTCGACGCGATCATCCAGCGCTACGAGATTCCCACCCAGTCCTGCGTGCTCACCCACGTCACCAGCTCCATCGAGGCGATCAACCGGGGCGCGCCGCTGGACCTGGTGTTCCAGTCCATTGCCGGCACCGAAGCGGCCAACGCCAGCTTCGGCGTGAGCCTGTCGATCCTCCAGGAAGGCTACGAAGCCGGGCTGTCGCAGAAACGCGGCACGCTGGGCGACAACCTCATGTACTTCGAGACCGGCCAGGGCAGTGCGCTGTCGGCCAACGCCCACCACGGCGTCGACCAGCAGACCTGCGAGGCCCGCGCCTATGCAGTGGCACGGCACTTCAAGCCATTCCTGGTGAACACCGTGGTCGGCTTCATCGGCCCGGAGTACCTGTACAACGGCAAGCAGATCATCCGCGCCGGCCTGGAAGACCACTTCTGCGCCAAGCTGCTCGGCGTGCCCATGGGTTGCGACATCTGCTACACCAACCACGCCGAGGCCGACCAGGACGACATGGACATGCTCCTGACCCTGCTCGGCGTGGCCGGCATCAACTTCATCATGGGCATCCCCGGCTCCGACGACGTGATGCTCAATTACCAGACCACCTCCTTCCACGACGCGCTCTACGTGCGACAGACGCTGGGCCTACGCCCGGCGCCGGAATTCGAGGCGTGGCTTGCGCGCATGGAAATCCTCCGCCAGCAGGACGGCCGGATACACATGGCCAGCCAGTTGCCCGGCGCCTTCCGCCATGCGCTCGCGCAACTGTCCTGAGTTGAGGAGTCTTCAATGAGTGACAGCTTCACCCCCAACCCCTGGCAGGAATTGCGTCGACTGACCGCCGCGCGCATCGCCCTCGGCCGCGCCGGCACCAGCCTGCCGACCGGCGCGCAGCTGGACTTCCAGTTCGCCCACGCCCAGGCGCGCGATGCCGTGCACCTGCCCTTCGACCGCGACGGCCTCGCCGCGCAACTGGCCGAGCGCGGCCGCGAAACCTTGCTGCTGCACAGCGCCGCCGCCGACCGCGACACCTACCTGCAACGCCCGGACCTGGGCCGCCGGCTGAACGAAGAATCGGCGGACATCCTGCGCCGCCACGCCGACCGCCACCCGCAGGGCTACGACCTGGCCGTGGTGATCGCCGACGGTCTTTCGTCACTGGCCGTGCAACGTCACAGCCTGCCCTTCCTCGAACGCATGGAAGAACAGGCGCGCAACGAAGGCTGGAGCCTGTCGCCGGTGGCGCTGGTGCAACAGGGCCGGGTCGCGGTAGCCGACGAAGTCGCCGAGCTGCTGCGGGCGAAGATGGTGGTGATCCTGATCGGCGAACGCCCCGGCCTGTCCTCGCCCGACAGCCTGGGCCTGTATTTCACCTGGGCGCCGAAGGTCGGCCTGAACGACGCCTACCGCAACTGCATCTCCAACGTTCGCCTGGAAGGTCTGAGCTACGGCCTCGCCACCCACCGCCTGCTCTACCTGATGCGCGAAGCCTGCCGCCGCCAGCTGTCGGGGGTGAACCTGAAGGACGAGGCTGAACTCCCGGCATTGGAGGGCGAGAGCGCCGGCAGAACCGGCAACTTTCTTATCGGTGGCTGAGTCATCAGCACGATGAGCCGTGCGGGCCTGTGTCGCCCGCAGCGTGAACGCGACCACATGCCGCGCAGCGGGTCGCCGTCTTTAAGAATCGTCTTAAATCACCCCCGCCACCCGTCGCGATAAAAACCAGGCCATCAAGGACCGTGCCTGGCGCACGAAAGGAAGCGCCAGCGCATGGCGTTTCATGACGATGGCGAGACGATGGATTCACCCAAGACTCAGTTGCATGCTCGTGTCAGCCCCCAACCTGTTCAGCGTGGCTTCACCCTGATCGAAGCGATGGTCACCATCGCGATCCTGGCGATCCTGCTGGGCATCGCGGTGCCCTCCTTCGACCTGCTGATCAATCGCAACCGCGCGCAGAGTACCGGTAAGCAATTGGTCGCGGTGCTTCAGTACGCCCGCGCCCAGGCGCAGATCGGGCACCAGCCGGTGCGGGTGACGCCGCAGAGCAGCGGCGACTGGACTTCGGAGCTGAGCGTCGGTCGACTGCGCGGCGGCGACCTGCAGGGCCATCGAGAGATAGAGTTGCGTAGGACCCGGCTCGACGAATCCGCAAAGGTGCTCATTACCCAGAAGCCGACCGCTGCGCTGGAGTTCGACGGCAACGGCATCGCTACCGGCGGCGGCAACTTCCCGCGGGTCTTCACCCTCACTGCCGGCAGCTACTCGAGCAAGGTCTGCCTGCAACGCGGCGGAGCGGTGGGGCCATGCGACTGACGCGCCGATCCCATGCCACCCAGCGGGGCTTCTATCTGATCGAGGTCATGGTGGCAGTGATGCTCACCAGCGTCGCCCTGCTTGGCCTGCTGGCCCTGCAGAGCCGCAGCATCGCCTATGGCCACGACAGCCAGCAGCGGCAGAACGCCCTGCTGCTGGCCGCCGACCTCGCCCGCAGCATCCAGGCCAATCGCGAGGCGCTGGTCAGCAAGGGCAAGCTCAGTACCGACGCGGCCTACCTGGTCCCGGCCGGCAGCAGCTTCCCCAGCCTCGGCAGCGGCCAGAGCTGCGCCACCAGCGGCCTGGGCAAGGCGGACCGGGCCAAGCGCGAACTGGCCTGCTGGGTCGAACAGTTACGCCTGAAGCTCAACACCGACGATGCGCTGTTGGGCGATGCCACCTTCATCTGCCCCAGCCGCGACGGCAAGGCCTGCGACGCCGGTTCGCGCCAGCCGCTGCTGCTGATCCAGCTGGCCTGGCACAGCCGCAACTGCCAGGCCGGCAGCCCGACCACCGCTGACGATGACGACGCGGCCTGCCTTTCCGGCAGCGATGCAGGCGGCGTCGAACGCTACCGACTGAGCTTCCAGCCATGACCCTGCATCGCCAGAGCGGCCTGTCCCTGATCGAGCTAATGGTCGCCATTGCGCTGGGCGTGATGGTGCTGCTGGGCGTGCTGCAGATCTACCTGTCGGGCAGCGACCACGCCGCCTTCAACCATGCCCAGCAGCAGAACCAGGCCAATGCCCGTTTCATCCTCGACCTGCTGCAGCGCGAGAGCGGGCAGGCCGGCTACAGCGCCTGGGTGCGCCACGCCACCGATGCCGATGCGCAGCAGTACGACTTCGTCATCGACCGCGAAGGCCCCTTCCCTGCCCTGACCGACACGGTCACCGGCTGCATCTTCGGCGCCGGCAAGGTCGCCAGCCTGGATGCCGGCGGTCGCGGCCTGTGCCTGCGCTACCAGCGCCCCCAGCGCAGCGATGCGCAAGTACACCAGGATTGCACCGGCGCCCCGCTCTACAGCAATGACGACGCCGGCAATCCGCAGGTATTGGTCAGCCACCTGCGCCTGGTCGACGGCGAGTTGCTGTGCAAGACCAACAACGCCTTGTCCGCCGGCGAGGTCGCCCTTGCCAGCGGCATCCACGACCTCATGTTCGCAGTCGGCTCGACCAACCAGCTCCGCGCCGGCCTGGTGCTCACCTCGACCCGTGCATTGCTGCCCGAAAACTGCACCTACCAGGACCCGCTGAACCCCGCGACGACGAAGAGCACCGGCGCGCGCGGCCTGTGCAGCGCCTTCACGCAGACGCTCTACCTGAGGAATCAGCCATGAACCGGCAACGTGGCCAGACCCTGCTCATCGCCCTGCTCATGCTACTGGCGCTGAGCATCCTGACCCTGGGCAACCTGCGCAGCGGCTTGCTGCTGGATAACAGCCTGGCCGAGTCAAGGGACTACCAGGCGGCGCTGGGCGGCGCCGATTCGGCGATCAGCGAAGCCCTGGACCGGACCCGCTACAGCCCGACGATGGCCGTGGGCGAGGCCGACACCTGCATCAGCACCGCGCAGAGCCAGCAACAGATACTGCTGTGCGACCGACTCTGGCTCGAACCAGACAATGCCGCCAGCAGCGCACTGCTGACACGGGCGCGCACCTACCGAGGCAACGACCTGGCCAATCCCGACCAATTGGCGGAACTGAGCAGCGCGCCGCGCTGGTACGTCGCCGCGCAATGCGAGAGCCGCTCCTCAAGCGCCATGGCCGACTGCCTGGCGGGCAACGGCACCTTGCTGCTGCAGATGAATGCCCTGTCCACCGGCATCACCGACCAGGCCCTGGTCCGACTACAGGAGTACGCCCGTGTCCAGCGCTGACCCGTTCCGCTCGCCGCCCCGTCTCGCCGCGTTGGCCGGCCTGGCGATGCTGCTCACTGGCGCGGGGGCGCAAGCCGCAGCCCCGAGCCAGGCGCCGCTGTTCCTGGTGGAAGGCGTCTCGCCCAACCTGATCGTCACCCTCGACGACTCCGGCAGCATGACCAGCGCCTACACCCCGGATGGCATGAGTTCCTACAGCATCGCCAACCGTTCCACCGCCTACAACCCGATGTACTACAACCCCGACATCACCTACGAGGCACCGTGGAAGGTCACCTTCAGCGGCGGCCGGATCGTCAGCGAGCGCTACGTCACCAGTTTCGACAAGGCCTACTACGATGGCTTTCTCACCAACCAGACCGGCACCGGCGACCTGAACCGCAATACCGGCAACGGCTACAGCCAGAACGCAACCCAGGCGGTCAACAGCACCGACAGCTACCAGCGCTACGCTCACTACTACCAGTTCAACGCGTCCTGCCCGCATGCGCGCAATGTGGCCACCAGCAGCCTCAGTGCCGTGCAGAACTGCGCGGCGGACTCGTCGTTCACCAGTGCCAACGCCTGCACCCGCACCTGCTTCACCCCGCACTGGGTCAGCACGGCGGAAGAAAAGCAGAACTACGCCAACTGGTTTTCCTTCTACCGTACCCGCCAGCTCGCCACGCGCACCGCCGCCAACCTGGCGCTGTTCGACCTGCCCGAGCACATCCGGGTGACCTGGCAGGCGCTGAACAGCTGCTACAACACCAACTTCAACATGAGCTCCACGGCCTGCGGCAACCAGACCCTTGCGACCTTCGCCGGCCAGCACAAGGCGGACTTCTTCAACTTCACCAGCCGCCTCGCAGCCAGTGGCGGCACGCCCCTGGGAACGGCGCAGAATCGGGTCAACAACTACCTGAGCAACACCACCGCCTATAACCCCTATGCCCGCGCGCCGGGCAGCCCCCGCGACGTTAAGACCGAATACGCCTGCCGGCCCAGCTACCACCTGCTGATGACCGATGGCTTCGGCGACGGCTCCGGCGGCAGCAACGCCGACGGCACAGCGCGAACCCTGCCCGACGGCACCGCCTTCGCCGCAACGGCGCCCTATCAGGACAAATGGTCGAACACCCTTGCCGACAATATCTTCCTCGGCTGGGCCACCGATGCCCGTCCCGACCTGGAAAACAAGGTTCCGCCGCGCTTTCGCGACGGCAACGACTACTGGAACCCGAAGAACGACCCGGCCACCTGGCAGCACATCACCACCTACACGGTAGGCCTGGGGCTCGGCCCGACGCTGAAGTACCTGCAGTGGGACGGCGACACCTATTCCGGCTCCTATCGGCAGTTGCTCGACGGCACCCGGAGCTGGCCCAACCCGAGCGCCAGCACCAGCCTCGACGGCATGACCGTCACCGCCAACGAAGGCAAGGTGGCCGCGCTCTGGCACGGCGCGCTGAACTCCCGCGGCGAGTTCTTCAGCGCCGACTCCACCAGCGAACTGGTGAAAGCCTTCCAGGCCATCGTCAGCAGTATCTCCAGCAACCAGCTGGCGGTAGCCGCTGCAGGCGCCAGCTCCACCTCGCTGAGCACCGACACCCACCTCTATCGCGCCAGCTACCAACCCACCGACTGGAGCGGCGACATCCTCCAGTACCGCCTGGATGCACAGGGCAATACCCAGGCGAACTCCGCGCTGTCGTTCCGCAACCAGCTCAACCAACGCTCACCGGCCAGCCGCAGCATCTACGCCAATACCGCACCGGACAGCACCAAGGGCCACCTGCAGGCCTTCACCTGGGGCAACCTCGCGGCCCATCAGCAACAGCTGCTCAACCGCGCTCCGGGTACCCAGCGCGAGGACCATCTGGGAGAGAAACGCGTCGCCTGGCTACGCGGCGATCGCAGCGACGAAGGCGACACCTTCCGCGCCCGCAACCATCTGCTGGGCGACATCATCTACTCCTCGCCCGTGGTCGTCGGCCCGCCGTCCGCCGTCACCTATTATCTGGAGAAGGCCTCCGGCGCGACCGGCTACGACGCCTTCCGGCAGGCCAACGCCGATCGCGGGAGCCGCCTTTACGTCGGCGCCAACGACGGCATGCTGCACGCCTTCGACGAGACCGGCCGGGAGCGCTGGGCCTTCATTCCCGCTGCCGTTTTCGGACAGCTCAACTACCTCTCCGACATCCGCTACGCCGCGCGCTCAGAGGAGGAGAACACCAACAGCCTGCACCGCTTCTATGTCGACGGCAGCGCGGTCACCCGTGACGTCCATTTCGATGGCAGCTGGCATACCGTGCTGGTCATGGCGTCCGGGCGCGGCGGGCGCGGCCTGTTCGCCCTGGACATCACCAACGCCGACCAGCCCCGCCTGCTCTGGGAGCATTCGGGCAGCGCCAGCAGCGAGAACGGCAAGGACATCGAGTTCGGCTACCTGCTCGACCGGCCGGTGATCACGATCTCCGACGGCGTTGCCTATGTGCTCACCGGCAACGGTTACGACACCGCCAAGGGCTACTCGCTGTCGATCCGCCTGGAGGACGGGCGCATCAGTGCCGCCAGCGAGTCCGCCGCTGGTGACGGCGAGGTCGGCAGCACGGTCGCCTGGACTCGCGCCACCAGTCCAGGCGAACTCGCCCAGCGTTACTACGGCAGCCTGCAGGGCAATCTCTATCGACAGGCCGGCCTCGAGACTGCCTCCAACCTGCTGTCGAGCATCCCCGCCGCGCGCAACCAGCCGCTGAGCGCACCTGCCGAAGTCACCCAGCATCCACGCGGCGGGCAACTGGTGATCGCCGGCACCGGCAAGTACTTCGAGGGAGGCGACAAGGAAGGCGCCGTCAGCCGCCAGTCCCTTTATGGCTTCTGGGACCAGACCGACTACCTCGCCCACGTCGACGGAGCCGGCGCGCCGGCCACGCTGAACAGACTCACCGATCTGCAGGCACAGACGCTGGCCCTGGAGACCGTCACCCACAGTGCCGGCACCAGCGAAGTCCGCCAACTGAGCCGTACCCCCGTGGCCTGGGACAGCAGCGGCAAGCGCGGCGTCGGCACCCGTGGCTGGTACTTCGACCTGGCCGATGGCGAGCGGGTCCTCGACCAGCCCTTCATGCTGGGCGACGTGCTGTTCGTCACCGTCGGCGAGCCCAATGCCGACCCCTGCAGCGCAGGCATCACCTACTGGCTGCTGGCGGTGAACCCGAAGACCGGCGGCGCGCTGGACTTCAACGTGTTCGACCTGATTGGCGACGGCTCCTTCAGCGAGGCCGCCAGCGGCATGCGCATCGACGGACCGGTGACCCGCATCGGCGACAGCCTCTACACCCCGGATGGCAGCCGTCTGCCTGTGCAGCTATTCGACCCGGTGAACCAGGGCCGCTTCAACTGGCGGATCATGAACTACAACCTGCCCGTGAGTTACCCATGAGAACCCCGCCTTCGGCATCTGCGTCGCGCATCACGAAAGCTGGCGGATTCACCCTGGTCGAACTGATGGTGGTGGTGTCCATCCTGGCCCTGCTCGCCGGAATCGCCATTCCCAGCTACCGCCAGTTCGTCCTGCGCGCCAATCGCAGCGAGGCCCAGACCCTGCTGCGCGATGCCGCGGCCCAGCAGGAGCGCTACCTGGCGCAATACAGCAAGTACACCAACGACCCAACGAAGCTGGCGTTCACCTACCCGCTCACCGCCGACGGCAGGCGCCTCTCGACACATCAGTTGTACGAACTGGCTGCCGAGCATCCCGACGGCAACACTCGCCGCTATCGACTGACCGCGCTGCGAAGCGGCACTCAGCTGCGCGACTCGGACTGCGGCGACTTCACCCTGGACGAGCGGGGCACCCGCGGCGTGAGCGCAGGAAGCGTCGACAGCTGCTGGCGCTGATCAAACGCTCGCTTGGATTGCGCTTTCAACAATTTCTGGTGCAGCATCGGACCAATGGCTATCCACTGGCATAGCCCCTGCATTGCCATACCAGCCCACTCACCTCCCGCCGAGGCCCGCTCATGCGCATTGTGCAAGCCACGCTCGACCACCTCGATCTGCTCGCGCCGCTGTTCGTCAAATACCGCGAGTTCTACGGCATGCTCCCCTACCCCGAATCCTCGCGGAAATTCCTCGAGAAGCGCCTGCGCCGCAAGGAGTCGGTGATCTACCTGGCCCTGCCGGATGACGACGACAGCAAGCTGCTGGGCTTCTGCCAGCTCTACCCGAGCTACTCCTCGTTGTCGCTCAAGCGCGTGTGGATCCTCAACGACATCTACGTCGCCGAAGAGGCGCGCCGCCAGCTGGTCGCCGACCACCTGCTGCAGACCGCCCGGCAGATGGCCCGCGAAACCCAGGCCGTGCGCATGCGCGTGTCCACCAGCGTCAACAACGAAGTGGCGCAGAAGGTCTACGAGTCCATCGGTTTCCGCGAGGACAGCGAATTCAAGAACTACATCCTGCCGATCAGCGACGACCTCAACTGAGGCCCAGCTCCAAGGTGCGGGGCGGCCCGCTGGCATCGGCGGGCCGGGCGCATTAAAGTGCCATCAGTGCACTTGTTGCGGCCTCCGCTTGAAGGGATCACATGCGTATTTCCCTGCTTGTTCTGCGCACCGCCTGTCTCTGTTTCGCCATCCTGGGCGCCAACGCCCAGGCCCAGACCCTGCGCGTCGCCACCCTGGAGTGGGCCCCTTACGTCGGTAGCGACCTGCCGGGCAACGGGCTGGCCAGCCGCATACTCAGCGAAGCCCTGGCGCTCAATGGCGACAAAGCCGAACTGGTCTTCCTGCCCTGGCAACGAGCCCTCAACGAAACCCGCGAAGGCCGTTTCGACGCACTGATGCCGGCTTATTTGTCGCCGGACCGCAGCCAGGACTTCTACACCTCGATGCCGCTGCTGGACTCCCAGCTCGGCTTCTTCCGCCGTCGCGACCGCGCCCTGCCGATCAACCCGCGCGACCTCGACACCTTGCGCCCCTACCGCATCGGCGTGGTACGCGGTTACGTCAATCAGGAAAGCTTCGACGACGCCGACTTCCTCAACAAGGACGTGGTCAGCAGCGACTGGCAGAACCTGGAGAAACTGCTGCGCGGGCGCATCGACCTGGCCGTGGTGGACCGCTACACCGGCTACCAGTTGCTCAGCCAGAACGCCCCGGCGCTGCGTGAGCAACTGGAGTTCGTCGAACCGCCGCTGGAGGTCAAGCCGCTCTACGTGCTGGTGCCGAAGAAGCGCGCAGAAGGCGAAGCCCTGGCCGCCAGCCTCGACCGCGGCCTGCGCACCCTGCGCCGCAGTGGCCGCCTTCAGCAACTGATTGCCGAGGCCCGCCTGGAAAACGCAATGAACACCCGAGAAGTCGCCGCGCATCCGCTGGCCGAGCAGTTGCCAGCGACCAGCAACCAACACGGCGCCGCACTTTCGCCTCGGACCCAGACGAGCCTGCTGAGCTGGCAGGCAAGCCTGCTCTGACGTCCCAGAAGGCGCTGCGCCGGCATTTGTCACAAGGCGTTGCCGCGCTCACAGCGACAGGATTTTCACGCAGAAGCTGTAATATCCTCCCGCGGACCTCCCTCGCAGGATACGACGGAGCGCGCCCCCGGCAGCCTGGCCGAGCCTTATAATAGGCGGCCCGGCCGTTCACCTTGTTGTCAGACAGGCTTCTCATGGAATTCAACCCGATCGACCTGATTCTCCACCTCGACTCCTACCTGTCGCTGGCGGTAGCCAACTATGGCACCTGGATCTACGCCATCCTCTTCCTGGTGATCTTCTGCGAAACCGGCCTGGTGGTGACGCCCTTCCTGCCGGGCGACTCCCTGCTCTTCATCGCCGGCGCCATCTGCGCCACCGGCGGCATGGACCCGTGGATGCTCGGCGGCCTGCTGCTGCTCGCGGCGATCAGCGGCGACAGCACCAACTACGTGATCGGCCGAACCCTGGGAAAGCGCCTGTTCAGCAACCCGAACTCCAAGGTCTTCCGCCGCGACTACCTGGACCAGACCCACGCCTTCTACGAACGCCACGGTGGCAAGACCGTGACCCTGGCGCGCTTCCTGCCCATCGTGCGGACCTTCGCCCCCTTCGTCGCCGGCATGGCCTACATGCCCTACGCACGCTTCCTGTTCTTCAGCGTGGCCGGCAGCATCGCCTGGGTCGGCGGCCTGGTGACCCTGGGCTTCTTCTTCGGCAACGTGCCGTTCATCAAACAGAACCTCTCGGTGATGATCGTCGCCATCATCGCCTTCTCCCTGGTGCCCATGCTGATCGGCTTCATCCGCCACAAGCTGCGCCCCTCGGCCAAGGCCCAGCCCGGCGAGCACTGATCCCCCATGTGGTCCTTCAGCGCCTGGCGCCGCCGGCGCTTCCTCGCCCGCTATCCGCTCGATGCACAGCTATGGGCGCAGGTGCGCCGGCACCTGCCGATCCTCGACGGTCTGAGCGAAGAGGAGCTGCGCCGGCTCGGCGAGCGGGCGCTGCTGTTCCTGCGCGACAAGCGCCTCTCGCCGCTGCCGGGCATCGAACTGGATGACTACCGCCGCCTGCTGCTGGCTACGCAGGCCGAGCTTCCGCTGCTGCACCTGCCGGACCTGAACTGGTACGGCGGTTTCCATGAGCTGGTGCTCTACCCCGACGACTTCGTCAGCCCGCAGAAGCACCGCGACCCCGCGGGCGTCATGCACGAATTCGACGACGAGCGCGCCGGTGAAACCTCGCTGCAGGGCCCGGTGATCCTCGCCTGGCCTGGCGTGGAAAGCGGCGGCGGCTGGGAAGCCTACAACCTGGTGATCCACGAACTGGCGCACAAGCTCGACATGCTCAATGGCGATGCCAACGGGATGCCACCGCTGCACCGCGACATGCGCGTCGCCGACTGGGCCACCGCGATGCAGGCCGCCTACGACGACCTGAACCGCCAGCTCGACCACAACCCACAGGCGCACACCGCCATCGACCCGTACGCGGCGGAGAATCCGGCAGAGTTCTTCGCCGTCACCAGCGAATACTTCTTTACCGCTCCGGACCTCCTTCAGGCGGCCTATCCCAAAGTCTATGAACAGCTTTCGCTGTTCTACCGGCAAGATCCCCTCGCGCGCCTGCACAGGCTGCAGGCCGAGCACCCCGAATATCAGGAAACTCAGGCCCACTAGGCGATGTCTGTGGCTTGGACACGGCAATCTGCCTATAATCCGCCGCACTTTTTCGGCCCGACCACTATCTGGAGTCGTCCATGAGCTACAGCAGCATCCCGGCTGGCAAAGACCTGCCGAACGACATTTACGTCGCCATCGAGATCCCGGCCAACCACGCGCCGATCAAGTACGAAATCGACAAGGACACCGACTGCCTGTTCGTCGACCGTTTCATGGCCACCCCGATGTTCTACCCGGCCAACTACGGCTTCATCCCGAACACCCTGGCCGACGACGGTGACCCCCTGGACGTGCTGGTCGTGACCCCGTACCCGGTCGCTCCGGGCTCCGTGATCCGCGCCCGTCCGGTTGGCGTGCTGAACATGAGCGACGAAGCCGGCGGCGACGCCAAGCTGATCGCCGTACCGCACGACAAGCTGACCGTCCTGTACAAGGACGTGAAGGAATACACCGACCTGCCGGCCCTGCTGCTGGAGCAGATCAAGCACTTCTTCGAGAACTACAAGGATCTCGAGAAGGGCAAGTGGGTGAAGGTCGAAGGCTGGGGCGACGCCGCCCAGGCTCACGACTACATCACCAAGGCCGTCGCCGCCTTCCAGGCCAAGTGATGGTGGCGCGGGTGACCGCGCCGTGAAGAGCCCCGCCCTGGCGGGGCCTTTTCATGACCGGGATTAGGCTTTTCGTCCCGACTTTGCTACCATCTGCGCCCCCGCACGCAGCCCGCTGCGCTGCCACAGAATCAAGGCGGTCCGCCCTACCAGAAGTAAGGTTGGACCACCCCCTGAAAGCCGGCCACAAGCCGGCTTTTTTAATGCCTGCGATTTGGCCCGCGCAGCCTGCGCGATTCCCCGCCAGACCGCTCGCCGGCCAATGCGCTGCTGTCACCGGCCAGGCATAAGATCGAATTATTCCCCCCCGGTCCGCTGTCATGAAACGCTCTCCATCCCTGCTGCTTGCCCTGCTGCTGACTTCCCCCGCGCTTGCCCAGGCGCAGGCGCAGGCGGCGGAGTGGACGCTGGCCAAGAACCAGGACGGCGTGCAGGTTTACCTGAGCGAGGTGCCCGGCTCGCGCTACAAGAGCTTCCGCGGCGTCACCCTGGTGAAGGCCGACATCGCCACCCTCGGCCACCTGCAGGAAAACCTGCGCGTCTCCTGTGCCTGGCTGTACTCCTGTGCTCAGATGCGCCTGCTCAAGTACAGCGACGAAGCCATCTGGGTCTACCTCGACACCAAGCTACCCTGGCCCGCCGCCCCACGCGACCTGGTGCTGAAGGTGCGCACCGAGGAAACCCCGGACGGCGGCATGATCCGCCACCTGCAGGCCGCGCCAGACTACCTCCCGCCGGTGAAGGACCGCATCCGCGTGCCCAGCGTCTCGGGCACTTGGCAGATGGTTCCCAAGGGCCCGAAGCTCACCGAAGTCACCTACGAAATGCGCGGCGAACCGGGCGGCAGCGTGCCGTCGTGGCTGGCGAACCAGTTCGTGGTGGATGCGCCGTTCGAGTCGCTGCGCATGTTGAAAGTGGTGGCGGAGCACCAGGGCGTGCGCGACGGCGGCTACTAGCAAGTTGGTCCGACAGTAGTGCGGGCAAGGCTGGCGGCGGAGCTCGCTGCGTGCCCGAAGATTTGCCCGCAAAGCCCGTCTCTGCTAGTGTCGCGAGGTTTCCGAATACCCCCGCCGAGATGTCCGCATGGCCCGCAAGAAAGCTTCCCTCGACTTCGAACAGTCCCTCGCCGAGCTGCAAACGCTGGTGGAGCGCCTGGAAAGCGGCGAGCTGTCGCTGGAGGATTCGCTGGGTGCCTTCGAGCAGGGCATCCGCCTGACCCGCGACTGCCAGGCAGCGCTGACCCAGGCGGAGCAGAAGGTGCAGATCCTTCTGGAACGCGACGGCGAGCTGAGCGAAGCGTCCTTCGATCCGGAAGGCGAAGACGCATGATCGCCGCGTACCAAGCGCGCTGTACGGCGCGTGTCGATGCTGCGCTGGAAAAACTCTTCGTCGCCCCCCGTGAAGAACTCACGCGTATCTACGCCGCCATGCGCTATAGCGTGGTCAACGGTGGCAAGCGCGTGCGTCCACTGCTGGCCTACGCGGCCTGCGAAGCCCTGGGTGGCGAGGCCGAACGCGCCGATGGCGCGGCCTGCGCGGTAGAGCTGATCCACGCCTACTCCCTGGTGCACGACGACCTGCCGGCCATGGACGACGACGACCTGCGCCGCGGCCAGCCGACCACCCACATCGCCTTCGACGAAGCCTGCGCGATCCTCGCCGGCGACGGCCTGCAGGCGCTGGCATTCGAGGTGATCGGTAACGCCCGGCTCAATCCGCAGGATGCCCAGACCCGTCTGGACATGCTGCTGGCCCTCACCCGCGCCGCCGGTTCCGCCGGCATGGTCGGCGGCCAGGCCATCGACCTCGAATCAGTGGGCCGCAGGATCGACCAGGCGGCGCTGGAAACCATGCACCGGCACAAGACCGGCGCGCTGATCGAAGCCAGCGTCCAGCTTGGCGCCCTGGCCAGCGGCCGCGCCGACGACGCCTCCCTGGACGCTCTGCGCCGCTACGCCGAGGCCATCGGCCTGGCGTTCCAGGTGCAGGACGACATCCTCGACGTGGAAAGCGACACCGCGACCCTCGGCAAGACCCAAGGCAAGGATCAGGCCCACGACAAGCCGACCTATCCCTCCCTGCTCGGTCTCGATGCCGCCAAGGCCTACGCCCTGGCCCTGCGCGACCAGGCGCTGGCCGCGCTGGACGGTTTCGGCGACAGCGCCGAGCCGCTGCGCGCGCTCGCCCGCTATATAGTCGAACGCCGCAACTGATCTCCTCGGCACGCGCATTGCGTGTGCAAATCCCGTGAATCGCCCATTGCGATGACCGCTCGCCGGTGCTTCACTGCATTACCTGGATTTCGTATACCATATCCGACAAAATCCACCTGACCGGACTGCATCGTGCCGCTACGCAACGCCCCCAACCTGGGTATCGTCCCCTCCGCCTCGGAGACCATTGCCAAGCACCTGCGCGAGGCGATCATTTCTGGCCAGATGGCGGAAAACGAGCCAATTCGCCAGGACGACATCGCGCAGATCTTCAACGTCAGCAAGATCCCCGTGCGCGAAGCGCTCAAGCGCCTGGAAGCCGAAGGCTTGGTGGAGTTCCAGCGCAACAAGGGCGCACTGGTGACGAAGATTTCCGAGCCGGAACTAGCGCAGATGTTCGAGGTGCGTGTCGTCCTCGAAGCACAGGCAATCCGCCTCGCGGTGCCCAACATGACCGCCGAGACGTTCGAGCGCGCCGAGCGTATCTGTGCCGAGTTCGTCGGCGAGGACGATGTCGGCCGCTGGGCAGAACTGAACTGGGAACTGCATGCCTGCCTCTACGAGCCGGCTCAACGGCCCTACCTGGTCGGCCTGATCCGCTCGATCCACGACAAGCTGGAGCGCTACCTACGCATGCAGATGAGCCTCTCCTCGGGCAAGGAGCGCGCGGACCACGAGCACCACGACATCCTTGATGCCTGCCGCGCCGGCGATGGCGAGCGGGCTGCGCGCCTGCTGGAAGAGCACATCAACGGCGTCTGCCGCACGCTCTACGAGCACCTGCCGAACCGGCCGACGCCGAGTTAGACAAAACTGTCCGCTGTGCCGATTTCATCATCGGCCCAGCGGAAAACCCTCAAGCTGCAATCCCCTCCTCGCGCCACCCTAGGGTCAACAACAAGACACCCCAGGTGGCAGCATGAAACGCATCCAGGTTCTCGATTCCCACACCGGCGGCGAACCCACTCGCCTGGTGCTCGACGGCTTTCCCGACCTGGGCAAGGGCAGCATGGCCGAACGCCGCGCGCTGCTGGCCGAACAGCACGACAGCTGGCGCGCCGCGACCGTGCTGGAGCCACGCGGCAGCGACGTACTGGTCGGCGCGCTGCTCTGCGAGCCGGTGGACCCGAGCGCCTGCGCCGGCGTGATCTTCTTCAACAATACCGGCTACCTGGGCATGTGCGGCCACGGCACCATCGGCCTGGTGGTCTCGCTGGCGCACCTGGGACGCATCGGCCCCGGCACGCACAAGATCGAGACGCCGGTCGGCACCGTCGAAGCGACCCTGCACGACGACCGCTCGGTGAGCGTGCGCAACGTCCCCTCCTACCGCTACCGCAAGCAAGTGCCGGTGCAAGTGCCTGGCCATGGGCTGGTGCACGGCGACATCGCCTGGGGCGGCAACTGGTTCTTCCTGATCTCCGATCACGGCCTGCGCGTCGCCGGCGACAACCTCGACGAGCTGACTGCCTACACGGTCGCCGTGCAGAAGGCGCTGGAAGACCAGGGCATCCGTGGCGAGGACGGCGGGCTGATCGACCACATCGAACTGTTCGCCGACGACCCCGAAGCGGACAGCCGCAACTACGTACTCTGCCCCGGCAAGGCCTACGACCGCTCGCCCTGCGGCACCGGCACCAGCGCCAAGCTGGCATGCCTGGCCGCCGACGGCAAGCTCGCCGCCGGCGCTGCCTGGCGCCAGGCCAGCGTGATCGGCAGTCAGTTCGAAGGGCGCTTCGAATGGGCCGGCGAGTCGGCCGAAGGGCACATCATCCCGACCATCCGTGGCCGCGCCAACATCAGCGCCGAAGCCACCCTGCTGCTGGAAGAGGACGACCCCTTCGCCTGGGGCATCCGCCCGTGAGCGATGCGGACATCATCGTCATCGGCGCCGGCATAGTAGGCGCCGCCTGCGCCCACGCCCTCGCCCGTCGCGGGCTGGACGTACTGGTGCTGGATGCGCGCCTGCCCGGCGCCACCGCCGTCGGCATGGGGCATCTGCTGGTGCTCGACGACAACGCCGCCGAACTGGCGCTGAGCAACTACTCGCTGCAGCGCTGGCGCGAGTGGGGCCACGACATGCCAGCCGAATGCGCCTACCGCAGCAACGGCACGATGTGGCTGGCCGCCAATGACGAAGAGATGGCCGAAGCCGAGCGCAAGTTCGCCGTGCTGCGCGAGCACGGCGTCGCTGCGAAACTGCTGAACAGCGCCGAGCTGCAGCAGGAAGAACCCGAGCTGCGCAGCGACCTGCACGGCGGGCTGGAAATCACCGGCGACGGCATTCTCTACGCGCCGCGCGCCGCCGCCTGGCTGCTGGAATCGGCGCTGAAGCCGATCCGCCAGCGCCAGGCAAAAGTGGTGGAAATCGACGAACCCCGCGTGCGCCTCGACAGCGGCCAGTGGCTGAGCGCCAGGGCCGTAGTGCTGGCCAACGGCATCCAGGCCGGCGAGCTCTGCCCCGGCCTGCCCATCGAGCCGAAGAAGGGCCACCTGCTGATCACCGACCGCTACCCCGGCAAGGTGCGCCGCACCCTGGTCGAGCTCGGCTACGTGACCAGCGCGCACAACGCCAGCGGCCCGTCGGTGGCCTGCAACATCCAGCCGCGCCCCACCGGGCAGTTGTTCATCGGCGCGTCGCGGCAGTTCGGCACCACCGACCCGCAGGTGGAAGGCTGGATGCTGGCGAAGATGCTGCGCCGCGCCGTGGACTACATGCCCGGCCTGGCCAGCCTCAACGTGATCCGCAGCTGGGCCGGGTTCCGCGCCGCCAGCCCCGACGGCATGCCGCTGGTGGGCGAACATCCGCAGCGCCCCGGCCTGTGGCTGGCGGTCGGCCACGAAGGCCTCGGCGTGACCACCGCGCCCGGCACCGCCGACCTGCTCGCCGCGCAGCTGTGCGATGAGCCGCTGCCGCTGCCGGCCGAACCCTATTCCCCGCGCCGCTTCCTCGGAGCCAACGTCCATGCCTGAGCTGATCCTCGACGGCCGCCCGCTGCGCGTCGCTGCCGGCACCACGGTCGCCGCCGCGCTCGCCCTGGGCGGTGACGGCACCACGCGCACCTCGGTCAGCGGCCAGCGTCGCGCGCCGCTGTGCGGCATGGGCGTCTGCCAGGAATGCCGGGTGAACATCGACGGCCAGCGCCGCCTGGCCTGCCAGACCCTTTGCCGCGACGGCATGCAGGTGGAGACCCGCCCATGAACGCTGCGGCCGATATCGTCATCATCGGCGCCGGCCCGGCCGGGCTGTCCGCCGCCCTCGCTGCCGCGCCGAGCGGCGCCAGTATCGTCATCCTCGACGATAACCCGCTGCCCGGCGGGCAGATCTGGCGCGACGGGCCCAATGCACACCTGCCGCGCGCCGCCACCGAGCTACGCGAGCAAGTGGCCGCCTGCGCCAACATCAGGATTCACAACGGCACGCGCGTGGTCGCGCAGGCCGGCGAGCGCGGCCTGCTGCTGGAAGAGTTCGAGCGCGGCTGGCGCCTGGACTACCGCAAGCTGATCCTCTGCACCGGCGCCCGCGAACTGCTGCTGCCCTTCCCCGGCTGGACACTGCCCGGCGTCACCGGCGCGGGCGGCCTGCAGGCGCTGGTCAAAGGCGGCGTGCCGGTCGATGGGCTGCGCGTGGTGATTGCCGGCAGCGGCCCGCTGTTGCTCGCCAGCGCCGCCACTGCCCGCGCCAACGGCGCAAAAATCCTGCGCATTTCCGAACAGGCGTCCTGGCCTGCGCTCGCGCGTTTCGCCATGAAGCTGCCGCGCTGGCCGAACAAGCTGCTGCAGTCCTTCGGTCTGTATGACCCGGCCTACCGCGCCGACAGCCATGTGGTCGCCGCCCTGGGTAGCGATCACCTGGAAGCCGTACGAATCAGCCAGGGCGGCAAGCTGACGGAAATCGCCTGCGACCGGCTGGCCTGCGGCTTTGGCCTGATCCCCAACGTGCAACTCGGCCAGGCGCTGGGCTGCACGGTGGACGACGGCGCGATCCGTGTGGATGCCTGGCAGGCGAGCAGTCGCGATGGCATCTACGCGGCGGGCGAATGCACCGGCTTCGGCGGGTCGGAAAAATCCCTGGTGGAAGGCCGCATCGCCGGCCACGCGGCGGTCGGTGAGCACGACCGCGCCCGCGAGCTCTGGTCGCAGCGCCAGCGCTGGCAGGGCTTCGCCGACGCCCTGAAGCGCGATTTCGCCCTCGACCCACGCCTGAACCAACTGGCCCAGCCGGACACCCTGGTCTGCCGCTGCGAAGACGTGCCCTACTCGGCGCTGGCCGGCAAACCGGACTGGACCGCCGCCAAACTCGCCAGCCGCTGCGGCATGGGCGCCTGCCAGGGCCGCGTGTGCGGCGCGGCGGCGAAGCAGCTGTTCGGCTGGCAACCACCGGCGCCGCGCCCGCCGTTCAGCCCGGCACGGGTCGAGACCTTGTTGCAGCTGGCTGAAGACTGAAAGACGGCGGATAACGCCCGAGGCGTTATTCGCCCTACCACGAAGGCCCTTCGCCCCATATTCTCCATGTTCCGACAGCCAACCCGCTTCCCGATGCACGACCTGATCCCCCAGGGCGCCCGCGACCTGGACAGCCTGCTGCAGACTTTCCGGCAGATAGCCCCGCTGCTCGATGCCATGCCCGGCGTGGTGTTCTTCATCAAGGACACCGCGGCGCGCTACGTGCTGGTCAACCAGACCCTGGCACGGCGCTGTGGCGTGAAGGACGCCAGCGAACTGCTCGGACGCACCGCCGAGGACGTCTTCCCCTCGCGCTTCGGCCCGATCTACACCGAGCAAGACCGCCGCGTGCTGGAAACCGGCGGCCAGCTCAGCGACCAGTTGGAGTTGCACCTCTACCCCGGCCGCCAGCCCGGCTGGTGCCTGACCCACAAGCTGGCGCTGCGCGATGCGGACGGCGCAGTGATCGGCATGGCGGGGATTTCCAGCGACCTGCAGGCGGCGCAGTCCACGCACCCGGCGTACCAGCGCCTGGCGGCGGTGGATGCCTACATCCGCGAGCATTTCGACAAGCCGATCAACCTCGGCGAGTTGACCGAGCTGGCGGGGCTGTCCGTCGCCCAGCTGGAGCGCCACTGCAAGCGCATCTTCCAGCTCACCCCACGGCAGATGATCCACAAGGCGCGCCTGGGCGCGGCCACCCGCCTGCTGGGTGAAGACCTGCCAATCACCGAGATCGCCCTGCGCTGCGGCTACACCGACCACAGCGCCTTCAGCCGGCAGTTCCGCGCGCTAACCGGGCTGTCGCCGACGCAGTATCGCGAGTCCCAATCCGCTACCAACTGACTGGACACCGTAGGGCGGATAAAGCGTGCCGCTTTATGCGCCCTACGGAGGCGATGCGGCGAACGCCCTGCGCACGTGCCTGGGCGCTTCGCGAGCAAGCTCGCTCCTACAGGTTTGCACCGGCGCTCTTCGTAGGACCGAGGGGGGCGCCTAGCCCTTGCTCGCGAACGCTTTTCCTCCCCACTCAGCGAAAGCTCGCCGAGTGCTCCCATAAGGGGCAGCGAAACACGCTGGTGCTTCATTCGGTAACAGCACTCGGAACTCGCCTACGACCTCTTGGGAACGCTCTCGCTGACCAATCCCTTCAAACACCGGGCTTTGCGACCCACGGGTCACGCCGAGTGATTTCTGGCACATGCCTTGCTCTAAAAAATATCGTATACGAAATCCATAATACAAAACTGCTGCACAACACTGACTCAGAGAGGCCCCAATGAAATTCTCCCGAATTGCTCTAGCCCTCACCGCTGTGTTCATCGTCGGTCAGGCCCAGGCTGACAAACTCGACGACATCATCGAATCGGGCAAGCTGCGCTGTGCCGTGACCCTGGACTTCCCGCCGATGGGCTCGCGCGATGCGCAGAACAACCCGGTCGGCTTCGACGTGGACTACTGCAACGATCTGGCGAAAGTGCTGGGCGTGACCGCCGAAGTCGTCGAGACGCCCTTCCCCGATCGTATCCCCGCGCTGGTTTCCGGCCGCGCCGACGTGATCGTCGCCTCCACCTCCGACACCCTGGAGCGCGCCAAGACGGTCGCCATGACCATCCCCTACTTCGCCTTCCAGATGGTGGTGCTGACCCGCGAAGACACCGGCATCACCAAGTACGAGGACATCAAGGATCGCCCGGTAGGAAATACCAGCGGCACCTACGAAGCCATCGCTCTGGAGAAGGACGTGAAGAAGTGGGGCGGCAAGGGCAGCTTCCGCGCCTACCAGAGCCAGAACGACACCATCCTCGCCGTCGCCCAGGGGCACATCGACGCCACCGTGGTGACCAACACCGTCGCCGCTTCCACGCTCAAGTCCGGTAAGTACAAGGGCCTGAAGGTCGTCGGTAACGCGCCCTACGTGATCGACTACGTCTCGCTGGCCGCCGCGCGCAACGAGTACGGCCTGATCCATTACCTCAACCTCTTCGTCAACCAACAGGTCCGCACCGGCCGCTACGCCGAGCTGTACGAGAAGTGGGTCGGCGGCGCCCCGGTCGATCTCACCGTTCCCCACGTGTACTACTGACAGCGGGTGCGACATGTCTTCGATGCAGGCTTCAAGGGTGCAGGACTCACGCCTTACCGGGCGGGTCCTGATGGGGGGTAGCGCCGAAGGGGCGCTACTGTCCGCCGACACCGGGCTGAGCTTCTGGGGAGGCGTCGAGCCTTTCACGGGCGAGGTCATCGACCGCCACCATCCGCTGTCGGGCAGCGTCCTGCCCGGCCGGGTGCTGGCGATTCCCAGCGGACGCGGCTCCTGTACCGGCAGCAGCGTGATGCTGGAGATACTGCTCAACGGCCACGCGCCGGCAGCGCTGCTGCTGGCCGAGCCGGACGAGATCCTCACCCTCGGTGTGCTGGTGGCGCAGGCGCTGTTCGGCCGCTCCATCCCGGTGCTGTGCCTGGGCAACGAGGGTTTCGAGCAGTTGTCCACGGGCGGCTGGGCCCGTATCGAAGACGGTCAGCTGACACTCAGCGCCGAGCGCCCTGCCGATGGCTGGCAGGGCGTGATGGCCAGCGACGCCGGCCCGCTGCCGGCAGGCCTGGCATTGACTGCCGGCGACCATGATTTGCTCGACGGCAAGCACGGCAAGGCCGCCCAGGCCGCCATGCAGATCGTCCTGCGCATGGCCGCGCTACAAGGCGCGAAGGATTTGCTCGATGTCGCCCAGGCGCACATCGACGGCTGCATCTATACCGGCCCCGCGAGCCTGCGCTTCGCCCGCCAGTTGGCGGACTGGGGCGGCAAAGTGAAAGTGCCGACCACCCTCAATTCCATCTCCGTGGATCACCGCCGCTGGCGCGAGTTGGGCGTCGACAAGGCCTTCGGCGAACCCGCCGCTGCGCTGGGCGATGCCTACATGGAGATGGGCGCGCAGATGAGCTACACCTGCGCGCCCTACCTGCTGGACAGCAAGCCGAGCCTTGGCGAACAGGTGGTCTGGGCCGAGTCCAACGCCGTGGTGTACGCCAACAGCGTGCTTGGCGCGCGGACCCTGAAGTACCCGGATTACCTCGATATCTGCATCGCCCTCACCGGCCGCGCGCCGAACGTCGGCAGCCACCGCGACGAAGGCCGGCTGGCGACGCTGCAGATTGATGTCGAACTGCCGGCCGCACACGACGAATCGATCTTCCCACTGCTCGGCTACCACATCGGCGAGCTGTGCGGCTCGCGCATCCCGGTGGTCGACGGCCTGCAGCCGCTGGCGCCGGACAGCGATGCACTGAAAGCCTTCGGCGCGGCCTTCGCCACCACCTCCGCCGCGCCGATGTTCCACATCGCCGGGATCACCCCGGAAGCGCCGGACGCCACCACCGCACTCGGTAAAAAGGCACCGCTGCAACACCTGCGCGTAACCCCGGCGGACCTGATCGCCTCCTGGCGCGAACTGGACCACGCCAGCGAGCCGACCGTGCAGTTGGTTTCACTGGGCAACCCGCACTTCTCCGCCAGCGAATGCGCGGACCTGGCGAAACTGGTCGCCGGGCGCCGCAAGCATCCGGGCGTCGCGCTGGTCATCGCGCTGGGTCGCGCCGTGCAGGAAAAGGCCCGTGCCGCCGGTGACGTGAAGGTGCTGGAAGACTTCGGCGCGCAACTGCTCAACGACACCTGCTGGTGCATGATCGGCGAACCGGTGATCCCGCCGGCCTGCACCACGCTGATGACCAACTCGGCGAAGTACGCCCACTACGGTCCGGGCCTGGCCGGGCGCCAGGTGCATTTCGGCAGCCTTGCCGCGTGCGTCGAGGCGGCCTGCAGCGCTCGCGCCGATGGCGGCGTGCCCAGCTGGCTGAGCGAGGGGGTACGCTGATGTTCAACTACAGCTTCCACTGGCGTTCCGCCTTCAAGGCCCTGCCGGACATGCTCGGCGGCGCCTGGGTGACCCTGGAGACGGCCGCGCTGTCGATGATCCTGGGCGTGCTCATCGCGCTGCTGCTGACCGTCATGCGGCAGATGAAGAACCCGCTGCTCAAGGGCTTCGCCGATACCTGGGTGTCCATCGCGCGCAACACCCCGTCGCTGTTCCAGATCTACATCCTCTACTTCGGCCTGGGTTCCTTCGGCCTGCACGTCAGCTCCTGGGTGGCGCTGCTGGCGGGGATCACCTTCAACAACGCCGGCTACCTCGCGGAGAACTTCCGCGGCGGCCTCAAGGCCGTGCCGGACACCCAGATGCGCGCCGCGCGCTCGCTGGGCATGAGCGCCTTCCAGGCGTACCGGATGATCATCGTTCCGCAGCTGCTGCGCATCGTCTATTACCCGCTGACGAACCAGATGGTCTGGGCGGTGCTGATGACTTCGCTGGGCGTGGTGGTAGGCCTGAACAACGACCTCACCGGCGTGACCCAGGACTTCAACGTGCGCACCTTCCGCACCTTCGAGTACTTCGCCCTGGCCGCGGTGCTCTATTACATCATCGCCAAGGTCATCGTGGCGGTCGCCCGCCTGTTGAGCTGGCGGCTGTTCCGCTACTAGGAGAAGCGCGCATGTTTTCCACGAGCTTCACCGTCAACGACCTGATGTTCCTGCTGCAAGGGGCCTGGGTCACCATCAAGCTGACCCTCGGCGCCATGCTCATCGGCACCCTCGCCGGCCTCGTGCTGGGCTGGCTGCGCGCCGCCCTGCCACGGGCCACGATGCCGGTCGGCTGGTTCCTCGACATTTTCAGAAGCGTGCCGCTGCTGATCCAGTTCGTGCTGTTCAACTCGCTCAAGAGCATCGTCGGCCTGAACTGGAGCGCCTTCACCGTCGGCTGCCTGGTACTGGGCGTCTACGCGGCGGCGTTCTGCACCGAGATCATCCGCAGCGGCATCCTCGCCGTCGGCCCGAACATCCGCCGCGCCAGCCGCTCGCTGGGCCTGACCTACTGGCAGGACCTGCGCTACATCGTGCTGCCGCTGGCGGCGCGGGTGGCCTTCCCCGGCTGGCTGAACCTGGTGCTGGGGGTGATGAAGGACACCGCGCTGGTCATGTGGATCGGCATCGTCGAACTGCTCCGCGCCTCGCAGACCATCGTGACGCGCATCCAGGAACCCCTGCTGGTGCTGTGCATCGCCGGGGTCATCTATTACCTCATGAGTTGGGTCGTGGCGCGCCTCGGCGCCCGGCTGGAACAAAGGTGGCAGGAAAATGATTGAAATCGACAACGTGCACAAAGCCTATGGCGACCTGGAAGTGGTCAAGGGCGTGAGCCTGACCGTGAAGAAGGGCGAAGTGGTCTCGATCATCGGCGGTTCAGGGTCGGGCAAGTCCACCCTGCTGATGTGCATCAACGGCCTGGAGCCGATCCAGCGCGGCAAGATCCGCGTCGACGGCATCGAGGTCCATGCCAAGACCACAGACCTGAACAAGCTGCGGCAGAAGATCGGCATCGTCTTCCAGCAGTGGAACGCCTTCCCGCACCTCACCGTGCTGGAGAACGTCATGCTCGCCCCGCGCAAGGTGCTCGGTCTGTCCAAGGAGGAGGCCGAGGCGATGGCGGTGAAGCAGCTCAAGCATGTGGGCCTGGGCGACAAGCTCAAGGTGTTCCCGCAGAAGCTCTCCGGCGGCCAGCAGCAGCGCATGGCGATTGCCCGAGCGCTGGCCATGTCGCCGGACTACATGCTGTTCGACGAAGCCACCTCGGCGCTCGATCCGCAGCTGGTGGGCGAGGTGCTCGACACCATGCGCCTGCTCGCCGAAGAGGGCATGACCATGGTCCTGGTGACACACGAGATCCGCTTCGCCCGCGACGTGTCCGACCGCGTGGCGTTCTTCCGCGAAGGGTTGGTGCACGAGATCGGCACGCCGGAGCAGGTGATTGGCAACCCGCAGCGGGCGGAGACGGCGGAGTTCCTGAGGTCGGTGAACTAGGTAATCGATATATAGGGGACAGGAGCCCCTCACCCTAACCCTGGCTGCGCGCCCCGCTCCTCAAACGGGAGAGGGGACCGTTCGGTGAAGGATAAAACCACAGCGTCAGCCGGCACGACCTGCCCCCTCTCCCTCTGGGAGAGGGCTGGGGTGAGGGAAGGCAGGCGGCACAGATCGAGGAGACAGCAATGCGTTCGAGCAAGATCATCCATGTGGTCAGTTGCCATGCCGAGGGCGAGGTCGGCGACGTCATCGTCGGCGGCGTCGCCCCGCCGCCGGGCGACACCGTGTGGGCGCAGTCGCGCTTCATCGCAAGCGACAACGTGCTGCGCAACTTCGTCCTCAATGAACCACGCGGCGGCGTGTTCCGCCACGTGAACTTGCTGGTCCCGCCCAAGGACCCGCGCGCGCAGATGGCCTGGATCATCATGGAGCCGGCCGACGTGCCGCCCATGTCCGGCTCCAACTCGCTGTGCGTCAGCACCGTGCTGCTCGACAGCGGCATCCTGCCGATGCAGGAGCCGCAAACGCGCCTGACCCTGGAAGCTCCCGGCGGGCTGATCGAGGCCGTGGCCGACTGCAAGGACGGCAAGGTCCAGCGCGTGGAAGTGCGCAACCTGCCCTCCTTCGCCGATAAGCTCGACGCCTGGATCGAAGTGGAAGGCCTCGGTTCGCTGCAGGTGGATACCGCCTACGGCGGCGACAGCTTCGTGCTGACCGATGCCCATTCGCTGGGCTTCACCCTGCACGCCTCGGAGGCTGCCGACCTGGTCGCCACCGGCCTGAAGATCACTCAGGCGGCGAACCAGCAACTGGGCTTCAGGCACCCGGAAAACCACGACTGGGCGCACATCTCCTTCTGCCAGCTGACCGCTCCGGTGGAGCGCGTCGACGGCGTCCTGCACGGCCGCAACGCAGTAGTCATCCGCCCCGGCAAGATCGACCGTTCGCCTTGCGGCACCGGCTGCTCGGCGCGCATGGCGGTGCTGCATGCCAAGGGCCAGCTGAAAGACGGCGAGCGCTTCGTCGGCCACTCGATCATCGATTCCAAGTTCCACTGCCGCATCGACGGCCTGACCAGCGTCGGCGGCAAACCGGCAATCCACCCCTGCATTTCCGGCCGAGCCTGGATCACCGGCACCCACCAGCACCTGCTCGACCCGTCCGACCCGTGGCCAGAAGGCTACCGGCTCTCGGATACCTGGCCGAACGGCTACTGATTTCCCCTTTTCAACCCTGATTCGCCGCGTAGCGGCACCCGACGACGAAATTTCAGGAAAATCTTCCAGAACTTTCGTATACGAAATACGACAATGGAGATAAACATGAGCAAGAAGGTCAATTGGAGTGGCGTGTTCCCCGCAGTGACCACTCAGTTCAACGCCGATTTCTCGGTCAACCTGGAAGCCACCCACAAGGTGATCTCCAACCTGGTGCGTGACGGCGTCTCGGGCCTGGTGGTGTGCGGCAGCGTCGGCGAGAACACCTCGCTGTCCATCGAGGAGAAGATGGCCGTCACAGAAGTCGCCAAGGACGCTTCCGGCGGCCGCGTGCCGGTGATCTGTGGCATCGCCGAGTTCACCAGCCACGGCGCCTCCCAGGTAGCCAAGGCGGTGCAGAAGGTCGGCGTCGACGGCATCATGGTGATGCCCGCCCTGGTCTACTCCTCCAAGCCCCACGAGACCGCCGCACACTTCCGCAGCGTGGCCACCAGCACCGACCTGCCGGTGATGGTCTACAACAACCCGCCGATCTATAAAAACGACGTCACCCCGGACATCCTCATCTCCCTGGCCGACTGCGAGAATATCGTCTGCTTCAAGGACAGTTCCGGCGACACCCGCCGCTTCATCGACGTGCGTAATGAAGTGGGCAACCGCTTCATCCTCTTCGCCGGCCTCGACGACGTGGTCCTGGAGAGCATCGCGGTGGGCGCCGAAGGCTGGATTTCCGGCATGTCCAACGTCTTCCCGCAGGAAGGCGAAACCATCTTCCGCCTGTGCAAGGCCGGTCGCTATGAGGAGGCCATGCCGATCTACGAATGGCTGATGCCGATCCTCCACCTCGACGCCCGCCCGGACCTGGTGCAGTGCATCAAGCTCTGCGAAGAGATCGCCGGCCGCGGCACCGCCCTCACCCGCCCGCCGCGCCTGGCGCTGCAGGGCGCCGACCGCGCTCACGTGGAGACGATCATGGCCAAGGCGCTGGCGAACCGGCCGAAGCTGCCGGATGTGGGGCTCTGAGTCGCCGCCAGTGAGAAGAGCGAACGACCGTGCATGGGGAAGCTTCATGGTTCACCGGCACGCTCGACGCCCTCTCCCTAACCCTAGCTACGCGCCCCGCCCCGAAGGGAGAGGGGACTGGTTCGGCGTAAAGGGAAACCGCGTGCTCTGCCTGCCGCGACCAGGCCATCAGGAAAGCACAGCCGCCCGAGCCACTCTGACACTCCCTCTCCCTTCAGGGAGAGGGCTGGGGAGAGGGGCTCTTCGCCGCACCCAAATCCAGCACCAGAGAGCCCGCCCATGACCGCCCACAACTTCATCGCCGGCCAGCGCATCGGCGCCGGCACCGTCCGCCTGCAGAGCCTCGACGCCAGCACCGGCGAAGCCCTGCCCCGCGAATTCCTCCAGGCCACCGAGGCCGAAGTCGACGCCGCCGCTCGCGCCGCCGAAGCCGCCTTTCCGGCCTACAACACCCTGTCGCCGGAACGCCGCGCGCAGTTCCTCGACGCCATCGCCAGCGAACTCGAAGCGCTCGGCGACGACTTCATCACCACCGTCTGCCGCGAGACCGCGCTGCCCGCCGCGCGCATCCAGGGCGAGCGTGGTCGCACCGCCAATCAAATGCGCCTGTTCGCCAAGGTCCTGCGCCGTGGCGATTTCCTAGGCGCACGCATCGACCGCGCGCTGCCTGAGCGCCAGCCGCTGCCACGCCCGGACCTGCGCCAGTACCGCACCGGCGTCGGCCCGGTGGCCGTGTTCGGCGCCAGCAACTTCCCGCTGGCGTTCTCCACCGCCGGTGGCGATACCGCCGCCGCACTGGCCGCCGGCTGCCCGGTGGTAGTGAAAGCCCACAGCGGCCACATGGCCACCGCCGAGCTAGTCGGCGAGGCGATCACCCGCGCGGCCGAAGCCACCGGCATGCCGGCCGGCGTGTTCAACATGATCTACGGCGCCGGCGTCGGCGAGCCACTGGTGAAGCACCCAGCTATCCAGGCAGTCGGCTTCACCGGCTCGCTCAAGGGCGGTCGCGCGCTGTGCGACCTCGCTGCCGCGCGCCCGCAGCCGATCCCGGTATTTGCCGAGATGAGCAGCATCAACCCAGTCCTGGTGCTGCCCGCCGCCCTGGAAGCCCGCGGCGAGAAAATCGCCCGCGAGCTGATCGATTCGGTGGTCATGGGCTGCGGCCAGTTCTGCACCAACCCCGGTTTGGTCATCGGCATCGCCTCGCCGGCGTTCAGCCTGTTCGTCGCCAACCTGATCGCCGAGATCGGCCAGCGCCCGGCGCAGACCATGCTCAACGCCGGCACCCTGAAGAGCTACGAAAAGGGCATTGCCCGCCTGCTCACCCATCCCGCCATCCGCCACCTCGCCGGCCAGCCGCAGGAGGGCAAGCAGGCGTTGCCGCAGCTGTTCCAGGCCAAGGCCGAACTGCTGCTGGCCGGCGAGGAGCTGCTGCAGGAAGAAGTCTTCGGCCCGACCACCATCGTCGTCGAAGTGGCAGACGAAGCCGAACTGCGCCACGCGCTGGACGGCCTGCACGGCCAGCTCACCGCCACGCTGATCGCCGAATCCGAGGACCTGTCGCGCTTCGCCGCGCTGGTGCCGGTGCTCGAACGCAAGGCCGGGCGCCTGCTGATCAACGGCTACCCGACCGGTGTGGAAGTCTGCGATGCGATGGTCCATGGCGGCCCTTATCCGGCGACCTCGGATGCACGCGGCACCTCGGTCGGCAGCCTGGCCATCGACCGCTTCCTGCGCCCGGTGTGCTACCAGAACTACCCCGACGCGCTGCTGCCCGAAGCGCTGAAGGACGCCAACCCGCTGGGTATCGCGCGGCTGGTGGACGGCGAAAAGACGCGCAGCGCGGTCACTCGCTGAAGGTTCGTCGGCGCGGGAGTGAACTGTCGGCCAGTCCCGCGCCGATGCTCAGCCCCGGCCTTGCGCCGGGGCTTTTTTATGCCCGCTCATTGTTGAGCCCAGGCACCGCTCCTACAGGGATTTGCGTTATTCCAGCAGCTTGCTCAAATCGGCATACAGCGAATCGCTGATCTCCACGCCCTCGGCGAGGCTGCGCTTTCGCGCCGCGAAACGCCGCTGCGACGGCAACCGCGCGCCCATGTCGACGATGGATTCGAACAGCGTCTCCGCCCGCGCCAGGTGCTGCGCGGCATCCGCACCCAGGAAGCGTGCCGGGTCCAGCGCGATCAGCAGCTCGCCGTGGTGCGGCGAGGACTTGGTGCCCTCGTCGAACACCGTGGATTCGGCACTGGTCAGGTCGCCGATCAGCGGGCCGGCAATCAGCTCGACCATGGTCGCCAGCGCCGAGCCCTTGTGCCCGCCGAAGGTCAGCATGGCGCCATCGAGCACGGCGCTCGGGTCGGTGCTGGGGTTGCCCTGGGCATCTATACCCCAGCCCAGCGGAATCGACTTGCCCTCGCGCTCGTGCAATTGGATTTCCCCCCGCGCCACCACCGTGGTGGCGAAATCGAAGACATAGGGATCGTTTTCGCCACGCGGCCAGCCGAAGGCAATGGGGTTGGTGCCGAACAAAGGCCGCGTGCCGCCAGCCGGTGCCACATAGGCCTGCGCCGGCGTGACCGCCAGCGCGACCAGGTCCTGGGCGGTTATCCGCTCGATCTCCACCCACAGCGCCGAAAAGTGCACACAATGATTGATCGCCAGCGCCGCCAAGCCCTGGCTGCGCGCCTTCTCCACCAGTTTCGGCAGGCCCAGGTCGAAGGCGCATTGCGAGAAGCCCCCCTTGGCGTCCACCCGCACAATCGCCGGCGCAGGGTCGAAAAGTTCCGGCACGGCATCGGCCACCACCTTGCCGGCACGCACGGTATGGATGCAGCCCAGCAACCGCCAGACGCCGTGGGATGTGCAGCCATCGCGTTCGCCGGCCAGCACGGTGTCGGTCACCGCCTGCACGTGGGGTTCGCTGAAGCCGTTGTGGCGCAGGATCGCCACCGACAGTTCGCGCAGTTCATCCAGGGTCAGTCGGGCCACGCCATTCTCCTCAGATTGCAACAAAAGCCTGCGGCAAACCGCCGCCGGTCGGTGATCGGTCTACCATGGAGTCTCGCGCCCGGCCCCGCTTGCGCGCAATCGCCGGCAGCGACGACGATTTCGGCACAGCCTGACGACCGCATCCCGACCATCCGGTCGTCCGAAGGATTGGCCCCACGTTGCTTGGGCCAATCCAGAGCTTCGGGTAAACTTCCACATCTTTGCCTTCTCATAACGATCAGCCTGATGCCCACGACGTTCCACGAGATTCCCCGCGCGCGCCCTGCCACGCCCCTGCTCGACCGCGCCAGCACGCCGGTCGAGCTGCGTCGCCTGGGCGAAGCGGAGCTGCTGCCCCTCGCTGACGAACTGCGCCAGTACCTGCTGTACAGCGTCGGCCAGACCGGCGGCCACTTCGGCGCGGGCCTGGGCGTCATCGAACTGACGATTGCCCTGCACTACGTCTTCGACACCCCGGATGACCGTCTGGTATGGGACGTCGGCCACCAGGCCTACCCGCACAAGATCCTCACCGGGCGCCGCGAGCGCATGGGCAGCCTGCGCCAGAAGGACGGCCTGGCCGCCTTCCCGCGCCGCTCGGAGAGCGAGTACGACACCTTCGGCGTCGGCCACTCCAGCACCTCCATCAGCGCCGCCCTCGGCATGGCCATCGCCGCTCGCATGCAGGGTTCGGGGCGCAAGTCGGTGGCGGTGATCGGCGACGGCGCACTGACCGCCGGCATGGCCTTCGAAGCGCTCAACCACGCGTCGGAAGTGAAGGCCGACATGCTGGTGATCCTCAACGACAACGACATGTCGATCTCCAACAACGTTGGCGGCCTGTCCAACTACCTGGCCAAGATCCTCTCCAGCCGCACCTACAGCAGCATGCGCGAAGGCAGCAAGAAGGTGCTCTCGCGCCTGCCCGGTGCCTGGGAGATCGCCCGCCGCACCGAGGAATACGCCAAGGGCATGCTGGTCCCCGGCACGCTCTTCGAGGAGCTGGGCTGGAACTACATCGGCCCCATCGACGGCCACGACCTGCCGACCCTGATCGCCACCCTGCGCAACATGCGTGACCTCAAGGGCCCGCAGTTCCTCCATGTGGTGACCAAGAAGGGCAAGGGCTTCGGCCCGGCCGAGATCGACCCGATCGGCTATCACGCCATCACCAAGCTGGAGCCCGAGGGCGCCCCCGCCCACGCCGTGCCGAAGAAGGCCGGCGGGCCGAAATACTCCAGCGTGTTCGGCCAGTGGCTGTGCGACATGGCTGCGCAAGACCCACGCCTGGTCGGCATCACCCCGGCCATGAAGGAAGGCTCCGACCTGGTGGCCTTCGCCGACAAGTTCCCGGACCGCTACTTCGACGTCGCCATCGCCGAGCAGCACGCCGTGACCCTGGCGGCCGGCATGGCCTGCGACGGCGCCAAGCCGGTGGTGGCGATCTACTCCACCTTCCTGCAGCGCGGCTACGACCAGCTGATCCATGACGTCGCGGTGCAGAACCTCGACGTCTTGTTCGCCATCGACCGCGCCGGTCTGGTGGGCGAAGACGGCCCGACCCACGCCGGCAGCTTCGACCTCTCCTACCTGCGCTGCATCCCCGGCATGCTGGTGATGACTCCCAGCGACGAGAACGAACTGCGCAAGCTGCTCACCACCGGCCATCATTTCGAAGGCCCGGCGGCGGTACGCTACCCGCGCGGCACCGGCCCCAACGCACCCATCGAGGCGGCGCTGGAAGCGGTCGAGATCGGCAAGGGCGTGCTGCGCCGCGAAGGCAAGGCCGGCAAGGTCGCCTTCCTGGTGTTCGGCGTGCAACTGGCCGAAGCGCTGAAAGTCGCCGAGCAGTTCGATGCCACCGTCGCCGACATGCGCTTCGTCAAGCCGCTGGACGAAGAGCTGGTGCGCCAGCTGGCCGCCAGCCACGAGCTGCTGGTGACCGTCGAGGAGAACTCGGTGATGGGTGGCGCCGGCGCCGCCGTCAGCGAATTCCTCGCCCGCGAGAATATCCAGCAGCCGATCCTGCACCTGGGCCTGCCGGACTACTACGTCGAGCACGCCAAGCCCGCGCAGATGCTCGCGGAGTGCGGGCTAGACGCCGCCGGCATCGAAACATCGGTGACGGCGCGCCTGGAGGCCCTCGGCCAACGCTGAGACCGATCGGCGCATCCCTCCCCCGGAGTATTGCCAGTGACGGGCGCACCGACTAAGGTGCGCCCGTTTTCGTTCGAGGTAACGGGAAGCAGGTGAAAGACCTGCGCTGCCCCCGCAACGGTAACCGACGCGCTCCCTGCGGGAGCGCAGCATCGCCATCCGCCACTGCTTACGCGGGAAGGCGGCGATGTGACGTCGGCAGCCCGGAGACCGCCCTCGACACGCCCCGACAGGTGTTGCGGAGGGCCGCACCGTCAAGTGCGGCCTGCCGCCCTTGCCACGCCCTCCTCGAAAGTCATCCGACCGCTTTTGAGGACGTTCCATGAAACTGACCCGACTCGCCCTGGCCACCAGCCTGCTGCCCGGCCTGGCCTTAGCCGCCGACGACATCTACCGGCTCTCCGACCAGGTGATCACCTCCGCACGCCAGGCCCAGCCACGTGCCGAAGCCACTTCGGCCAACAGCGTATTCACCCGTGCCGACATCGAGCGCCTGCAAGTGCGCAGCGTTCCCGCCCTGCTCGCCCGCGTGCCCGGCGTGCAGATGGGCAGCTCCGGCGGCGTGGTCTCGTACTCCGTGCGCGGCACCAGCACCGCGCAGACCCTGGTGCTGGTGGACGGCCAGCGTATCGCCTCGGCCAGCAGCGGCATCGCCCGCCTGGATTACCTGAGCATCGACAGCATCGAGCGCGTCGAAGTGACCCGCGGCCCGCGTTCCGCACTGTACGGCGCCGACGCCATCGGCGGCGTCATCCAGATATTCACCCGCCGCGGTGACGCCGGCCTGCACCCCGAAGTACGCCTGGCTGCCGGTAGCCACGGCACCTTCGAACGCAGCCTGAGCCTGTCCGGCGGCGACGAGCAAACCCGCTACAACCTCGGTGGCAGCCTCGACGAGAGCCAGGGCTGGGACCGCACCAGCGACAACATCGGCGCCGACAGCGACGACGACGCCCAGCGCAACAAGGCCGTGCACCTGAACCTGGACCACCGTTTCAGCGAGGACTGGAAGGCCGGCCTGAACCTCAACGACCAGCGCGGCAAGAACGAATACGACGACGCCTACAACTTCGAGCCGGGCTCACCCCGCGACGAATTCCGCGTCAGCAGCTACAGCACCTACCTCGACGGCCAGATTACGAAGATGTGGAACAGCCGCCTGGAACTGGGCCGCAGCTTCGACCGCAACAAGGCCGTAGGCGCCGCCGACAGCTGGAACAACGGCACGCTGGAAACCACCCGCCACTCGGCGAGCTGGATCAACCGCCTGCAACTCGACGACGCCAACCAGCTGGCGCTGGGCGCCGACTGGTACGAAGACAAGGTCGACGGCAGCACCGCCTTCGCCGACGACCAGCGCAGCAACCGCGCCTTCTTCGCCCAGCACAGCTTCAAGAGCGACAACTTCGGCACCGAGCTGGGCATCCGCCACGACAACAACCAGGCCTACGGCAGCCAGAACAGCTGGAACGCCGCCCTCAGCCTGCCGGTAGGCGACAGCCAGACCTGGATCGCCAGCTACGGCGAAGGCTTCCGCGCGCCGACCTTCAGCGACCTCTACTACCCCGGCGCCAGCAACCCGGACCTGAAGGCCGAGACCTCGAAGACCTACGAGCTGCAATGGCGCGGGGACTTCTCCGGCACGCACCTGGAAGCCTCGCTGTACCGCACCGAGATCGACGACCTGATCGCCTGGGACAGTACCAGCAACCAGCCGGAGAACATCAACAAGGCACGCATCAATGGCTTCGAGGCCAGCGTCGCCCGCGACGTGCTCGGCTGGCAGGCCGCCCTCGGCCTGAGCCTGATCGACCCGCGCGACCGCGACACTGGCCATACCCTGCCGTACCGCGCGCGCCGCACCCTGAGCCTGGATCTGGATCGCCAGTTCGGCGCCTTCGGCGTCGGCGGCACCTGGCGCGCAGTCAGCCAGCGCTACGACGACGCGGCCAACACCCGCGAGCTGTCCGGCTACGGCGTGCTCGACCTGCGCACCAGCTGGCTGGCCAGCGACGAGATTCGCTTCGACCTGAAGCTGGATAACGCCCTGGACCGCGACTACACCCTGGGCGACTACCTGCGCCCGACCAGCCCGACGGACTACATGGGCGAAGCCCGCCCGTATCGCGAACCAGGCCGTACCGCCCTGCTGGCGGTGACCTGGACGCCGGAGCTGTAAGCGAAGCGGCCTGACGCCCCCTCACCCTAACTCTCTCCCGGAGGGAGAGGGGGCCGTTCGGCGCAGGGCGAAACTACAGTTTCGTAGGGCGCATAACCTGGAACAGGTTATCCGCCGCACACTCCTCCGGCGGATAACGCTGGCGCGTTATCCGCCCTACCGCCCAGACAGAACACCGGTGTGGAAATGGGTTCGCGAGGAAGCTCGCTCCTGCAGGTCCTGTTTACGCCGAAGCTTCGGAGTTTGCCGGGCTGCTCTTCGTAGGAGCGAGCTTGCTCGCGAACCCGCACAACCACGGGCTTAGACCAGAACCCCCGCCATCCGCCCCAGCTCCGCGCAATCGCGCGCATGCCAATCGGTCAGTTCGGGCCAGGGGTTTTCTGGCAGGTTCACCAGCGCACTGCGCGCCCCGGCGGCGCGGGCGCAGTCGAGGTCGAAGCGGTAATCACCCACCATGAGCATCTTCTGCGGCACCACGTCCCAGCGCGCGGCGAGGCGCAGCAAGCCGTCCGGACTGGGCTTGGGATCGGCTTCGCCACGGCCGAGAACATCCTCGGTGAGGAAGCAATCGCCGATACCGATGGCGTCCAGCGTAATCAGCGCCAGCTCATGGGCATTGCGGGTAAGGATGCCCAGTCGGTAGCCAGCGCCATGCAGCGCTCGCACCAGCTCCACCGCACCCGGCGCGGCTCTCGAAGCCACCGCCAACTCGCGCTCGTGCTCCAGCAGCCAGGCATGCTTGGCCGCCGCTTCGTCCTCCGGCAGCGCGGCCAGGTGGGTGAGGATATCGTGCTCCTGGGGAATCCCCAGGGCGCGCTTGATCGCCGGAAAATCGTGCACTGCCAGGGTCAGGGTGCCGTCCATGTCGAACACCCAGTGGCGGATGCTTTCCAGCGTCATGCCCAGTCCTCGCGGCGACGGATCAGGCCTTCCTGGGTCGAGGAAGCGACCAGCTGGCCGTCACGATTGAAGATACTGCCGCGCACGAAGCCGCGGCCGTTGCCGGCCCAGGGGCTGTCGATAGCGTAGAGCAGCCACTCGTCCGCCCGCAGGTCGCGGTGGAACCACACGGAATGGTCGATGGTGGCGACCTGCATGTCCTTCTGCCACACCGAGCGGCCGTGGGGCAGCAACGAGGTGGTGAGGAAACCGAAGTCCGAGGCGTAGGCGAGGATGTACTTGTGCAGCGCCGGGATGTCCGGCAGCTTGCCGTCGGCGCGCAGCCAGAGGTACTTGATCGGCTCGCCGACCTCGGGGTCGTACGGGTCGTTCTCGGTCACCGGGCGGATTTCGATGGGCTTGGGATAGAGCAGTTTGTCGCGGATGCGCTCGGGGAACTGCGCAGCACTGCGCTTCTTCAGCTCCTGGTCGGTCGGCAGGTTCTCCGGGCCGACCACGTCGGGCATGCTGATCTGGTGCTCGAAGCCTTCCTCATCGGTCTGGAACGAGGTGCTCAGGGCGAAGATCGGCTGGCCCTTCTGGATCGCGGTGACGCGGCGGGTGCTGAAGGTGCCGCCGTCGCGCACGCGGTCGACCTGGTAGACGACCGGCTTGCTGGCGTCGCCGGGGCGCAGGAAGTAGCCGTGCATGGAGTGCACGTGGCGCTCCGGGTCCACCGTCTGGCTGGCCGCCGACAGCGCCTGGCCGAGCACCTGCCCGCCGTACAGCTGGCGGAACCCGAGGTCCTGGCTCGTGCCGCGGAACAGGTTCTCTTCGATCTGTTCCAGGCTCAGCAGAGCCACCAGGTTGTCCAGGATCTGGGTCATGCGCGTTGTTTCCTCAATTGCGGTCTTGCTGAAGTGGGAGTCGGCGCGGCGACGGATAAGCGGGAAGGCTGCTGAGGCGTTCGTCCCACACGGCGCGGCCGATGGTGAAATGATAGAGGCTGACCGGGCAGTCCGGACCACCGCCGAGCAATTCGTCCAGCGCCGGATCGAAATAGCAGCCGATGCCGGTGCCCGACAGGCCCGCCGCTTCGGCTTCCAGGTAGAGCAACTGGCCGACCTGTCCGGCTTCCCAGTACAGGCGCGGGTAGGTCCACGCGCCCTCGGTCAGCGCGGCGTCGAGATCGGCCAGCATGGCGAAGGCAATGCAGCCGTCACTGGCAATGTCCTGCCCGCAGGAGAGGAGCGCCGACAGCCCGCGCGCATCGCCGGAGAGCAGGCGATACAGCGGCACGCCGCTCTCCTCCACCGGTTGCCACAGGTAATCCTCGCGCAGTCCCCCCGCCGCGCGGCCACTGCGGCCGAGCCAGTACAGGCCCGGCTCCAGGCCCTGGACGCGATGGACGAAGAGCAGCAGGTCGATGCGCGTCGGCTCGCCGGTGCAGGCGAAAGGCACGGACGAGAGCTCGGGCATCAGACGGCGCAGCCAGGCATACAACAGGTCGGCGTGAATACCGCTGCGGCCGTCCATGGACTGGGCGCTGCGCCGGCGATGCAGGATCGGGCGCAGCGGCAGGCCGGGGTTATCCACAGCCGCCTCGGCGTGCGTTGCCCACCAGTCACGGGCCGGCAGCGCGGGCGCGCGGCACAGCTGATGCACGCGCTCCAGCTCCGGCCAGTGGCGATAGTCCCGCGACAGGCGATTGGGCGTACCGGCCAGCGGCAGCTCGGCGAGCCCCTTGAGCAGCGTAATCGGCAGCGGGAATTCGGCAGGCTGCGCCGGGCCTATCCACAGCAGCGCATCGGCGAATTCGTGCTCGCTGAAGCCTTCGCGGTCGAGGCCGATCAGCGTATCCAACCGGTCCTCGGCGACGCCGCGCAGCAGGCGCACTTCCCAGCCCTGGATCGCCGCGGCGATACCGAGACAGGCCAACGCGTGACCGAGATCGTGATTGCAGTAGCGATAGGCGCGCTCGCCGTACTTCCAGGCTTCGCGCCAGGGAATGCTCGCCAGCGCCAGCAGGAATCCGCCAGCGGGCAACGCCTCGTTGAGCCTTTCGGCCAGCGGCGCGGGCAGCTCGGCGCGCACCTCCAGCATATGCGCGTCGGCGCTGTAGTGCGCCAGCAGCGCGGCGTTATCCACAGCCCCGGCGGGCAGCAGCAGATAGGCTTCGGTCGGGTGCAGATTGCCGCTGGACGGATTCACCCGTAGCGCCCAGCGATTGCCGCCAGCCTCTTTCCAGGCCGAGATCGCCAGGCTGTCGTAGAGCAGTTGCGAGACGCTGGCGAGGTTCAGCGGCGCGGGCGCGCCGACCGGGCCGGCGAACACCTGGTCATAACCCGGCGACTCTTCCTGCGGCCGGTGCAGCAGTTCGATGCAGCGCGCGCCGGCATAGCGGCGGAAGGCCGCCGGCTGGGTCGCCCAGTCGAGCTGGCCGGGGCCGGGGGCGAAACGCTCCGGGCGATGGCTGCTCAGCTCGTGATAGGCGCGCACGCCTTCGCTCGGCGTCATGGGCGACGAATCCGGTAGAGCACATGCTGGCGCAGCGGATGGCCTTGCGGCAGGCGCGGATGCTCGAAGTCTCCGGCCTCGTCACGCTGCATGCCCAGGCGCTGCATCAGTCCCTGGGACGGCACGTTGGCTGGCACGGTGAAGGCCACCACTTCCTCCAGCCGCAACTGTTCGAAGGCGAAGGCCAGCGCCGCGCGTGCCGCTTCCAGCGCATACCCCTGCCGCCAGTAGGCCGTGTTGAAGCGCCAGCCGATTTCCACCGCCGGAGTGAACGGCGCCTCGAAGGACACCCGCTGCAGGCCGAGCACGCCAATGAAGGCGCCATCCTCGCGGCGCTCGACTATCCACTGGCCGAAGCCGTGCTCGTCGAAGTGTTTCAGGATGCGGGCGGCCAGCAGGTCGCTGTCCTCGCGGCTCATGCAGGCCGGGAAGTGGCGCATCACCTCGGCGTCGGCGTTCAGCGCGGCAAAGGGCGCCAGGTCGTCATGGCACCATGGCCGCAACAGCAGGCGCTCGGTGGTCAGGCTGGGAAAATCCATGGGAATCATCACGGCTCATCAGAGGTCACCATGATACCCGGCGACGAGCTTGTAGGACGCACTCCGTCAGACGAGGCGCAATCGATTCAGCACAGAGGCGACTTCATCTGGTATTTTTCTCCCACCTTCGCTGTCGGTCACTGCCTTGACCGTGCTCACGCAGACAGCCGCGCCGCCAGGGCGCACCTCAAAAAAGACCAAGGAACTTCCATGACGACCTCCACCACCGGACTGCAACGCAGTACGGCCCTGGTGCTTTTCGCATTGGCTGTCGGCGGCTTCGCCATCGGCACCACCGAATTCGCCACCATGAGCCTGCTGCCCTACTTTGCCCCGGCGCTGGGCATCGATGCCCCGACCGCCGGCCACGTGATCAGCGCCTACGCCCTGGGCGTGGTGGTTGGCGCGCCGCTGCTGGCCGTGCTCGGCGCACGTCTGCCACGGCGCACCCTGCTGGTCCTGCTGATGGCGCTGTTCGCCCTCGGCAACGGCCTCAGCGCCCTGGCGCCGACCTACCACTGGATGCTGCTGTTCCGCTTCATCAGCGGCCTGCCTCACGGAGCCTACTTCGGCATCGCCGCGCTGGTCGCCGCCTCCATCGTGCCGCCGCACCGGCGCACCGTAGCGGTTGGGCGGATGTTCCTTGGCCTCACCGTCGCCACCATCATTGGCGTGCCGTTGGCCAACTGGCTGAGCCAGGCCGTGGGCTGGCGCTGGAGCTTCGCGCTGGTGGCAGCGCTGGGCGTGCTGACGATGATCTGCGTGCGCATCCTCGCCCCGCTGTCGCCGGCCGAGCCGGACTCCAGCCCGCTGCGCGAACTGAGCGCACTCAAGCGCGGCCAGGTCTGGCTGACCCTGGGCATCGGCGCCATCGGCTTCGGCGGCCTGTTCGCGGTGTACACCTATCTGGCCGACATCCTCGGCGCGGTGACTCACGTCTCGCCGAGCATCGTACCGCTGGTGATGGCGGTGTTCGGCATCGGCATGACCCTGGGCAACCTGTTCATCCCGGTACTCGCCGACCGCGCCGTGATGCCCACCGCCGGTGGCCTGCTGGTGTGGAGCGCGGTGGTGCTGGCGATCTTTCCGTTCACCGCGGGGAACATCTGGGCCATCTCGATCTGCGTGTTCTTCGTCGGCTTCGGCGGCGCCCTGGGCACCGTGCTGCAGACCCGCCTGATGGACGTCGCCGAAGACGCCCAGGGCCTGGCCGCAGCGCTGAACCACTCAGCGTTCAACTTCGCCAACGCACTGGGCCCGTATCTCGGCGGCCTGGCCCTTGCGGCCGGCTACGGCTGGACCTCGCCGGGCTGGGTCGGCAGCCTGCTGGCCATCGGCGGCTTCGTGCTGTGGTCGGTCTCGATGGCCACCAGCCGCGGCTCGCAACGCAACGCGGCAGTCTCCAACGAAGGCTGAAACGACAAGGGCCGGCGCAATGCCGGCCCTTTCGTCTGCGCGCCGCGCCGACGTACCCTGTGAGTACCTTCCCGACTCGCCGACACCATGCCGCTGCCCTTGGTCTACCACGACGACTACAGTCCGCCCTTCCCGGACAACCATCGCTTCCCCATGGAGAAGTTCCGCCTGCTGCGCGACCACCTGGTGGACAGCGGACTGGTAAGCGATGCGCAACTGCTGCGCCCGGAGCTCTGCCCGCAGGATGTCCTCGCCCTGGCCCACGACCGCGACTACATCGAGCGCTATTGCAGCGGCGACATGAGCCGCGACGAACTGCGCCGCCTCGGCCTGCCCTGGACTGAAGCCCTGGCCCGCCGCACCGTGCGCGCGGTGGGCGGCTCGCTGCTCAGCGCGGAACTGGCGCTCGAACATGGCCTCGCCTGCCACCTTGCCGGGGGGACGCACCATGCGCACCATGACCACGCCTCGGGCTTCTGTATCTTCAACGACCTGGCGGTGATCAGCCTGTACCTGCTGGAGAGCGGCAAGGCCAACCGCGTGCTGATCTTCGACTGCGACGTACACCAGGGCGACGGCACCGCGCGCATCCTGGAGAACGTGCCGGACGCGGTGACAGTGTCATTGCATTGCGAGAAGAACTTCCCCGCGCGCAAGGCGCAGAGCGACTGGGACATTCCCCTGCCGCTGCACCTGGGCGACGCGGAGTATCTGAAGGTGGTGCAGGAGGCGCTGGATTACCTGCTGCCGCTGTACCAGCCGGACATCGTGCTCTACGACGCCGGTGTCGACGTGCACAAGGACGATGCCCTGGGCTACCTGCAACTCACCGATGCGGGGCTGGCGGCGCGGGACGAACACGTCATCCGACGCTGCCTGGCCAGCGATATCCCGGTGGTGGGCGTGATCGGCGGTGGCTACGACAAGGACCGCCAGGCGCTGGCCCGGCGCCATGGCATCCTGCACCACAGCGCCGCGCGGGTGGCGCGAGAGCTTCAGTTGGCCCGGTAACGCGAGTTGTTGGTGTCCATGCGCGAGGGCAGTCGCTGCTGTTCCCAGCGCGCCAGTTCATGGGCGGAGAATCCCAGCAGCGCGGCGGCACGCGGACGGCACTCATCGCCGTAATTCCTCTCGCAGAAGCGCATCACCTGCTCGGGCACATGGTGCTGCAGCAGTTCCTGGGCGCGCAGCGGTCCCGCGTACTGCAGGTAGCGCGGCAACAGGCGACTCCAGTTGGTGAAGACATAGAGGTTGTGCAGCGCGACCTGTATCGACAGCAACTCCAGCACCCGCTGTTCGAACTTGACCTTCGAACCCTGCAGGTTCTTGTTCAGCCGCACCACCATGTGGGCCACCGCCTCGTTGAGCAGAGTGCGGATTTCCTCGCTGGGGAGGCTACGGATGACAATGTCGAGGCCATTCACCCGTACGCGGGTGTCGCTGCCCTCCACCCACAGGTGGGCCTCATGAGAGCGAAGGTAATCACGGACTTTCATCGTCAGTTGGACCAAGGTTGCAAGAGGTCCGCATGCTGATGGATTCACAAAAGCGCCAACATCGGCGCAATCCCGATCCCACGTAGGAATTATCGTAACCCCTACCGCTCAGGAGTCGGAAAACACCTTCCCCACTCCCGAGTTTTTTCCACGACAACTGTGGGGCGGCCTGTGGATAAGCTGCGGAAAAGCGCCTGCCGCGTCCGCCGCCGCAGGCTCCGCGAGAACTGGACAAAAAATGAGCAACCGGCGCGTAGCACCGCTGCGCTAGAATTGCGCCCTTTCCCGCACTCCTTCGCCTGGCCTCCTGCATGACCGATCTCCGCCCGCTCGCCTCCCCTACCGCGATTGTCATCGGCGGCGGCCCCGCCGGCCTCATGGCGGCCGAAGTCCTGGCTGGCGCCGGCGTAGCGGTGGAGTTGTTCGATGCCATGCCCTCAGTCGGGCGCAAGTTCCTGCTGGCCGGCGTGGGCGGCATGAACATCACCCATTCCGAGGCGCGCGAGCCCTTCCTGTCGCGCTACGGCCAGCGTGCACAAACCCTCGCGCCAGTGATCGACGCCTTCGACAGCCAGGCGCTGTGCGCATGGATTCATGGCCTGGGCATCGAGACCTTTGTCGGCACCTCCGGCCGCGTCTTTCCCACCGACATGAAGGCCGCTCCGCTGCTTCGTGCCTGGCTCAAGCGCCTGCGCGAAGCCGGTGTGGTCATCCACACCCGCCATCGCTGGCTGGGCTGGGACGCCGAGGGCGCGCTGCTGATCGAAGGACCGGAGGGCCGGCGCAGCGTCAGCGCCGACACCACCGTGCTGGCCCTCGGTGGCGGCAGCTGGCAGCGCCTGGGCTCGGACGGCGCCTGGGTGCCGCTGCTGGCCGAACGCGCGGTGGATATATCGCCGCTGCGCCCGGCCAACTGCGGCTTCGAAGTGGCCGGCTGGAGCGAGTTCTTCCGCGACAAGTTCGCTGGCGCACCGGTCAAGCCGGTGGCGCTTTCACTGGCCGGAGGAACGCCACGCCAGGGAGAGTTCGTGGTTACCGCCGGCGGCATCGAGGGCAGCCTGGTCTATGCGCTGTCCTCCGGCATACGTGAGTGCATCGAGCAGACCGGCAGCGCCACCGTGCGCCTGGACCTGCTGCCCAACCGCAGCCTGGAGCAGGTCGCCAAGGCCGTCGCGCAACCGCGCGGCTCCAAGTCCATGGCCAACCACTTGCGCGGCCGCCTGGGGCTGGATGGCGTGCGTGCCGGGCTGTTGCGCGAGTTGTCCACCGCTGCCGACTACACCGACCCGCAGCGCCTTGCCCAGTTGATCAAGGCGCTCCCGCTGACCGTGGTGCGCCCCCGTCCGCTGGATGAAGCCATCAGCAGTGCCGGTGGCGTGACCTTCGAGGCGCTGAATGAACAGCTGATGCTCAAGGCGCTGCCGGGCGTGTTCTGCGCCGGCGAGATGCTCGATTGGGAAGCGCCCACCGGCGGCTACCTGCTCACCGCCTGCTTCGCCAGCGGCCGCGCCGCCGGGCTCGGCGCATTGCAGTGGCTCGAAACGCAAGGCTGAATGCTGCCTTTAATGGAACCATAGTGCTAGATTCTCGACTCCCACCCAGGAGTCGCCTGCATGCCGCTGACCTTCCGCCGCGCCCGCCCTGATGACGTCGATGCCGCCATCCCGCTGATCTACAGCTCCGGCCCCGACGCCTTCGACTACGCCTTCGCCCGCCCCGGCCGCAACAGCGCCCAGGACTTCCTGCGCTACGCCTTCGTCCAGGGCGGCGGGCAGTTCGGCTGGCGGCAGCACTGGGTCGGCGAACAGGACGGCCGGGTAGTGGCGGCCGGTACGGTGTTCGGCGGCGAAGCAACACTGGGCTACCTGCTGGCGGCCACGCGGCAGATCCTCGGTTATTTCGGACTGGGTTCGGCGGGGGTAATCCGCCGGGGCCTGCAACTGGAGAAGATCATCTGCCCGCCGCCGCGCCGGACGCTGTACCTCGCGCACCTGGGCGTCACGCCGACGCTGCGCGGCGAAGGCCTGGGCAGCCAGCTGATCGATCACTTCCTGCAGATGGGCCGCGATGCCAACCTGCCCATGGCCGCGCTGGACGTTTCGGTGGCCAACCCCAAGGCCCAGACGCTCTATGAACGCCTGGGTTTCAGCGTGCAGGTGGAGCGCGTCTCGACCCTGCCGGGCGTTTCCAGCCACCGCTACATGCAGCGCCAGCTCTGAGGTAGACTCCCGGCCAGCCGCCCGCCAGAGGCGGCCTGCTCCGTTGCCGTCGTGAAAGCCTGCTCACGCATTAACCAGGAAGGTTGCCTATGAGCACTGCCAGCGTTGAACTGAAAGTCTTCGTCCCCGCCCGCGATTTCGCACTCTCCCAGCAGTTCTACAAGGACCTGGGATTCCTCTCGCCGTGGAACTCCGAAGAACTCGCCTACTTCCACCATGGCGATCACTGCGCCTTCCTGCTGCAGAACTACTACGTCAAGGAATTCGCCGAAAACCTGATGCTGCACCTGTTGGTGGAGGACGCCGACGCCTGGTACGCGAAGGTCCGCGACTCCGGCCTCGCCGAGCGCTACGGCGTGCGCCTCGGTGCACTGGAAGACCAGCCGTGGAAGATGCGCGACTTCACCCTGCACGACCCGAGCGGCGTGCTCTGGCGGATCGGGCATAACCTCGATTGAGTCCCCGGAGTCGACCTGTGGGAGCGCGCCATGCGCGCGATCGCGGGCATGGCCCGCTCCTACAGCGGGCTCCGAAGTTGCCGGCAGGAGCGAGTCACAGCGGTTATTTCAGGTACCAGCCCCAGGGCTGATCCGAGATGTACTCGGTCACCTGCTTCACCTCCAGGTAGTTCTCCAGCCCCCACACGCCCAGCTCGCGGCCGATGCCGCTCTGCTTCATGCCGCCCCAGGGCGCCTGGGTGAAGGTCGGCTGAGAGCAGTTGACCCAGACGATCCCTGCGCGCAACCCGTCTGCCACCCGCGCAGCACGTTGCGGGTCGCCCGACATCACCGCACCGGCCAGGCCGAAACGGCTGTCGTTGGCCAGGCGCAGGGCCTCGGCCTCGGTCTTGAAACGCTTCACACAGAGCACCGGGCCGAAGATTTCCTCGCGCCAGATCAGCGCGTCCTCGGTCGGTTCGTCGAAGATCGCCGGCTCGATGAACCAGCCCTGCTCCAACCCCGCCGGGCGCTTGCCGCCGGTGAGCAACCGGGCGCCGCCCGTGCGGCCTTTTTCGACGAAGCCGAGTACCTTTTCGTGCTGCCCCTGGCTGACCAGCGGACCGAGCAGCACGCCCGGCTGCAGGCCGTCACCGATGGTGATGGCGCGGGTCGCCTCCACCAGCCGCTCAATCAGCCGTGGGGCGATGCCCTCCTGCACCAGCAGGCGCGAGGTGGCGCTGCACACCTGCCCCTGGTTCCAGAAGATACCGAACAGGATCCATTCCACCGCCGCCTCGACATCGCTGTCGTCGAAGACGATGAAGGCCGACTTGCCGCCCAACTCCAGGCTGACGTTCTTGATGTCCTGAGCCGCCGCCGACATGATCCGCGAGCCAGTCGGCACGCTGCCGGTGAAGGCCAGCTTGTCCACGCCTGGGTGCTGGCTCAGCGGCCCGCCGGCCTCCGCGCCGAGGCCCGGCAGCACATTGAGCACGCCCGCCGGCAGGCCGATGGCGTCCGCCGCGGCGGCCAGTTCCAGCGCGCTCAGCGGCGTCAGCTCGGACGGTTTGAGTACGCAGGTGGCACCCGCCGCCAAGGCAGGCGCGACCTTCCACGCCGCCATCAGCAACGGGTAGTTCCAGGGGATGATCTGCCCCGCCACGCCCACCGGTTCCTGGCGGATGCGGCAGCGAAAGCGCTCGTCGGGCAGCGCCAGCAACTGGTCCTGGCGCTGGTCCAGTTCCCGCGCCAGCTCCGCGTAATAGCGGAAGCAGCCGATGGCGTCGGCCACGTCCCACTGCGCTTCGGGCAGTGGTTTGCCGTTGTCGCGCACCTCCAGTTCGGCCAGTGAATCCTGGTGGCGCTCCAACTCGCCGGCCAGTGCCTCCAGCCATTCGGCGCGCTCGCTGCCGCGGCTCTGCCCCCAGCCGCGATTGAACGCGGTGCGCGCCGCACGCACAGCGTGATCGACGTCTTCCTCGGTGGCCGCCGGCACTTCCTGCAGCGGCTGGCCGGTGGCCGGGTCGAAGCTGGTGAAGCGGCCGCCCAGGTCCGGCCGGACCCACTGCCCGTTGATGTAGAGCTGGTCGCGCATCCTTCAGTCTCCTTGAAGTCGGCCCTCAGGCGGCCTGAACGCCGGTGCGGCGGTTCTGCAGGTAGCGGGAGGTGAACAGCAGCGCCAGCGAGGCACAGATGATCACCGTGGAGATGGCGTTGATCTCCGGCGTGATGCCCCGGCGGATCGACGAGAAGATGTAGATCGGCAGCGTGGTCTCGGAGCCGGCGACGAAGAAGGCGATGATGAAATCGTCGAAGCTGAAGGTGAACGCCAGCAGGAAGCCGGCGAGGATGGCCGGGGCGATCTGCGGCAGGGTCACCCGCCAGAAGGTATCCAGCGGCGGCGCGTAGAGGTCGGCGGAGGCTTCCAGCAGCGACTTGTCCATTGCCTCGACGCGGGTGCGGACGATCACCATCACCAGCGCCATGGTGAACAGCGAGTGCGCTGCCACCACGGTGCCGAAGCCCATGTTGAGTTTCGGCAGGCCGATGTCCAGCAGCGCCAGCAGCGGGTTGAGCACGTCGAACAGGGTGATGAAGGCGATCAGCGTGGCGATGCCGATGACGATGCCCGGCACGATGATCGCGCAGTAGGTCAGCGCGTCGAACAGCAGGCGCACGCGCTTGCCGACCCGCTGCAGGCCGAACACCGCGAGGGTGCCGAACAGGGTGGCGATCAGTGCCGAGCAGAGGGCGATCAGTGCGCTGTTGCCCAGGGCTTCCAGGATGAAGGGGTTGTCGAAGGCGCGGCCGAACCACTGCACCGAGCAGCACTGGAAGCTCAGCCCGCTGCGCCCGGCGTTGAAGGCGAAGAGCATGATCAGCGCGATGGGCGCGTAGAGGAACAGGTAGACCGAGGTGGAGTAACTGCGTAGCCACATGTCAGAGCACCCCGTCGTTACGCGAGCCGCCGTAGCGGGCCACGAGTTTCAGATACACGCCGATGATCACCAGCATCATCGCCACCAGGGTCATAGCCACCGCGCTGCCGAACGCCCAGTTGCGCGATTGCAGGAACAGGTCGACCAGCGCGTTGCCGACGAAGAACACCTTGCCGCCGCCGAGAATGGCCGGGATCAGGAACTCGCCCATGAGCAGAATGAACACCAGCATCACCCCGGTGATCACCCCCGGCGCGGACAGCGGCAGGGTGATCCGGCGGAAGGTTTCGAAGGCGCTCGCACCGAGGTCGCCGGAGGCTTCCAGCAGGCGCTTGTCGAGCTTCTCCAGGGTCACGTAGATGGGGAACACCATCAGCGGCAGGTAGCCGTAGACGATGCCGATCAGTACCGCGTAGGGCGTGTTGATCAGGCGCACGTCGGCGATGCCGAAGGTCTCCAGCAGCGCCGGGATGCCACGGCCGCTGAGCAGGAAGATCCAGGCGTAGGTGCGGATCAGGAAGCTGGTCCAGAACGGCACGATCACCAGCGTGAGCAGCAGCGACTTGTTGCGCCGCACCTTCACCGCCAGGAAGTAGGCCAGCGGGTAGGCCGCCAGCAGGCACGCCAGGGTGCCCAGCGGCGCGAGGGTCAGGGTGTTCCAGAAGGCCTGGGCGCGGGAGCCGAGGTTCAGGTAGTTCTCCAGCGTCAGCCCGCCGCCGTAGCCACCCACAGCGCTGCGCTCGCCGAAGCTGAAGACCAGGATGATCACCAGCGGCATCAGGAGCAGCAGCAGGAACCACAGGGTGGACGGCAACAGCAGCAGGAGCGTGACGCGCCGGCCAAGGCTTTTTGCGCGCGAGGCGCTGGGCGTCGCCTGGGTCTGCGGCAACGGGGCGCTGACAGCGATGTTCATGTTCGATTCCCTACGCATGGAACGGACCTTCGCGGTAGGGCGAATAACGCGCCAGCGTTATCCGCCGCATTCCGCACAAGCGCCAGAATTGCCGATCAGGCAGCCTTGAACCGCGCCATCAGTTCGGCGCGCGCCGGGCTGGTAAGGGTCGCCGCGGCGCCGAACTCCAGCGGCGACAGGCGCTCGGCCGCCGGGTACATGATCGGGTCGTCGAGCATCTCCTTGGAAAGCAGCGCATCGACGCGCTTGTCCCCGCTCGGGTAGCCGTGGGAGAGCACCTCCAGCTTGTTGTGCTGCGGGTCGAGCAGGTAGTTGATGAACGCGTAGGCGGCATCGCGGTGCTCGGCGCTCTTGGGAATGGCGAAGAAGTCGCTCCAGATCTCGCCGCCTTCCTTGCCCAGCACGAAGGTCATGTCCGGGTTGTCGCGGTGCAGCTGGGAGGCGTCGCCGGTCCAGGCCATGGCCATCCAGGCGTCGCCGTTGCGCAGCGAGGGCTGGATGTCGGAGTTGATCGCGAACAGGTGCGGCTTGGCCTGGATCAGCAGCTTCTCGGCCTCGGCCAGCTCCTTCGGGTCCAGCGAGTTGAAGCTGTAGCCGTAATACTTGAGCGCGTTGCCGATGGCGGTGAGCTGGTAGTCGTGGACGATGGTGCGGCCCGAGGCGCTGGTCAGGGTGAGGTCCCAGAACTGCTTCCAGGAATCCGGGCTGCCCTTCACCCGGCTGGCGTCATAGACGATGCCGGTGGTGCCCCAGTTCTTCGGTACGGCATAGACCTTGCCGTCCACGGTGCCCTGGGCCATGAAGCGTTCCTCGAAGGCCTTGGGGTCGAAGTTGGGGATGCGCGACAGGTCCAGCGGCTCGATCAGCCCGAGCTGTACGTAGGTGCTGATGGTGTAGTTGGTCGGCACGAAGACGTCCCAGCCGCTGCCGCCAGCCTGCAGCTTGGCGAGCATTTCCTCGTTGGAGCCGAACACGTTCATCTGCACCCGCGCGCCGCTGGCCTTGGCGAAGGCGTCGAAGTTCTCCTGGCTGTGGTAGTTCGGCCAGGTGGCCAGGGCCAGGCGGTCACCGATGTTGCTGCCCTCGGCGGCGTAGGCCTTGCCGCTCAGCAGGCCGGGGGTGTTGGCGGCGACCACCGCCATCGCCAGCCCGAGGCCGGTCTTGCCGAGAAAGTCGCGCCGCGTGATGGAGCCGTTTTCCCAGCTGCGCATCGTCTTGATGAAGCTCTTCTTGTCCATCGTCACTCCCCGCCTGTCTGCTGATTGTCGTTATGGTTGGATCGTCGAACTCAAAGGGCCATGGCCAGGCCGCTGGCCTGGTTCCAGCCGACCTGTACCGGCGCGCCGTGCTCGAAGGCTTCCGCCTCGCCGCCGGCCTTGCGCGGCACACGCACGCAGACGATGCCGAAAGCGTCGGTGCGTACGCGGTATTCAGTAAGGTTGCCCAGGTAGATGCGGTCTTCGACGCGGCCCTTCAGGCGCACTTCGCGCTGCAGGTCAGAATCAGCGGCAGCGATCCCGACCAGCTCGGGGCGCACCGCGATGCAGCCTTCGGCCTGGGGCGCCAGCGTTGGGCCGGTGGGCGTCGGCGGGCTGCTCAGTTCCAGGCCGGCCGGGGTGCCCAGCACCACACGGCCGGAGTCGAGGCGGCGCACGGTGCCGGAGAACAGGTTGGACTCGCCGATGAAATCCGCCACGTAGCGGCTCGCCGGGGTTTCGTAGAGCGCTTCGGGGGTGGCGGTCTGGATGATCAGACCGTCCTTCATGATGCTGATGCTGTCGCTCATCGACAGCGCTTCTTCCTGGTCGTGGGTGACCAGCACGAAGGTGATGCCGACCTCGCGCTGCAAACGCAGCAGCTCGGACTGCATCTCCTTGCGCAGCTTGCGGTCGAGTGCGGCCAGCGGCTCGTCGAGCAGCAGCACGGTGGGCTTGTTCACCAGTGCGCGGGCCAGCGCCACACGCTGCTGCTGGCCGCCGGAAAGCTCGTGGGGCTTGCGCGTGCCGAAGCCGGACAGGCGCACCATCTCCAGCGCCTCGTCGGCCATGCGGCGCTGCTGCGCGCGGTCCGGTCGCGGCGTGCGGTAGCGCAGGCCGTAGGCGATGTTCTCGGCCACCGTCAGGTGCGGGAACAGCGCGTAGTGCTGGAACACCATGTTCACCGCACGCTGGTGCGCCGGCACCCCGGCCACTGCCTTGCCGGCCAGCAGTACCTCGCCTTCGCTGGGCTGCTCGAAGCCGGCGATCATCCGCAGGGTGGTGGTCTTGCCGCAGCCGGAGCTGCCGAGGAAGGAGTGGAAGGCGCCGCGCTTCACCCTGAAGCTCAGCCCGTTGACCGCCGGCACGCTGCCGTAGCGCTTGACCACGTTGCGGAATTCGATATCGAAGTCCTGACCGCTTTCCATCACCGCGCGCTCCCACTTTGTTCTTGTTGGGGCTCACGCTATCAATGGCGGTTTCGGGGTGTATATATCCCTCGGGGGATAGATGGCGGGATTGAATATCCCGGTACGCGCCGGCGCTCCTACAAATGAGATCCTCCGGCGCTGGCCAATCACGTAGGGCGGATAACCGTGAACGGTTATTCGCCCTACGGTCAGCCGACCGCCAGCATCCCACCCGCCGCGTCGCGCCCCGCCAGCTCGCGGATGAACAGCCCGAGCAGCTCCGACTGGCTGCCGATGCCGAGCTTGGCGTAAATGTTCTTGCGGTGGATCTTCACCGTTCCCGGACTGATGTCCAGCTGCTCGGCCACCGAGGCGCTGGAGTGGCCGCGCAGCAGCAGCTGGACGATCTCCTGCTCGCGGGGCGTGAGCAGCTGGGCGCCGAACTGGTCGAAGGCCTCGCGGATCTGGTAGTCCAGATCCTGCGCTGGGCGCGGTTGGGCGCGGCGCAGCTCCCAGGCCTCGCGCACCACCTGCTCGACCACCGGTCGCGCGCACTCCAGCAGCTGCATCTCGTCGCGGCTGTAGGCCGGACTGGAGGTCTTGCGCATCAGCGAGAGCACGGCGGTGGCGCCATCGGCGAGGTCGATGAAGAAGGCGATCTCCTCGGTCAGGCCGGTCTGCTGGTAATACGTCTGGTAGTACTCGCCCAGGTAGAAGTGGTCCGGCGCGAACTGCCGCAGGCGCCACAGCCCCGGCGCCTGGTGGCGGGTGCAGGCGAGGTAGAAGGGATCGAGCAGGTACGGGCCGACCTGGTAGTCCTCGACGTAGACGTGGCGGACGTCGGCCGGGAAGGTGTCGAACAGGTCCAGCGGCCGGTGGTTGCCTTCGTAGACGAAGAGCACGAAGTTATCCACCGCGCACACCTGCTGCAGCCACTGGCTGAGGCCGAGCAGGCGCGGACGACCGGCGGCCAGCGGGAGCAGATGGGCGACTCCGCCGGTCCAGGCTTTGAGTTCCTTGTGGCGCATGGGCTGTCGTTCTTGTTGTGTGCGCGATGGGCACACTATAGGCGTTCGGGATTCCACACGGAAATGCAGCTTTTGCGCCACACCCCGCAAGGCCCCGCAACGCCTGGCGACAGCGACCGATTCAGCTTCCGGCGCGCACCGCGATGAAGCAGGCGCGCGCCGAATCGGCTCAGGGCCGGCGAGCGCCCTTGCCGCCCGGCTTTCCGGCGGACGATTTGCCGGAGGCAGGTTTGCCAGCGGCTGGTTTACCGCCCAGGCCGAAGCCCGGCGCCTTGCGCACCGCCTTGACCTGCGGCTTGTCGTCCAGCAGCGAGCCGAGGTGCACCTTGCCCGGCTTGCCTTCGGGCACCTTGGGTTGCTTGGGCTTCTTCGGCTTCCTGGTGATCTGGCCGCCAGGAGCGGTGACGGGCACCCGGTGCTCCGCCTCGAAGCCTTCTTCTTCCTGGCGCTGCAGGGTCTGGCCGATCAGCGTCTCGATGGCCGCCAGCTGCTGCACTTCGTCGGCGCAGACCAGCGAGATCGCCTGCCCACTGGCGCCGGCCCGACCGGTCCGGCCGATGCGGTGCACGTAATCCTCGGGGACGATGGGCAGGTCGAAGTTGACCACCAGCGGCATCTCCTCGATATCCAGGCCGCGCGCGGCGACGTCGGTGGCGATGAGGAAATCCACCTCCCCGGCCTTGAACCGCGCCAGGGCGCGCAAGCGCGAGGGCTGCGGCTTGTCGCCGTGGATCGAGTCGGCGCGGATGCCTTCGCGCTGCAGCAGGTCGACCAGTTCGTCGACGCCCTTGCGGGTCTTGGCGAACACCAGCGCCTGGCGCCAGCCCTGCTCGCGCAGCAGGTGCAGGAACAGTTCAGCCTTGCGCTTCTTGTCGACGGTGAGCAGGTGCTGCTTCACCGTCTTCGCCGCCGTGTTGCGCGGTGCCACGTCTATGGTCAGCGGGTCGCGCAGCAGGGTGCGGGCCATCTGGCGGATGGCGTCGGAGAATGTCGCGGAGAACAGCAGGGTCTGCCGGCGTCGGGGCAGCGCGGCGAAGACTTCGTCCAGTTCGCGGGCGAAGCCGAGGTCGAGCATGCGGTCGGCCTCGTCCAGCACCAGCACCTGCAGCTGGGTGAATTTCAGGGCGTTCTGCCGGTACAGGTCCAGCAGGCGGCCGGGAGTCGCCACCAGCACGTCGACGCCCTTGCGCAGCTTCATCATCTGCGGGTTGATGCTGACCCCGCCGTAAGCCACGGCGGTGCGCAACGGCACATGCTGGCCGTAGGCGCGGAAGCTCTCGTGCACCTGCTCGGCCAGCTCGCGGGTGGGCACCAGCACCAGCGCGCGGATCGAGTTGGCCGCCACCTGCGGGCCTTCCTGGAGCAGCTTCTGCAGCAGCGGCAGGGCGAACCCGGCGGTCTTGCCGGTACCGGTCTGGGCGGCGGCCAGCAGGTCGCGGCCCTTGAGCACGGCCGGGATGGCCTGGGCCTGCACCGCCGTCGGATTCTGGTAGCCGAGCCCGTCGAGGGCGTGCAGGAGGGGATCGATCAGGCCGAGATTGGCGAAGGTCATGGAGCGCTCGCAGAAACGATTCGGAATGGGCGGCATTGTAGCCGCAAGGGTCAGGAGCGCAGCAGCAGCGCGCCTTCGATGGGCACGTAGCGGCTGGCCGCGCGGATCAGCGCCTGGGCGGTGAGGCCCGGCACGCCGTAGGCGGTGGCGTCGGTGCCGCCGGCGCGGACGCGGTCGAGCAGCAGGTCGAAATCGCCGTCGCCGGAGGCCAGCACGATCTCGTCCACGTTCGGCGCGGCGTCGAGGATGTCGATGGTGATGCCCACGTCCCAGTCACCCTTGGCCGAGCCATCGGCGCGCTGGATGTAGGGTTTGAGCTTCACGGTGAAGCCGAGCTTGCGCAGGATCTGCTGGAACTGCTGCTGCTTGGCATCGCCACGGTCGATGGCGTAAGCGTAGGCCTGGACGATGTTGCCCTGGGCGCTCAGTTCGGCCCACAGCGCGGCGTAGTTGAAGTGGCAGCCGTAGGCCTGACGCACGGTGTAGTAGAGGTTCTGCACGTCGGCGAACAGGGCGATGGTCTTCAACGGTGACTCCGGGACTCGAACAGCGGGGGCGCATTATCGGCACAGTGGCGCGCCCCCGCTAGTCCCGGCGGGCGGGACAGCTTCGCCGGCGACTCAGCTGAACATGTCGCCGTCGTCGCCACCGAAAAAGCCGGAGTCGTCGCCGAAGCTGCCTCCGTCGTCGTAGTTGGCGTCACTGAAGTTGCTGTCGGCATAGCGGTCGCCGCCGCCAAAGGAGTCGTCCGTCCGCGAGTCGTCGAAGTTCGACGGCTCCGGTTGCACCGGCTGTTCCTGGATCACCTCGACGATTTCCTGCGGCTGGTTGTGGTGGAACATGCTGGTCAGCAGGTCCGCCACCATCACGCCGCCAGCCACGCCTGCAGCAGTCTGCAGGGCGCCGCGCAGGAAGCCGCCGCCCTGGGGCGCCGCTTGCGCGGGCTGGGCCGGCCTGAAGTCGTTCGGGTTGCTGGGGCTGGGGTTGTTCGCGTAAGCCGCGTTGCCACCGGCCGGTTGCGAGAAGCGCGTCTGGCCCCAGCCGTCCGGGCGTTGCTGCGGTTGCGCCTGGCGCTGCTCCTGGCTCTGGCCGCCACCGAACAGGCCGGCAAGGAAACCGCCGCTGCTCGGTCGACTCTGCTGCGCCTGGGCTTCGAGTTCCTTGACGCGCTGGTCCAGGCGCTTGATCGCTGCTTCCTGGATCAGCATCGCCTGGGCCATGTAGTACGGCGCGGCCGGCTGCTGCACCAGGTGCCGGTTGATCTGCGCCTCGGCGTCGGCGTCGCGCGGCGCGGTCTGCGCCTCGGCGTCACGCAGGCGGGTGAACAGACCATCGATCAGGGATTGCTCTTCGGAATTCATGGCAGGCCTCGGGGAAGCGGGTGGTTCGATAGAACATTGCCTTTGCAACATTGGATCGGCTCGCAAAAAAACAAGTTCCGGTCGCAGAATTCTGGCGCCTTCAGCTGAGGGTTTGCTTAAGTTAGAGTCGAAGCCCTCGGACAGTATCGGGTTACTGATGAATCCCCTTTCCATCCTCCGCGACACCTGGTTCTTCTTCTCACGTCACCTCGGCATCCTGGTGCCACTGTGCCTGCCCTGGATCGTCATCGAGACGTTGGTCCAGCAGCAGATCAACGTCGCCGCCGGCCCGCAGAACTTCGCGCCCTGGGGCATGGCCGCGGGCCTGGTGTTCTACCCGATCTACACCGCCAGCCTGATCCTGTTCATGATCGACGCCGGCGAAGGCGTCGAGCGGGGTGTACGCGAACTGTGGAGCGCGGCCCTGCGATTGTGGCCCGCCTTTGCCCTGCTGTCGGCGATCACCTCGCTGCTGATCGTGATCGGCCTGTACCTGATGGTGCTGCCGGGCATTTTCGTGATGATCAAGCTGGCCTTCGCCGAATTCCTCCTGGTGCAGCGCGGCCGCTCGCCCATCGATGCGATGCGCGAGAGCTTCGCGCTGACCACCGGGCATTTCTTCCTGCTGCTGATGACCTCCCTGGCCATCCTCGCGCCGGTATGGATCGCCGAAGGCTGGATCACCGAGGCCGGCCGGGAGGCACCGGTGCTCAGCGTCGCGCTGCACTCGCTGAGCGGGTTCTTCCAACTGCTGCTGACGGTGGCCGCCTACCGCATCTTCATCCTGCTCGGCCGCGAGGCCGCCTGAGCGGCAGCATGTCGCAACAAATCGCCCGGCGCATCGCGCGCCGGGGTTCTACGCTGGAGTCTCCTTCCCTCCCCCGAAAATCCCGAGTAAGGAGACTCGCCGTGAGCGACTTCCCGCCCAGCTGCCTTTCGCACGTTTCCATCGGTACTAACGACTACCCGCGCGCCAAGGCGTTCTACGACGCCGTGCTGCCGACGCTGGGCTGCCAGCCGATCATGGAACATCCTGGAGCCGTGGCTTACGGCCGGGTTTTCCCCGAGTTCTGGCTGCAGACGCCCATCGACGGCCACCCGGCCAGCGTCGGCAACGGCACGCACTTCGGTTTCATGGCCAATTCCCGCGAGGAGGTAGATGCCTTCTACCGCGCCGCGATAGCCGCCGGCGCCACCGACGAAGGCGCGCCCGGTCCTCGTCCGCTGTATGGCGCCCCTTACTACGGCTGCTTCGTCCGCGACCTGGACGGGCACAAGATCGAGGCATCGTTCTGGGACATGGCGCTGACGGATGGCGGCTTCGATACCCACTCGCACTGATGGACCACATCCGTAGGGCGCATAACCCGGAACGGGTTATCCGCCCTACGAAGAGCTAATGCCCCGGCCTGAGCCCCGACATCTTCGGCACCAGCAGCTTCTCGAAAAGCCGCGGGAAGAAGCGCGCCAGCAGTCGTGCCCGCCAGTTGACGTTGGACAGCACCAGCAAACGCCGCCGACGCAGCGCTCCCTGGTAAATCGCCTCGGCCACATCGCGCGGCGAGGCCACTTCCGCGCCCAGCACCACAGCCGGCTGGCGGATCACCGAACCGTCGCCCACCAGGGCGTTCTTGCGCAGGTCGGTGGCGGTGAAGCCCGGGCAGGCCAGAGTGATCGCCACGCCGGTGCCGTCCAGCTCCATGCGCAGCGTGTCGAACAACCCGTGCAGCGCATGCTTGCTGGCGTTGTAGGCACTGCGATAGAGCAGCGGCGCGAATCCGGTCAGCGAGCTGAGCACGACGATCTGCCCCTGCCGCGCCAGCAGGCTGGGCAACGCCGCCTGAGTACAGTGCAACGCGCCATAGAAGTTCACCGCCATCACCCGGCGGAACACTGCCAGCTCGGTCTCGATGAACAAGCTGCGGTGGGTGATGCCGGCGTTGTTCACCAGCACGTCGATGCCACCGAAGCGCTCGACGGCGAGCGCCACCGCGCGTTCCACCGCCTCGGCGTCGGCGATGTCGCAGCGCAGCCCGAGGGCTTCGACGCTCAGGTGCTCGCGCAGGTACTGCACCAGGCTGTCCAGCGCCGCCTGGTCGAGGTCGAGGATCACCGGGTGCGCGCCGGCCTGGGCGAAGCGCAGCACCAGCGCGCGACCGATGCCGGAACAGCCGCCGCTGACCAGCACCACCTTGCGTCGGTACACCGAGTGCGAGAACAACGAGCGTGGCATGGCGACCTCCCGGAGCAGGCGCTACGCGCGGTGTACGGCCTGCCTCAAGGTTGCAGGATGCTTCGCGCGGCAAATGCGCAGGTGAAATGCGCGGGCACAGACACTATCCTCTGGACCCAACAAGCATAGCCCCTGGTCACCCATGAGCCTCTCGCTTCGCCGCCGCATCCTCTTCGTGCTGTTCATCGCCCTGCTGCTCGCCATCACCGCAGCCGCCTGGCTGCTGGCCTGGCACCCCGCCGAGCGCGAGGCCGTCGCCGCGCAGTGCCGTGCGCCCGCGCCGCAATTGCAGCCGGGGCAGGCGCTGAAGGTGATGACCTGGAACGTCCAGTACCTGGCCGGCAAGCGCTACATCTTCTGGGACGACCTGCCCGACACCACCGGCCCCGACGACAGCCCCAGCCCCGAAGACATCGCCTACAGCCTCGACGAGGTGGTGCGGGTGATTCGCGACGAAGCACCGGACATCGTGCTGCTGCAGGAAGTCGACGACGGCGCAGCGGCCACCGGCAAGCAGGACCAGCAGGCGCTGATCGGCGACCGCCTGACCGACCTCTATCCCTGCTCCACCACCGCCTTCGACTGGAAGGCACGCTTCGATCCCAACCCCCATGTGTTCGGCAGCGCCGGGCGCAAGCTGGTGACCTTCAGCCGCTTCCAGATCAGCGGCGGCGAGCGCATCGCCCTGCCGCAGCGCTCATCCATCCCGCTACTGCACCTGTTCGCCCCGCAGCCGGCGATGCTGCAGAGCGACCTGCCGATCCGCGGCGGCGGCCAGCTCAGCGTGATCAACACACGCCTGGAGCGCCCCGACGGCGACGACACCCCGCAGCGTCAGGTCGAAGCCGTCGAAGCCCACCTGAACAGCCTTCAGGCCTCCGGCCGCCCCTGGCTGCTGGGCGGCGATCTCGGCCTGCTGCCGCTGGGCCAATACCCGTATCTGCCCGAGGTGCTGCGCGCGCCCTACCGCGCGAACAGCGAGCTGAACCTGCTGGCGGCGCGCTTCCCGGTGGTCCCGGCGGTGGAGGAATCCAGTGGCGCCGAGCAGGAGAAGTGGTACACCCATTTCCCCAACGACCCACGCGTGCACAAGCCCGATCGTACCCTCGACTACCTGTTCCACAGCCCCAGCCTGAACCGCCTCGATGCCGGCGTGCGCAGCCACGACACCCTGCGCATCTCCAACCATCTGCCGCTGTCGGCGCGCTTCCTGCTGCCCCACTGAGGGGTGCGCCACAACGCCGCCGGGCCAGCCTGGACAAACGATGCGCGGCGGCCCCATGCTCGCCCGGCTCCTATAACAACGACAACACGCACCCCCGGGTATCCATGCACTTTCGCCGTCTCATCGGGCCGATAGTCGCCCTGCTCTGCCTCAACGCACTCGCCGTCGACAGGCCCACGCTGGCCGACCGGCTGCCGCATCCGCTGCCGGCATTGACCGTGGGCTACTACGAATTCCCGCCCTACACCTACACCGCCCCGGACGGCAGCACCCGCGGCAGTGGCGCCGACATGGTCCGGCGCATCCTGCTCAAGGCCGGCTACCGCGCCGACTTCCGCCCGCTGCCCAGCGCCCGCCTGTACCTGGGCCTGCAGGACGGCAGCGTGCAGCTCTGGGCTGGCGCACCGGGCAAGCAGGAACTGGTGGGCAGCACGCTGGAATGCGAGCGTGTGCTGGGCCATGTCGAGCTGAACCTGTATCGCCTGGCCTCCCGCCCCTCGCCGAAATTGCCCGACGGGCTGACCACCAGCCGGGTGATCCTGATCAGCGGCTACAGCTACTGGCGGCCGATCACCGACATGCTGGCCGATCCGAAACTGCGGTTGGAAGTGCACCGCACCAGCACCCACACCGCCGCCCTGCAGATGCTCGAACGTGGTCGCGGCGACTTCCTGATCGACTACCAGACGCCGGTGGAACAGGCACGCCGCGAGCTGAACATGGCGCCGCTGGCCTTCGACACCCTGTACAGCGTGCCGACCAAGCTCATCGTCTCCCGCCATGCGCCCGATGCCGAAGGCCTGCGCGCGCAGCTGGACCACGCCTACGACGAACTGCAGGCGGCGGGTTACGAGATGAAGTTGCCCTGAACGGGATGACCGAGGCCGCCCCCCCCCTGTAGGAGCGAGGGGGACGCCATCGTTATCGCTCGCGAACCCCGACACGCTCCGACGCTCCGAGGATTCGCGAGCAAGCTCGCTCCTACGAAAAGCGGTGCACCGCGATCAGGTTTTACGCGGCTTGGCCCGCGCCGTGGGCTCGGCGATCAAGGGATCATCCGGCCAGTAGTGCTTCGGATAGCGCCCCTTCAGGTCCTTCTTCACTTCCGCATAGGTGCTGCGCCAGAAGTTGGCCAGGTCCTGGGTCACCTGCACCGGCCGCTGTGCTGGCGACAGCAGGTGCAGCTTCACCGCCACCCGCCCTCCTGCAATGCGCGGCGTATCAGCCAGGCCGAACAGTTCCTGCAGGCGAACGGCGAGCACTGGCGGAAACTCGCTGTAATCCAGGCGGATATTGGAGCCGGACGGCACCTGCAACGTACGCGGCGCCAGCTCATCCAGACGCTGCGGCAACGGCCAGGGCTGCAGCCCATGGAGAATCCCGCTCAGCTCCAGGTTGGCGAAGTGCGACAGCCGCGAGACCTTGCCCAGGTACGGCAGCAGCCAGTCTTCCAGCGAAGCCAGCAGCGCGGCGTCGCTGACGTCCGGCCACTCGCTCTCGCCCTTGCCTTCCAGATCGAGCCGGCGCAGCAAGGCGATGCGCGCCTGCCACTGGCGCAGCTCCGGCGTCCAGGGCAGCAGCTCCAACCCCTTGCGCCGCACCAGCCCGAGCAGCGCGCGGCTGCGGGCCTCGGCATCGAGGTTGGGCAGCGCCTCGGTGGACAGCACCAGCTCGCCGACCTTGCGCTGGCGCTCGGCGCGCAGCACGCCTTCGCGCTCGTCCCACTCCAGCTCATCGTGAACACTGACCTGTTCGGCGAGAATCGACTCGAACAGCCCCGGTTCCAGCGCCGCCGCCAGGTAGATGCGTTCTTCGCGCTGGCCCTGGCGGCTGCCGAGATCGGCGACCACCAGCCAGGCTTCCTTCATCAGCGCATCCGGCTCGCCGAACAGCGCCGCGCGGCCGTTGGCCAGGCGATATTCGCCGCCACCGGCACGTCGCTGGCGGGCAATGCGGTCCGGGTAGGCAAAGGCCAGCAGGCCGCCCAACCAGCGCGGATGATCGGGGTCGGCCACCGGCTCGCGGGCCGGGCCGCGCAGGTAGCCTTTGAACTGCCGCGCCAACTGGCGCACGCGCTGCACCGCGCCCCGGCTGGCACGCGGGCCGCTCTGCTCGCCGGCCAGCAAGGCGATGCGGTGATGCAGGTCGGCGTCGTTGCCACGCAGGATGTCGCGCTCACCGAGCAAAGCGGCCAGGTCGCAAGCCAGTTGCCCCAGCCCGAGCGCATGGCCACGCAGCAGCAGGTGGGCAATGCGCGGGTGCGCTGGCACTTCGGCCATGGCCTGACCGTGGGGCGTGAGGCTGCCGCCATTGGCGCGGGAAGCCAGCGCGCCGAGACGCTCCAGCAGATCCTGGGCCTGTGCATAAGCGGCGGTGGGCGGCAGGTCGAGCCAGGCCAGCTCCTGCGGGGCGACGCCCCAGCGCGCCAGTTGCAGGGCGAGGCCGGACAGATCGGCCTGGAGGATTTCCGCCGCGCCATAGGCCGGCAGTTGATCGTGCTGCGCTTCGGACCACAGGCGATAGCAGGCGCCCGGCTCCAGTCGCCCGGCACGGCCGGCGCGCTGGGTGGCGGAGGCGCGGGAGATGCGCTGGGTTTCCAGGCGGGTCATGCCACTGCCCGGATCGAAGCGCGGCACCCGCGCCAGCCCGGCGTCCACGACGACGCGCACGCCGTCGATGGTCAGGCTGGTCTCGGCGATGTTGGTCGCCAGCACTACCTTGCGCTTGCCCGCCGGCGCGGGTTCGATGGCGGCACGCTGGGCGTCGAGGTCGAGTTCGCCGTGCAGCGGGCAGAGCAGAACATCGGAGCGGCCAGCCAGGGCCTCGCCCAACTGCTCGGCGACGCGGCGAATCTCCGCCTGGCCGGGCAGGAACACCAGCAGGCTGCCGGGCTCGTCGGCCAGCGCCTGCTGGACAGTCTGCACCACGCGCGGCTCGATGAACTCGCCGGCCTGCCAGGGGCGGCCCCAGCGGAGATCCACCGGGAACATGCGGCCCTCGCTACGTACGACAGGCGCGTCGCCCAGCAGCGCGGACAGGCGCTCGCCTTCCAGCGTGGCCGACATCACCAGCACCTTGAGCGGCGGCTCGTCGCGCAGCAGCGCGCGGCCATTGAGGGTCAGCGCGAGGGCGAGATCGGCATCCAGTGAGCGCTCGTGGAATTCGTCGAAGATCACCAACCCCACGCCGTCCAGCGCCGGGTCGTCCTGCAGGCGGCGGGCGAGGATGCCCTCGGTGACCACTTCAATGCGCGTCTTCGGGCCGACCTTGCTGTCCAGGCGGATGCGGTAGCCGACGGTTTCGCCGACCTTCTCGCCCAGTTCCGCAGCCAATCTTTCAGCGGCGGCGCGAGCGGCCAGCCGGCGCGGCTCCAGCATCAGGATCGACTGGTCGGCCAGCCACGCCTCATCCAGCAGCGCCCGCGGCACGCGGGTGGTCTTGCCGGCGCCGGGCGGCGCTTCCAGCACCACCTCGTGGCGCCCGGCCAGGGCCTGGCGCAAGACGGGAAGGACGCTGTCGATGGGAAGGGCGTTCATGCCGGCTCCTGGAACTCGAATTTCATAAGGCGGTAACCCGGACTACGCGGGGGGCGGCGATTATAGCGGGCGAACCACGGTGCCAACCCAGCAGTCATAGAAGCAACGAGGACGCCGGCTAGTGCGAAACTGCCAGCAGTTGTTCAGGACTCGTTGATATAGTTGTCCGCATCATCCTCCCGGAGGTTTTTTCATGCGTCTTGCCACCCGAGTCTCCTGCGCAGTTCTGAGCGCCGCCCTGTTCAGCCAGCTGACGGCCTGCGGCACCCTGTTCTACCCCGATCGCCGCGGCCAGATCGACGGCCGCATCGATCCGGCAGTCGCCGCTCTGGACGCGGTCGGACTGTTGTTCTACGTCATCCCGGGGCTGATCGCCTTCGGCGTAGACTTCGCCACCGGCGCGATCTACCTGCCCGACGAGAAGTACTCGGTCGCGCCTGAAAAGCTCAAGGATGCCGTGAGCGAAGACGGCACCGTGGACAAGGCTAAACTCAAGGCGATCCTCGAGCGTGAAACTGGCCGCAGCCTGCCCCTGGACGATCCACGTCTGATCCAGCGCAGCGGCGACCTCCAACAACTCGCCAGCCTGGGCCTGCGCCCGGAGGCCTGATATGCACGGCGCTCTCGCTTCACACTTGCAGCAACTTCTGGCGTACCACCAGTGGGCCTACGAACGCATCCTGGAGGCCGTCGCCCCGCTGGATGAAGAGGCCTACCGCGCACCGCGCGGGCTGTTCTTCGGCAGCCTGCACGGCACGCTCAACCACCTCGCGGTGGTCGATCGCATCTGGTTCGCCCGTGTGCAGCGAGAGCCCTGGCAGTTCGAACGGCTCGACGCCGAGGCCGCGCCGGATCGCGCCGGCCTCGCCGATTTCCTGGGTGACGGTGTCAGCGCCTGGCGCCTGTGGCTGAGCAAGCAGAGCGACGCCACCCTCGGCACCCAGCTGGACTACCGCAACATGGCCGGGCAGGAACACCGCCAGAGCCTGGCGAACATCGTCCAGCACCTGGTCAACCACGGCACCCACCATCGCGGGCAGATGAGCGCCGCGCTCACCGCGCTGGGCCAGAAAGCGCCGCTGCTGGACTACATCTACTTCCTGCCCAACCGCCTGGATACCTGATGCTCAAGCATGCCAGCCACGCCCATCTCATGCGGCTGGCGACCTTTGCGTCGCTCGGCGTCGCCACCACCCTGATCGTCGCCAAGGCCATCGCCTGGTGGCTCAGTGGCTCGGTCAGCCTGCTGGCCGGCCTCACCGACTCACTGCTCGATGGCGCGGCCTCCTTCCTCAACCTGCTGGCGGTGCACTACGCCATCCGCCCGGCGGACGACGACCACCGTTACGGCCATGGCAAGGCGGAGTCGCTGTCGGGGTTGGCGCAGGCTCTGTTCATCGCGGTCAGCGCCGTGCTGGTTGGCACCCAGGCCATCGACCGCCTGCAGCACCCGGAACCGGTGGAAGCCGTGGGATGGGGCGTCGCGGTCATGATCCTGTCGCTGGCGCTGACCGCCGGCCTGCTGCTGGTGCAGGGCTACGTGGTGAAGATCACCGGCTCCAATGCCATCCGCGCGGATTCGCTGCACTACCGCTCGGACCTGCTGCTCAACAGCAGCATCCTGGTGGCACTGCTGCTGGCGCAGTTCGGCTGGCAGCAGATGGACGCCCTCTTCGGCCTGGGCATCGCGCTGTACATCCTCTGGAGTTCCTTCCAGATCGCCCGCGAATCCGTCGCTGTGCTGATGGACGAGGAACTGCCGCCGGATGTCAGCACCCGCATGCTCGAACTGGTGCGCGAAGTGCCTGGCGTGCTCGGTGCCCATGACCTGCGCACGCGGATTTCCGGCACGCACTGGTTCGTCCAGTTGCATCTGGAGTTGCCCGGTGAGCTGTCGCTGTCAAAGGCGCATCATCTGTGCGACGAGGCGGTGCTGGCGATCCACAAGGAATTCCCGCGGGCCGAGGTGCTGGTGCACGCCGACCCGCAGGAAGTGGTGGGCAAAGAGACCATCAGTTAGAGAGCATCAGTTGACGCTGTAGCCGCGCCCGCTCAGGCAGGCGCCCAGGGCGCGGCGGTAGTTGTCGGCGACGTAGGCCGGCGGCGCATAGCTCGCCAGGGCCGGGTCGAAGCCGCTCTGGTCGGCGGCCCAGCGGTGGCATTCATAGCGATCGCGGGCCTGCTGGTCCGGGCCCTGGTTGTACATCGGGTAAGCCATCACGTCATAAGCTGATTGCGCCACGCTGGCCACCTGCTGCTGCGGGGGCTCCACCACTTCGTAATCCTGCGAGCCGGCTTGCCACAGGTAGTAGGTACCGGCGGCGAGGAAGTAGCCGATGCTACCGATCCACACCTGCTCGGCGTAGGACGGAAGGTAGCGCACGCGCACGCCGTAAGGCGGTGTCACCACCACATAGCGTGAGCCGTAGGGGCGATACCAGTAGCCATCGTTGAAGTAGTAGTCGCTGCCGCGATAGGGCACTCGGTAATGCCCGCTCGGCATGGCGTTGACCACGTAGCCCGGCCGCCAATAGGACGGATGCGGCCCCCAGTTGCCGTGGGAAGGCGGCGGGCGGCCCTGCCAGCCTGCCGACAGCGGACGATTGCCGCCCTGCCAACCAGCGTTGCCGTGGTCGTTGTCCTGCGGACGACCATGCCACTGGCTGCCGTTGTTGCCCGGCGGACGGCCCTGCCATTGCCCGCCCGGATTACCCTGCGGACGGCCCGGCTCCTGGCCGCCATTATTGCCTTGGGGACGACCCTGCCATTGTCCACCATTGTTGCCTTGCGGCCGCCCGTGTTCATGGTCGCCAACGTTGCCTTGCGGGCGCTCCTGCCACTGACCACCGTTGTTGCCTTGAGGGCGCCCCTGCCATTGCCCGCCGTTGTTGCCTTGCGGTCGACCGTGCTCCTGGCCGCCGTTGCCCTGCGAACGCCCCTGGGGCTGCCCGCCACCGCCGTTCGCGGGCGGATGGCCCTGCATATCGGGCCCGTCAGCCGCCACCGCCTGGACCGCGACGGCTAGGGAAAGCACGGCGAACGAAGCGAACCGCCCGATGCCCGACTTCATGGATTCCTCACTTCGGCAACGGCCGAAAACCGTGATGTGACATTGCCATAGACCACGGCGCAAAGCCGCCATTGCGGGGCGCTGGGTAAAGTCAGGGTAAAGATGGCGGGGGCAAATCGCGGGCAAGAAAAAAGGGAGGCTCGTCAGCCTCCCTTCCGGAATCTCGTCCTGCTCGTCGCTGTTGGCGCCGGCTCACCTCGCTCCGCCTTCTGGGCAGTGCGTAGCCCGGTGGCCGGCGCGATCCTGTGGGGTCGGCGGGCCGCGAAACGCCTGATTGGGCGGATCGCAGGGGACGTGATGTCCGGGCTGTGAATCTGGAAGAAATAGTAAAGCGACAGAGCGGGGAAATGATTGCTAAGATTGCTCATACAGGTACCACCTGAGCAACAAATACCTAAAAATTACGCCACAAGCGCGATTCAATCGAAACATGAGGCTTTCATGGACAAGCTGGACCGCTACGACCTGCGAATTCTTGCCGAACTGCAACGCGACGCGCGCATCTCCAATCAGGAGCTGGCCGAACGCATCGGCCTGTCGCCCTCCCCCTGCTCGCGGCGGGTCAAGCAGCTCGAGGACGACGGCTATATCGTCCGCCAGGTCGCCCTGCTCGACAGCAAGAAACTCGGCCTGAGCCTCACCGCCTTCGTGCTGATCGGCATGGACCGCCACACGCCGGAACGTTTCGAACACTTCCAGCAGATCATCGGCAAATGCCCCGAGGTGCTGGAATGCAGCCTGGTGACCGGGATGGACGCGGACTACCAGCTCAAGGTCATGGTTCCGGACATGGAACACTACCAGCACTTCCTGCTCGGTACCCTGACCCGCATTGAAGGCGTAACCAGCGTGCGGTCGAGCTTCGTGCTGCGCAATGTGATGGCGAGCACTGAACTACCGCTGGATCATCTTCGCGTCTGAGCCAGCTGCTTGCTGGCTACTGCAGGAGCGAACTTGCTCGCGAACCGCTTCACTCCGAGCAGCCGGCCACGCCCACCGTCCGCCGGCAAAGCCGCCCTGCGACACAGCACCGCACCCCGCCTCTCGCCGAACGGAACCAATACCGCAGATTTCCCCGCCAGCCGCGCCACGGTGGGGAATTGCACGGTATTCCACCCATCCAGCAGCAGGAACTGATCACTTTATGAACGGCTCTGAACGACAAAGCGTCGCATGCGTATAATGCGCGCCTTCTTCACCACCACCGCGTCCCGGCGTCCCTCGGACACCCTCCGCACCGGGCAGGAGCTGTAATGAACGAAAGTTTCGAAGACTGGATGATGTATGGCCTGGTGACCGGCCTGATCCTGTTCATGGCCTTCATCGTCTGGGACCTCGCCAAGAAGTCCAAGGCCGGCCGCATGGGCACCATGGTGCTGTTCTTCGCACTGGGCCTGGGCGTACTCGGCTTCCTGATCAAGTCCGTGGTCGTCGCCGGGCTCGAAGGCGGCTTCTGATCCCGCGCCCCCTGCCCCGGGTCTCAAAGCTCGGGGCTGACTTCCCGCCACTGCCCCGGCTGTAGGTCATCCAGCTGCCATGGCCCGATGCGTACGCGCACCAGGCGCAGCGTGGGCAGGCCGACCGCCGCCGTCATCCGCCGCACCTGGCGGTTGCGCCCTTCGCGGATCACCAACTCCAGCCAGGCCGTCGGTATCGACTTGCGGAAACGCACCGGCGGGTCGCGCTCCCAAATATCTGGCTCCTCCAGCCGCCGGGCCTCGGCCGGCAGCGTCGGGCCATCATTGAGCTGCACACCCTTGCGCAACCGGTCGAGCTGCTCGTCACTTGGCTCGCCCTCCACCTGCACCCAGTACGTCTTCGGCAGCTTGTGCTTCGGATCGGCGATGCGCGCCTGCAGGCGGCCGTCGTTGGTCAGCAGCAGCAGGCCCTCACTGTCGCGGTCCAGGCGGCCGGCCGGGTAGATGCCCGGCACGTCGACGAAATCCTTCAGCGTCGCGCGGCCCTCGCTGTCGTTGAACTGCGTCAGCACGTCGAACGGCTTGTTCAGCAGGATCAGCCTGGGTTGCGCCGGCGGCGCCTTGGCCACGCGGCGAAGCGTGGGGCGGGTGGCTGGACGACGATTGGCGGGACGCGGAGGACGGGGCATGGCGTAATGAGTGGTAACCGAGGTTGGGGGTGCGGCAAATGCCCAGCATGCTAGGTTGTGGCGAGTATTCATCGCAAGAGCATGCACGAGCATACCCATGAGCCACCCCACTTGGCTGATCACCTTGCAGAACCTCAGCGGCCGCCTCGGCGCCCGCTATCGCGGCGCACAAAGCCCCCATTTCGACGGGCAGCGCTTTCACAACCTCGACCGCCAGCCGCATCACGGCCTGCGCGCCTTCCTTAAATGGCAGCGTGAGCGGGGCCGACAGGCAGAGTGGATCGCCCAGCCCGGCCCCGATACCCGCCCGGAGACGCCAGCCCGCGTCGAGGGCGACGAACTGCGCGTCACCTACATCAATCACGCCACCCTGCTGATCCAGCACCGCGGTCTGAACATCCTCACCGACCCGCTCTGGTGCGAGCGCACCAGCCCGTTCAGCTTCGCCGGTCCCAAGCGTGTGCATCCGCCGGGCCTGGCGCTGGACGAGCTGCCGCCGATCAACCTGATCCTGGTCAGCCACAACCACTACGACCACCTGGATATCCACAGCCTGCGCGAGCTGGCGCGGCGCTTCCCTTCGGCGAAGGTGGTAACGGGACTGGGCAATGGCGAGCTGATCCGCGCCTGCGGGTTCACCGATATCGCCGAACTGGACTGGTGGCAGAGCCTGCCGATGCCCGAAGGCATGCTGCTCACCGGCGTGCCGGCGCAGCACTGGTCGGCGCGCTCGCGGCGCGACACCAACCGCACGCTGTGGATGGGCTTCGTGCTGGAGTCGCCGGACGGCCCGCTGCTGTTCCCCGGCGATACCGGGCTGGGCGAAGAATTCGGCCTGATGCATGAGCGCTTCGGCCCCATGCGCTTCGCCGCCCTGCCTATCGGCGCCTACGAGCCGCGCTGGTTCATGCGCCACCACCACATGAACCCGGATGATGCCGTACAGGCGCACCAGCACCTCGACTCGCAGTGCAGCATGGCGATCCACTTCGGCACCTTCCGCCTGAGCGACGAAGGCCAGTTCACGCCGGTCAGCGACCTGGCGGCAGCGCTGCAGCAACGTGGCGTGGCGGCGGAGCGTTTCCGCGCGCCGAAGCCGGGTGAGCAGTGGCTGGTGCCGCCGATGCCGGACGCATCCCTGTAGGTGCAAGCAAACGCGGACAAAGTCCGCTATTCCCTGAAATATCGCGCCCGGGCCCCTCTCCCTTCAGGGAGAGGGTTAGGGAAAGGGAAACTCCGGGCACGGACTTTCAGAGAAAGACAGTTGCTCCTACGTAAAGGGAAGCTTCGAGGGTGACGTGTAGGAGCGGCCTCAGTTCTCCCGCACCCGCTTGCTGCAGCAGTTGCGATAACGCTTGCCGCTGTTGCACGGGCAGGGCTTGTCGCCGCGACCGCCCAGCTCCAGCCAGCTTTCCAGGCGCTGGCGCATGGAGTCGCGGACTTCCCGGCGCTCGTCGTCCTGCTGCGGCTTACTCAGCTCGCGGCTCAGCCAGAGGTAATCCTCCAGCAGTTCGTCTCGCTCCAGCGCATGCAGCTGTTCGGCCAGCGGTACGCCTTCGTAGCGGCGCTTCGGGTCGGGCAGGAAGGCGATGGCTTCGCCGCCCGGCAGAACATTCCACAGGCGCCCCTGGGCGTCGCGCCAGCAGGCGCTGAAACGGGCGCGCAAGGCCAGGCCCGGCCACTCTTCCAGGCACCAGCCGTCCACCCGCTCGCCGCCCAGGCCTTCCACTGCCTTGCCCACGGAGAACCAGGGCTCGCCGGCGATGCTGTCGGGCAACGGCAGTGGCGCGGCGACTTCGGGCGTGCCGTTTTCCACCAGTCGGCGGGCGAAACGACGCAGCGGATTGGTGAGGTGCGAGGGGGCGCGGAACGGCATGGGATCACCAGCGGAAGAGGTCGGCGAAAGTCCGACCGGAGGGACGCGCCACGGTTCCCCGTGGCGCGGGAGGCGAGCATTCTAGGCTCGCCTGGGGCGGCGTCAACGCGGGGCGATCAATAGTCCCGCGTGGAAATCGGCTGCGCCTCGCCGCTCAGCTCGCGCAACAGGTCATCGAGCAGCGCGGAAGCGCCGAAGCGCAGGTGCTCCGGCTTGATCCAGCCGGCGCCGAAACGCTCCTCCGCCAGCTTCTGGTAGGCCTGAGCATCGGCCAGCGTGCGCAGTCCGCCGGAGACTTTCAAGCCGACCTTGCCGCCCTCCTCCTCGATGGTTTCGAGCATTATCCGCACGGCTTCGGGCGTGGCGTGCGCCGTCGCCTTGCCGGTGCTGGTCTTGAGGAAGTCGGCGCCGCCGGCGATGGCATCGCGGCAGGCCGTGCGGATCAGCTCCGGCTCGGCCAGCTCGCCGGTTTCGAGGATCACCTTGAGCCGGTGGTACGGCCCGCAGAGTGTCTTGCAGGTGCGGATCAATTCCACCGCACCGGTCTCCTGGCCAGCCTTGAGCTTGCGCCAGGGGTAGACCAGGTCGATCTCGTCGGCCCCCTCGGCAAGGGTCTTGCGTACCTCCTCCACGACATCGGCCAGCGGCGCGTCGCCGCCGGGGAAGTTGCACACGCTGGCAACCCGCACGCTGCGACCGCCCAAGGTATTGAGCGTGCGTCGGGCGATGTGCACCAGCTTCGGCCACACGCACACCGCCGCCACTTCGCCGTAGGGCGTCAGCGCGCGGCGGCAGAGGTCCACGGTACTTTGCAGGTCATCGCCGGCATTCAGCGAAGTCAGGTCCAGCAGGGCGAGCACACGGCCCGCCGGGGTCTTGCGAGGATCGGTCATCGGCAATGCTCTCCATCGACTTTCTTCAGGCAGCCGGGGCGACCACCATCACCCCGGCAGGCGCTCCGCGCCCTGTCGCAGATCAGCGGAACGGCGGCTCGTCGAAGCTGCGCAGCTTGCGCGAGTGCAGCGAGTTGAGCTGGGTGCGCAGCAGGTCGACGGCGGCAACGCCGATGGACAGGTGCTGGCTCACCGCGCGCTGATAGAAGGCCGTGGCAGCGCCGGGCAGCTTGATCTCGCTGTGCAGCGGTTTGTCCGACACGCACAGCAGCGTGCCGTAGGGCACCCGCAGGCGATAACCCTGCGCGGCGATGGTGCCGCTCTCCATGTCCACCGCAATCGCCCGCGCCAGGTTGATCAGTGGGCGCTCCTGGGCCCAGTGCAGTTCCCAGTTGCGGTCGTCGTAGGTGAGCACGGTGCCGGTGCGCAGGCGACGCTTGAGCTGGTCGCCACGCTCGCCAGTCACCAGCGCGGCAGCTTCCTGCAACGCCAGTTGCACCTCGGCCAGCGCCGGGATCGGGATGTGCGGCGGCAGCACGCGGTCGAGAATTCCATCGCGGCGCATGTAGGCGTGGGCCAGCACATAGTCGCCGATGGTCTGCGATTGCCGCAGGCCGCCGCAGTGGCCAACCATCAGCCAGCAGTGCGGACGCAGCACAGCGAGGTGGTCGGTGATGTTCTTCGCGTTGGACGGGCCGACGCCGATGTTCACCAGGGTCACGCCGTCGCCGTCCTCGGCGATCAGGTGATAGGCCGGCATCTGGAAACGGTGCCACTCGACGCTGGCGACGATGGCATTGGCTTCACCTTCATCCGTGCCGCGCTCGATGATTACGTTGCCCGGCAGGACCATGCGCACGAAGCGCGGGTCATCGCGCAGGCGCTCCAGGCCCAGGTGGATGAACTGGTCGACGTAGCGGTGGTAGTTGGTCAGCAGGATCCAAGGCTGCACGTGCCGCCAGTCACTGCCGGTGTAATGCACCATGCGGCGCAGGGAAAAGTCCGTACGCGCGGCGTCGAACAGCGCCAGCGGCATTGGGTCGGCGTTCTCCCATTCATACAGGCCGTCAGCAACACCGTCAGAGGTGGCCGACAGATCGGTGCTGGGGAAAACCCGCGCCAGCTCGGCCGCGGTCACACCCGAGCCCCCCAATTCATCGCCGCCTTCCACCACATAGGGATACGGAATGTTCTGCGCGCTGACGCCGACTTCCACCCGCACGGTGAAGTCCTCCATCAGCGGGCGCAGCTGCTCCAGCAGGTATTTGCGGAAGGCCTTGGGCTGGGTAATAGTCACGGCGTAGGTGCCGGGTACCTGGACCTTGGCGTAGGCGCGGGTGGTCGAGGGCACTTCGCCCTGGCACAGGTAGGTCACCCGTAGCAGTGGGTAGCGGAATTGTTCGCGCTGTTGCGCGTCAGGGACTTCGCGGTCCTTGAGGTACCGCTTGAGCGCCTGGTTCAGGGCGCCGGTGGCGCGCTCGTGGAGCACGGCCAGTTGATCGACGGCCTCTTCGGCGGTCTGCGCGACGAAGAACTCGTCGCCAGTCGTAAGACTCATGGTGGGCATCCTGTCTGAACGATCAGCTCCATCTTGCCTGCTTCCGTTGCGGAAGGGGATGACAGATTCATCAGAGACGATCAGTGACAGGAGCAAACCAGCTGCCCATGGCGGGCAGCTGGCAAAGTTGCATCACACCAGATGCGGCGTCGCCCGTGCCACCAGCGCTTCCACATCCACGCCGCGCGGCAGGGTGCCGTAGACGCAGCCGCCGTCGTCCAGGCGGCTGGCGATGAAGGCGTCGGAGACCACCGAATTACCCGCTTCCAGCAGCAGCTTGGCCTGCAGGGCGATGGCGACGTTTTCGGTGAGCTGGCGGGCGCGGTACTGGATGTCCTGGGTGTCGGCGAAGGAGGCCTTGAGGTTGCCGATGAACGAGGCCAGGCGCGCGTCGCCGTGGCCGTCGCCCAGTTCGCTGAACAGCGCGTCGAGTACGCCGGGCTCCTTGGACAGGGCGCGCAGCACGTCCAGGCACTGCACGTTACCCGAGCCTTCCCAGGTGGAGTTGACCGGCGCCTCGCGGTACAGGCGCGGGAGGATGGTGTCCTCGACGTAGCCGGCGCCGCCCAGGCATTCAGCGGCCTCGTTGATCATCGCGGGGGCGCGTTTGCAGATCCAGTACTTGCCCACGGCGGTCACCAGCCGGGCAAACTTGTCTTCCTGTTCGTCGTGCAGATTGTCCAGGGCGCGGCCCATGCGCATGGTCAGGGCCAGTGCGGCTTCGCTTTCCAGGGCGAGGTCGGCCAGCACGTTCTGCATCAGCGGCTGTTCGGCCAGAACACGACCGCCGACCTGGCGGTAGGCGCAGTGGTGCGCGGCCTGGGTCAGCGCCTGGCGCATCAGCGAGCTGGAACCGACCATGCAGTCGAAGCGGGTCATGGCGACCATCTCGATGATGGTCGGTACGCCACGGCCTTCCTCGCCGACCATCCAGGCCAGCGCGCCGCGGTATTCCACTTCGCTGGAGGCGTTGGACCAGTTGCCCAGCTTGTTCTTCAGGCGCTGGATGTAGAACTCGTTGCGGCTGCCGTCCGGGCGGTGGCGCGGCAGCAGGAAGCAGGTCAGGCCCTTGTCGGTGTAGGCCAGGGTGAGGAAGGCGTCGCACATCGGCGCCGAGCAGAACCACTTGTGGCCGACCAGTTCGTAAGCCTGGCCCGGGCCAGGGATGCCCACCGGGTAGGCGCGCGTGGTGTTGGCGCGTACGTCGGTGCCGCCCTGCTTCTCGGTCATGGCCATGCCGATGGTGGCGCCGGTCTTCTGCTCGATGGGCAGGTTGCGCGGGTCGTATTCGGTGGAGAGGATCTTCGGCAGCCATTTCTCGGCGAGGTCCGGCTGCAGGCGCAGGGCGGGCACGCTAGCGAAGGTCATGGTCAGCGGGCAGCCGGTGCCGGCTTCGGCCTGGCTGTGCAGATAGCTCATGCCGGCACGGGCGACGTGGGCGCCGGAGCGCGGGTCGGTCCAGGGCATGGATGGCAGGCCTGCCTCGACAGCCGCGCGCATCAGCTCGTGATAGGCCGGGTGGAACTCCACCAGATCGACGCGGTGGCCAAAGCGGTCGTGGGACTTGAACACCGGCTTGTTCTCGTTGGCGAGGAAGCCCGCCGCCATCAGCGGCCCGCCGGCCAATGCGCCGTAGGCGTCGAGCTTCTGCTCGGCCCAGCCTCCGCCGTAGCGGCGCACCCATTCCTGCAGCGGCACGTCGATGCGATAGAGGTTGGCGCCGTCCAGCGGCGGTACCTGGTTGGTCACTTCGTGGGTTTCGGCGTATTCGTGCGGGATCATGACGGGTCCTCCATAACAGGCGTGGGCGAGGCAGGTGTGGTTGCGCCGACGGCGCGCAGGCAGAAGCTGGCGAGGGCGTCGCTGACGTCCTCCAGGGAAACGCTGGACTGGCCGGCATCCCGCGCGGCGCGGGCGGGCGGCGAAAGCGGGCCGATCAGGGCCTCGGCGATGGCGCCGACCAGGCAGGCGGCGATCAGTTGCACCGGCTGGGGCTGGAATTCGCCGGATGCGATGCCTTGTTCCAGCAGGGTCACGAACAGCGCGGCGTAGGCTTCGCGGTAGATCAGGCGCTGCTCGTCCACTTCCGGATCGACCGGCTCGGCGATCAGCGCGAAGGCCAATTGGCGGCTGCCCCAGGCGCGGGCGGCGAACTGGTGCAGGCCGCGATTCAGGCGTTCGGAAGCACTGCCGGGAGCTTTCAGCAGCGCGCCCAGGGTGTCGACCTCGTGCTGGCTGGCACGGGCGAAGACCTCGGCGGCCAGTTCGCCCTTGCCGCTGAAGTGCCGATAGAGGCTGCCGGTGGCGATGCCGGCGGCGTCCGCCAGGCTCTGCATGGTCAGGGCGGCAAAACCGCCGTCGACCACCCGCGCCAGCGCCAGTGCGAGGATGCGCTCGCGCAGTTCGCCGTCCTTTTGCAGCCGCGCGGGGGAGTGTCGGTAGGCCATGGTCTGAATCCGGATTCACTGCATGAAATTCAGTGAATCACGGTTCAGACTTTTACTGAAAGGGACATTCCCGCCACGGGCGGAGCGATTCTGGCCAACCCGCCATCCCCGTTAGGACAGTTACCAAAGCGGCATCTGGTAGCTGACGATCACCCGCGTCTCGTCGATGTCGTTGCCGAAGTCGCTGCGGAAGGCGCCGTTGCGCACCTTGAAGCCGAGGTTCTTCAGCGGGCCTGTCTGCACCACGTAGCCGATATCGGTGTCGCGCTCCCACTCCTTGCCGCGCCCCTGGCCGTTCAGCAGGTCGATGTGGTCGCCCTGCAGGTAGCGGGTCATGAAGGTCAGGCCGGGCAGGCCGAGGCCGGCGAAGTCGTAGTCATAGCGCGCCTGCCAGGAGCGCTCGTCCTTGTTGGCGAAGTCGCCGATCTGTACGAAGTTGGTCAGGTACGGGTCGGTGCCACTGAGGTAGGCGAAGCCGGTATCGCCGGACATGCGCTGGTAGCCGACTCCGAAACCGCTGCCGCCGATGCGATAGGTGAACAGCGCGTTGAGCGCGCGGTTGTCGACGTTGCTGCCGCCATCATCGGTGGAGCGGGCCAAGCGGACATCCGACTTGAGCGACTGGCCCTCGGTGATAGGCAGGGTGTGCACCACGCTCAGGTAGTGCTGGCGGTAAAAGTTCTCCAGGCCGCCGTAGTGGTAGCTGGTGCTGAGGTTGTCGGTCCAGCGGTAAGTGCCGCCGGCGAGGTTGAAGCGGTCGCTGCTGGTGTGGCCGCCAAGCACAATGTTGCGCTTGTTGCCACGGGTCATCGACAGGTCTTCGTCGTTGGTCGAGTCGCGCTGCTTCACCTGGCGCAGTTGGCCGAGCTGGGCGCTGAGGCCGTCGATCTCGTTGATCTCGGCAAGGCCGCCCTGGAAGGTCTGCGGGGCCAGGCGGGTGTCGTTGTATTGCACCACCGGCAGCTTGGGCAGCAGGGTGCCGACCTTCAAAGTGCTCTTCGAGGCGCGCAGCTTGGCCGTCACGCCGAGGGAGCTGTAATCGTCGGCGGCGCGCTTGTCGCTGGCCGAGTACGGCAGCAGGCCGGAGCCGGTGCGATCAGGGCTGGAGTCCAGCTTGATCCCCAGCAGGCCAAGCGCATCGACGCCCACGCCCACCGTGCCTTCGGTGTAGCCCGACTCGAAGCGCAGCAGGAAACCCTGCGCCCACTCCTCGGATTTCGACTGCGCGGCACCGCTCTGGCGGTAGTCGCGGTTGAAGTAGAAATTGCGCAGCTCCAGGTTCGCCTTGCTGTCCGCGATGAAGTCCGCGTGGGCGAACAGGGGCAGGCAGGCGAAGCTCGAAACGAGCGCCCGTACGGGAAGATTTTTCATTGTTGTTGTCTCTTCGTCAGGTGAGGTGAAGGCGGCGCCGCTCCTGAAGGCGCCGCGCTCGGGATCAATCGGAGAGCAGGCCCTCCAGTCGCTGGCGGATCAACTGGCGCGCCTGCTCGACGATGTCGCGCAGCAGTTCCTCGCAGCTGGGTTCGTCATCGATCAGGCCCTGGACCATGCCCGCCGACCAGATACCCAGGTCGGTGTCACCCTGCTCGTAGACGGTGCGCCCGCGCAGGCCGCTGACAAGCGTGGCGATGTCGGCGTAGGTGGCGTTGCCGCGCGCCTCGATGGCCAGCACTTCCTGGCTGATCGCGTTGCGGGCGACCCGCGCGCTGTTGCGCAGCGAACGCATGATCACGTCCGTGGAGCGCTCGTCCGCCGCGCGGATGGCCGCTTTGACCTGCGGATGGATCGGGCACTCGCGGGTGCTGAGGAAGCGCGTGCCCATGTTGATCGCATCGGCCCCCAGCGCCAGCGCCGCGACCAGCCCGCGCCCGTCGGCGAAGCCACCGGAAGCGATGATCGGCACGCGCAGCCGGTTGGCTGCGGCGGGCAGCAGGACCAGGCCGGGAATGTCGTCCTCTCCCGGATGGCCGGCACACTCGAAGCCGTCGATGGACACCGCGTCCACGCCCAGCTGCTCAGCCTTGAGCGCATGGCGTACGGCGGTGCATTTGTGGATCACCTTGATCCCGTGCTGGCGAAATTCGGCGATGTGCTCGCCGGGGTTGTTGCCGGCAGTTTCGACCACGCCGATGCCGCCCTCGATGATCGCCGCGCGGTATTCGGCATAGGGGATCGGCTTCTGCGTCGGCAGCAGCGTGAGGTTGACGCCGAAGGGCTTGTCGGTGAGTTCACGACAGCGGGCGATCTCGTCGGCCAGTGCCTGCGGGGTCGGCTGGGTCAGCGCCGAGAGCGTCGCCAGCCCGCCGGCATTGGCCACTGCCGCCGCCATCTCGGCGCGCCCCACCCACTGCATGCCGCCCTGCATGATCGGGTGTTCGACGCCGAAGGTTTCAGTGAATCGGGTCTTGAACATGCGCCTGTCCTCCGAAGGGTCAGATCGGGTCCCAGGAGAACACGTCCGGGCTGCGCGCCAGGTCCATGAAGCTGCCGCGCAGCGCGGGCATGCCGTGCTCGGCGATGCTCTGCGGGGTCCAGCCGTTGTCGCTGTGCACGCTGCGCAGCGGGCGGCTCTGGCTCATCAGGAATATCTCGTGGTTGCGCGCGGCGAACACCTGGCCGTTGACCGCACTGGCGGCGTCGGAGGCGAGGTAGACGGCCAGCGGCGCGTTCTTGTCCGGGGTCATGCGCTGCAGGTTTTCCACCCGCGCCTTCTGCTCCGGCGTCTCGGCCGGAATGGAGTCGGTCATACGGCTCCAGGCGAAGGGCGCGATGCAGTTGGAGCGCACGTTGTAGCGCTGCATGTCGAGGGCGATGGACTTGCTCAGCGCGACGATGCCGAGCTTGGCCGCCGAGTAGTTGGCCTGGCCGAAGTTGCCGATCAGCCCCGAGGTGCTGGTCATGTGCACGAAGGCGCCGCTGTTCTGCGCGCGGAAGTGCTCGGCGGCAGCGCGGCTGACGAAGAAACTGCCGTTGAGGTGCACGTTGATCACCGACAGCCAGTCCTCGGCGCTCATCTTGTGGAAGATGGTGTCGCGCAGGATGCCAGCGTTGTTCACCACGATATCGACGCGACCGAAGGCGTCGATGGCGCTGGAGACGATGCGCCGGGCGCTGTCCCAGTCCGACACGCTGTCGGTGTTGATGGCGCCGTCGCCGCCGCGCTGGCGGATCAGCCCGAGGGTTTCCTCGGCCGGGGAAGCCGAGCCGCCCTCGCCCTGCAGGGACACGCCGATATCGTTGATCAGTACCCGTGCGCCACTGTCGGCCAGGGCCAGGGCGATCTCGCGGCCGATGCCGCCACCGGCGCCAGTGACGATCGCTACCTTGCCTTCGTTGAGTCGTTGGGTCATTGCTGATTCCTTACTGTTCGTTAATCAGGGGATTCGCTGCGCGCACGATCAGCTCGGCAGGCCGAGCACGGCCTTGGCCAGAATGTTGCGCTGGATCTCGTTGGTGCCGCCGTAGATGGTGGTCGGCCGCGACTGGATGAAGATGCCCGCCGGGTGCAGTTCGGGATCGTCGGCGAACGGGTTGAGCAGCGCCGAATCCGCCCCGGCGATCTCCAGCCCCAGCTCGCTGATGCGCTGGTACAGCTCGGACTGGTGGATCTTCAGCAGGGAAACGTCCGGGCCCAGTTCCTCGCCGCGCCGCAGGCGTTCGGCGAAGCGCTCGTAGAGCGCCTTGTGGCAGTCCAGGTCCATGCTCAGCGCGGCGAAACGCTGGGCGAACACCGGGTCGTCCCACAGGCCCTGGTGACGAGCCAGGCGCACCAGGCGTTCGAGGGCGAAGGTGGCCTGCTTGGGTGAACCCAGGAAGATGCGCTCGAAGCCAAGCAGCGCCTTGGCCATGCCCCAGCCGTGGTTGACCGCGCCGACCAGGTTCTCCTCCGGCACGCGCACGTCGTTGAAGAACACCTCGCAGAACTCGCCCTGCAGTTCCAGGTTGAGGATCGGCCGCACCTCGACGCCCGGGCTGTCCATCGGCACCAGCAGGAAGCTGATGCACTGCTGCGCCTTGGCGCTGCGCTCGGTGCGCGCCAGCACGAAGATCCAGTTGGCCTCGGTACCCATGGTGGTCCAGGTCTTCTGGCCGTTGATCACCCACTCGCCGTCACGCAGCACCGCCTCGGTGCGCAGGCTGGCGAGATCGGAGCCGGCGTTGGGCTCGCTGTAGCCCTGGCACCAGATGTCTTCACCGCTCAGGATGCGCGGCAGGAAGCGCTCGCGCTGGGCGTCGGTGCCGTAGCGGATCAGCAGCGGGCCGAGCATGGTGATGCCGCTGTCGGGCAGGCGTGCGCAGCCGTAGTTCTCCATCTCCTCGATCATGATCAGCTGCTTGCCGGCGGCGAGGCCCATGCCGCCGAACTGCACCGGCCAGCCGGGGCACAGCCAGCCCTGTTTCGACAGTGCCTGGTACCACTCCCAGGTGTCGTCACGGCCCAGGCGGTGGGCCGGGTTGCGGATGCGCTGCGGGTAGTTGGCGGCGACCCAGTCGCGCACCAGCCGGCGGAACTCGCCATCTTCGAGGGCGTTGTAATCGGTCATGTCACGGCTCTCTTGATTACTGGCCCCGGAAATTCGGGGAACGTTTATCGAGGAAGGCCGCCTTGCCTTCGGCATGGTCGGCGCTGAGGAACAGCTGGCTCTGGAAATCGCCTTCGCGCTCGAGCAGCAGCTCCAGGCCGTCGGCCAGCAGGGCCTTGGTCAAGGCCAGCGGCAGCGGCGCCTGTTGCTCCACTTTCGCGGCCAGCGCGAGGGCCGCGTCCAGCGCGGCACCCGGTGCGCAGAGCTGGTCCACCAGGCCGATGCGCAGCGCTTCCTCGGCTTCGATGACCTGGCCGAACATCAGTACCTGCCGCGCGCGGCCGACACCGATGCGCGCCGGCAAGGTGTGCAGCTGGCCGAGATCGGCGAGCAGTCCGACCTTGCCGAAGCCGGCAGCAAAGCGCGCCGTGCCGCCGCACACCAGGCTGTCGCAGGCCAGCGCCACCGACAGCCCGGCGCCCACCGCCCAGCCTTCGATGGCGGCGATGATCGGCTTGCCCATGCGCAGCATCTGGCGGATCAGATCGGCGTTCTTCTGCATGCGCACGCGGCCGGCGTTGAGGTCAGTGACGTGCATGTCACTGAGGTCGCCGCCGGCGCTGAAGACTTCCGCCGAACCGGTGAGCACCACGCTTCGTACGGCGGCATCGGCATCCGCTGCGCGCAGCGCGTCGAGCAGCTCGGCGCGCAGTGCGGGAGACAGCGCATTGCGCCGCGCCGGATTGTTGAAGCGCAGCAGGCGCACCGAGCCGTGGGTTTCCTGCAGCAGCATCTCGCTCATCACGCCACCTCCGCATGCAGCAGGGCGATGTAGCGCGCCCGGTGGAAGGCCAGCGAGCCCTGGCTGTTAAGCAGCACCATGGCGCGTCGCAGGAACAGGCCGATGTCGGCCTCGTCGGTGTAGCCGATGCCGCCGTGCAGCTGGATCGCCTGGCGGGTCACCAGCATGGCCGCTTCGGCGGCGCGCACTTTGGCGGTGGACACCAGGCGCTGCACCTGCGCGACCGGCGCGCCTTCGTCCAGCGCGGTGGCCGCTTCGCCGACGATGGCGCGGGCCAGTTCGATCTGCAGCTTCAGGTCGACCATGCGGTGCTGCAGCGACTGGAAGCTGCCGATCTCGCGGCCGAACTGGCGGCGTACACCGAGGTAGTCGCGGGTCTGTTCGAAGGCTGCGTCCATCAGCCCGACCAGATACGTCGCGCAGGCCAGTGCCGATTCGTCGAGGGCAGCGGGAGAGGCTTCGACCCGTTGCGCCGGCGTGCCGTCGAAGCGCAGGCGCGCCAGGTGGCCGCCGTCCTGGGTCGGCTCCTGATGAACGCTCAGTCCTTCGGCATTGCGCTGCACCAGCGCGAGGCCGGCGTTGCAGGCGACCAGCCAGGCATCGGCTGCAGCCCCCAGCGCCACATGGGCGATCTCGCCGCGCAGCTGGCCGTCGCGCAGCACCGGCAACGCAGCAGCGGCTTCGTAACCGATGCCGGCAGGCAGGATCAGCCGCTCGCCGGCCAGCAGCGCATCGCGCTCGTCCGCCGGCAGCAAGGGAGCGACCAGGCTCGCCTCGATCAGCGGTTCGGGCAGCAGGCCACGGCCGAGTTCTTCCAGCAGCGCGGTGTACTCGGCCATGCCCAGGCCGCTGCCGCCCAGTTCCTCGGCAAGGCGCAGGCCCGGCCAGCCCATGGCGCAGACTTCCGCCCAGGCGTCGCGGTCGAGGCCCTGCGCCTGGAAGCGCAGGCGGCGCACCCGGCCCAGGTCGCCGCCACGCGGCACCAGGGAGGCGGCGCTGTCACGGATCATCCGCAGGCGCTCTTCGCGCTCCTCGGCCATCGCGGTGTTGTCGGTCATTTCGTCATTCCCGTGTCGGTTGAACAGCGCCGGCCGCAGCGGGCCGGTACTTGAAACTGCCGGTGGCGCTGGCGATCAGCTCGCCGGCCCCGTCGAAGATTTCCGCCGCGCAGAAGCACAGCGTGCGGGTCCGCCGCAGTACCCGGCCGACGGCGTTGAGCTCGCCGCTGGTGCTGCCCATGAAGTGGGTGGCCATGTCGATGGTGACCATCGAGCAACCCGGCATCTGCACGCGGATCGCCCCGGCCATGGCAGCATCGAGCACGCTCATCAGCACGCCGCCGTGGAAGCTGCCGATGTAGTTCATCAGCTCCGGGCGGTGAGGCAGGCGCACCCGCACCACGTCGCCATCGATCCAGCGCTCCAGGCCAAGGAACTCCTGGAAGGTGAAGCGGCCGCTGGGGAACATCTCCAGGCCACCCTCAGCAGGTGCAGCGGCGCGGGTCGAGGTGAGATCGGTCATCGAACGCTTTCCTCCGTGGCAGGCTGACCCACCGGGCGCGCCAAGCCTTGTACCGCCGGGCGCGCAGGCGCTGCAGGTGCGGCATCGGGCTGCGGGCTGCGCGCCTCGCGGTTCGGGTCATACAGGCGGTTGGGGATCATCAGCGCGGGGATCAGGCCGGTGATGACGTAGGTGATGCCCATGACCAGGAAGCCCGCGCCGATGGACACGTGGGAGGCCAGCAGGCCGATGGCCGCCGGGGCCACCGCCGCGCCGATGCGGCCGAGGTTGTAGGAGGTGCCCACGGCGGCGCCGCGCACCTGGGTGGAGAAGCTCTCGGTCATGTAGGTGGCCAGCACGCCCACCGGTACGCCGTAGATGAAGCCGAACAGCGCGAGGATCCAGACGATGTTGTCCGGCGTGTGCCAGAACACGATCACCGGCATGAAGATCGCGGTGCCGATGGCGCCGGCGGCGAAGGTGGCGCGGCGGCCGAAGCGGTCCGAGGCGATCCCGGCGAGCACCTTGCCGAGGATCATCGCGGTGTAGGTGCCGACCATGTAGCCGGTCATGGACTTGAAGTTCATGCCCAGCTCGCTTTCCAGGTACGAGGGCATCCAGTTGTTGGTGCCGTAGTAGCCGAACAGCAGGAAGCACGAGGTGATGCTCCAGAGCACGAACATGCGGCGGGTGGACGGATCCACCAGCAATTGGCGCATGCCGCCGCTGGGCGCGCTCTGCTGGCGACTGCTGGCCTGCTGCGCGCGTTGCGCACGAGCCGCCAGCCAGGACGGCGACTCCGGCACCCAGGGCCGCAGCGCCAGGCAGATCAGCGCCGCGCCGATGGCGGTGAAGAACAGCGCGCGCCAGCCGTAGTCCGGGATGATCTGCCCGGCGAGCACCGTCGCCACTAGGTAGCCCACGGTCCAGCCGGCCTGCATGGTCGCCAGGATGGTGGTGCGGTACTTGGCGGTGACGAACTCGGACATCAGGATGTTGCAAGCCACGAACAGCGAGCCCAGGCCCAGCGAGGAGACGAAACGGATCAGCGCGAAAGCCCAGTAGTTGTGCGCCAGGCCCAGCAGCGCGGTGCCGACGGAGAACACCAGGATGGTCCAGGTGACGACACGCACCCGGCCGAAACGATCACACGCCCAGCCGCCATAGATGCCGCCGATGGCCATGCCGGCCAGGGTGATGCTGCCCAGCGAGCCGGCCTCGAAGTTGGACAGGCCGAACTCGGCCTTGAGGCTGTTCAGGCTGTAGGCGAGGAACATCAGGTCGGCGCCATCGGCGAGCAGACCCAGGAAGCAGAAGAAGAAGGCGATCACCAGGGTCCGCCGCGGTAGCGCGGTGCCCTGGGCCAAGCTGTCGGGTGCGTTCATTGTTGTTGTTCTCGCAGGTTGGTTGAGGTCGTCGTCGCGCTAGGCCCGCCCGGCTGGATCTCCGCTGTCCGGGGTCAGGCGCACGCGGCCGTTGTCCAGCACCACCACGTCGCGCTCGAGGACGCGGGTGCGGAAGGAGCCGTCATTCCAGATTTCCGTACGCAGGGTTTCGCCGGGGAACACCGGTGCCGAGAAGCGCACCTGCAGGTGGGCGAAGCGCTCCGCGCGGTAGTCGGCGAAGCCGCGCAGCAGCGCATGGAAGGCCACGCCGAGGGTGCACAGGCCGTGCAGGATCGGCCGCGGGAAACCACCGCGAGCGGCCGCCGCGGGGCTGGCGTGGATCGGGTTGTCGTCGCCGTTGAGGCGGTAGTGCAGCGCCTGTTCCGGGCGTGTCGGCAAGTCGATGACCAGGTCCGGCGCCTGCTCGGGCAGACGGTGCGGCTGACTGAGCGACTGACTGTCGCCGCCGAAGCCGCCGTCACCGCGCAGGAAGGTGGTGCCACGGGCAATCGCCAGCACCTCGCCGCTCTGCGCGTCGCTGACGACCTTCTCGCTGTAGAGCAGCGCGCCCTTACCGGCTCCCTTGTCCACCAGACCGGTGACGCGGGTGCGGCCGATCACTTCGCCTTCCACCGGCAGCGGTTTCAGCCACTCGATACTCTGCTCGCCATGGACCAGGCGCAGCGCATCGACGCCGGTGTCCGGGTTGCCCAGCCAGAAGCCGGGATGGCCGAGCACCACGGCCATGCAGGGCAGCGCCTGGAGGTCGCGGTTGGCGTCGACGAAGGTCAGCTGGTGCTCATCCATCGGGTCGGCGCCGAGGCCCACCGACAGCGCGTAGAAGGCGCTGTCCTGGCGGCTGAAACGCTGCCGCACTTCGGGGATCGGGTAGTTCAGCAGGTGCTCAGGATTCAGCGCCATGGGCCACCTCCTCCACTTCCAGCACCGCATCGGCGGCCCAGGCGCCCTGCCCTTCGGGCATGGCGAAGACTGGGTTGAGGTCGACCGAACGCAGGCGCGGGCCGGCCTCGGCAGCGAATTTCGAGAGCTGCGCGAGCACCCGCGACAGCGCCTTGATGTCGGTCACCGGACGACCACGGGCGCCCAGCAGCAGCGGCGCTCCCTTGATGCTGCGGATCATCTGCTCGGCCTCGTCGACGCCGAACGGACAGCGGCGGAAGACCACATCCTTGAGCACTTCGACGAAGATGCCGCCGAGGCCGAACACCGCCACCGGGCCGAACTGCGGGTCGCGCTGGATACCCATGAAGCACTCGACGCCACCCTGCAGCTGACGGGCCACCAGCACGCCGTCGAGGCGGGCGTTCGGTGCCTGTTCGGCAGCGCGTTGCAGCAGCAGGTCGTAGCCTTCGCGCACAGCCTGGACGCTGTCCACGTTGAGCAGGACGCCGCCGATTTCCGACTTGTGCAGGATGTCTGCCGAAGCGATTTTCAGCACCACCGGGAAGCCGATCTGTTCGGCGAACGCGGCGGCTTCGGCGGCGTTTTTCAGCACGCGCTCGGGCGCCGATTCGATGCCGGCGCGCGCCAGCAATTGTTTGGCTTCGGCCTCACCAGGTGTGCTGGCCGGCAGCTCGACCCCATCGGGTGCGGGAGTCTTGCGCAGCGGGCGGGCGAAGGCTTCGCCCAACTGGCCCATGGCCTGGATGGCGCGCACCGCGCGAGTCGGGTCCTCGAACAGGGCGAAGCCGGCCTTCTGGTACGGCGCTAGCTCCTCGCCCTCGCCCATCACCGAGACCACGAACAGGCGGTCCGGGTGATCGGCCTTGATACGCGCAAACTGCTCGGCCAGCCGCGGGCCGATGGAAGCGGCAGTGCCGGCCTGGGTAAAGAAGGCGATCAGCGAGCGGTAGCCGCCGTCCACCACCATGGATTCGGTGAAGTCGTGCACCAGGCTCAGGTCGTTCAGCGCCTGCGCCGTACAATCCACCGGGTTGAGCGGCGAGGCGTAGTGCAGGCGCTGCTTCAGGCGCGCCTGTGCCGCTTCGGGCATCGGCGGCATGGGCAGGCCGACGTCCTCGGCAGCGTCGCTGACGATGATGCCGGCGCCACCGCTGACGGTGATCATCCCCAGGCTGTTGTTCACCGGGTAGATGCGTTGGGTGGCGAGGTAGGCGATGTCCACCAGCTCCTCGGTGGTGCGCGCACGGACCACGGCGTAGTCGGCCAGCACCGCGTCGAGCACCTTGTCGTCGCCGGCCAGGGAGGCGGTGTGCGACATGGCCGCGCGGCCGCCCAGCTCACTGCGCCCGACCTTGTGCAGGATCACCGGCTTGCCGGCGCGATGGGCTGCTTCGAGGGCGGCGAGGAAGCTGTCGACGTTGCGGATCGATTCGGCGTAGGCCATGACCACGTCGATCTCCGGCGACTCCACCAGCCAGCCGATGGCATCGCCCAGGGTGACATCGGCTTCGTTGCCGGTGGCGACACAGATTGGTGTGCCCAGCCCGCGCTGCCGCGACAGGCCGAGCAGGTGCGCGCCATAGGCGCCGGACTGGGTGGCGATGCCGACCCGCCCGGCCAGCGGAATGCCGCGCTCCAGGCTGGTGGAGAAGAAGGCGTAGTAACCCAGGTTGGCATTGAACACACCCAGTGCGTTCGGCCCCAGCAGACGCATGTTGGCCGCACGGGCGGCTTCGACGATGGCGTCCTGCATGGCCACGCCTTCCTCGCCGACTTCGCTGAAGCCGGAGGAAAACACGATGGCGCTGCGTGCGCCCTTGCGGCCCAGCGCCTGGACGGTCTCGAGCACCTGCGGCGCCGGCACCGCGATGATCGCCACATCCGGCGCCTCGGGTAGCGCGTCGACGCTGGCGTAGGCCGGCAGGCCCTGGATCTCGGTGCGGTTGGGGTTCACCGGCAGGATGCGCCCGCTGAAGCCGTTGCGCAGCATGTAGGCGATGGGCCGGCCGCCGATGCGGTGCGGGTCGCTGGATGCGCCGACTACGGCGACCGAGCGCGGCTGCACCAGGGGGGTGAGGCTGGAGAAACCGGTGTGTTGCAAGTGACTCACTGACATGACGTTCCACCTGAACAAGTAGCGGGTGCCGGGCGTTTGCGTGCCGGCGCGAGGGCGAACGCGTCCACGGCAGGCTGCGAGCAGCAGCCACCGGGAGCGTCAGCCCCGAGTTTCAGAGCCCTGACTGTCAGGGCACGGGATTTCAGAGCACGGCTTGGGTGCCGAGCAGTGCGGTCACCTGGCTGGACAAGGTCCCGCCATTGCCGTGCAGCAGAGCCACATCGGCCTTCTTCAGCTGGCGTTCACCGGCCTGGCGGCGCAGCTGGGTGACCGCCTCGATGATCAGGAACATGCCGTACATGCCCGGATGCACACAGGACAGCCCGCCGCCGTTGGTGTTCACCGCCAGCTCGCCGCCGGGGGCGATGCGTCCGCCCTGGACGAAGCGGCCACCCTCGCCCTTCGGGCAGAAGCCGAGGTCTTCGAGGAACAGGATCGTATTGATGGTGAAGGCGTCGTAGACCATCACCAGGTCGATGTCCGCGTGCTGCACCCCGGCCATCTGCATGGCGCGCGGGCCGCTCTCGGAAGCGGCGGTGACGGTGAGGTCAGGCATGGCGACGATGGAGCGGTGCCACTGCGCGCCGGCGGCGCCGAGGAAGTAGATCGGCGCTTTGGGCAGGTCGCGCGCGCGGTCGGCACGCACCATCACGCAGGCGCCGCCGCCATCGGTGACCAGGCAACAGTCGGCCTTGCTCAGCGGGTCGCTGACCATCCGTGCGGCGAGCACCTCATCGATGCTCAGCGGGCCACGGGCAAAGGCCTCGGGGTTGAGGTTGGCCCAACCGCGCGCCGCCACGGCCACTTCGGCCAGATGCTCGCGGGTGGTGCCGTATTGATGCATGTGGCGGCTGGCGGCCAGGGCGTAGGCGGTAATCGGGTGGCGCGGCTGGTAGGGCGTCTCGTGCCACTGCGGTTCGCTCATCGACACCAGCTTGCCGCCGGCAGTGCGCTGGTTGGAGCCGTAGCAGATCAGCGCCGCGTCACACAGGCCGGCTTCCAGGGCCAGGGTCGCCTGCAGCAGGTGCAGCTCGAAGCTGGAGCCACCGACGTTGGTGCCGTCGACGAATTTCGGCTTGATGCCGAGGTACTCGCAGACTGAGAGCGTCGGGAAGGCGTGGGAGCTGGTGGCCGAGAACACCGCGTCGATGTCCGAGAGCGCAAGCCCCGCATCGGCGATGGCCTTCAACGAGGCCTGGCCGAGCAGTTCCATGGCGCTGTAGCCGTGGGCTTCGCCGATACCGGCGCTGCCGATGCCGACGATGGCGGTCTTGCCGCGCAGGACCTGGCTCATGACTGTGCCTCCGCCAGGGGCTCGAAGACGACGGCGGGGCCGCTGTCCTGCTGGGCGATGCGCGCCTTGACGCGGGTGCCGATGGGCAGGCTGAGATGGCCTTCGATACGGGACATCATGCGCACGCCTTCGTCGAGGTCGACCAGGGCGACGTTGTAGTCACCGCTGCGGGCGCGGTTGACGGTCAGGGCATAAAGGGTACCCAGGCCACTGGCGGGAACCCATTCCAGGTCCGTTTCGCCGCTGCCGGGCACCTGGGTGCGCGGGTAGAACACGTGCCGGCCGGTGGAGGCGCTGCGCTGCAACATGAAGCGCCCCTGGGCGAGGAAGGCGAGGTACTGCGCCTCTGGCCCTGGCATGTTGCGGTCGGGGAAATCCACCATTGAGGTTTCTCCTTTGTTCTTGTTCTGCCTTTGTTGCAAAGTGCGTTACCGCCCATGCCAAGCCAGCTTCACAGAAGCCGTTGCAGGCGTCGCAGGGTCAGAATACATTCACGATACTGAATGTCAATCAGAATACAGAATATGACCACTGAAAAGACCGTCGAAGAAGCCAGCAGCAAACGCACCGGCGGCGCCAAGGATGTCGGCGCCGTGGTGAACGCCATCCAGATCCTGCGTCACCTGGCCAACGCCGAAGGCCCCGAAGGCGCTACCGCCATCGCCCGCGCCACCGGCATCAGCCCGAGCACCACCTTCAATATCCTGCGCACACTGAGCAACGAACAGCTGACCTCGTTCGACAACGAGACCAAGACCTACCGCCTGGGCCTGGGCCTGTCGGAGCTGGCAGTGAGCTTCATCGGCCGCAGCTACGCCGACCTGATCCAGCCGGAGCTGGAGCGCCTGAGCACCAGCCACCACATCCTGATCACCCTGTGGCAGGTCACCGACGATGCGCACATCCGCGTGATCGCCGTGTCCGCGCCGACCGTGGCGCACGTCAACGTCGCCGTGGGCTCGCGCCTGCCGGAACTGGTGGGCGCCGCAGGGCGCTGCATCGCCGGGCTGCGCAACCTTCCGGAGGATGAGCTGCGACGTCGCCTGACTCGCGTACGCTGGGAGAATCCGCCGAGTTTCGAGGAGTACCGCAGCGACGCCGCCGCCGCTCTGGAGCGCGGCTGGGCCATCGACCAGGACCACCTCTACCGCGGCGTCAGCATGGTCGCCAGCGCGATCATCGACCACGACCGCCAGCCGCGCTTCATCATTTCCGGCATCGGCATCAGCGCCCAGCACGACCGTGAGAAGCTGGAGCAGATTGGCGCCAGCCTGCACGAGACGGCCCGCTTCATCAGCCGCTCGCTGTTCCCGCAGAGTTCCACCAGCCCGGCGAAATAACCTGAAGGTCATTCATCATATGGAATGACATTCATGTGAATGGATGATTTCAATGGAAACGGCAGCCCCGGCGCGAAACCGCACAGCGGAACCCCGCGCGCCGGCGCCCGTGTCGCTGCATTCCCGATGCGACTGATGGCAGCGATATTCGCCGCCAGGGGCCCACAGCCGCGACTATCGCCGGTATCATGGCAAGTCTTGATGGAGTCCTGGCGGTGACCATCCCGCGGAGAACACCGTTCCCGCCGCACGCCTGAATCCGTTGCGATTCAGGCAGCCCGCTGCCAGAGCCCGCCAAACCCTCTGCCCGGATGTTCGCCGGCCTTGCATGGCTCGCGGCAGCCGCAGGTAATCCCATTGAATGAGGCAACCATGGAACAGAAAGACATCGATTGGGGCACGCTCGGATTCGATTACATCAAGACCGACTTCCGCTATATCTCCCACTGGCGCGATGGTCTGTGGGACGACGGCAAGCTGACCGAAGACAACACCCTGCACATCAGCGAAGGCTCCTCCGCCCTGCACTACGGCCAGCAGTGCTTCGAAGGCCTCAAGGCCTACCGCTGCAAGGACGGCACGATCAACCTGTTCCGTCCGGACCAGAACGCCGCGCGCATGGCCCGCAGCTGCGCTCGCGTACTGATGCCGCAAGTCTCCGAAGCGCAGTTCATCGAGGCCTGCAAGCAGGTCGTGCGCGCCAACGAGCGCTTCATTCCGCCGTACGGCTCGGGCGGCGCGCTGTACCTGCGCCCGTTCGTGATCGGCGTGGGCGACAACATCGGCGTGCGCCCGGCTCCGGAATTCATCTTCTCGGTGTTCTGCATTCCGGTCGGCGCCTACTTCAAGGGCGGCATGAAGCCCCATGACTTCGTGATCTCCACCTACGACCGCGCCGCGCCCAACGGCACCGGCGCCGCCAAGGTCGGCGGCAACTACGCAGCCAGCCTGATGCCGGGCGCCCAGGCCAAGAAAGACGGCTTCGCCGACTGCATCTACCTCGATCCGGCCACCCACAGCCGCATCGAGGAAGTGGGCTCGGCAAACTTCTTCGCCATCACCCATGACAACGAGTTCGTCACCCCGCGCTCCAGCTCGGTGCTGCCAGGCATCACCCGCCTGTCGCTGATGCAGCTGGCCGAACAGCGCCTGGGCCTGAAAGTGGTCGAAGGCGACGTGCACATCGACGACCTCGGCCGCTTCAAGGAAGCCGGCGCCTGCGGTACCGCGGCGGTGATCACCCCGATCGGCGGCATCCAGTACAAGGACAACCTGCACGTGTTCTTCAGCCGCGAAGACGTCGGCCCGGTGACCCGTCGCCTCTATGAAGAGCTGACCGGCATCCAGAAGGGCGATGTGGAAGGCCCGGAAGGCTGGGTGGTCAAGGTCGACTGAGACTGACGTTCCGCCCAAGACACAACGCCGCCCTACCAGAAGGTAGCGCGGCGTTTTTATTTGGGCCGATAGGGGCTTCCCGCTACTACGGATACTTCTGCGCTCGGGCTGGCCCTCTCCCTTCAGGGAAAGGGCCCCTTGACCTGTCGCATCAGGCTGAACTGGGCAGCGCCGGCTGGCACAGCAGCCAGTCATGCAGCAGGGTCTGCAGTTCCTCGAACTTCACCGGCTTGGCCATGTAGTCGCTCATCCCCGCAGCCAGGCAGCGCTCGCGGTCGCCGCTGTGGCTATGGGCGGTGATCGCGAGCACCGGCAAGTCAGCGCAACGCGGCAGCGTGCGGATCGCCCGGCAGGTGGCGAAGCCGTCCATCACCGGCATCTGGCAATCCAGCAGCACAGTGTCGATAGCTTCCCGGCGCAGCAGCTCGATGGCTTCGGCGCCGTTGTCGGCCGTGCGCACGCGGTAACCGAGCTTGAGCAGCATGCCGCGGATCACCAGTTGGTTGATGGCGTTGTCCTCCACCACCAGCACGGTGCACTGGTCCGGACTGCGCAGCGCCTGGCCGCCCGCGCGACGCGGCGGCGGAGCGATGCCTTGCACCGGCTGACCAACCTGCAATTCGAGAATGAAACGGCTGCCCTGCCCCGGCACGGACTCATGGGTCAGCGTACCGCCCAGCAGCGCGACCAGCTTGCGGGTCAGCGCCAGACCGATACCGAGGCCGCCGTACTCGCGGGTCAGCGAACCGTCGAGCTGGAAGAAGCGCTGATAGAGCGCGCCATCGGAGGGGGTGGAGAAGCCGATGCCGCTGTCCTGCACTTCGATACGCAGCGCCAGCCCTTCGCCGTTCGGCACACCGGCAACCCGCAGGTGCACGCCGCCCTGATGGGTGAACTTGATGGCGTTGTCGATCAGGTAGCCCAGCGCCTGGGTCAGCTTGCCGGCATCGCCCTCGAGCGTGTCGGGCAGGCTCTCATCCAGTTGCAGGACGAAGCGCAGCCCGCGCTCTTCGGCACGTGGCGCGTACTGCGCGCGCAGACCGTCGCACAGGCCGCGCAGGCTGAACGGCTCGCGGCGCGGGTAGAGCTTGCCGGCCTGCAGCTCGATCAGCGCGAGGATGTCGTTGACCATGCGCATCATGTCGCGCGCCGAGCCGGTGGCGGTTTTGTGGTACTGCGCCAGCTCGATGTCCATGGGCACCGTCTGCATCAGCTCCAGCGAACCGATCACCCCGCTCATGGGCGTGCGCAGTTCGTGGGTGACGGTGGCGAGGAATTCGTCCTTCAGGCGGTTGCTGCTGGCCAGTTCCAGGTTCAGCTGCTCCAGTTTGCGGCTGGTTTCCTGGAGGATGCGCGTGCGCTCCTCCTTCATGGCGTTGATGCGGTCCGCCAGCGCCAGGGACAGCAGGCCGACCTCCAGCGCCGAACCGATCTGGCTGGCGTACATGGTCAGGAAGATGTTGGGTAGCAAGCCCAGCACCATCAGCGTGTTGATGACTCCGCCGAGCAGGAAGGCGCTCCAGGCGAAAATGAAGTAGCGCGCCACGCGCATGCCGCGCAGCCAGGCGACGATGCCGGCAGTGAAGATCACCACGGTGAAGGCCAGCGCCAGGTAGGTGGCCAGCCGCAGGGCGATGGCGTAGCTGACCGTCAGCGCCAGCACCATCACCAGCGCACCGACGCTCATCAGCACGCGCAGGATGCGATCGATCCACAGGCTGTGCTCGCGGGTATGCAGGAAGCTGCGGGCGAACTGGCAGCCGAACAGGCCGGCCGAACCGATCAGGAAGGGCGTGGCGGCGTTGGCCCACCAGGGATTGTTCGGCCAGAAGTACTCGATGCCCGCGCCGTTGACCGAGATCTGGTAGAAGCCGAACGAGGCTATATAAAGGATGTAATAGAGGTAGCTGGTGTCGCGGACGCTGAGGAAGATGAACAGGTTGTAGATCAGCATCACCAGCAGCACGCCGTAAATGATACCCAGCACATAGATGCGCTGTGGCTGCTCTTCCAGATAGGCCTTGGGTGACCACAGCGTCAGCGGCGCCTGGATCGAGCCCTGGCTTTCCAGGCGCAGGTAGACGCGCAACGGCTTGCCCGGCTCCAGCTTGAGGTCGAACAGGTAGTTGTTCTGGCGGATCGGCCGGCTGTCGAAGGGCAGGGTATCGCCGGTACGCTGGGCCAGCTTGAAGCCGCCCTCGCCGTCCGGCAGGTAGAGGTCAAGCTTGTCGAGCGGCGGATAGGCCAGCTCCAGCAGCCAGTTGGCAGGGTCCTTCGAGGCCTTGGGCTGGTAGTCCAGGTCCAGGCGCAGCCAGAACACCGAGCGCGAATAGCCGGCATTGAGCACGTCGCGCTCATGGTGGCGGAAGCTGGCGGCCAGCGCCGGAGAGCTGATTTCGGCGATGTCAGCCGTGCCGCGCACGTCCTCGAAGACATCCATCGCCCGGCCCAGGGGCAGTTGCCCGACGTGCTCGTCGAAGCTGATGGCGCTCGCCACTGGCGAGAGGATGAGAAGGATCAGGAAGATCAGCCAGTGCCGCATGGTGCCCCGCAGTGCCGCCGACAGCTGCGCCGGAGATCCCCATCTCCTGCATTGGCGCGCCGTGGAGGCGTTGTGTTGGAATCGGCGAACTCTAGCACAGCCCTTGTGGCCCGTGGCATTCGACCATCCGGACAGGGCGCGGCCGGGCGATGCGCATTGGACCGTTCGGTCAGCTCAGCACGGCGATTTGGTGATAAGCTCCCGCGCCATGAAAACACCTGCCTCCCGTCCCGTAGTGCTCTGCCTGTCCGGCCACGATCCCAGTGGCGGTGCCGGCCTGCAGGCCGACATCGAAGCCCTGATCGCCCAAGGCTGCCACGCGGCGCCGACCGTCACCGCGCTGACCGTTCAGGATACCGTCAACGTTTCCGACTTCCGCGTGCTCGACCGCGAGTGGGTGCTGGCCCAGGCCAACGCGGTGATCGCCGACCTGCCGGTGGCCGCGGTCAAGCTGGGCATGCTCGGCTCGGTGCAGATGGTCGATACGGTCGTCGAGATCATGCAGTCCCTGCCAGGCGTCCCGCTGGTCTGCGACCCGGTGCTGCGCGCCGGCGGCGGCGGCTCGCTGGGCAAGGACGACGTCGGCTACGCCATGCGCGAACGCCTGCTGCCGATTGCCGCAGTGGCTACCCCGAACCTGCCCGAAGCGCGCATCCTCGCCGAACTGCCCGAGGGCACCGCGGACGAGTGCGCCGACAAGCTGCTGCCTTATATCCAGACCCTGCTGATCACCGGCGGTCATGGCGACGAATCCGAGGTGCACAATCGCCTCTACACCCGCGACGGCCAGCGCCACACCTTCACCTGCCAGCGCCTGCCCGGCAGCTACCATGGCTCGGGCTGCACCCTGGCGAGCACCCTCGCCGGCCGCCTGGCCCTGGGCGAGGAACTGGTGAGCGCGGTACGCAGCGCCCTGGACTACACCTGGCGCACCCTGCGTGACGCGGAGGCGCCCGGCCACGGCCAGTACGTGCCTCGCCGCCTGCCGCTGGACTATTGCAACTGATTCAACCGTTCCAAGGATCGAGGCACCGATGAAACTGCGCGGACTCTACGCCATCACCGACAGCCAGCTGCTCGACGGCGGCCGCCTGTTGCCCTACGTCGAAGCAGCCCTGAAGGGCGGCGCCAAACTGCTGCAGTACCGCGACAAGTCCGACGACGCCTCGCGCCGCCTGCGCGAAGCCGAGGCACTGCGCGAGCTCTGCGCACGCCATGGCGCCACGCTGCTGATCAACGATGACGCCGAACTGGCCGCGCGCCTGGGCGTCAGCGTACACCTGGGGCAGACCGACGGCTCGCTGGCCGCCGCCCGCGCCCTGCTCGGCCGCGACGCCGTCATCGGCGGCACCTGCCACGCCAGCCTCGAGATGGCCGAGAAGGCCATCGCCGAGGGTGCCAGCTACGTCGCCTTCGGCCGCTTCTTCGCCTCCCAGACCAAACCCGGCGCCTCCGCCGCCAGCGTCGAACTGCTGGAACAGGCCAAGGCTCGCTTCAACCTGCCGCTGGTGGCCATCGGCGGCGTGACCCTGGAAAACGCGCCCGAACTGATCGCCCGCGGCGCCGACATGATCGCCGTGATCCACGCCCTGTTCGCCGCCGACTCTCCGGCCGAAGTCGAACAGCGCGCACGCGCCTTCAGCCAACTCTTCGAAACCCGCTGAGCGCCACGCGCCCAGCCCTTCACAGCTTCGCGAGGTACACCATGTCCCGTTCCGAAACGCTTTTCGCCAATGCCCAGAAACACATCCCCGGTGGCGTGAACTCGCCGGTGCGCGCGTTCAAGAGCGTCGGCGGCACCCCGCTGTTCTTCAAGCACGCGGAAGGCGCCTACGTGGTGGACGAGGATGACAAGCGCTACGTCGACTATGTCGGCTCCTGGGGCCCGATGATCCTCGGCCACAGCCACCCGGACGTCCTCGACGCCGTGCGCAAGCAGCTTGACCACGGCCTGTCCTACGGCGCGCCGACCGCACTGGAAGTGGAAATGGCCGATCTGGTCTGCTCGCTGGTGCCGTCCATGGACATGGTGCGCATGGTCAGCTCCGGCACCGAAGCCACCATGAGCGCCATCCGCCTGGCCCGTGGCTACACCGGCCGCGACAGCATCATCAAATTCGAAGGCTGCTACCACGGCCACTCCGACAGCCTGCTGGTGAAAGCCGGCTCCGGCGCCCTGACCTTCGGCGTACCGAACTCCCCGGGCGTGCCGGCAGCCTTCGCCAAGCACACCCTGACCCTGCCGTACAACGACATCGCCGCCGTCGAGAAGACCCTGGCCGAAGTCGGCAAGGACGTGGCCTGCATCATCGTCGAACCGGTCGCCGGCAACATGAACTGCGTTCCGCCGGCACCGGGCTTCCTGGAAGGTCTGCGCAGCCTGTGCGACCAGCACGGCGTGGTGCTGATCTTCGACGAAGTGATGACCGGCTTCCGCGTGGCCCTGGGCGGCGCCCAGGCGCACTACGGCATCACCCCGGACCTGTCGACCTTCGGCAAGATCATTGGCGGCGGCATGCCGGTGGGCGCCTTCGGCGGCAAGCGCCAGATCATGGAGCAGATTTCCCCGCTCGGCCCGGTCTACCAGGCCGGCACCCTGTCGGGCAACCCGCTGGCCATGGCCGCCGGCCTGACCACCCTGCGCCTGATCAGCCGCCCCGGCTTCCACGACGAGCTGACCACCTACACCACCCGCATGCTGCAGGGCCTGCAGGAGCGCGCCGACGCCGCCGGCATCCCCTTCGTGACCACCCAGGCGGGTGCCGCGATGTTCGGCCTGTACTTCACCGGCGCCGATGACATCATCACCTTCGACGACGTGATGACCAGCGATGCGGAACGCTTCAAGCGCTTCTTCCACCTGATGCTGGACGCCGGCATCTACCTGGCTCCGAGCGCCTTCGAGGCCGGCTTCACCTCCATCGCCCACGGCGAAACCGAACTGAAACTGACCCTGGACGCCGCCGAGCGCGCATTCGCCGCCCTCAAGTAAGCCGCCCCACGCGAAGGCGCCCGTCCTGGCGCCTTCCGCTCTGCCCCGCTGCTTTCGGGGCTTTATATCCGCGTTACACTCATCCCGCCATTGCAGCCGTTTCCAGCAAAAAAACAGAAAAGAAGGTAAAGACTTTGTAAGGAAGCGCCTGCTTATTTCATAATGTGAAGGCTGGCGCATTTCGCTGGCCGGGTTTTACCCGCCCCGATCCTGGAGGCCGTTTCTCCCCATGTACCGTTCCGGTCGCACCCTGCTGGGTTGCCTGTTGCTCGCACTGCCCCTGTTCACTCAGGCGGGCGGCAACTCGCTGCTGATTCCAGCCACCGGACGCTGCACCCTGAACACCGTGCCCGAACAGCTGCAACAGGCCCTGGCCAGCTGCCAACAGGCTGCCAACGCCGGCGATGCACAGGCACAGTTCGAACTGGGGGAATTCTTCTACACCGGCGAACGCGCCCCGCGCGACTTCCAGGCCGCCCTGCACTGGTACGAGAAGGCTTCGCTGCAAGGCCACGCCGATGCACAGCTGCGACTGGGCACCATGTTCTTCCGTGGCGAAGGTGTGAAGGCCAACAACGTGCAGGCCTACATCGTGCTGAAGATGGCCGCGGTCAACGGCGCCGAAGACGCCATGGACAGCGCCGACCTGGTCGCCGAGCAGATGAACAAGGACGAACTGGACATCGCCACCAAGGTGCTCGGGCAGATCTTCCGCAACTACCTGATCGAACTGCAGACTGCCGGCAACTCGCCGTTCTCGCCGCTGCCCTGATTCACGCACGCTCAGCCATCGTAGGGCGCATAACGCACCAGCGTTATCCGCCACGCATGCAACCGGCGACTAGCTTGTCCCAGGTTATTCACCTATTGCCGGACGGTTCGCGAGCAAGCTTGCTCCTACGAAGAACGTCAGTTGTCCTTGCTCGGCATCGGCATGGGGAACGGCATCACGTTGCCGCTGGGCTTGGCGTCGCTGATCTTCGCGGTGCCCAGGCGCTCCACTTCGTCGATGCGGATGATCGAGTGCAGCGGCACGAAGCTGCGGATGACGCCATCGAATTGCGCCTTGAGCTTCTCCTCGCTGGGGTCCACCACCACCTGGGTGCGCTCGCCGAAGACGAACTCCTCGATCTCCAGGAAGCCCCACAGATCGCTCTGGTAGATCTGCTTGGCGTACATCTCGTACACCTGGCCCTGGTTGAGGAAGACCACCTTGTAGATCGGGTTCTCGCGTTTGCTCATGAACGAAGGATGACAGCTTTGCAAAAAGGGCACGCAGCATAGCACAGACAGCCGCCCCTCAAGCCCGCCGCTGGTAGATGTCCGCCCCGGGGCTTATAATACGCGGTCATTTTTTAACCAGAACAAGACAGGTTCCATGGCCAAGAAGCTTTTCATCCAGACCCACGGTTGCCAGATGAACGAGTACGACAGCTCGCGCATGGCCGACCTGCTGGGTGAACACCAGGCCCTGGAAATCACCGAAAAGGCCGAAGAAGCCGACGTCATCCTGCTCAATACCTGCTCGATCCGCGAGAAGGCCCAGGAGAAGGTGTTCTCCGAGCTGGGCGCCTGGCGCACCCTCAAGCAGCAGAACCCCGACCTGGTGATCGGAGTCGGTGGCTGCGTGGCCAGCCAGGAAGGCGCGGCGATCCGCGAGCGCGCGCCGTACGTCGACGTGGTGTTCGGTCCGCAGACTTTGCACCGCCTGCCTGAAATGATCGACGCCGCCCGCACCACCCGCAAACCGCAGGTGGACGTGTCCTTCCCGGAAATCGAGAAGTTCGACCGCCTGCCCGAGCCACGCGTCGACGGCCCCACCGCCTTCGTCTCGGTGATGGAAGGCTGCAGCAAGTACTGCACCTTCTGCGTGGTGCCCTACACCCGCGGCGAGGAAGTCAGCCGCCCATTCGACGACGTGCTGGCCGAGGTGATCCACCTGGCCGAGAACGGCGTGAAGGAAGTCACCCTGCTGGGCCAGAACGTCAACGGCTACCGCGGCCCGACCCATGACGGACGCATAGCCGACTTCGCCGAGCTGATCCGCGTGGTCGCCGAGGTCGATGGCATCGAGCGCATCCGCTACACCACCTCGCACCCGCTGGAATTCTCCGACTCGCTGATCGCCGCCCATGCCGAAGTCCCGCAGCTGGTGAAGTTCGTTCACCTGCCGGTGCAGGCCGGCTCCGACCGCATACTCGCGGCGATGAAGCGCAACCACACCGTGCTGGAATTCAAGTCGCGTATCCGCAAGCTGAAGGCGGCAGTGCCGGACATCTGCATCAGCTCGGACTTCATCATCGGATTCCCCGGCGAGACCGAGAAAGACTTCGAGCAGACCCTGAAGCTGGTGGAGGACGTCGGATTCGATTATTCCTTCTCCTTCATCTACAGCTCGCGCCCGGGCACCCCGGCCGCCGACCTGGTCGACGACACCCCGGACGAGGTGAAGAAGCAGCGCCTGCTGACGCTCAACAGCCGCCTCAACCACCAGGGCTTCGAAATCAGCAGGCGGATGGTCGGCACCATCCAGCGCATCCTCGTCACCGACTACGCCAAGCGCGATCCGGGCCAGCTGCAGGGCCGCACCGAGAACAACCGCGTGGTCAACTTCCGCTGCGACAATCCGCGCCTGATCGGCCAGTTCGTCGACGTTGAAATCTACGAGGCACTGCCCAACTCTCTACGCGCAACCCTGGTGGAAGCACGTCACTGACAGTTGAAGCACGTCACTGGCAACCGACCGTTGACCACCCCATTGGCGACTGAACTTTCGTACTCGGTCGCACGGGGTTATTCTTCGACCATCTCCCTTTGAAGCACGGCGACTTAGACAACACCTTGAACGCCCCCCTGGATATTCATCGTTTCATGCTCGAGCCCTTCGAGGCCCGCAGCTTCGCCAACCTGTGCGGCCAGTTCGACGAACACCTGCACCAGATCGAGAAGCGCCTCGGCATCGAGATCCGCAACCGCGGCAACCAGTTCGAACTGGTCGGTGCCCCGGAGCGCACCCAAGCGGCCGAAAACCTCCTGCAGCGCCTCTATCGCGAAGTGCAGAATGGCACCGAGCTGACGCCGGACATGGTCCACCTGTTCCTGCAGGAATCCGGTCTGGAAGAGCTCTCCGTCGAGCCCGCCGCTCCGCTGGTCACGCTCAAGACTCGGCAAGCGCACATCCGCCCGCGCGGCGCGAACCAGCAGCGCTACGTCAAGGCGATCCTCGACCACGACATCAACTTCGGCATCGGCCCGGCCGGCACCGGCAAGACTTACCTCGCCGTAGCCTGCGCCGTGGACGCCCTGGAGCGCGAGCAGATCCGCCGCATCCTGCTGGTGCGCCCGGCGGTCGAAGCCGGCGAGAAGCTCGGCTTCCTGCCCGGCGACCTGTCGCAGAAGATCGACCCATACCTGCGCCCTCTGTACGACGCGCTCTACGAGATGCTCGGCTTCGAAACCGTGGCCAAGCTGATCGAGCGCCAGGTGATCGAAGTCGCGCCGCTGGCCTACATGCGCGGCCGCACGCTGAGCAACAGCTTCATCATTCTCGACGAAAGCCAGAACACCACGATGGAACAGATGAAGATGTTCCTCACCCGGATCGGCTTCGGCTCCACCGCGGTGATCACCGGCGACGTCACCCAGGTCGACCTGCCCAAGGGCACGCGCTCGGGCCTGAAGCACGTGATGGAAGTGCTGCGCGACGTCCCCGGCATCAGCTTCACCCACTTCAAGTCCAAGGACGTGGTGCGCCACCCGCTGGTGCAGCGCATCGTCGATGCCTACGACGCCTACGAGAACCGCCTGACCGGCGTGGAAGGCCAGGGCAACAAGCATGCTTGAACTGGACCTGCAGGTCGCTTCCAAAGCGGCCGGCCTGCCGAGCGAAGCGCAGTTCCGTCAATGGTGCGAACTGGCCTTGCGCCAGCGCCAGAATGATTCGGAACTCACCATCCGCCTGGTGGACGAAACCGAAGGACGCGAACTGAACAAGACCTGGCGACACAAGGACTACGCCACCAACGTACTGTCCTTCCCCGCCGACGTCCCCGACGAGTTGCTGGACATCCCGCTGCTTGGCGACCTGGTGATCTGCGCCCCAGTAGTCACCCGCGAGGCCGCCGAACAGGGCAAGTCCGCAGAGGCCCACTGGGCCCACCTCGTCATCCATGGCTGCCTCCACCTGCTCGGCTACGATCACATCGAAGACGAAGAAGCCGAGGAGATGGAAGGCCTGGAACGGGAATTGCTGGCCGAACTGGGTCACCCGGACCCATACGCGGCCGATGAAGAATAAAAGCCACCGAGCAAGGAAAAGATGAGCGAAGACCGATCGAGCTATGGGCACAAGTCGTGGTTGGACAAGATCACCCAGGCTTTTGCCCATGAGCCGAGAAACCGCCAGGAGCTGCTTGAGCTGCTGCGCGAAGCCCACGCCAACAAGCTGCTCGACAGCGAAGCGTTGTCGATTGTCGAAGGCGCGATCCAGGTGGCGGACCTCCAGGTCCGCGACATCATGATCCCGCGTTCGCAGATGATCTCCATCAAGTCGACGCAGAAGCCCGCCGACTTCCTCCCGGCCATCATCGAAGCGGCGCACTCGCGCTACCCGGTGATCGGCGAGAGCCTGGACGATATCATGGGCGTCCTGCTGGCCAAGGATCTGCTGCCGCTGATCCTTCACGACCAGAACCACGCCTTCAACATCAAGGACCTGCTGCGCCCGGCCACCTTCGTGCCCGAGTCCAAGCGCCTGAACGTCCTGCTGCGCGAGTTCCGCGCCAACCGCAACCACATGGCCATCGTCATCGACGAATACGGCGGTGTGGCAGGGCTGGTGACCATTGAGGACGTGCTGGAGCAGATCGTCGGCGACATCGAGGATGAGCACGACGTCGAGGAAGACAGCTACATCAAGCCACTGCCCAGCGGTGACTTCATCGTCAAGGCGCTGACCCCGGTGGACGCCTTCAACGACTTCTTCGGCGCAGAATTTTCCGAAGAGGAATTCGACACCGTCGGCGGCGTGGTGATGAGCGCCTTCGGCCACCTGCCCAAGCGCAACGAAACCACCGAACTGGGTGGTTTCCGCTTCCGCGTGCTCAACGCGGACAGCCGCCGGCTGCACCTGCTGCGCCTCACCCCGCTGCAGGACTAAAGGTAGATACCTGTAGGAGCGAGCTTGCTCGCGAACGAACTCCGCTGCGGCGGCCGTTCGCGAGCAAGCTCGCTCCTACAATCAACTCCGACCTTTCCTGCAACATCCCGCCGCAGTCAGCTCATGGCTTTTGGCTTTCATCCCCATAGCCTACCGTTCGTCTCTCCATTACTCTTGCGCATCGCTTAACCGCAACAAGGATTTCCGATGCGCTGGATCACCCGCCCCGGCCTGCCAGGCCACCTGCTCGCCCTGGCCGCTGGCGCGCTCACGCCGCTGACCCTGGCCCCATTCGGCTACTGGCCTCTGGCGGTGCTCTCGCTGGCCCTGTTCTACCTCGGTCTGCGCGGCACGCCCGCGGGCTCGGCGCTCTGGCGCGGCTGGTGGTATGGCTTCGGCGCCTTCATCGCCGGCACCAGCTGGATCTACTTCAGCATCCACAACTTCGGCGGCGCGTCCGGGCCACTGGCCGGCTTCCTGGTCGGCGGATTCAGCGCCGGCGTGGCGTTCTTCTTCGCCCTGCCTGCCTGGGCCTGGGCGAAGTTCTTTCGGCGCAACAATGCGCCGGTCAGCGACGCGCTGGCCTTCGCCGCGCTGTGGGTGGTGCTGGAACTGTTCCGCAGCTGGTTCCTCACCGGTTTCCCCTGGCTTTACGCCGGCTACAGCCAGCTGGAAGGCCCGCTGGCCGGCCTCGCTCCGCTGGGCGGCGTCTGGCTGGTGTCCTTCGCCATCGCCCTGAGCGGCGCGCTGATCATCAACCTCCCGGCCTTGAGCCGCCGCCCCGCGCGGCTGGCCACCGGCCTGATCCTGCTGATCGCGCCCTGGGCCGTCGGCCTGGGCTACAAGGGCCACGCCTGGACCACTCCGGCCGGCGCACCGCTGAAGGTCGCCGCGCTGCAGGGCAATATCGCCCAGGAAATGAAGTGGGACCCGAAGGCCATTACCCACCAACTGGAGCTGTACCGCGACCTGACCGCCGAGCAGAACGACGTCGACCTGATCGTCTGGCCGGAAACTGCCGTGCCGGTGCTCAAGGACCAGGCCACCGGCTACCTGGAGATGATCAATGGCGTCGCCACCACCAAGAAGGCGGCCCTCATCACCGGCGTACCGGTGCGCGAGAAGACCACCGAGGGCATTCGCTACTACAACGGCATCACCGTGGTCGGCGAAGGCAGCGGCAACTACCTCAAGCAGAAGCTGGTGCCCTTCGGGGAGTACGTCCCGCTGCAGGACCTGCTGCGCGGCCTGATCGCCTTCTTCGACCTGCCCATGTCCGACTTCGCCCGCGGCCCGGCCGACCAGCCGCTGCTCAAGGCCAAGGGCTACTCCGTGGCGCCGTACATCTGCTACGAAGTGGTCTATCCGGAGTTCGCCGCCGAACTGGCAGCGCAAAGCCAACTGCTGCTGACCATCAGCAACGACGCCTGGTTCGGCACCTCCATCGGCCCGCTGCAACACCTGCAGATGGCGCAGATGCGTGCCCTGGAAGCCGGTCGCTGGATGGTGCGCGGCACCAACAACGGGGTCACCGCGCTCATCGACCCGTTCGGCAAGCTGGCGGTACAGATTCCGCAGTTCCAGCAAGGCGTGCTGCGCGGCGAAGTGGTGCCGATGCAGGGCCTGACCCCGTACCTGAAGTGGCGCGTCTGGCCGCTGGCGATCCTCAGCGCCGTACTGCTGGTGTGGGCGCTGGTACGCCGCCGTACGCACCCGGAAGAACGCCGACTGTTCGGCTGATTCCAACGAAGAAGGGCCTCATTGCGAGGCCCTTTTTCATGGCGGAGGCTAGCGGTAGAACAACCGATAGCCGACCAGCCCGATTGCCTCATTGAGCAATTGCCCGCTCTGCCAGATTGCTCGCCCTTCCGGCAGCCAGCCGCCCATCGGCACTACGTCATCCGTGCCGATATAGCCCGAGGGCGCTGGCACCACTTCCAACCCTGCCTTCTCAAAGCTCCAGATCGAGCGCGGCATATGGATGGCGCTGGTGACCAGCACCACCCGCCTTATACCCGCCTCGCGCAGCATGTCGGCGCTGAACCGTGCATTCTCCCAGGTCGTGCGGCTGCTTCCCTCCTCCCAGCGCACCGGCACGCCGTAATCGTCCAGCAGGCTCTGCGCCATGATCCGCGCCTCGGAGGGCGGCGTGCCGTAGTGCAGGCCACCGGAAGTCAGCACCGGCAGCCCACTGGCCCTGGCCAGGCGCGCCGCGTAGCGAATGCGCTCGCGGGCCATCAGGCCGGGCTGATCCTCGTCCCAGGCGCGATCTCCGCGCACCCGACCAGCACCGAGCACGACGATGGCGTCGGCGCGCTGCGCGAGCCCCGCCCACTCCGTCTGCTTCAGTGCATCCTGCTGCTCCAGTTGGCGCGCGCCCCACTCCACCGTCACCGGCAGGCTCATCACCAACAGGCCAAGGAAACCGGAAAAGAAGCAGAACACCGACAAGCGCGGATAGCGCCGGCGCAGCACGAAGCCCAGGAGGAGCAATAGCAGCAGCAATCCCGGCGGCATGAAAATCTGTTTGAGGATGAAGCGGATAGGCATTGGCGACTCCTTGTCGAGGCGCCAAGCCTAACGGATCGGGGAAATGTCAGCGTGCCTTCGCGTTTCGAAACAGCTGCGAGCCACAGGACGTGCAAGGCAACACACCCTGATGGCGGCTCCAGGCCACCGGCGAGCCACACAGCGCGCACTGCAATTGCTGCGGGCGCGGCACCAGGCGCGGGCGGCTGGGCGGCGTCGGTTGACGCACGTGGCGCGGCACGCGGGCCGGGGCTCGCTCCAGCATGGCGAGCTCCTCCGCCGCCGCATGCCAACCGCGCAGCCAGTTCACATCCTGGTCCAGATAAGCCCTGATCAACTCCATCTCGGCACTGCTCAAACCGCGCAACTCCAGTTCCACGGGGCATTCGTCACGTAGTCGCTCAGCGGTATTCGCCTCATCCAAGGCCAGCGCGAGCCGTTGCAACAACCGTTCATACAGACCGGAACCCGAAGCACTTGCGCGATGCAGCTCAGCCATCAGTCACCTCAAGACAGGCGGAAACCTCCCGCCCTCAGGCAAAGCTTAGCGGCCCACCCCGTGCCACACCGAGCGCGCGACAAACGGCGCGGGCTACCGGCTCGGGTGGGGGTCATGTATGCTACGAGGCTTTCTGTAGCCGCCCGGCCCGTGTCTTCTCAGGGGTCGGTTCAGCGAAAGGACCACTCGACCTTCCTGGCTGCACAATTCTTTTCCGTACAGGTTCAAATCGCGCCATGCACGAGCAATATCAGCCTCTCGAGATCGAATCCCAGGCCCAGAACTTCTGGAACGAACACAACTCCTTCCGCGTCGACGAAGTCGCCGGCAAGGAGAAGTTCTACTGCCTGTCGATGTTCCCGTATCCGAGCGGCAAGCTACACATGGGGCACGTGCGCAACTACACCATCGGTGACGTGATCAGCCGCTACCACCGCATGCAGGGCAAGAACGTCCTGCAACCGATGGGCTGGGACGCGTTCGGCATGCCGGCGGAAAATGCCGCGATGAAGAACAACGTCGCCCCGGCCGCCTGGACCTACGACAACATCGCCTACATGAAGTCCCAGCTCAACAGCCTGGGCCTGGCGATCGACTGGTCCCGCGAAGTCACCACCTGCAAGCCGGACTACTACCGCTGGGAACAGTGGCTGTTCACTCGCCTGTTCGAGAAGGGCGTGATCTACCGCAAGAACGGCACCGTGAACTGGGACCCGGCGGACCAGACCGTACTGGCCAACGAGCAGGTCATCGACGGCCGTGGCTGGCGTTCGGGCGCGCTGATCGAGAAGCGCGAAATCCCGATGTACTACTTCAAGATCACCGCCTACGCCGAAGAGCTGCTGTCCAGCCTCGACGACCTGCCGGGCTGGCCGGAACAGGTCAAGACCATGCAGCGCAACTGGATCGGCAAGTCCCGCGGCATGGAGATCGCCTTCCCCTATGACCAGGCTTCCATTGGCGAAGCCGGCCAGCTGAAGGTCTTCACCACCCGTCCGGACACCCTGATGGGCGCCACCTACGTCGCCGTGGCCGCCGAGCACCCGCTGGCCACCCTGGCCGCCGAGCGCGATCCGTCGCTGCAGGCGTTCATCGACGAGTGCAAGCGCGGCGGCGTCGCCGAAGCCGACATCGCCACCCAGGAGAAGAAGGGCGTCGCCACTTCCCTGTTCGTCGAGCACCCGCTGACCGGCGACAAGCTGCCGGTGTGGATCGCCAACTACGTCCTGATGACCTACGGCGAAGGCGCCGTGATGGCCGTGCCGGGTCACGACGAGCGCGATTTCGAGTTCTCCAACAAGTACGGTCTGCCGATCGTCCAGGTCATCGCCAAGGTTGAAGGCGACAACGACTTTGAATCCGGCACCTGGAAAGAGTGGTACGGCCTGAAGGACGAGAGCGTCATCACCGTCAACTCCGGCAAGTACGATGGTCTCGGCTACCAGGCCGCGTTCGACGCCATTGGCGCCGACCTCGCCGCCAAGGGCCTGGGCCAGCAGCGCACCCAGTTCCGCCTGCGCGACTGGGGCATCAGCCGCCAGCGTTACTGGGGCTGCCCGATCCCGATCATCCATTGCGACACCTGTGGCGACGTGCCGGTCCCGGCCGACCAGCTGCCGGTCGTCCTGCCTGAAGACGTGGTGCCGGACGGCGCCGGGTCGCCGCTGGCCAAACTGCCGTCGTTCTACGAGTGCAGCTGCCCGAAATGCGGCCAGCCGGCCAAGCGCGAAACCGACACCATGGACACCTTCGTCGAGTCGTCCTGGTACTTCGCCCGCTACGCCTGCCCGCAGTTCGAAGACGGCATGCTGGACAAGAAAGCCGCCAACTACTGGCTGCCGGTCGACCAGTACATCGGCGGCATCGAACACGCCATCCTCCACCTGCTCTACGCGCGCTTCTTCCACAAACTGATGCGCGACGAAGGCCTGGTCGACTCCGACGAGCCGTTCAAGAACCTGCTGACCCAGGGCATGGTGGTCGCCGAGACCTACTACCGCGTCGCCGCGAACGGCGGCAAGGAGTGGTTCAACCCCGCTGACGTCGAAGTCGAGCGTGACGCCAAGGCCAAGGTCATCGGCGCGCGCCTGAAGACCGACGGCCTGCCGGTAGAAATCGGCGGCACCGAGAAGATGTCCAAGTCCAAGAACAACGGCGTCGATCCGCAGGCCATGATCGACGCCTACGGTGCCGACACCTGCCGCCTGTTCATGATGTTCGCCTCGCCGCCGGACATGAGCTGCGAGTGGTCCGACTCCGGTATTGAAGGCGCCAACCGCTTCCTGCGCCGCGTCTGGCGTCTGGCCCAGGCCCACGTCAACGCAGGCCCTGCCGGCGCCGTGGACAAGTCCGCGCTGGACGACGCACAGAAGGCCATTCACCGCGCCATCCACCTGGCCATCCGCCAGGCCAGCCAGGACGTGGGCCAGCATCACAAGTTCAACACCGCCATTGCCGCCGTGATGACCCTGATGAACGTGCTGGAAAAAGCCCCGGCCGAATCCGCCGCAGATCGCGCCCTGCTGCAGGAAGGCCTGGAAACCGTCACCCTGCTGCTCGCCCCGATCACTCCGCACATCTGCCATGTGATCTGGCAGGAGCTGGGCAAGGACGGCGCCGTCATCGACGCCAGCTGGCCGCAGGTCGACGAAGCCGCCCTGGTACAGGACAGCCTGCAACTGGTGGTACAGGTCAACGGCAAGCTGCGCGGCCACATCGAAATGCCCGCCAGCGCCACCCGCGAAGACGTCGAAGCGGCTGCTCGCGCCAACGAAAACGTGCTGCGCTTCACCGACGGCCTGACCATCCGCAAGGTCATCGTGGTGCCGGGCAAGCTGGTCAATATCGTCGCCAATTAAAAGCAACGCTGGAAAAGACCCATTCGCCCGTGGCACCTTCGCCACGGGCATACCGGATCAACAGGAGTGAGGGAAGCTTGATGAAACGTATCCTGACCAGCCTCGCGCTGATCGGCCTGGCCAGCGTGCTGAGCGCCTGCGGTTTTCAACTGCGTGGCCTGGGCGATACGAATTTTGCGCTCAAGGAGATCGATCTGAGCGCACGCAACGCCTATGGCGAAACCGTGCAGGAGCTCAAGCAGGTGCTCGAAGGCAGCGGCGTGAAGGTTGTATCCCGCGCGCCCTACCACCTGATCCTTGCTAGCGAAAACACGACCAGCCGCAGCGTCAGCTACACCAGCTCCGCCCGCAGTGCGGAAAACGAGCTGACCAACACCCTGAACTACGAAATCCGCGGCACCAACAACCTGCTGCTGCTCGCCAGCCAGGTGCAGGTACGCAAGGTTTACGTGCAGGACGAGAACAACCTGATCGGTTCCGACCAGGAAGCCACGCAGATCCGTGCCGAAATGCGCCGCGACCTGGTCCAGCAGATGGTCACCCGCCTTCAGCTGATCACACCGGCCCAGCTCGACGACCTACAGGCCAAGGCTGAAGCCAAGGCCAAGGCCGAAGCGGATGCGATGAAGGCCGCGGACGAGGCTGCCAAGTCTCAACCGCAGCAATCGCCGATCGAATTCCCGAAAGCGCAGTAAGCGACAAGGGGCCGGCCAACCGGCCCCTTTTTCATTATGAAGCTCAATCCCGGACAACTCGCCAAGCACCTGCAAGGCAACCTCGCGCCCGTCTACGTGGTCAGCGGCGACGAGCCGTTGCTCTGCCAGGAGGCCTGCGATGCTATCCGTACCGCCTGCCGCCAGCGCGATTTCGGCGAACGCCAGGTGTTCAACGCCGAAGCCAACTTCGACTGGGGCCAGCTGCTTGAAGCCGGCGCCAGCCTCTCGCTGTTCGCCGAAAAACGCCTGATCGAGCTGCGCCTACCCTCCGGCAAGCCCGGCGACAAGGGTGCGGCGATCCTCCAGGAATACCTGCAGCGCCCGCCGGAAGATACCGTCCTGCTGGTCAGCTTGCCCAAGCTCGACGGCAGCACGCAGAAGACCAAATGGGCCAAGGCCCTGATCGACGGCGATGCAGCCCAGTTCATCCAGATCTGGCCCATCGACGTCCACCAGTTGCCGCAGTGGATTCGCCAGCGCCTTTCCCAGGCCGGCCTTGCCGCCAGCCAGGAAGCGGTTGACCTGATCGCCGCGCGCGTCGAAGGCAATCTGCTGGCCGCCGCCCAGGAAATCGAAAAGCTCAAGTTGCTCGCCGACGGCCAGCAGATCGACGCCGACACCGTGCAGGCTGCAGTGGCCGACAGCGCGCGCTTCGACGTCTTCGGCCTGATCGACACCGCTCTCAACGGCGAAGCCGCCCACTGCCTGCGCATGCTCGAAGGGCTGCGTGGCGAAGGCGTGGAGCCACCGGTTATCCTCTGGGCCCTGGCTCGGGAAGTCCGGGTTCTCGCCGGCCTTGCCCAGCAGTTCAGCCAGGGCGTGCCGCTGGACAAAGCCTTCAGTCAGTGCCGCCCGCCCATCTGGGACAAGCGCCGCCCGCTGATGAGCAAGGCCCTGCAGCGGCACACCGCGCAGCGCTGGAACCAGATGCTTCAGGACGCCCAACTGATCGACGCACAGATCAAAGGCCAAGCTCCCGGCAACGTCTGGAACAGCCTCGCCCGCCTCGCCCTGCTGGTCGCCGGGCAACGCATCAGCCTGCCCTCGGCCTGATCCCAGGCCACTGGTAGGCGCGGCCTTCCGCGCTGATTCGCCATTTACCCGCGCGCCGGCATCGGCCTATGCGCCTGCCCATTGGCCCGGTCCAGCGCCACGCCGCGCGTGTCCCGACCGGTGCTGATCAGCACGCAGATGAGTACCGCCACCACACCGGCAACAATGGCCATCGCCGTGCCGTAGCTGTAGCTCTTGGCGATCTCCGCCTGTAGCGGCGCGTTCACCGAGGCGATCAGGTTGCCCAGTTGGTAGACGAATCCCGGCAGCACTGCGCGCGTGCCCACCGGAGCCAGTTCGTTGAGGTAGGCCGGAATCACACCCCAGGCACCCTGCACCATGAACTGCATCAGGAAGGCGCCAACGCCCAGCGCCACCGCGCCATGGCTGAATGCCCACAGCGGCAGCACCGGTAGCGCCAGCAGCGAGCCGCAGATGATCGCCTTCTTCCGCCCGATGCGCTCGGACAGGGTGCCGAACAGAATGCCCCCCAGGATCGCCGCTATGTTGTAGGCCACTGCGATCAGACTGACCGTGTGTGTATCGAATCCGTGCTGCACCTTCAGGAACGTCGGATACAGATCCTGCGTGCCATGACTGAAGAAATTGAAGCAGGCCATCAGCACCACCGCATACAGGCACAACTTCCATTGGCTGCGCAGCACCGGCCACAGCGGCGTCGATTCCTTGCGCTCGCGCGCCGCCATCCAGATCGGCGACTCGGGCACCTTGAACCAGATGAACGCCACCAGCACCACCGGCAGACAGCCGACGATGAACATCCCGCGCCAGCCGAGCACCTCGAAGAACAGGCCATAGATGATGGAGGCGATCAGGTATCCCGCCGGATAACCGGCCTGGAACAGCCCGGACACCATACCCCGCGAACGTTCGGGAATGGTCTCCATCGCCAGCGACGACGCCACGCCCCAGATGCCACCCATCGCCACGCCATAGACCACCCGCAGGATCAGGAAAGTCGTCAGGTTCGGCGAGAACGCCGAGGCCAGCTCCAGCAGCGAGTAGATCAGAATGTTGACCATCAGCACCGGCCGCCGCCCGTAGCGCTCGGCCGCGCGGCCGAACAGCAGCGCGCCGATGGGGCGTACCGCCAGGGTCAGCAGAATCGCCATCGACACCTGCGGCAGGTCGACATGGAAGGTCTGGGCGATATCGGTGAGAACGAAAACCAACAGAAAGAAATCGAAGGCATCCAGCGTCCAGGCGAGCACCGAAGCGATCACCACGTTGCGCTGGGTCGGCGACCATTGCTGCATGACATATCTCCAACCGGGGGCGCCGCGGTCCCTGCACACCCAAGCGATACTTAGCCAGCTACTAAACTAACTGAGCCCCAGTACGCGCCACAGCCGCGCAATCGAAAAGGTCTGTTACAAAATTTGCGACAAAGCGTCGCAACCTCCTCCACGCCCAACAGTGCACTGGCCGACAACATCCACTGCACTGCCACGCAATACGCCGCACGCGCGCCTCCCTATCGTCGCTTCATCGATCCGCCCCGATAAGGAGAACAAGCATGCCGGCCGATCCGATTACCCTCGCCGTGGTTCGAGGTGCGCTGGAGATGACCCAGCGTGAAATGACCCTGACCCTGGAGAAGACCAGCCGCTCCAGCGTGTTCAACCTCGCCCACGACTATTCCAACGCACTCTTCGACCATCACTCGGAAATGATCCTGCAGGGGCAGGACATTCCCATCCACCTGGGCTCGCTGATCCCTGCGATGAAGGCTGTTTCCGGCTACTTCGGTGAGGATATCGCCGAAGGCGACGTGATCTATCACAACGACCCCACCTACGCCGGCAGCCACATCATCGACTGCTGCATGTACAAGCCGGTGTTCTACCAGGGCGAGTTGGTGTTCTGGACGGTCTGCAAGGGCCATCTGACCGATATCGGCGGCCCGGTGCCGGCCGGCTACAACCCCGACGCCAAGGAGATCTACGCCGAAGGCCTGCGCATTCCGCCGGTGAAGCTGTGGGAGAAAGGCCGCCGTCGCGAGGACGTGATCAACCTGTTGCTCACCAACATGCGCGCCCGACGCAACCAGGAAGGCGATCTCAACGCCCAGTACGGCGCCTGCCGGGTCGGCGAGCGCAACCTGCTCGCCCTGCTCGACAAATATGGCGTCGCCACCGTGCGCGAATGTATCGCCGAGCTGAAAGACATGGCCGACCGTCAGATGCGCGAGCTGATCCGCTCGGTGCCCGATGGCAGTTACACCGGCCATGCGGTACTGGAAGACTCCGGTCACGGCCTGGGCGAACTGGCGATCAGCGCCACCGTGACGATCAAGGACGATACCTGCCACATCACCGTGCAAAGCCCGCCGCAGGTGCCCTATTTCATCAACTCCTACGCGGGCAACTCGATGTCCGGCATCTATCTGGGGCTGATGATGTTCGCCCAGGTTCCGCCACCCTACAACGCCGGGCTGTACCGCTGCGTGTCGGTCGATCTGGGCGCCAAGGGCACCCTCTGCAATGCGGAAGAACCAGCACCCCACGTCAACTGCACCACCACACCGATGGAAACCCTCACCGATGCGGTGCGCCAAGCTTTCGAGCAAGCGGCGCCCGAGCGCGTAACCGCTTCGTGGGGCCATACCAGCGGGGTGAACATCGCCGGCGTCGACCCGCGCACCGGAGAGGAATACGTGACCATGGTGCTCGCCTCGATCATCTCCGGTGCCGGGGCCACTTCCGAGCTGGACGGCTGGCACGCCTGCGGGCCGCTGTGCTGCTTCGGCGCCTTGTATTCCGGCGACATCGAACTGTTGGAGTACAGCTACCCCATCCTCATCCACCGCTACGGGCTGATGGCCGACAGCGCCGGTGCCGGCCGTCTGCGCGGAGGCTCGGGCACCTGCCTGGAAGTCGAGCCGCTGGATCACGAGATGACCGTGATTTCCTTCGGCGAAGGCCGCCAGCGCACCACCATGGGCGCCGCCGGCGCCGCCAATGCGTTGATCGAACCCAAACTCGGTGGCGTGGAACTGGTACGTGCAGGCGAGCATGAGACGCACACACGGAACGTCATGACCGTCCTCAAGCCCGGCGAGCGCCTGATCAATCGCACCCCCGGGGGCGGTGGCTACGGACAGGCCTTCCAGCGACTGCCCGCGGACGTCCTGCGCGACGTGCGTGACGGCCTGGTTTCTGCGCGAGGAGCCGAACTCGACTATGGCGTGGTGCTCACCGCCAACGGCGATATCGATTCCGCCGCTACCGTCCAACGCCGCCAATCCGCCTGAGGAAATCGACCATGCACAGCCAATACCGCCTCGGTGTCGACGCCGGGGGCACCTTCACCGACTTCATCCTGGCCGAACGCGAGGGCCGCGTGCACTTGTTCAAGGCACTCTCAACCCCGCAGGACGGCACCCTGGCCATCGCCGACGGGCTACGCCAGATCAGCCAGGCCCTCGGCCGTCCGGTAGAGGAAATCGTCGCCAACTGCGACCTCTGCATCAACGGCACCACCGTGGCGCTCAACGCGCTGATTGAACTCAAAGGCGTCAAGGTCGGCCTGCTCGCCACCCAGGGTCACGAAGACAGCATCGAGATCCGCCTGGGCCACAAGGAAGAAGGCTACCGCTATGACCCCGACTACCCGCCGGCGCCGCAGCTGGCCCAGCGCTTCCTGCGCCGCCCAGTGCGCGGACGCATCCTCGCCGACGGCCGGGAGCACACCGCGCTGAACGAGGAAGACGTGCGCGCCGCCGCACGGCTGTTTGCCGAGCAAGGCGTCGAGGCAGTCGCCGTGTCCTTCCTCTGGTCCGTGCGCAACCCGACCCACGAACAGCGTGCCGCCGCCATCCTGCGCGAGATGCTGCCGGGCGTCTTCGTCTGCACCGGCACCGAGGTGTTCCCGCAGATCCGCGAATACACCCGCACCTCCACTACCCTCGTCAACGCCTACCTGAGCCCCGTGATGGCGCGTTATGTGGCAAAGATCGACGACTACTTCCGCCAGCTCGGCGCCCAGCGCCCAGTGCGCTACTTCCAGTCCAATGGCGGCCTGGCAACCGGCGAGCACATGCGCGGCCGCGCGGTGAACGCGATCAACTCGGGGCCGGCGTCGGCGCCGCAGGCCGGGCTGTTCGTCGCCCAGCCGTTCGGCATCCACAACGTCATCACTGTCGACATGGGCGGCACTTCGTTCGATATCACCCTGACCCGCGAAGGCAAGACCAACCTCAGCCGCGACGCCGACTTTCTCCGCCAACGCATCGGCGTACCGATGATCCAGGTGGAAACCCTTGGCGCAGGCGGCGGCTCCATCGCCCACATAAACCCCTATGGCATGCTCGAGGTCGGCCCGCAGAGCGCCGGCTCCAGCCCAGGCCCCGTGGCTTACGGCCAGGGCGGCGAGGAGCCCACGGTCACCGATGCCAACCTCGCCCTGGGCTACCTCAACCCTGCCGCGCGCCTGGGCGGACGGATCAGCCTCGACCGTGAGGCTGCGCTGGCGGCCATCGGCGCAAAGATCGCCGAACCGCTGGGCATCGATGTCGACAAGGCCGCTTGGGGCATCCATGCCATCGTCAATGCCAACATGGTCAACGGCATCCGCCGCGTCTCCATCGAGCGCGGCTACGATCCGCGCGACTTCGCCCTGATCGGTGCCGGCGGCGCAGCCGGGGTGCACATGACCGCGTTGGCCGAAGACATGGGTATCGATACCGTCCTGATCTCCAAGGTTGCCTCCGGCTTGTGCGCGCTCGGGCAGATCCTCTCCGACGTGAAGCACAACTACCTGGCAACCCATCCCATTCTCGCCCAGGAGGATGCCGACCTCACCGGCCTGGAGGCCGCCTTCACCGAACTCGAAGAACAGGGCCGCACAACCTTGCGCGGTGACGGCTTCCGCGACGAGGACATCGCCCTGGTGCGCAGCCTGGAGATGCGCTACGTCGGGCAGATTCACGAGTGCACCGTGGAAATCGGCGACATGCCCGTCAACGCCGCCACGCTGCCCACCATCGTCGCTGCCTTCCATCGCCGCCACGAGGCGCTTTACACCTACGCCGAACCGGACAACCCGGTGGAAATCGTCAACCTGGAAAGCCAGGTGATCGGCCGCGTCTCGCGCCCGCCCTTCCCGAGCCTCCCCGCCAGCGACGGTCAGGTGCGCCGCGCACTGGTCGGTAATCGACCGATGCTCTTCGGTGAAGACGGCATCTGGAGCGACACCCCGGTCTATCAGGGTGAAGCGCTGATGGCCGGCGACCGCCTGCACGGCCCGGCCGTCATCGAGGAAGCCACTACCAACATCCTCATCCGCCCGGACTGGATCGTGGAGCTGCACGAATCCGGCTGCTATCGCCTGACCCGCCAGCGTTGAGCACGACCGGGCCCCGGTGTTGAACGGGGCCCGGTCCCGCGGCCGGCACGGGACCTGCTTGCAGAAACCACTTTCCCGGCGAACCGCGCCCCCCCCTATGCAAGACCGCTACGACACCACCGAGATTCCAGGCGAGCAGCGCCAGGCGTACTGGAATCGCTGCGTCAGCCAGACCTACTTCCCGCTGGAGCTGGATTTCGCCCGTGCGCCGGGCTTCAGCGGCCGCCTGGAGACCCACGAACTGGGCGACCTCAGCCTCTCGTACCTGGAGTCAAGCCCGCTGCGCTACCGACGCCAGACGCACCACCTGGCGCAGTGTGATGAGTCGTCCTTCCTGCTCACCCTGCCCCTGCACAGCTGTTTCGAATTTACCCAGCGCGGCCGCCAGACCCGCTGCGATCCCGGCGCCTTCGTGCTGGAGCGCAGCAGCGAGCCGTACGAGTTCCAGTACGCCGAACACAACGCCATGTGGGTGCTGAAGCTGCCCGAGCGCATCCTGCACCGTCATGTCGCCGTCCCGGATCAGCGCTGTGCCCTCAACTTCGACGCCAGCCACGGCGCCGGAGCGCTGTTCGCCGACTACCTCGCCCTCAGCGCACGCCGCCTGCCCGAACTGCAGCCCGGCGATGGACGGCGCCTGGGCAACCAATTGCTGGAACTGCTCGGCATGGCCCTGGAGCGCCAGAACCCCGGCGAAGGTGACAGCGGCGCCGTACGTGCGGCGCACCTGCGGCGCATCGAGCAACACATACTTCGCCACCTGGGGGACAGCGCACTGAACCCGGCCGAGATCGCCGCCGCCTGCGGCATCTCGGTGCGTTACCTGCACCTGCTGTTCCGGCAGAGTGGCCGCAGCGTGCAGGACTGGATCCGCGAGTTGCGCCTGCAGGCATGCCACGAGGCCCTGCGTTCGGGTCCGGCGCCGGTGTCCATCGGCGAACTGGCCTATCGCTGGGGCTTCGCCGACCAGGCCCACTTCAATCGGGCGTTCAAGCAGCGCTACGGCATGGCGCCTGGCGCCCTGCGCCGCTCGAATCCATGATCAGGTACGCGGCGCTTCACTCCCACTCGCGGACCTGGCGCACTTCCACGCACCCCAGGCGTCCCGGTGGAATTTTCGCGGCGATACGCTCGGCCTCATCCAGGCTCTGCGCCTCGATCAGGTAGAAGCCCCCTAACTGCTCGCGGGTCTCGGCAAAGGGTCCGTCGGTGACCGTCAGCTTGTCGCCCTGCCCGCGCAGCGTGCGCCCAGTGGCCGTAGGCAACAGCGCATTGGCCGCGATGTAGTTGCCGCTGCGCCGCAACTGCTCGCTGTAGGTCATGCACTCGTCGACGATGCCGCGCAGCTCGGCTTCGGGCAGTTCCGCCGCCTTGCGTTCGTCGAAATAAATCATGCAGAGAAACTTCATCGTCCTTTTCCTCGTTCTTGTCCGTCTTGTCAGAAAGGTTCGCCGTCCCAGAGTAGCCCTGATCCATGCGTGCAGGCCTTGGTCCGCCCGCCGGTAGACCAGTGGCATGGACAAGCGTGCCAGATAGGCGGAAGATGCGCGCGCCGGCGCTTGGCCGGACTCCGAGAGACAAGCCAGACGAGGAAACGCAGATGGCGAAGAAATCCAAACGGCCGAACAAGGCCAAGTCCCTGGTCGCACAGCCCCTGTTCCGCAGCCGCCAGGAACAGCCGCTCAAAGGCAAAGGCAGCTACCGCCGCGAAGCCTCCCGAAATTGGGAGGCTTCTTCGCTTCTGGCGGCCTGAAAAACCTCAGAAAACCTGAACCACCCCCGCTCCTTCGCTTTCAACCGGATAGCCAAGCCCTGGAGGCCTCCCATGAAAGCTCCCCTGATCGTCACCATCCTCGCCCTCCCCTTCAGCCTGTCCGCCCACGCGTTCTGCTCCGACCAGGAAGCCGAAGCCAAGGGCAAGCAGGTTGCTGCCAAGGTCACCGAGGTGACTCGCAGCGATCCCCAGCGCGCACAGAAGCTCAACGAAAAGCTCGCCGAGATGAAGAAGTCTCGCTCCAGCGAGCAGCGCCCGGACGACTGCGCCGCCTATGACGACATGCTCAAGGAACTCAACCAGAGCGCGCCCAAGGTCGACCAGGAAACCGGCTCCAAGCCCACGCCATAGCGCAGCACCGCCCGACGAGCGTCGCGCCGACGCGGGAATTTTCGCTCACCCTTGCCCTCGAATCTGCAGACCTATCGTTTCTGCCCAACGCAGACGCGTCACAGTGGCCATGCTAAGGTGGCCCCTCCCCTGCCAGTTCCCGAGGAGAGCAATGCGCACGCCTGTTTCACCTGTTGTCGGCCAACGCTGCCTGCTCATCGCCGCGCTGTCCCTGGCCAGCTTCGGCCTGCTGACCTCCTGCACCGAGCCGCCGCCCAACGCTTCCGCCGCACATGCGCAACCGACGCAGAGCTTCGCCCAATGGCGCGACGGCTTCCGCGCACAGGCGCTGGCGGCGGGTATCAGCGCGCAGACCTTCGACGCGGCCTTTGCCGGCATCGAGCCGGACGGTTCCGTGGTGACAGCCGACCACAGCCAGCCCGAGTTCACCCGTCCCGTCTGGCAATACCTGGAAAGTGCCGTGTCTCCCGCGCGCGTGCGCAACGGCCAGGACTGCCTGCAGCAGAACGCCGATGTGCTGCAACGCATCGACATGACCTACGGCGTCGACCGCGATGCCGTGGTGGCGATCTGGGGCATGGAGAGCAACTTCGGCCAGCAGATGGGCAGCAAGAACGTTATCCGCTCCCTGGCTACCCTGGCCTATGAAGGCCGGCGCCCTGATTTCGGCCGCGATCAGCTGATCGCCGCGCTGCAGATTCTGCAGCATGGCGATGTGCCCGCGAGCAACATGATCGGCTCCTGGGCCGGCGCCATGGGCCAGACCCAGTTCATCCCAACCACCTACAACCAGTACGCCGTGGACTTCGACGGCGACGGCCGGCGTGACATCTGGGGCTCATCTCCCGACGCACTGGCGTCTACCGCCAACTACCTGAAGACCTCTGGCTGGCAACGGGGACAGAGCTGGGGTTTCGAAGTGCGTCTGCCGCCGGGGTTCGACTACGCCCAGGCCGACATGGATACCCGCAAGCCGATGAACGAGTGGCTGCGCCAGGGCATCAAGGTCGCCAGCGGCAACCTGCCCAGCAACCCGCAGGCGAGCGTCTCGCTGCTGCTACCGGCCGGCTATCGTGGCCCTGCCTTCCTGGTGACGGATAACTTCCGCAGCATCCTCAAGTACAACAACTCCACCTCCTACGCGCTCGCCGTGGGCCTACTGGCAGACAGCTTCAAAGGCGGCGGACAACTGGCGGCACAGTGGCCGGTGAGCGACGTCCCGCTCAGCCGCTCCGAGCGTATCGAGTTGCAGCAGTTGCTGGCACAGCGCGGTTATCAGCCGGGCACCGCGGACGGAATCATCGGCGCCAATACGCGCAAGGCGATCCGCGCGTTCCAGCAATCCGTCGGCTCCCCGGCGGACGGCTATCCAACCACCACCCTGCTGGAGCAGCTCCGACAGAAAGCTTGATCAAAAAAGGCGCCCGAAGGCGCCTTTTTCATGGATCGACAGTTCAGCCGATCTTGGTACCGTGAGCCTGCTGATCAGCATGGTACGAAGAGCGTACCAGCGGGCCGGAAGCGACGTTCTTGAAGCCCATTTTCTCGCCTTCTTCGGCGAACCAGGCGAAGGTGTCCGGGTGGACGAAGCGCTGCACCGGCAGGTGATTGCGCGAGGGCTGCAGGTACTGGCCGAGGGTCAGCATGTCGATGTCGTGCTCGCGCATGCGCTGCATGACTTCGATGACTTCCTCGTCGGTCTCGCCCAGGCCGAGCATCAGGCCGGACTTGGTCGGTACGTGGGGGACCATCTGCTTGAACTTCTGCAGCAGGTCGAGCGACCACTCGAAGTCGGAGCCCGGACGCGAGGACTTGTACAGGCGCGGAACGGTTTCCAGGTTGTGGTTGAACACGTCCGGCGGCTCGTTGGCGGTGATTTCCAGCGCGATGTCCATGCGGCCGCGGTAGTCCGGGACCAGGGTCTCCAACTGCACGCCGGGGGACAACTTGCGGATTTCGCGCAGGCAGTCGGCGAAGTGCTGGGCGCCACCGTCGCGCAGGTCGTCGCGGTCCACCGAGGTGATCACCACGTACTTCAGCCGCAGGTCGGCGATGGCGATGGCGAGGTTGGTCGGTTCATCGACATCCAGCGGCTTCGGACGACCGTGGCCGACATCGCAGAACGGGCAGCGGCGGGTGCAGATATCGCCCATGATCATGAAGGTCGCAGTGCCGCCGGAGAAGCATTCGCCCAGGTTCGGGCAGGAGGCTTCCTCACAGACGCTGTGCAGCTTGTGCTTGCGCAGCAGCTGCTTGATGCGGTCGACCTCGGGGGATACGGGGATGCGCACGCGAATCCAGTCGGGCTTCTTCGGCAGTTCCTCGGTGGGAATGATCTTCACCGGGATGCGCGCGACCTTCTCTGCGCCGCGCAGCTTGACGCCGACTTCCACCTTGCCTGGCTTGGCGGCCGGGGCAGTGCTACCTGCATTCTCCACAACAGTGCTCATCAGGGTTGGATCCCGCCCGTTAGGGTCTTCTGTGCCGCGTAGCCAAGGCGTTCGACGAGTTCGCCACGCAGGCGCTCGCGCACATCGGCCAATGCGATGGGGCCGGCCAGCTGACTCAGCTGGGTCATGGCCATGCCTGCGTAACCGCAGGGATTGATGCGTCGAAAGGGTTCCAGGTCCATGTCCACGTTGAGAGCCAGACCATGGAAGGAACGGCCGTTGCGGATGCGCAGGCCGAGGGATGCGATCTTCGCGCCGTCCACATAGACGCCCGGAGCGTCGGGTTTGGATACAGCGGTGACGCCGTAACTGTCGAGCAGGCCGATGAGGCTCTGTTCGATGCGCGAAACCAGGTCGCGCACGCCAATGCCGGAGCGGCGTACGTCGAGCATCAGGTAGGCGACCAACTGGCCGGGGCCGTGGTAGGTCACTTGCCCGCCACGGTCGACCTGAACGACCGGGATGTCGCCGGGGAACAGCACGTGTTCGGCCTTGCCAGCCTGGCCCTGGGTGAACACGCGCTCGTGTTCGAGCAGCCAGACTTCATCGGGCGTCACGGGCTCGCGCTCGGCGGTGAAGCGCTGCATGGCGTGCCAGGTCGGCTCGTAAGGAAGGATGCCCAGCTCACGAAAGCCCAGCGTTTCGCCCATCAGAGCACCATGTGGACGCGGCCGGTGGCGCGCAGGTCTTTATGGATGTTCTGCAGTTGGTCGACGCCGGTGGCGGTGATCAGCACCTGCACGGACAGGAAACGGCCGTTGCGGCTGTCACGGGTGACCAGGGTGGTTATGTCGAGGTCCGGAGCGTGACGCTGGATGACTTCGACGACCAGGTCGGGGAAGCCTTCGCCGGCGTCGCCGATGACCTTGATCGGGTAGCGTTCGCAGGGGAACTCGATCTTCGGCGCGGGCTGTTCGCTGGTGTCGACGGAATCAGGGGTATCAGTCATGGCTCTCGCGGGCGTGTGGCCCGCCTCCGCATGAACGCCCGGGATGGGGGCGCTCCGGGTGGATCGGACGACGGCCGCCGGACCACAAGGGACCAGGCAGTCGCAGGCGGGCATTTTACCCGAGTTTGCGACTGCGCGGGCGGGTCAATCCCGGTCTTGTATACAAAAGTGCAAGACCGGGACGGGCGGTCAGTTGAACAGACCGAAGAAGAACAGGCGGATGCTGTCCCAGATGCGGCGGAAGAAGCCGCCTTCTTCCACGGCGTTCAGCGCGACCAGGTCGGAAGTGCGGACGACCTTGTCACCCAGCTTGACCTCGACCTTGCCGATGACTTGACCCTGCTGGATCGGCGCCATCAGGTTCGGCTCGACGACCATGTTGGCCTGCAGCTGCTTGAGTTGGCCGCGCGGGACGGTCATGGTCAGGTCTTCGGACAGGCCGGCTTTGACTTCGTGCTCGGAGCCTTTCCAGACCATGGCCTTGGTCAGCTCGGCGCCCTTCTTGTAGAAGGTCTGCGATTCGAAGAAGCGGAAACCGTAGGTCAGCAGTTTCTGGGTCTCGGCGGCGCGAGCCTGCTCGCTGTTGGTGCCGAACACCACGGCGATCATGCGCTGGCCGTCACGCACGGCGGAGGCCACAAGGCAGTAGCCGGCTTCGTCGGTGTGGCCGGTCTTCAGGCCATCGACGGTCTTGTCGCGCCACAGCAGCAGGTTGCGGTTGGGCTGCTTGATGTTGTTCCAGAAGAACTCTTTCTGCGCATAGATGGCGTAGTGGGTCGGCTCGCCGTAGATGATGGCGCGGGCCAGGATGGCCATGTCCTTGGCGGACGAGTAGTGGTCCGGGTTGGGCAGGCCGGTGGCGTCCATGAAGTGGGAGTTGGTCATGCCCAGCTTCTGCGCGGTGGTGTTCATCATGTCGGCGAAGGCGTCTTCACTGCCGGCGATGTGCTCGGCCAGGGCGACGGAGGCGTCGTTACCCGACTGGATGATGATGCCGTGCAGCAGGTCGCTCACCGAAACCTGAGAGCCAACCTTGATGAACATGCGCGAGCCGCCGGTGCGCCAGGCGTGTTCGCTAACGGTAACCAGGTCGGATTCGGCAATGCGGCCGCCTTCGATTTCCTTGGTGGCGATGTAGGCAGTCATCAGCTTGGTCAGGCTGGCGGGCGGCAGGCGCTCGTCACCAGCGTTCTCGACCAGGATATTGCCGCTGGCGCCGTCCATCAGCACCCAGGCCTTGGCCGCGAGCTGCGGGGCGGCGGGAACGACTTCCGCTGCCCAGCTGGCCACGGGGGCGCTGAACAACACGAGCAAGGACAGGCGTTTGGCGAAGTTGAAGATGTTCATCCGTCTCTCTGGGGTTCACTAATGGTCAAACAATCCCCTTGAGGGGAGCTCGGGTGCTGCGACCTCTGACGGGTCGCTGCGGCACGTGCGGTGGAATCTCAGTCCAGGCGCACGAGCTTGGGTTGGCCTAGATTGGCCACGCGGATGCTGTCCTGCATCCGACTTGCTTCATCCTGCGTTCCGATCGGTCCCAGGCGCACTCGGTACAAGGTCTGCTGGTTGACCACGACCGAGCTGATAAAGGATTTCGCCCCCGTCAGGCCGCCGACCTTCTCCTTGAGAAGCTCCGCAGCGTCCGGGTTGGCGAAGGCACCCACCTGGAGATACAGGCCATCGGCTGGTAATGAAGCGTTTTTTTTTGAGTCGATCTGGACCGGCGCCACGGGCGCGGCGTGCTGCGCGGGCGGCGGAACATAGGTTTCAATGGGCTGGGCCATGGCGACCGCCTGCGGCTGGGCGGTGGGCTGCGAGGCCATCTTCGGCAGGGCCATGATCATCGGCGGCTGCTTGCCCTGGGAGGCCCACCAGCGGTCGGGGTCGATGCCTTCGACCTTGACGTGAGCGGTGCCGGTCTCGGCGTAGCCGAGCTTCTTGGCGGCGGCGAAGGACAGGTCGATCACCCGGTCGGAATAGAACGGGCCGCGGTCGTTGACGCGGACGATGACGCTCTTGCCGTTGTCCAGGTTGGTCACGCGGACGTAGCTGGGCAGCGGCAGGGTCTTGTGCGCGGCGGTCATGCCATAGAGGTCGTACTGCTCGCCGTTGGCGGTGGCCTGGCCGTGGAACTTGGTGCCGTACCAGGAGGCGGTTCCGACCACGCTGTAGGTGTTCGCGTTGTTCAGCGGGTAGTAGGTCTTGCCCAGCACGGTGTAGGGGTTGTTCTTGAACGGCCCGTTGTGCGGCATCGGCACGGCATCGGGGATGCGCGAGACGTCGACGTCCCACCAGGGTGCGCCGTCGCGGTGCGGGCGGTTGTAGTCATAGGGACCGGAGATGCCGCTGCTGGCCACCGGCTGCTGCTGGGGCGCGCGGTTGCCGGTGCAACTGGCGAGGAACACAGTGCTCAGGCCAACGCAGGCGGCCAGCGACCAGAGGCCGGGACTTGCGATTCGCTTGCTCAATGGACACCTCGTGCCTTGGCGATCTCGCCAGCCAGCTGATGGACCGCCATGGCGTACATGGCGCTGCGGTTGTAGCGGGTGATCACATAAAAGTTAGGCAGACCGACCCAGTACTCAGTGCCCTGTGCGCCTTCCAGGCGCATGGCGGTCACCATCAGGTCGTCGCGGATCACGTCATGGGTTCGCCAGCCCTGGGAGCGTAGCTGACCGAGGTTCATCTGCGGCTCCAGGCCCTGGGTGAGCGCGTCCTCGGCGGTGGAGGTGCCGATTTCCGCTTGCGACACCACCGGCTCGCCGGTGTGCCAGCCGTGCTGCTTGAAGTAGTTGGCGACGCTGCCGATGGCATCGGTGGGGTCGCTCCAGATATTGATGTGGCCGTCGCCGTCGAAGTCCACGGCGTAGGCGCGGAAGCTGCTCGGCATGAACTGCGGCAGACCCATGGCGCCGGCGTAGGAGCCGGTCAGGCTGAGCGGGTCGACCTGCTGTTCGCGAGCCAGCAGCAGGAACTGTTTGAGTTCCTTGCGGAAGAAGTCGGCGCGCGGCGGGTAATCGAAGCCCAGGGTGGACAGCGCGTCCATCACCTTGAAGTTGCCGGTATTGCGGCCGAAGAAGGTCTCCACGCCAATGATGGAGACGATGTACTGGGCCGGCACGCCGTATTCCTGCTCGGCGCGGGCCAGGGCCTCGGCGTTCTGGTTCCAGAAGTCCACGCCACGGTTGATGCGCGCGTCGGTGACAAAGATCGGGCGATATTCCTTCCAGGTCTTCACCCGCTCGGCGGGACGAGAGATGGCGTCGAGGATGGACTGCTTGCGTTCCACGTCGTGGAAGAGGCCCATGAGCTGCTCGCCGGCGAAGCCGTAGTCACGGGTCATCTCGCTGACGAACTCGGCGACCTGGGGCGAACCATCGTAGTCGCCCGCGCCAGCGGCGCCGGACATGCCGATCGCCCCCGCGATTCCGACCCAATGCACCCCCCTGGCAGCCCAGGCGCGCAGTACTTGCATTCCTTTCTTCACTCTTGTCATCAAACCTGGGCGATCCACTTCCGGTGAGTGTGAATCGACATCAAAACGCCGAACCCTGACATCAGGGTCACCAGCGAAGTTCCGCCGTAACTGATAAAGGGCAGCGGCACCCCCACCACTGGCAACAATCCGCTGACCATACCAATGTTGACGAACACATACACGAAGAAGGTCATGGTGATGCTGCCGGCAAGCAGCTTGCCGAACAGCGTCTGCGCCTGCGCCGTAATCACCAGCCCCCGGTAGATCACCAGCAGATACAGCACCAGCAGAAGGCATACGCCGACCAGGCCGAACTCTTCGCCGAGCACGGCAATAATAAAGTCCGTGTGGCTTTCGGGCAAAAAATCCAGATGGGACTGAGTGCCCAGCAGCCAGCCCTTGCCGAAGACGCCGCCCGAACCGATGGCCGCTTTTGACTGGATGATGTTCCAGCCAGTGCCCAGCGGATCGCTTTCCGGGTCGAGGAAGGTCAGAACGCGCTGCTTCTGGTAGTCGTGCATGACGAAGTACCACATGCCCACGGCGACCGGCACCGCAGCCGAAACGGCCATGATGATCCAGCGCCAGCGCAGCCCGCCGACGAACAGCACGAAGGAGCCGGAAGCCAGCACCAGCATGGCGGTACCCAGGTCCGGCTGCTTGAGGATCAGCACGAAGGGCACGACGATCAGCGCGAGCCCCACCACGCTGTGCTTGAAGCCCGGCGGCAGCGAACGCTTGGACAGGTACCAGGCGATCGTCATGGGCATCAGCAGCTTCATGAACTCCGCCGGCTGGAAGCGGATCACCCCGGGAATGTTGATCCAGCGGGTCGCCCCCATGGCGTTGTGGCCCATCACGTCCACCACCACCAGCAGCGCGACGCCAATCAGGTAGCCCAGCGGCACCCAGCGAGCGAGGAAACGCGGCTCGATCTGCGCCAGCACGAACATTGCGCCCAAGCCCAGGCCGAAGGACGAGGCCTGCTTGATCAGCAGGTCCCAGCTCTTGCCGCTGGCGGAATAGAGGACGAACAGGCCGACCGAGCCAAGGGTCACCAGCAGCAGGAGCAGCAAGCCGTCGATGTGCAGGCGCTGCAGCAGGCTGGAGCGCCGCTTCATCACGTCTTCGCTGGACAGTGTGCGGTCGAAATTTCCGTTCATGGTCATGGTTTGGGCGCCTCCGCCGTGGTCTGCGGTGCGTATTCGGGCTTGAGCTTGCCGGTTTCGTCGAGCAACCAGGCGTCGGTGACGGCCTTGAGCACAGGGGCGGCGACGCCGGAACCGGACTCGCCGTTCTCCACCATCACCGCCACGGCGATCTGCGGGTTGTCCGCCGGAGCGAAGCCGACGAACAGGGCGTGGTCGCGGTGGCGCTCGAGAACCTTGGAGCGGTCGTATTTTTCGCCCTGCTTGATCGCGACCACCTGCGCGGTACCGGACTTACCGGCAATCCGATAGACCGAGGTGGCACCGACCTTGCGCGCAGTACCCCGCGCGTTGTGCACCACCTGCTGCATGCCGTTATCGACCAGATTCCAGTTGTTCGGGTCCTTGAGCATGATGTCGGGCATCGGGTTCTCGTCGACTGGCGGTTTGCCGTCGATGGTCTTGGCCAGGTGAGGGCGAATCCACTTGCCCTTACCGGCAATCAGCGCAGCCATCTGCGCCAATTGCAAGGGCGTGGACTGCATGTAGCCCTGACCGATGCCGAGAATCAGTGTTTCGCCGGGGAACCAGGCCTGGCGGCGCAGGGCGCGCTTCCACTGGCGCGAAGGCATCAGGCCTTCCGCTTCGCCGTACATGTCCAGGGACACGCGCTGCCCGAAGCCGAATTCGCTCATGTAGTCGTGCAGGCGGTCGATGCCAAGCTTATGGGCCAAGTCGTAGAAGTAGGTGTCGTTGGAGCGCATGATCGCGGTCTCCAGGCTGACCCAGCCATCACCCGTGCGGTTCCAGTTGCGGTACTTGTGGTCGTAGTTCGGCAGTTGGTAGTAGCCGGGATCGAACACGCGGCTCGAAGGAGTCACCACGCCGGCATCTAGGCCGGCGATGGCCACCGCCGGCTTCACCGTCGATCCTGGCGGGTACAGGCCGCGCAGCACGCGGTTGTACAGCGGGCGGTCCTCGGAATCACGCAGCGCCGCGTAATCCTTGAAGCTGATGCCGGTGACGAACAGGTTGGGGTCGTAGCTCGGCTGGCTGACCATGGCCAGCACCTCGCCAGTGGACGGCTGGATCGCCACGATGGCGCCACGGCGGCCGGCCAGCGCAGCTTCGGCGGCGGCCTGCAGTTTGCTGTCGATGCTCAGCACGATGTCACGGCCGGAGACCGGCTCGGTGCGCTTGAGCACCCGCAGGACGCGGCCACGGGCGTTGGTCTCGACTTCCTCGTAGCCCACCGTGCCGTGCAGGGCGTCCTCGTAGAATTTTTCCACGCCGGTCTTGCCGATGTGGTGGGTGCCCGAATAGGCCACCGGGTCGAGCTTCTTCAGCTCCGCCTCGTTGATCCGGCCGACATAGCCGACCGAGTGGGCGAAGTGCTCGCCCAGCGGGTAATGGCGGACGAACTGCGCAGCCACGTCGACGCCGTTGAGGCGGTACTGATTCACCGCGATGCGGGCAATCTGCTCCTCGGACAGCTCGAACATGATCGGCACCGGCTCGAACGGCCGGCGCCCCTGCTTCATACGTTTCTCGAAGATGGCCTTGTCTTCCTCGGTGAGGCCGAGGATGTCCACCAGGTTCTTGAGCGTTTCCTGCAGGTTCTCGGTGCGCTCGCGGGTGATAGTCAGGCTGAAGCTGGGACGGTTGTCGGCGATGATCACCCCGTTGCGGTCGAAGATCAGCCCGCGATTGGGCGGAATCGGCTGCACGTGGACGCGGTTGTTCTCCGACAGCGTCGAGTGGTAGTCGTACTGCGTCACCTGCAGGTGATACATGCGCGCCACCAGCACCAGGGCGAGCAGGAAGATCGCCACCCCGCCGACGATGACGCGGGCGCGGACCTGGCGGGCGTCCTTCTCGTGGTCCTTGAGCTGTATCGGCTGCGGCATCGAAAACGGCTACGACTACTTGTGGTAGGGGTGCCCGGACAGAACCGTCCAGGCGCGGTAGATCTGCTCGCCGACCAGAATCCGCACCAGCGGGTGCGGCAGGGTCAGCGGCGACAGCGACCAGCGCTGCTCGCTGCGCGCGCAGACCTCCGGCGCCAGGCCTTCCGGCCCGCCAACCATAAGGTTGACGGTGCGCGCGTCCAGGCGCCAGCGGTCGAGCTCCTGCGCCAGCTGGGGGGTGCTCCAGGGCTTGCCTTCGACTTCCAGGGTGACGATGCGTTCCCCCGGCTGGACCTTGCTCAGCATGGCCTCGCCTTCCTGGCGGATCAGCCGCGCCACGTCGGCATTCTTGCCACGCGTGTTGAGCGGGATTTCCACCAGTTCCAGGGACAGCTCCGAGGGCAGGCGCTTGACGTACTCCGCCCAGCCCTCTTCCACCCAGCGCGGCATGCGCGAGCCGACCGCGATCAGACGCAGACGCACGACAGGCTTACTCGGCGCTGTGCGAGGCGCGGCTCTGCTCGGCGCCCTGCCACAGGCGCTCCAGGTCGTAGAACTGGCGGGTGGCCGGCTGCATGACGTGGACCACGACGTTGGCGAGGTCGATCAGGACCCACTCGCCACCTTCCTGGCCTTCGCTGCCGATCGGGCGCACGCCCTGTTCCTTGACCTTTTCCAGGACGTTGTCGGCCAGCGACTTGACCTGACGGCTGGAGGCGCCGGTGGCGATGACCATGGTGTCGGTGATGCTGGTCTTGTCGCGCACGTCGATGACGACGATGTCCTGCGCCTTGAGATCTTCCAGGGCAGCGATGGTCAGTTCGACCAGTTGTTCGGTTTGCATGTATGACTCTCTAGCTTGATCAGTGGGGCGCCTGGTACAGGCCGTGCGCCTCGATATAGTTCAATACCGCATCCGGCACCAGGTAGCGCACGGAGCGCCCCTGCGACAGGAGTTGGCGGATCTGGGTGGCGGATACTGCCAGCGGCGTCTGCCAGACGAAGGTGATCTGCCCGGCGGGGCCGGTCATCGCCTTCGGGTCGGCAACACTGCGCGCCGCCAGCAGGTCGCGCAGGTCTTCCGGCGGCTCGCTGTCGGCATCCGGGCGCTGCAGCACGACGATATGACAGTGCTCCAGCAACTCTTCCCAGCGATGCCAGGTCGGCAGGCCGCAGAATGCGTCCCAGCCGACCAGCAGGAACAACTGGTCCTGCTCATCCAGCTCCCCACGCAGCGACTCCAGGGTGTCGATGGTGTAGGAGGGTTTGTCACGCTTCAGCTCGCGGTCATCGACCACCAGCGGGGTCACGCCGGCTACCGCCAGCTCGACCATCGCCAGCCGCTGCTCCGGTTTCACCTGGGGGGTGTCGCGGTGCGGTGGGCGGAAGTTGGGGATCAGGCGCAACTCGTCGAATTCGAACTGCTCGGCCATCTCCAGCGCACTGCGCAGGTGACCGATGTGCACCGGGTCAAAGGTGCCACCGAACAGACCGACCCGACGGGAACGCGCCTTGTTCATCAAGTCCGCACGTGTCCGTCGCCGAACACTACGTACTTCTCGCTGGTCAGGCCTTCCAGGCCGACCGGGCCCCGGGCGTGCAGCTTGTCGGTGGAAATGCCGATCTCCGCGCCCAGGCCGTATTCGAAACCATCGGCGAAGCGAGTCGAGGCGTTGACCATGACCGAGGCCGAGTCCACTTCGGTGAGGAAACGGCGGGCGTCGGTGAAGTTCTCGGTGACGATTGCGTCGGTGTGCTGCGAGCCGTAGGTGTTGATGTGCTCGATGGCCGCGTCGAGGCCGTCGACGATGCGGATCGACAGGATCGGTGCGTTGTACTCGGTGCGCCAGTCTTCCTCGGTGGCTTCCAGCACGTCGGCGCCCAGCAGCGCGCGGGTGGCGGCGTCACCGCGCAGCTCCACGCCCTTGTCGCGGTAGATGGCGGCCAGCGGCGGCAGCGCGCGCTCGGCGATGCCGGCGTGAACCAGCAGCGTCTCCATGGCGTTGCACGGCGCGTAGCGATGGGTCTTGGCGTTGTCGGCGACGCGGATCGCCTTGTCCAGGTCAGCGGCGATGTCGATATAGACGTGGCAGATGCCGTCCAGGTGCTTGATCACCGGGACCTTGGCGTCACGGCTGATGCGCTCGATCAGGCCCTTGCCGCCGCGCGGAACGATGACGTCCACGTACTCGGGCATGGTGATCAGCGCGCCGACAGCAGCGCGGTCGGTGGTTTCCACCACCTGCACGACGCTCGCCGGCAGGCCGGCGGCGGCCAGGCCGGTCTGAATGCAGGCAGCGATCGCCTGGTTGGAGTGGATCGCCTCGGAGCCACCGCGCAGGATGGTCGCGTTGCCGGACTTCAGGCACAGGCTCGCGGCGTCGATGGTCACGTTCGGCCGGGATTCGTAGATGATCCCCACCACACCCAGGGGCACGCGCATCTTGCCCAGCTGGATGCCGGACGGCACGTAGCGCATGTCGCGGATCTCACCGATCGGGTCCGGCAGCGAAGCAACCTGGCGCAGGCCTTCGATCATGTCGTCGATGCGCGCCGGCGTCAGGGCCAGGCGGTCGAGCATGGCTGGCTCCAGACCGTTGGCACGGCCATTGGCCAGATCCTGTTCATTGGCTTCGGTCAGCTGGGCGCGGGCTGCGTCCAGGGCATCGGCTGCGGCCAGCAGGGCTTTGTTCTTCTGCGCGGTCGTGGCGCGCGCGACAACGCGCGACGCTTCACGGGCGGCGCGGCCCAGGCGGCTCATATAGTCGAGAACGGACTCGGTCATGATCAAACGCGTCTGCGTGAGGGAAATGCGCGAGTATAGCGGGAGCGCGCCCTCAGCGGCCAGCCACAGCAGCCGGCCGGTCAGCGACGCGCCGCACGTAACGCTTACCCGCCCCACGCCCCGCGCCACAGGCCAAACGGTGACACCCGCCGGTCCTCCCCCCTCTCCTGCCGCCCGAAGGTTGGGTAACCAAATTCGTATCCGCTGTTTACCTTGCAAGCATGGCTAATTGCCCCCGCAGTGCTCGCATGCCAGGGACTCACGCCAGGGAAGAACAACAAGAGGCGGCCCACCGCCGGAGAACTGCCATGCGCTATCGCACCGATTACAGCGCCCAGTCCCTGACCGCCGCCCCGGCGGTACTGGAACTGGACGGTTGGCAACTGCACTACCAGGCCTTCTCATCGCAAGAGGATGACACTCGCCCGCCCGTCCTGCTGCTGGGCGGCGCGTTCCAGAGCTTCCGCTCCTTCGCCAGCGAGGTTTCGGAGCTGCTCGCCGGGCATCCGGTGATCCTGCTCGATCTGCCCAGCCAGGGCGGCAACCTGCAACTGGCGCCGCAGCTGAGCCTGGAGGACCTGGCCGACCTCATCGCCGCCTTTGCGCAAACCCTGCAGTTGCCACCGCTGATGCCTATCGGGCTGTCCTACGGCTCGGCACTGGCCGCGCTGTTCGCCGCCCGCCACCCGGCGCGCTGCGGCCGCCTGCTGCTGGCCGGCATCACCGCCTTCGGCCGTCCCGGCGCCCGCGCCCTGCTGGTGGAAGCCCTGGCGCGCCTGGAACTCGGCGAGCAGACGCCTTTCGCCCACGGCGTGCTGACCGGCCTGATCAACCCGCTGCGCCTCGCCGATACCGGGGTTTCCCCGGTGTTCCGCAAAGCCCTGCTGCGCCAGCTGCAGCGCCTGACTCCAGCAGAAATCGAACGCTACCGGCAGAACAGCCAGCGCCTGCTGGCCTTCGGTGGCTTCGACCGCCACCCGCAATGCCCGACGCTGGTGCTGGCCGGCGAGTACGACCATTTCACCCAGCCCTGGGAGCACGCCGAATTCGCCCACGCCTGCGCGGACGCCGAGTTCGCGCTGATCCACAACGCCGACCACCTGGCCCAGTTCGAGCGCCGCGATGCCTGCGCCCGGCTGTACAACCCCTTCCTGCGCGGTGAAGCACTGCCACGCAGCGCCGCCGGCAGCACACGCTTCCAGCGCCAGCAGTTGCTGCACCTGGAACGCCGCTTCGAACCGCGCCTGGCGCCGGCCGACACCCGCGCCGTGCTGCGCAACGGCGAAGGGGGCGAATGGCGCTGCGAGCTGGCGGAGCTGGGGTATTTCGGCGGGCTGATTCGCGTCGACCTGCCGACCGATCGCCCATCGCGCGGCTGGAAGTTGGCCGCCGCCGGACTGCCGGAGCTGGATATCCTGCCGCTGCGCTACGACGGCGACAGCCTGGCCTTCATCTTCGCCCACGGCGACCCGCAGGCCAGCGCTGCGCTGGCGGCGATGGTGGTGCCGATGCAGCAGGGGGCCTTCGCAGCCTGATAAGTAATGCCGTAGGGCGCATAACGCCTCGGGCGTTATCCGCCATCGGCTGGGTCAATCGTAGAGAGATGGCGGATAAAGCGTTCCGCTTTATCCGCCCTACGGCCTGGTTGAAACCTGGGAACTCCTGCGCTCGGGCGCTCCCCTCACCCTAACCCTCTCCCAGAGGGAGAGGGGACTGTTCGGTGTGAGGTGAAACGGCAGTTTCAGCCGGCACGATCGGCTCCCTCTCCCCTCGGGAGAGGGCTGGGGTGAGGGAAACACGCTGGCACCGGCGTCACGTAATGGCACTGTTCGCTAGCCCCGGAGCTAAACCCGCGCCTCGATCACCCGCACCAGACTGGGCATCCGCCCCTTGGGCAACCCCAACCCCGCGCCATCCACCTGCGGATCGAGCACGCCCACCCGGCCGAACCCGCAGCCGCTGAACGCCTGCTCGATCTCGCCTGCACTGCGGTAATGCAGCGGATAGCCGCCACGGGTCAGCCGGCCGATCAGCCCGACGCCCCAGCGGATCTGCCGGTAGCGCGGGTGTTCGCGCAGGTCAGGGTACAGTTCGGTCAGGTAGGTCGCTTCCGGGAACACCCGCAGGGCGGCCGCCAGACGGCGCCAGAAGCCCTCGATCACCGGGCGCTGGAAGTAGTTCACCAGCCCCTCGGTGATCACCGCCACGGGGCGATCCGGGTCCAACTCGCAGAGCAGCGCCGCCAGGCACTGCTCGCCTTGTTCGGCGAGGATATCCACAGCCCGCACTCGGTGCTTGCCGTCCAGCCAGCCCTGCTCCTGCAGCAGCGCAGACTTGCGCGCAGCCATCGGCGGCAGGTCAGCTTCAATATAAGTCAGTTGGGGATAGCGCTCACGGAAGCGCCGGCCCCGGGGCGACAGCCCGCAGGCGATCTCCACCACCTGGGTAACACCGCGCGATTCGATGGCCTGGGTCAGCCGGGCATCGATCAGCAGGTGACGTTGTAACAGGAAGTCTTCGATATTCAGCCCGAAGCCGATCCGCGCCCCCCAGTTGATCGGCGCCACGCAACCATGTACCCAGCGGCCGAACGCCGTGGCGAACGCCGGGTCGGCCAACTGGTGGCGATACCAGACGTAACCGGTGTAGTGCGCGCTGGGGGTGATGTGGGCGCTGTCGGCCCGGATCCGTTCAGCCATGCTTAAGAATCTTGTTGTTATGATTCCCCAGCCTAAGACCGGCCCGAGAACCGCGACAATCCGATGCCCGCCGAACCCAACCTAAGTTTGCCCTGGCCCGATGCGAATCCGCTGCCGGATGCCTTCTTCAATCGCGACGCGCTCACCGTCGCCCGCGAGTTGCTGGGCAAGGTGATCCGCCACCGGGTCGGCGACCTGTGGCTGTCGGCGCGGATCATCGAGACCGAGGCCTATTATCTGGATGAAAAAGGCAGCCACGCCTCGCTGGGCTACACCGAGAAGCGCAAGGCGCTATTCCTCGATGGCGGCCACATCTACATGTACTACGCCCGCGGCGGCGACTCGCTGAACTTCAGCGCCGGCGGGCCGGGCAACGCGGTGCTGATCAAGTCCGGCCACCCCTGGCTCGATCGCATTTCCGGCGACGCCGCCCTGGCCTGCATGCGCCAGTTCAATCCGGCCGCCGACGGCAGCGAGCGCCCGCTGGGCAAGCTGTGCTCCGGCCAGACCCTGCTCTGCCGCTCCCTGGGCCTGAAGGTACCGGACTGGGACGCCCAGCGCTTCGACCCGCAGCGCCTGTTCGTCGACGACATCGGCGAGACGCCCTCTCTACTCATCCAGGCCGCGCGCCTGGGTATTCCCCACGGCCGCGACGAACACCTGCAATACCGCTTCGTCGACGCCGCCTTCGCCAGCTTCTGCACACGCAACCCACTGCGCCGCGGGCAGGTCGAAGGCCTTGACTACCACCTGCTCGGAACCCAGGACGCCACCTTCCGATGATCGATCTCGCCGCCTTCAACACCTGGATGGCAACCCATCCGCAATGGCTCGCCCTGGTCCTGTTCCTGGTCGCCTTCCTCGAATGCGCCGCCGTGGTCGGGATCATCCTGCCCGGCGTGGTAATGCTGTTCGCCATCGCCGTGCTGGCCGGCAGCGGCGCCCTCGGGCTGGGGGAAACCCTGGCACTGGCGTTCTTCGGCGGCCTGCTGGGCGACGTGTCGTCGTACTGGATCGGTCGCCACTTCCATCAGGACATCCGCCGCCTGCCGGTGCTGCGCCACCATCCGGAATGGATGGCCGCCGCCGAAGGTTTCTTCCACCGCTACGGTGTCGCCAGCCTGCTGGTGGGCCGCTTCATCGGAGCGCTGCGGCCGTTCCTGCCGATGATCGCCGGCATGCTCGACATGCCCTTCGGGCGCTTCCTGGCGGTATCCATCGTGGCTGCCGCCGGCTGGTCGATCGCCTACCTGGTGCCTGGCTGGGCCACCGGCGCGGCGATGCGACTGCCGCTACCCGAAGGCTTCTGGCCAGAGGCCGGAGTAGTCGCTGCCTGTATCGCCGCGGTATTCGCGCTGATCATTCACGCCGAACTGCGCAAGGAGCGCAATGCGCCACTGATCGGCGCCGTCGGCTGCTTCGCCCTGCTGATCGCCATGCTCATCGGCTGGCCGCACCTCGATGCCCTGGACAAGGGCCTGATGGCACTGGTGCAAGAGCACCGCCACGCCTGGCTGGACGATGTGATGGTGGCGGTCACCCGCGTCGGCGACTTCCGCACCCAGTTCATCGCCGGCGCGTTGCTGGCAGTGCTGCTGGCTGCGCTGCGACTGTGGCGCCATGCGTTCTTCGCCGCCGGCACCATGGTCGGCACCGCACTGCTCAATACCACGCTCAAGCACCTGTTCAGCCGCGCGCGCCCCGAAGTGATCGCCGACCCGCTGTCCGCCTTCAGCATGCCCAGCGGGCACAGTTCGGCATCCTTCGCCTTCTTCCTCGTGCTTGGCGTACTGGCCAGCCGGGAGAAATCCCCGCGCGTACGTCTGACCTGGATGCTGCTGGCGGTGATCCCTGCCGCCAGCATCGCGTTGTCGCGCGTTTACCTGGGCGCCCACTGGCCCAGCGACATCATCGCCGGCGCCCTGCTCGGCGCCTCGGTATGCGCCGCCAGCCTGTGGATAAGCCAGCGCCGCAGCGAGCTGCCGGCCCTGGCGCCGCGCATTTGGTGGAGCCTGCTGCCGACCGCCATGGTGCTACTGGCGGTGGCCAGCGCCTGGGGCCTGTCAGCGGCGATCCACCGCTACACACCGCTCTGACCGGGCATCACGCCCAGGGACGGTCGCGCATCAGCTCGGCGCAGCGCAACTGGACGAACTCGCGCAGCTGGGTCACCGCCTGGCTGAGCTGGGCGCGGTGGGTGCAGAACAGGTTCATCGGTGTGGCTTCGCCCAGATAGTCCGCCAACGCCACTTCCAAGTGGCCGGCGCGGACGTCGGCCACGACGTCCAGCCAGGACTTGTAGACCAGCCCCTGCCCCGCCACGGCCCAGCGCCGCACCACATCAGCATCGTCGCAAAGGCGGTCGCCGCGCACCGTCACCTCGTGCTGCTTGCGGCTGTCGCTGAAGCGCCAGCGCTCGTGGGCGCGCCCGCCCAGCATGTAGAGCAGGCAATTGTGCTTTTGCAGCTCGTCCGGGTGCGCCGGTTTGCCATGGCGGGCGAAGTACTCTGGCGCGGCGCAGAGCACACGGCGGTTGTCCGGGGCCAGCGGTAGCGCCACCAGGTTCGAATCGCCCGGCAGGCCGAGGCGGAAGGCCACGTCCACCGGCTGCCGGTAGAGATCGGCCTGGCGGTCGCTGATCAGCAGACGCAGGCTCATCCGCGGGTGCAACGCCTGGAATTCGTCGAGCCAGGGTAGCAACACGTTGCGACCAAAATCCGAGGGCGCGGAGACCTGGAAGTTGCCGGCAATCTCGCTCTTGCCGCCGGCCAGCAACTGGCGGCCGTCGTCCAGGCTTTGCAGCGCGGAACGGGCGTGAGCCAGGTACAGCTCGCCCTCGGCGGTCAGGCGCAAACTGCGAGTGGAGCGGGCGAACAGGCGCACATCCAGCTCGCTTTCCAGGCGCTTGAGCGCTGCGCTGGCCACCGCCGGCGACAGTTCCAACTCACGGGCGGCGGCGGAAAGGCTCCCGCGCTCGGCGGTACGGACGAATATCTGCAGGTCGTCGAAACGCAGCATTTTCAAAAATTCTTTGAAAGAGACTCTCTACATACGCGGTTTTTCTTCGCAACGAAAGAGAGCAGCATGCCCTCACCTTCCCCGCCCAACTGGAGATACACGGATGAGCCTGACCCTGATCGCCATCATTCGCGCCAAGCCCGGCCGCGCCGACAGCCTGCAGGAGCGCTTGCACGGCATGCTCGCGCCGTCCCGCGCCGAGGCCGGCTGCCTGCAGTACGACCTGCACCGCGACATCAAGGACGCCGAGCTGATCTACATGATCGAGCAGTGGCGCGATGAGGAAGCCCTGGCCGAGCACGAGGCCAGCCCGCACTTCCAGGCCTTCGTGAAGGCCGCCCAACCGGACCTGGCGGAACTCGATATCCGTCTGATGAACCGCGTCGACTGATCGTTCAACCGCATAGGAATTCCCATGAAAGCCATCGGCTACGCCCAAAGTCTGCCCAGCAACGACGTTAACTCCCTGCTCGACATCCAGCTGCCCGAACCCACACCCGGCCCGCGCGACCTGCTGGTGGAAGTGCGCGCCATCTCCGTCAACCCCGTGGACACCAAGGTGCGCCAGCGCGCCCAGCCCACCGAAGGCCAGTACAAGGTGCTGGGCTGGGATGCCGCCGGTGTGGTCCGCGCGGTGGGTAGCGAGGTCAGCCTGTTCAAGCCGGGCGACAAAGTCTGGTACGCCGGCGACCTGACCCGCCCCGGCAGCAACGCCGAGCTGCAACTGGTGGACGAGCGCATCGTCGGTGCGATGCCGCAGAGCCTGGATTTCGCCCACGCCGCCGCCCTGCCGCTGACCACCATCACCGCCTGGGAACTGCTGTTCGACCGCTTGCAGGTGGCCGAAGGCAAGGCCAGCGCCGGGCAGAGCCTGCTGATTGTCGGCGCTGCCGGCGGGGTCGGTTCGATCCTCACCCAGCTGGCGCGCCAGCTCACCGGCCTGACGGTGATCGGCACGGCTTCTCGTCCGGAAACCCAGGAGTGGGTGCGCAACCTCGGCGCGCACCACGTGATCGATCACCGCAAACCGCTGAGCGAAGAGCTCAAGCGCATCGGCGTCGGCGAAGTCACCCACGTGGCCAGCCTCAACCAGACCGAGCAGCATCTGCCTGAAATCGTCGCCAGCCTGCGCCCGCAAGGCCGCCTGGCGCTGATCGACGACCCGGACAACCTCGACGTGCGTCTGCTCAAGCAGAAGAGCCTGTCGCTGCACTGGGAGTTCATGTACACCCGCTCGATGTTCCAGACCGACGACATGATCGAGCAGCACGAGCTGCTGCAGCGCGTGGCCGGGCTGATCGACAGCGGCGTGCTGAAAACCACCCTGGGCGAGCACTTCGGCGAGATCAATGCGGCCAACCTGCGCCGCGCCCACGCGCTGCTGGAAAGCAACACGGCCAAGGGCAAGATCGTGCTGGAAGGGTTCTGACCCGGTAGGTCCTTGTAGGGCGCATAACGCCCACGGCGTTATCCGCCGCATTTGGCGGATACCCCGTTCCGGGTTGTCCGCCCTACAGGGACGGCGCCGCGAGGGAAGCGCCTGTGCAAGGCCGTTCGCGAGCAAGCTCGCTCCTACGAAGAGCCGCTCCGGCGTTTCCGGTGATCTGTAGGAGCGAGCTTGCTCGCGAACCCCGGCCGACTCAGTCGCTGGCCCTGGCCCCGGCAAGCATCCGACAGAGCTTCTCGGTAGCGCCGAGCATCGCGAAGCTCGGCTTCTCCAGGTTGCGATCCGGCACTACCCAGAGCTGCTTCAGCCGCGTGGCGCTGAGCTGCTGCATGTCGTTCCAGCCACGCAACTGGTCTTCGCTGGCTGCCAGGATCACCTGCGGATCGCGCGCCAGCACGGCTTCCTGGCCAATCTGCGGCGCTGGCAGGTCAAGATCCGCGAACAGGTTGCTCCCCCCGCAGACCTCCAGCGCTTGGCTGATGATCTGCCGGCCGCCGACGGTATAGAGCGGACGGTCCCACACCTGATAGAACACTTTGAGCGGCCGCTCGCGGCGGTACTGCGCCCGCAGCTGCGCCATGCGCGCATCAAAGACCTGCGCCAACTCACGCCCCTTCTCCGGCCGCCCCAGACGCTCGCCCAGTTCACGGAACTGCCGGGAGATATCCTCCAGTCGGTGCGGATCAGCCAAATAGACAGGAATGCCGACAGCCTTCAGGCGCTGCAGTTGCGCGTCAGGCACAGCGCCGGGCCAGACCAGCAGCAGGTCGGGCTGCAGGGCAAGAATCTGTTCGAGACTGACCTGGCCATAGCGACCGACGGACGGCAGGCCTTGCAGGGATTCCGGGCGCGGCCCGCCATCAAGCACGCCCACCAGCCGGTCGGCGGCGCCCAGTTCGAGAACCATGTCGGTGAGCGAGGGCGCCAGGCTGACCACCCGCTCCGCTGCGGAAACGGGCAGGCCGGCAAGCAGCAGGAGCAAGCAGAGTAAACGGCGCATCAGGCCAATTGGCGCGGCAGGCGATACAGCCAGAGGATGACCAGGCTGGCGAAGCCCAGCAGCACGACGGGCACGCCATGCAGATCGACCAGCACCGCCAGGGCGCCAATCCACGCCGGCAGGCTGCCAACCAGCGCGCCACGGCGCTGCGCGGCGCCCAGCGCCTGCCAGGCGGAGGGCTCATCCGCGCCGTCGCGGGCCTTGCCAGTGGCAATCAGCGCATGCTTGTAGCGGCGGAACAGCGGCAGGGTGAGGAACATCGACAGCAGACCGACGACGAACACCGGCGTGGCCAGCGATGCCGGCCCGGGCGCCTCGCCCACCAGCGCCAGCATCAGGTGTTGCGGCGCCAGCGCGAGCGCCAACAGCAACCACCAAATCAGATTCAGCCGGCGCCGGGCAGCGGCGCGATTCACGAAGCGGATGCCTCGGCCTCGGCTTCGCCCTGATGCATGTTGCCCAGCATATGGCCCAGCTTGCCTGCCTTGGTCTGCAGATACCGCTTGTTGTGCGGGTTCAGGCCCTTCTGCAGCGGCACGCGCTCGGCAACGGTCAGGCCGTAGCCTTCCAGCGCCTTCACCTTGCGCGGGTTGTTGGTCATCAGCCGCAGCGAGCAGACGCCCAAGTGCTTGAGCATCGGCAGGCACATGGCGTAGTCACGCTGGTCGGCACCAAAGCCCAGGGCCAGGTTGGCTTCCACGGTATCGGCACCTTCGTCCTGCAGGGCGTAGGCGCGGATCTTGTTAAGCAGGCCGATGCCACGGCCTTCCTGGCGCAGGTACAGCAGGACACCGCGACCTTCCTTGGCGATGGCCGACAATGCGCCCTCGAGCTGGAAACCGCAGTCGCAGCGCAGGCTGAACAGCGCATCGCCGGTGAGGCATTCGGAATGCAGACGCCCCAGCGCCGGCTGGCCGTCGTCGAGCTTGCCCATGGTCAGGGCGACGTGTTCCTTGCCGGTTTCCTCGTCGAGGAAGCCATGCATGGTGAATTCGCCAAAGGGGGTGGGCAGCTTGGAGGCGGCGACGAAAACGACAGACACCGGAAACTCCTGAAAGATTTATCTAAGGAAAGAGGACCGGGATTGTAACAGCTGCACCGGCTGCACCGTCATTGCGAATTCTGCAAGATAAGCATCGATGCGGTTGATAGAAGCCGCGTCAGTGCTTGGCCTGGATGTACATCATGCCCTGGTCTTCACGCCAGCCGACGCGATTGAGGTAGCTCATGCCCAGCAGGATTTCGGTGGGGAAGTCGCCTTCGAGGACCACCGCCTCGACGCCCAGCACCTCGACGCCGCCGAGCTTCACGCTGTTGAGCGTTACCCGCCAACCCTTGGCCGTGCCGCTGGCGGTGGAGGCCATCATCGGCGTACCACCAGCGCGATAATCCAGCCCCAGGCGCCGGGCCTGACCTTCGTTCATGGCGATCGAGGTCGCGCCGGTGTCCACCAGGAACTGCGCATTCTGGTTGTTGATCGTGCCGGCCACCCAGTAATGGCCGCCGGTACCGCGGGCGATGCTCATCTCGGTGTGCGCAGCGGGGGTGGCATAACCGGCCGTGTTGTACTCGCGGCTCAACTCATAGGTCTGCTCGACGCCACCCACGCGGAGAACCGCCTTGTGGCTGTCGGCGCTGATTACCTGCACGCCTTCCGGACCGGTCTGGCCGACCTTCACCAGCTTGCGCTGGCCGTCGATGCTGAGCACCGCCGCACCAGGGAAGAGCCCCACCACCTGCACCTGCGGCGCTGCCAGCGCGGCGAAGGAACAGAGGGACAGGCAGAGCATGGCGTACAGGCGGTGCATGGCGATCACTCCTTGGGCGGCAGCAGCGGTTTCAGCGGGGCGTAGGGCCAGTGCCAGCGGGCGAAGAGGCGCTCCAGCTCGCCGCTGCGGTAAAGCACCTGCATGCGTGAATCATAGAGTTTCGCCAACGCCCGCCCACGGTCATTGTCGGCGAAGCCAAGATACAGCGGAATCGAACCAACATCGGTGATGTGGTAGACGCTGGCATCAACGCCCCTGGCCGCGATCATCTCCTCCAACTCCGGCCGCGCGTCGATGAAGTAGTCGATGCGGTGGCCATCGAGCATCGGTAGCGCGGAGCTGCGCCGTTGCAGCTCGTTGCGCTGCTTGAGGTGATCCAGGTAGCGGTCGAACGCATAGCCGCGCATCCACGCCAGGCGGTAACGGTCGAGCGTGGCCAGGCTCGGCTTGGGCGACGTCTTCAGGCCCAGCGCGCCGATGGGATCGACGTCATAAGGCCAGTGGGGATAGATGATGCGGTCGATTTCATTGCGGTAGGAGCCGACCCAGGCATCCGCCTCGCCGCGCTGCACCAATCCGACCGAGCGCACGTAGGGCTCGCTGCGCAGGCTCAGGCGGACACCTTCGGGCTCGTAGATGGCCCGCAGCAGGTCCCAGGCCAGGCCACGGCCGTCGGCCTGGCTGTAGTTGACCCACACCTCGCTGACTACCCGGATTTCCGTGGGCAACCCGGCAGGCGCTTCGGCGGACTTGTCAGCGGCCAGGGCCGACGCCAGGTGAATCGCCGGCAGCCAGCACAGGCAGAGGAGCAGGCACAGCAGTCGGCGCATCGATCTTCCTCAGATCAGCCAGTGGGCCCAACCCCATGTCAGGCCTTGCATCACCAGCCAGGCGAAAACGCCGGCCAGCACATCGTCCAGCATGATGCCGACGCCGCCATGGACGTTGCGATCGATCCAGCTGATCGGCCAGGGCTTGGAAATATCGACGATGCGGAATACCACGAAACCGACCAGCAGCCACCACCAGCCTTCCGGTACCAGCCAGAGGGTGATCCACATACCGACCATTTCGTCCCAGACGATGCCTTCGTGATCGTGCACGCGCAGGTCGTCGGCAACCTTGCCGCACAGCCAGAAGCCGAACAACATGGTGACGCCCAGCATCAGCCAGTAGCCCCAGTCCGGCAGCATTTGCCAGAGTGGTATGAAGGGTAGCGCAACCAGCGAACCCCAGGTGCCCGGCGCCTTGGGCAGGGTGCCCGAGCCGAAGCCGAAGGCCAGGAAGTGCCAGGGATTGCTCCATACCGAATGGGGTACGGGTTGGGCCGGGGCCTGGTTGGGGTGTTCTGTCACGGTCACTCCATGAAATGCAGGTAGCCGCCCTGACGCGGCGTGATGTCGGCACCAGCGCCATCGAGCACGCGTACGCCGGAACCGGCTTCCACCCTACCGACCACGCGCAGGGCCGGCCAGTTCGCCGAAAGTGCCGGCAGATGCTCGGCCGGCAGGGTAAAGGCGAGCACGTAGTCGTCACCGGCGCCCAACTTGAGCTGCAGTGCGCGTTCGGCGCCCAGCAGGGCTTCCAGTGCGGGGCTTTCGGGCAGTTTGTCGGCTTCGATGATGAGCGCCACGCCGGAGGCGCGGGCGATGTGGCCGCAGTCGGCGAGCAGCCCGTCGGAAATATCCAGCGCCGCCGTGGCCTTGCCGCGCAATGCCTGGCCGAAGTCCAGCTGCGGCTGCGGCGACCAGTAGCGCGCCAGCAGCGGCTCGGCGACGGACGGATCGGCCGTCATCTCGCCCAGAACCAGCGGTAACGCCCCGCCCGCCTCGCCCAGCGGCCCACCGACACAGAGCAGGTGGCCCGGCCGCGCACCGGCGCGGGTCAGCGCCTGCCCGGCAGGCACCCCGCCAAACACGGTGACAGTCATCGCCAGCGGGCCACGGGTGGTATCGCCGCCGATCAGCGCCAGGGCGCATTCCTGCGCCTTCTGGTTCAGGCCACGGGCGAAACCTTCCAGCCAGGCCGGGTCAGCCTCGGGCAGGGTCAGGGCAAGGGTGAAACCGATGGGCGCTGCGCCCATGGCCGCCAGATCGCTGGCGGACACCGCCAGCGCGCGCTGGCCGAGCAGGAAGGGATCGCAGACTGCTGGGAAATGCACGCCGACGACCAGGGTATCGGTGGAGATCGCCAGCTGTTCGCCGGCCTTGGGCGCGAGGAGCGCGCAGTCGTCGCCGATCCCCAATGCCACTGCCTCGCCGCCGGCCGCACAGGCGGCCGAGGCGAAGTAGCGACGGATCAGCTCGAACTCACCCATGCCTCAGCGCTTGGCGCCACGCAGTTCGGCGGCGCGCAGGCGCGGGGCGAGCTTGTCCAGCACGCCGTTGACGAACTTGTGTCCGTCGGTGGCGCCGAAGGTCTTGGCCAGCTCGATACCTTCGTTGATGACGACCTTGTACGGCACGTCCAGGCGGTTGCTCAGTTCGTAGGTGGCCAGGCGCAGGATGGCCAGCTCCACCGGGTCGATCTCTTCCAGCGCGCGGTCCAGGCAAGGGGTGAACGCCTCGTCCAGATCGGTCTTCAGGCGCGGTACGCCGTGCAGGATCTCGTGGAAGTAGGCGCCGTCGACATCGCTGAAATCGTTGTCGGTACGGAAGGTCGCCTCGATCTCGTTGAGCGGCTGGCCGGCCATCTGCCAGGAGTACAGGGCCTGCACCGCGAGGCTGCGCGCCTTGCGACGCATGGCGATCTTGTTCGGCTTGGCGGGCTTGGCCGGGGTGTTGCTGCCGTCCTGGGTGCTCACTTGGCCTCCAGCTGCGACAGCAGGCTCACCATTTCCAGGGCGGACAGGGCAGCTTCAGCGCCTTTGTTGCCGGCCTTGGTGCCGGAGCGCTCGATGGCTTGTTCGATGGAGTCGACAGTCAGCACGCCGAAGGCAACCGGCACGCCGAACTGCAGGGAAACCTGCGCCAGACCCTTGGTGCACTCACCAGCAACGTACTCGAAGTGCGGAGTGCCGCCACGGATCACCGCGCCGAGGGCGATGATGGCGTCGAACTCGCCGCGCTGGGCGACTTTCTGCGCAACCAGCGGGATTTCGAAGGCGCCCGGAGCGCGGATCACGGTGATTTCGCTCTGGGCAACGCCGTGGCGCACCAGCGCGTCGACGGCGCCTTCCACCAGGCTTTCCACCACGAAGCTGTTGAAGCGGCCAACCACCAGGGCGAAGCGGCCTTTGGGGGCGATGAAGGTACCTTCGATGGTCTTCAGGGTCATGGACAAGTCTCACTGTTAAAGAGCCGGAGCGTCACAGTGGCGCTCCGCAAATAGGGTAGAAGAACGGCACCGCCGTGCCAGGGCACGGCGGCGAGGTTCATTCAGCGGGCAGGTATTCTACAACTTCCAGGTCGAAACCGGATATCGCGTTGAAGCGCATCGGTGCCGACATCAGGCGCATCTTGCGAACGCCCAGGTCGCGCAGGATCTGCGAACCGGCACCCACGGTGCTGTAGGTGGTGGTCGGCTTCTGCACGGGCGCCGGGGTGTTGGTGATCTCGCGGACATGCGCCAGCAGATCGTCGCCGCCGACCTGGTGGCCCAGCAGCAGGACCACGCCGGTGCCAGCCTCGGCCACCTTGGCCATGGCCGCGCGCAGGCTCCAGCGGCCTGCCTGGTTGACCATCAGCAGGTCGCGCAGCGGATCGGGGTTGTGCACGCGCACCAGGGTCGGCTCTTCCGGGCAGACCTTGCCCAGGGTCAGCGCCAGGTGCACGTCGCCTTCCACGGAATCGCGGTAGGTGATCAGGTTGAACTGGCCCAGCTCGGTATCCAGCGGCTGCTCGGCCAGGCGCTCCACGGTGCGCTCGTGGATCAGGCGGTAGTGGATCAGGTCGGCAATGGTGCCGATCTTGATGCCGTGCTGCTGGGCGAACTCTTCCAGTTCCGGGCGACGGGCCATGGTGCCGTCGTCGTTCATGATCTCGCAGATCACCCCGGACGGCTCGAAACCGGCCATGCGCGCCAGGTCGCAGGCCGCTTCGGTGTGACCGGCACGAGCCAGTACGCCGCCGGGCTGCGACATCAGCGGGAAGATGTGGCCGGGGCTGACGATGTCGGCGGCGACGGCGTTCTTCGCGGCGGCGGCCTGCACGGTGCGGGCGCGGTCAGCGGCGGAGATGCCGGTGGTGACGCCTTCGGCGGCCTCGATGGAAACGGTGAACTTGGTGCCGAAGCCGGAGCCGTTGCGCTGCACCATCAGCGGGATGCCCAAGCGCTCGCAGCGCTCGCGGGTCATCGGCATGCAGATCAGGCCACGAGCGAAGCGGGCCATGAAGTTGATGTCTTCGGTGCGGACACACTCGGAGGCGATGATCAGGTCGCCTTCGTTCTCGCGGTCCTCGTCATCCATGAGGATGACCATCTTGCCCTGACGCATGTCGTCGAGCAGTTCTTCAATGCTGTTGAGTGCCATACGGGGAAGAGCCTTATCAGTGTTTCATGAAGCCGTTTTCGGCCAGGAATGCTTCGGTGATGCCACCAGCGCCAGCGGCGGGGTCCGCCGCCTTGTCGCCCAACAACAGGCGTTCCAGATAGCGCGCCAGCAGGTCGACTTCGAGGTTGACCAGGCGACCACCGCGGTAGTCGGCCATGATCGTCTCCTGCACGGTGTGCGGAACGATGGTCAGCTCGAACTCCGCGCCGTTGACTGCGTTCACCGTCAGGCTGGTGCCGTCCACGGTGATCGAGCCCTTGAGCGCGATGTACTTGGCCAGCTCACGCGGTGCGCGCACGGTGAACTGGATGGCGCGGGCGTTTTCCTCGCGCTTGATGATCTCGCCGACACCGTCGACGTGGCCGCTGACCAGGTGGCCGCCCAGGCGGGTGGTCGGCGTCAGGGCCTTTTCCAGGTTCACTCGGCTACCGATCTTGAGCTGGGCGAAGGCGGTGCGTGCCAGCGTCTCGCGGCTGACGTCGGCCCAGAAGCCGTCGCCGGGCAGTTCCACCGCCGTCAGGCAGATGCCATTGACGGCGATGCTGTCGCCCAGCTTGACGTCGGCGAGATCGAGCTTGCCGGTCTTCACGTACAGGCGCACGTCACCGCCTTTCGGGGTGATGGATGCGATGGTGCCGATGGATTCGATTATGCCGGTGAACATGAGGCCTCCCGCACGGCAAAGGCCGCTGGCCGGCAAGGCCGCGTAGCCAACTGGGAAAGATGATGCATGTGGCGAACTCCTGTTTTGGTTAAAAAACAGGGCGTATCGATCGAAGGGATTTCACGGACGCGCGCAGGCACGCCCCGATGGCTCATCCCGTTCTCTCTTCATCCGGACTATGACCGTCGGCCCCGGAATCACACCGGGTCTGCTGACCCTGGCCATCCGGCGAACCGGTCTGGACAGGCGCTCGCGGGCTAGACGCATTGCGCGTCATTACCGCCGGTGGGGACTTGCACCCCGCCCTGAGAACGTCAATCGCGGTCGTTACAGCATCGACCGCGTGTGGCGTTTTACCACAGGCCGGCGCAAGTCGGAAGCTTCCTATTGATCGCTCCGCGCCCGCCGGCAAGCCAAAGACTGTGGCGCGGGCCCGGCATCACAGCGGCCTGGCGGTGACCAGCCAGTCGTCTCCCACCGCGCGGATGTCGACGATCTTCAGCTCGCGGGATTCGCTCATGCGCTCCAGCGGCAGCTCCAGCAGCGGACGCGCGGAGGAGCCCAGCAACTTGGGCGCCATGAAGATGCTGTATTCGTCCACCAGCCCGAGGCGGGCAAAGGCACCAGCCAGGCGCGGGCCGGCTTCCACAAGCACTTCGTTGACGCCACGACGGCCGAGCTCGGCCAGCAGCGCCATCAGGTCGACCTGGCCGTCGAGGCCGGCGAGATTCAGCAATTCGTGGCCGACCACGGCGTAGTTCGGGTCGTCACGGGTGCTCACTACCAGCGCGGAGCCGGCCTGGAAGAAGGTGGCGGTCAACGGCACGCGGAGGCGGCCGTCGATCAGCACGCGCAATGGCCGGCGCTGCGAGGCCAGTTCGGTCTGTTCGGCGTCCAGGCCCAGTTCGTCAGGGCGCACGGTGAGGCGGGCGTCGTCGGTCAGCACGGTATCGGCGCCGGAGAGCACCACGCTGGATTGCGCGCGCAGGCGTTGCACGGCGCGGCGCGCAGCCGGGCCGGTGATCCACTGGCTCTCGCCGCTGGCCATGGCGGTGCGGCCGTCCAGGCTCATTGCCAACTTCACGCGGACGAAGGGCAGGCCGGTTTCCATGCGCTTCAGGAAACCGACGTTCAGCGCGCGGGCTTCGTTCTCCAGCACGCCGGAACGCACTTCAATGCCCGCTTCGGCGATGCGCCGCATGCCGCTGCCGGCGACCTGCGGGTTTGGGTCCTGCATGGCCGCGACCACGCGGGCAAGGCCCGCGCCTATCAGCGCGTCGGCACACGGCGGCGTGCGGCCGAAGTGACTGCAGGGTTCCAGGGTGACGTAGGCGGTGGCGCCACGGGCCTTGTCGCCAGCCTGGCGCAGGGCGTGGACTTCCGCGTGGGGCTCGCCGGCGCGGACGTGCCAGCCTTCGCCGACCACCTCGCCATCACGGACGATGACGCAGCCAACGCGGGGATTGGGGTGAGTCGTGTACCAGCCCTTGCGCGCCAGCTCGATGGCGCGGGCCATCCACAGCTCGTCCATGGCACTCATTCCTTCGACGGCTCGCGGGCCAGGCGCTCGATCTCCTCGCGGAATTCGTTGAGGTCCTGGAAGCGGCGATAGACCGAGGCGAAGCGGATGTAGGCGACTTCATCGAGCTTCTGCAGCTCGGCCATTACCAGTTCGCCCAGCACCCGCGATTTGATCTCGCGCTCGCCGGTGGCGCGCAGCTTGTGCTTGATGTGCGCCAGCGCCTCCTCCAGCCGCTCGATGCTCACCGGGCGCTTTTCCAGCGCACGCTGCATACCGGCGCGCAGCTTGTCCTCGTCGAAGGGCTGGCGGCTGCCGTCCTGCTTGATGAGGCGCGGCATGACCAGCTCGGCGGTCTCGAAGGTAGTGAAACGCTCGCCGCAGTTCAGGCACTCACGGCGCCGGCGGACCTGGTCGCCCTCGGCAACCAGGCGCGAATCGATGACTTTGGTGTCGTGGGCGCCGCAGAAAGGACAGTGCATGGCGAGTCTTGGGCAGTCAGAAGGGTAAGAGGCTCATGGTAGCGCATCGTCTGGCCGAATAAACCCCGCTCCCACGAGACAGGCCGCAGGCATTAGGCTATACAGGCGCCCGCCTGGAATCTGTTGCGATGGAGCCCGCCATGTTTGCCCGCCTGCTCTGCCTGTCCCTTACCGTCCTGCTGGCCGCCTGCGCCAGCGAAAAGCCCGCGCCGGTCACCCAGCCGGTTGCCGTCACGAAGAAATCGACTTCCCCGCTGGACGAGCCCGTACCAGCCAACATGCGCGCCCTCAGCGGCCAGCTCAGCAGCGCTCAGGGGTTCCTGCCAGCGGGCAGCGAAGTGGAGCTGGCGCTGCTGGTGATCGACCAGCGCGACCGCCCGCAGCAGTTGCTCTCCAGCGAGAAGATGATCGCCACCGGCCAGGCCCTGCCGTTCCGCGTGGTGTTCAACCCAGAGTCCTTCCCGGCCGGCGCCCGCGTCGAACTGCACGGCCGCGTCTCGCAGTCCGGCCAACTGGCTTGGCGCCTGCCGCCGGTGCGCATCACCCAGCCGGAAACCCGCGCCCTCGGAGAGCTGCGCCTGGAGCGCGCGCCGTGACGCCACCGATTTCCCTACAGACAGCCCTCGGTGAACTGCTCGGCGACGCTCGCCTGTCGGCCGAAACCTTGCCCGGCACCGACATCCGCCTCTGGCTAATCGACGCGCAGAACATGGACCGTGAGTTCAGCCCCGACGAGACCCGGCGCATTCTCGAAGAACCGCCCTACTGGTGCTTCTGCTGGGCCAGCGGCCTCGTGCTGGCCCACTGGCTGGCGGAAAAGCCCGAATGGGTGCGCGGCAAGCGGGTGCTGGATTTCGGCGCGGGCTCGGGCATCGCCGCTATCGCCGCGGCCAGGGCCGGCGCCGCCGAAGTGGTGGCCTGCGACCTCGACCCGCTGGCGCTGGATGCTTGCCGCGCCAACGCCGAGCTGAACGGCGTGCAGCTGACCTACTCGGCGGACTTCTTCCAGGAGGAAGACCGCTACGACCTGATCATCGTCGCCGACGTGCTCTACGACCGCGCCAACCTGCCACTGCTGGACGAATTCCTCAGCCGTGGCCGCGAGGCCCTGGTGGCCGACTCGCGGGTCCGCGATTTCAGCCATCCGCTGTACCAGCGCCTGGGCACTCTCGACGGCTGCACCTGGCCGGACCTGGCCGAGCCGGCCGAATTCCGCCATGTGAGCCTCTATCACGCGCGGCGCAGCTGACATCGGCGCATTGGGTGGGAGGATCACGAACGGAGTCCACTCCTACGCTCATTACGTGAGCAGTGCACCACGGGCTATCCCCGCGATCGCGCCCATGGGGCGCTCCTACAGGGATCACCGGCGCCCGGCGTCTGGGTTGTTTCCGTCCAGAGCGCCCCCACTTATAGTGGCAACCACCTTCATCGCCCCACTCGATTCGAGATTCCCCATGAGCGATACGCCCTACATCTTCGACGCCAGCATCGCCAACTTCGATCAGGTCGTCATCGAGAACTCCTTCCACAAGCCGGTCCTGGTGGACTTCTGGGCCGACTGGTGCGCCCCGTGCAAGGCGCTGATGCCGCTGCTGGCGCAGATCACCGAGTCCTACCAGGGCGAGCTGCTGCTGGCCAAGGTCAACTGCGATGTCGAGCAGGACATCGTGATGCGCTTCGGCATCCGCAGCCTGCCCACCGTCGTGCTGTTCAAGGATGGCCAGCCGGTGGACGGCTTCGCCGGCGCGCAGCCCGAATCGGCGATCCGCCAGATGCTCGAGCAGCACGTGCAACCGCCCGCCCCCGCCGCCGGCAACCCGCTGGAACTGGCGCAAACCGCCTTCAACGAAGGCCGCTTCGCCGACGCCGAGGCGCAACTCAAAGCACTGCTGAGCGAAGACAACACCAACGCCGCCGCGCTGATCCTCTACGCCCGCTGTCTCGCCGAGCGCGGCGAACTGGGTGAGGCCGAGACGGTGCTTGACGCGGTGAAGAGCGACGACCACAAGCAGGCCCTCGCGGCCGCCAAGGCCCAGCTGACCTTCCTGCGCCAGGCCGCGGACCTGCCCGACGCGGCCACGCTGAAGACCCGTCTGGCCGCCGATGCCAACGATGACGAAGCCACCTACCAGCTGGCCATCCAGCAACTGGCCCGCCAGCAGTACGAAGCGGCGCTGGACGCCCTGCTCAAGCTGTTCGTGCGTAACCGCAGCTACGGTGAGGACCTGCCGCGCAAGACGCTGGTCCAGGTGTTCGACCTGCTGGGCAACGACCACCCGCTGGTGCTCGCCTACCGTCGCAAGCTGGCGAACGTGTTGTACTGATGATCAGGGCGCCGGAAGGCGCCCTTTTTCATGGCGGCATGGGCCCGACCCACGCCAGCGCCCTCTCCTTACCCCAGCGCAGATGCATCCCGGACCGTAGGGCGCATAACCTGGAACAGGTTATCCGCCATCAAATTCGCGGCGGATAACGCTGGCGCGTTACTCGCCCTACCAGAGCAGACCGTGAAGCTTCTACTCCTTGACCCAGTTGAAGACCTGCACACCCTCGCGCACCTCGATCTTCACCTTCGGACTGTGCCGCAGGCGCACCAGCAGCCCCTTAGCTGCCCCTGAGCTCCCCGCCAGCGCCGCCAGCTCATCCAACAGTTGCGGCCCCTCGCTGCTGCCACTGCGGCGCAGCAGGTCCTGCGCCGCCAGCCACAGCTGATCCACCGGCGCGCCCGCCGCAGGTGCCGGCGCAGCAGCGGCCACCGGCGCCGCCGCGGCAACCGGCAGGTTCTGCGCCAGCCGCACCCACTCGGCGTCATCCATTTCCACGGTGAGGTCCACCGGCCAGTCGCCGATGGTGCCCTTGATTCTCAGCATCGCCTTTCTCCTCGCGGCCTTTCGCGCATGCTCCCACGGCGCGGCCGTCGCGCCAAACGCACGCTAAGCTGGCGTTAATAACTTACCTGTTATAACGTAACAAAATCATTCATCGCACCGGAGTTTCCCATGCGCCCCCTGCTCCTCGCTGTCGCCCTGCTGCCTCTGGCCGCCCAAGCTCACGACGAACATGAACACGGCAGCCTCGGCAAGCACGAGCATGGCGTCGCCCAGCTCAACGTTGCCCTCGACGGCAAGACCCTGGAACTGGAGATGGACAGCCCGGCGATGAACTTCGTCGGCTTCGAGCATGCCGCCACCAGCGACGCCGACAAGGCCACGGTCGCCGCCGTGCAGGCCCAGCTCAAGCAGCCGCTGCAACTGCTCGCCCTGCCCGCCTCGGCAAAATGCAGCGTGCAGTCGGTGGAGCTTTCCAGCCCGCTGTTCGGCGATGCGCCCAAGGCGGAAGACCACGATCATGACCACGAACATGCAGATGGCGACCACGACGAACACGAAGGTCACCAGCACGCCGACATCGACGCCCACTACCAGCTGACCTGCGCTCAGCCGCAGGACCTGGCCAGCCTCGATTTCGCGCCACTGTTCAAACGCTTCCCGGCGACCCAGAAGATTCAGGTACAACTGATCGGCCCCAGCGGCCAGCAAGGTGCAGAATTGACCGCCGCCAACCCGACCCTGAACTTCTGATTCCCGAACAGACGAAATGACAGCACTGCTCGAACTCGACAATCTTGGCTTCGCCTGGCCCGGCCAGGCGGAGCTGCTGGACATCCCCGCCTTCGCCCTGGGCCGTGGCGAGACCTTGTTCCTCAAGGGCCCGTCCGGCAGCGGCAAGACCACCCTGCTCGGCCTGCTCGGCGGCGTGCAGCGCCCCCAGCGCGGCAGTGTGAAGCTGCTCGGCGAGGACATCGCGCAGATGAAGTCGGCGCGCCGCGATCATTTTCGCGTCGACCACACCGGCTACATCTTCCAGCAGTTCAACCTGCTGCCGTTCCTCTCAGTGCGCGAGAACGTCGAGCTGCCTTGTCATTTCTCCCACAGCCGCGCGGAGCGGGCGACCCTGCGCCACGGCAGCGTGGCCAAGGCCGCCGAAGCGCTGCTCAAACATCTGGGCCTGGGCGATGCGGCGCTGATCGAACGCCGCGCTGACAGCCTGTCGATTGGCCAGCAGCAGCGCGTCGCCGCCGCCCGTGCGCTGATCGGCCAGCCGGAACTGGTGATCGCCGACGAGCCGACCTCGGCGCTGGACGCCGACGCCCGCGAAGCCTTCCTCCAATTGCTGTTCGCCGAATGCCGCGAGGCCGGCGCCAGCCTGCTGTTCGTCAGCCACGACCAGAGCCTGGCGACCCTGTTCGACCGCAGCCTGTCGCTGACCGACCTCAACCGCGCCGCCCGCGCTCCGGGAATCTGAGCATGTACCTGTTGCGCCTGGCGCTCGCCAGCCTGTCCAACCGCCGCTTCACCGCGCTGCTGACCATCTTCGCCATCGCGCTCTCCGCCTGTCTGCTGCTGGCGGTGGAGCACGTGCGCACCGAGGCCAAGGCCAGCTTCGCCAGCACCATCTCCGGCACCGACCTGATCGTTGGCGCCCGCTCCGGCTCGGTGAACCTGCTGCTCTACTCGGTATTCCGCATCGGCAATGCCACCAACAACATCCGCTGGGAAAGCTACGAGACGGTGACCCACAGCCCGCTGGTGAAGTGGGCCATCCCGATCTCACTGGGCGATTCGCACCGCGGCTATCGCGTCATGGGCACCGACACCGGCTACTTCGAGCACTATCGCTTTGGCCGCGGGCAGACGCTGGAACTGGCAGAGGGTAAGCCGTTCGGCCAGGACCTGTTCGACGTGGTGCTCGGCGCGGAAGTGGCCGAGGCGCTGCACTACAAGCTGGGCGACAAGATCGTCCTGGCCCACGGCGTCAGCACCATCAGTCTGGTCCAGCACGACGACAAGCCGTTCACCGTGGTCGGCATCCTCAAGCGCACCGGTACGCCGGTGGACCGCACCCTGCACATCTCGCTGCAAGGCATGGAGGCGCTGCACGTCGACTGGAAGAACGGCGTCCCGGCACGCGGCGCCGACCGCGTCAGCGAAGACCAGGCGCGCGGCATGGACCTGCAGCCCAAGGCGATCACCGCCTTCCTGCTGGGCCTGAAGAGCAAGGTGGCGACCTTCACTCTGCAACGGCAGATCAACGAATACGACGGCGAGCCGCTGATGGCAATCCTCCCGGGCGTGGCGCTGCAGGAGCTTTGGGGGCTGATGGGCACGGCGGAAAAGGCGCTGTTCGTAGTCTCGCTGTTCGTGGTGCTGACCGGCCTGATCGGCATGCTCACCGCCATCCTCACCAGCCTCAACGAACGCCGCCGCGAGATGGCCATCCTGCGCTCGGTGGGCGCGCGGCCCTGGCACATTTTCAGCCTGCTGGTGGCGGAAGCCTTCGCCCTGGCGCTGGCCGGCGTGGCGCTGGGCATCGGGCTGCTCTATGCGGGCATCGCCGGCAGCCAGGCGTACGTCCAGGCGAACTACGGCATCTTCCTGCCATTGGCGCTGCCCAGTGCCTATGAATGGTCACTGCTGGGCGGCATACTCCTGGCGGCGCTGCTGATCGGTTGTGTACCGGCGTGGCGTGCCTACCGGCAATCGCTGGCCGATGGCCTGTCGATCCGCCTCTGATTCAGCCCCCTGCGAGCCAGCCCCCTGAAGGAAAGCCCCATGCGTCGCCTGCTGTTTCTCCTGCTGATGCTCACCAGCGCCGCCGTCTGGGCGGCGCCGCGTGAGCTGAGCTGGCCGGAACTGATCCCCGAGGGCGCACCGCCGCCCCCGCCGCCGGTGCCGCTGCACGACATGTCCAAGCTCTCCGATGTACTCAACTCGGAGAGTGGCCCGGCGGTGAAGCAGCAGATACCCAACGCCCCCGTGGTACAGCAGCTGGACGGCCAGGAAGTGAAGATGCCGGGCTACATCGTGCCGCTGGAAGTGGAGGAAGACGGCCAGACCGTTCGCGACTTCCTGCTGGTGCCCTATTACGGCGCCTGCATCCATGTGCCAGCGCCGCCGTCCAACCAGATCGTCTATGTTCGAGGCGGCAAGGGCGTAAAAGTCGACGAGCTTTATCAACCCTTCTGGATCATCGGCAGGATGAGCGTGAAGGCGATGGAAAGCGACCTCGCCGAGGCCGGCTACCAGATGCAGGCCAGCAGCATCGAACCCTACGAATATACCGGGCAGTGAGTGGGCGCGGCGTTTTGCCGCGCCCTCGATTCTGACAAAGCTTGGGGGCTTTATTGAGCCAGGTCAAAAGTGCGCTTTTAGCGCTGTCTACTATTCTGGGCACCAACACTTATACCAAAGAGATATTGGAGCTCATCATGCGTAAGTCCTGGATCGCCCCTTCGCTTCTCGCACTCGCCGCAACCATTCCCGCCGTGACCCAGGCCGCCGATATCCGCGGCCACCAGGCTGGCGACTTCCTGGTGCGCGGCGGTATCGCCACCGTAGCGCCCGATGACAGCAGCAGCGCCCTCAAGTTCGACGGCGTGAAGGCCAGCGGCACCAAGGCCACCGTGGACAGCGACACCCAGTTGGGTCTGACCTTCGCCTACCTGCTCACCGACAAGATCGGTATTGAGCTGGTCGCCGCCACCCCGTTCAAGCACCAGGTCGATGTCAAGGGCCTGGGCGGTGGCCTGGACGGCAAGCTCGCCGACATCAAGCAGCTGCCGCCGACCGTACTGCTGCAGTACTACCCCATGGGTGGTACCAACTCTGCCTTCCAGCCGTACGGCGGCCTGGGCGTGAACTACACCACCTTCTTCGACGAAGACCTGTCCAGCAACCGCAAGGACCAGGGCTTCAGCAATCTGAAGCTGCAGGACTCCTGGGGCTTGGCGGCCGAGCTGGGCATGGACTACATGCTCAACGAACACGCCTTCGTCAACGCCGCGGTCTGGTACATGGACATCGACACCAAAGCCAGCGTCAACGGCCCGACCGCGCTGGGATACCAGAAAACCAAAGTCGACGTCGACGTCGACCCCTGGGTTTACATGGTCGGTTTCGGCTACCGTTTCTGACGGAGCAAATATGAAAAAGGCGCCCTTGGGCGCCTTTTTCACTTTCAGGGAACCGGTATGTACCTCGAACTCAAAGCCCTGCACGTCAGCCTGGCGATCATCAGTACCCTGCTTTTCCTGCTGCGACTGGGCCTGAGCTGGTGGGGCAGGCATCCAACCGGCTGGCAGCGCGGACTGCCCCATCTCGTCGATACCCTGCTGCTGCTCAGCGCCCTGGGCCTGGTGCACCTGGCGATGCCCTGGCCACTGCCGGTCTGGCTACAGGTGAAGCTCGGCCTGCTGGTGCTCTACATCGTGCTGGCGGCCTTTGCCCTGCGCAGCGCCGCGAGGCCGGCCAAGGCGCTGCTCAGTGTTCTGGCACTGGGCTCGCTGGCCGGCATCTTCTACCTGGCGGTCAACAAACCCTGGTGGTGATCAACTGGGCCAGGCCTTCGGCCAGCGGCGTGGGGGCGTCCAGGCTGTAGCGCTCCAGCAGGCGACGATTATCCGCGCGGGAATGGCGGATATCGCCGTGGCGCGCCGGCTGGTAGGTGATCGGCGGCAGACCGCCGGTGAGCTTGCCGATCTCGGCCAGCAACTGATTGAGGCTGGTGGACTGGTCGAGGCCGACATTGATTGCCGACTCGGCCACGTCATCGGCCAGTAGCGCCGTCACCAGAAGCTTCACCAGATCGCCGACGTAGATGAAGTCGCGGGTCTGCTCGCCGTCGCCGAACACGGTGATCGGCAGGCCCTGCTCGGCGCGCCGGGCGAAAATGCTGATCACCCCGGAATACGGCGAGGACGGGTCCTGGCGCGGGCCATAGACGTTGAAGAAGCGGAAGATCGCCGGCTCAAGGCCATGCTCGCGACGGTAGAAGTCCAGGTAGTACTCGCTGGCCAGCTTGTCTGCGGCGTAAGGCGTCAGCGGCGCCTTCACCACGTCCTCGTCGATGGCGGAACCTTCGCCATTCTGCCCGTAGACCGCCGCGCTGGACGCGAACAACACCCGGTGGATGCCCTCCTCGCGCATGGCCTCGCAGAGGTTCAGGGTGCCGATGAAGTTGGCGCGGTGGGTGCCCACCGGGTCCTCCACCGAAGCCTGCACCGAGGCGATGGCCGCCAGGTGCACGACGCCCTGGCAACCGCTCAGCGCGCCACGCAGGGCGGCTTCATCGGCGACGTTGCCGACTATCAGGTCGACCCGGCTGTCGAGGTTCTCGCGCTTGCCGGTGGACAGATCGTCCAGCACGCGCACGGCGAAACCCTGCGCCAGCAGCGCGTCGGCCAGATGGGAGCCGATGAACCCCGCGCCGCCGGTGATGAGGATGGGCTGCGCGGAGGGGGAAAGACGATCAGACATGGCGGTAATAGCGATCCAGCAAGGCGGGCAGGCCGGCGCGCCAGGCGCGCGGCTTGATACCGAAGGTATGGAGGATTTTCTTGCAGGCGAGCACCGCGTGCTGCGGTTCGTCGCCAGCGTCCGGGCGCGCGGCGTGGGCCTGCGGGCTCGGCTCCTGGACGGCCAGGGTATGGAAGGCGCGTGCCTCGCCGAGCACTACCTGGCCCAGGGACAGAGTGGTCGTGGCTTCAAGGCCGCCATAGTGGTAGGTGCCCCACAGCGGCGCCTGGCAGTCGAGCTGCTTGAGCACGGAGAGGATCACCCGCGCGGCGTCATCCACCGGAGTCGGGTTGCCGCGCCGGTCGTCGGCGAGGAACAGCACCTGCTCCTTCTCGGCACGCTCGAGGAAGCGGCCGAGCACGCCGTCGGTGCTGTCGTCCAGCAGCCAGCCGAAACGCAGCAGCACGTGCCGCGGACAGGTCGCCCGCACCCACTGTTCCATGCGCCATAGCGCCTGGCCACGCGGGCCCAGGGGCAACGGCTCGTCCTTCTCGCTGTAGGCAGTGGCGCGGGCGCCATCGAACACGCGGTAGCTGGACGGCTGGATGAGCAGGATCTCGTGGTGCTGGCAGAGTTCAGCCAGACGCTCCACCGCGCGCTCCTGACTGGCCAGGCGAGCGGCTTCGACGGCCTCGGCCTGGAACCAGTCGTAGTAGTAGGCAAGGTTGATCACCGCGTCGGGGCGGGTCTCGTCCAGCAGGACGGTGAGGCTGGAAGCGTCCCAGCCCTGTTCGGGCGGCCGGGGGGCGAGGAAGCCGATGTCTTCCTCGGCGCCAAGGCGTATCAGCGCCTGTCCAAGGGCATTACCGCCACCCAACAGCATCAGGCGCATGCGCATATTCTGGGGGTCACTCGAATCCGTGGGTTACCGCCGGCGCGCAATGTGCCGGGGATGATGCCCGCATTTTTCCTGTGCCCCGGCACAGCGTCAAGCTTGGCCGACCCGCTGCAGCCTCGGCCGCACGCGGCGCTGCCGTTCTAGGAGCGGCGACGGAACAGCGGGCGCGGCTCGATCACCGAGCGGCCATAGAGCACGCTCAGGCCTGCCAGGCCCTTCAGCGCGTCTTCCACGGACTTGTCCTCGCGCACGGCGAAGGCATCGAAACCGCACTGACGCATGTGCGCCAACTGGTCACGCAGCACATCACCCACCGCGCGCAGCTCGCCGCGCCAGCCGAGGCGGCTGCGCAACAGGTAGGCCAGGCTGTAGCCGCGACCGTCGCGGAAGCTGGGGAAGTCGATGGCGATCAGCGCCGGCTCCTGCAAGCGCCAGATGAGCTCCTCGGGATCATCTTCCGGTGCCAGCCAGACGCCGAAACCCGCACCGGACTCCAGCGCCAGCCAACTCTTCAACGGCAGGATCAGCCGTCCCTCGGGCAATTCCTCCGGCACTTCGCGCAGCCACTCCCAGGGATCGCCCGCCGCCACTTCCGCCAAACCGTCTCGCAGATGAATCAGATTCTTCACGCCGGCACCTCCGCCTGGCGGTAGACCCGCGCCTTGAATGGCTCCAGGCCGATGCGCTCGACCGTTTCGACGAAGCGCTCCCCCGCGCCGCGCTGTTCCACATAGGTGCGCACCAGCGCCTCGATCACATCCGGCACCTCGGCCGCGCTGAACGACGGGCCAATCACCTTGCCCAGCGCGCTCTTCACCCCCTGCGCCCCGCCCAGGGTGATCTGGTACCACTCGCTGCCGTTCTTATCGACGCCGAGAATCCCGATGTTGCCGATATGGTGATGGCCGCAGGCGTTCATGCAGCCGGAGATGTTCAGGCTGAGGTCGCCCAGATCGTGCAGGTAGTCGAGGTCCTCGAAGCGCTGCTGGATGCCCTGGGCGATGGGGATCGACTTGGCGTTGGCCAGCGCGCAGAAGTCGCCGCCGGGGCAGGCGATGATGTCGGTCAGCAGGCCCTGGTTCGGCGTGCCCAAGCCGGCGACGCAGGCTTCCTGCCAGAGCGCATGGAGGTCGGCTTTGCGCACGTCCGGCAGCACCAGGTTCTGCTCGTGGGCAACGCGGATTTCACCGAAGCCGAAGCGCTCGGCCCAATCGGCCACCTGTTCCATCTGCTCGGCGGTCGCATCCCCCGGCGGCGCCTCGGCGCCCGGCTTGGTGGACAGCACCACGCTGGCATAGCCCGGCACGCGGTGCGGGCGCACATTACGCGAGACCCAGCGGGCGAACGTGGCATCAGCGGCCAGCGCCGCACCGAAGGCGAGGTCGTCGGAAACTGCGTAGATTGGCGGCTCGAAGGCAGCAGCGACGCGCTGGTACTCGTCGAGGGTCAACTGCGCCTCGCCGTCGCGCAGGTGCTGCCACTCCTCCTCCACTTCCCGGGAAAACGCCTCGATACCCAGCGCCTTCACCAGGATCTTGATCCGCGCCTTGTACTTGTTGTCGCGCCGGCCATGGCGGTTGTACACGCGCAGGATGGCCTCGACGTACGACAGCAAATGCCACCAGGGCAGGTCGTCGCGGATCACCTGGCCGAGCATCGGCGTGCGCCCCAGCCCGCCGCCCACCAGCACCTTCAGGCGTAGCTCGCCGTCTTCGGCGCGGCGCAGGTAGAGGCCGATGTCGTGCATCATCACCGCCGCGCGGTCTTCCTCGGCGGCGCAGATCGCAATCTTGAACTTGCGCGGCAGGAAGAGGAATTCGGGGTTCACCGTCGACCACTGGCGGAGGATTTCCGCCAGTGGTCGCGGGTCGAGGAACTCGTCGGCGGCGACACCGGCAAAGGCCTCGGTGGTGATATTGCGCACGCAGTTGCCGGAAGTCTGGATGGCGTGCATCTCGACGTCCGCCAGGCGCTCGAGAATGTCCGGCACCCGCGCCAGCTCGACCCAGTTGAACTGGATGTTCTGCCGCGTGGTGAAGTGGCCATAGCCGCGATCGTGCTCGCGGGCGATCCAGGCCAGGGTGCGCATCTGCTCGCTGGACAGCGTGCCGTAGGGAATCGCCACCCGCAGCATGTAGGCGTGCTTCTGCAGGTACAGACCGTTCTGCAGGCGCAGCGGCAGGAATTCCTCTTCGCTCAGCTCATCGCTCAGGCGCCGCTGCACCTGGTCACGGAACTGCGCCACCCGTTCGCGCACCAGGGCGCGGTCGTAATCATCGTATCGGTACATCGCCAGGCCACCTTCGGGACGTTGCGTAGCCGCCTGCTTCTGTCGTCGGGCGCGCTACTTCAGGGTTGACCGAATAGTGGCCGGCGCCTGCTGTGCAAAACAGCGGCAGATCGCGCGGGAAAAACCGGATCAGATGTGCCCCGCGCCTGCCCCGTCGGGGCTGCGACCGGTTGCCGCAACAAGCCCGATCAGCCGCCCCATCGCGCAGCAAGCCAGACCGCCAGCAGCGCGGGGCGGAGCGTTTTCAGCCATCTGATACGGTTTTTTCCGACGAACCTGAATCTGTTTCGGGTGCAGACCGATTCGTACAGTCGCGGCGCCTCTTCTGCCTGATGGGCCACGACAATGAACGAAAGAATTCAAGCGAAGATCATCGAGATCGACGCACCGCAACGTTTCACCCCGCCGCCAAAACCGCTGTCGGCGGTGACCCCGACGGTCTACACCAAGCGCTTCGCCGGGCGCTTCCGCGACCTGCGGCGCCTGGGCGGCGGCCTGCTGTTTCTGTTGTTCTTCGGCACCCTGTGGCTTACGTGGAACGGCCGCCAAGCGGTGCTCTGGGACCTGCCCGAGCGCAAGTTCTACATCTTCGGCGCGACCTTCTGGCCGCAGGATTTCATCCTGCTCTCGGCGATCCTGATCATCGCCGCCTTCGGCCTCTTCTTCATCACGGTGTTCGCCGGCCGCGTCTGGTGCGGCTACACCTGCCCGCAGAGCGTGTGGACCTGGATCTTCATGTGGGCCGAGCAGGTCACCGAGGGCGACCGCAACCAGCGGATGAAGCGCGACGCCGGCCCGGTCAGCGCCGAGAAGGTCTTGCGCAAGGGCGCCAAGCATGGCCTCTGGCTGCTGATCAGCCTGGTTACGGCGATCACCTTCATCGGCTACTTCACCCCGGTTCGCCCGCTGGTGGCGGACCTGTTCACCCTCAAGCTGGACCTGGAAAGCACCTTCTGGGTCGCCTTCTTCGCCGCCGCCACCTACGCCAACGCGGGCTGGCTGCGCGAGCAGGTGTGCATCCACATGTGCCCGTATTCGCGCTTCCAGAGCGTGATGTTCGACAAGGACACGCTGATCATTTCCTACGACGCGGCGCGCGGTGAATCCCGTGGCGCGCGCAAGAAGGACGCCGATCCCAAAGCCCTCGGCCTGGGCGACTGCATCGACTGCCACCAGTGCGTGCAGGTCTGCCCTACTGGTATCGACATCCGCGACGGCCTGCAGATTGCCTGCATCGGCTGCGCCGCCTGCATCGACGCCTGCGACTCGGTGATGGACAAGATGGGCTACGACCGCGGCCTGGTGCGCTACACCTCGGAAAGCGCGCTGGAAGGCGGCAAGACCCACCTGCTGCGCCCACGCCTGATCGGCTACGCGGCGGTCCTGCTGGTGATGATCGGCGCCTTCGTCTGGGCGCTCGAAGCAAGGCCGCTGATCAACCTCGATGTGGCCCGCGACCGTGGCCTGTTCCGCGAGAACGCCGCCGGCGAGATTGAGAACATCTACAACCTCAAGCTGATCAACAAGACGCAGCAGCCGCAGCATTACCAGCTAAGCCTCGCCGATGGCGCCGGCTACCGCCTGCAAGGCGTGCCGGAGCTGATGCTGCAGCCAGGCGAGATCCGCGACTTCGCCGTCTCGGTGGCCAGTGAGGCGCAGAGCAGTGCCGGGGGTTCGGTGCCGCTGCACTTCAGGGTCAGCGACGGCAACGAAGAGATCGACGCCGCCAGCACCTTCGTCTCGCCGAGGCGCTGAGCATGGCACGGGAGCTTGGCGTGACCTCGGCGCAGCGCCTAGAGTGGGCGGATTCTTCCGCCCCTCAGGCTGCCGTGCAGGACAAGATGAAGCGCTACGAGAAATTCGCCGACGAGATCGCCGGCCTGATCCGCAGCGGCGTGCTCGCCCCCGGCCAGAAAGTCCCCTCGGTGCGGCACGCCAGCCGCACCTATGGGGTCAGCGCTTCCACGGTGTTCCAGGCCTATTACCTGCTGGAGGATCGCGGCCTGATCGTCGCCCGCGCGCGCTCGGGCTATTTCGTCCGCGAGCACGTGCAGCGTGCCCTGGCCGAGCCGGAGATTGCCCGCCACGACGCGCAAACCACCGAGGTGGACGTCAGCGAACTGGTGTTCTCGGTACTCAGCTCGATCAAGGACCCGGACACCGTGCCCTTCGGCTCGGCCTTCCCGGCGCCGGAACTGTTCCCCCTGCCGCGCCTGGCGCGCTCCATGGCCCACGCCGTGCGCGACATGGACCCGCGCTCGGTGGTCGCCGACCTCGCTCCCGGCAGCCACGCGCTGCGCCGGCAGATCGCCCTGCGCTACATGGTCGGCGGCATGCCGCTGCCGGTGGAAGAACTGGTGGTCACCAACGGCGCGCTGGAAGCGCTGAACCTCTGCCTGCAGGTGGTCACCCAGCCGGGCGACCTGGTCGCCATCGAAGCCCCGGCCTTCTACGCCAGCCTGCAGGTGCTCGAACGTCTGAAACTCAAGGCGGTGGAAATCCCTGTCCACCCGCGCGAAGGCATCGACCTGGATGTGCTTGCCGACAGCCTCGCGCGCCTGCCGATCAAGGCCTGCTGGTTCATGAGCAACTTCCAGAACCCGCTGGGTGCGAGCATGGCCGAGGACAAGAAGCGCGCCCTCGCCGCGCTGCTGGCCCAGCATCAGGTACCGCTGATCGAGGACGACGTCTACGCCGAACTGTACTTCGCCGCCCAGGCGCCCAAACCGGTGAAGGCCTTCGACAGCGAAGGGCTGGTGATGCACTGCAGTTCCTTCTCCAAGAGCCTCGCGCCGGGCTACCGGGTCGGTTGGGTCGCCGGCGGGCGCTACGCCGAGCAGATCGAGCGACTCAAGCTGATGACCAGCCTGTCCGCCTCGGTGCCGGCCCAGGCGGCCATCGCCGACTACCTGCAGCACGGCGGCTACGACCGCCACCTGCGCAAGCTGCGCCACGCGCTGGAAAGCCAGCAGCACGCGATGCTCGCCGCCGTGGCCCGGCACCTCCCCGCCGCCACCCGCGTCACCCGGCCCAGCGGCGGCTACTTCCTGTGGCTGGAGCTGCCCGAGCACATCGACGCGCTCAAGCTGTTCCAACTCGCCCATGCCCAGGGCATCAGCCTCGCGCCAGGGCCGATCTTCTCGGCGACGCGGCGCTTCGGCCACTGCCTGCGATTGAACTATGGCCACCCGTGGACCACGGCGAGCGAACAGGCCATGGAAACACTCGGTCGGATCATTCATTCGTTGTAGGGCGCGTGCCGAGGGACTGATCCGCACATTCGGAAACCTTCTGTACCTATGCGGCAAGTTGTCGCAGGAATAGTCTGTCAGGCAGGAAAACCCGGACGAGGGAAGCTGCCATGGATGCGGAAGGCTTGATGATCCTGCTCACAGTGAGCGCCGCGCTCGGCGTGCACCTGTGGGTGCGCTGGTACCTGCGGCGCGGAATGCTGCCGCGCGGGGAGCCGTGGCTGGCGTGAGAACACCGACATGCTGAAGATGAACGCCCTGGTGCCGGAGCTGATCGTCGCGGACCTGACGAGAAGCCTGCACTTCTACTGCGAGGTGCTCGGTTTCGCCATCGAGTACCAGCGCCGCGAAGACGACTTCGCTTTTCTTTCCTTTGGCGACAGCCAGCTCATGCTGGAGCAGGACTGGCATTCCGACTCGCCATGGAGCGTGCGCCCACTGGACCCACCACTGGGACGAGGCATTAACTTCTCCATCCGCTGCCCCGATATTCAGGCGCTGGTGAGTTCACTGAACGAGGCGCGTATCTCGCTACGCAAACCCGTTGAGGAGCGCTGGTACCGGCAGGACGAACAGTTGTACGGGGAGCGCAATTTCCTCGTCCAGGACCCGGACGGCTACCTGTTACGCTTCGCCCAGAGCCTTGGATCGCGGCCGCTGCCAGCCGACTGATTTCGCTACGGCCGATACAGATGCGCATGCCCCGCGCTGTACAGCGACGAATCGGCAAACCCCTCCGCCCCCAGCACCTTGCCCACCAGGATCAGCGCGGTGCGCCGGAAGCCCTTGGCGTGTGCCTTGGGCAGGATGTCGCCGAGGGTGCCGGTGACCTGGTCCTGGTCCGGCCAACTGGCGCGATGGATCACCGCGATGGGGCAGTCCGCGCCGTAGTGCGGCAGCAGTTCGGCGACGATGTTCGCCAACTGGCCGACGCCCAGGTGAATAGCCAGGGTCGCTCGGTGCTGCGCCAGTTCCGCCAGCGACTCGCCTTCGGGCATGCGCGTCTTGCTGGCGTAGCGGGTGAGGATCAGTGTCTGGGAGATGTCCGGCAAGGTCAGCTCGCAACCCAGAATCGCCGCGCAGGCGGAAGTCGCGGTGACGCCGGGGACAATCTCGTAGGCGATACCCAACTCACGCAGGTGACGGATCTGCTCGCCGATGGCGCCGTACAGCGAGGGGTCGCCGGAGTGCACCCGCGCCACATCCTTGCCCTCGCCGTGAGCCTGGGTCAGCAGCGCTACGATCTCCTCAAGATTCAGCTCGGCGGTATTCACCACGCGCTCCGCGCTGTGCCCTTCCAGCACGGCCGGCGGCACCAGGGAACCGGCGTAGAGGATCACCGGGCAGTTGCGGATCAGCCGCTGGCCCTTGACCGTGATGAGCTCGGGATCGCCGGGGCCGGCGCCGATGAAGTAGACCGTCATGACGGCTCCTGTGCGGATTCGACGGGGATGAAAGCGAGTGCGCAGGTGGCCTGCTCGCTGCGGCGCTTGCCCATCAGCAGGCGTGCCGGCGCACCACCTTGCGCCTCGGCCTGCAGCAATGCCGCCGCTTCGGCCACGCTCGCACTGCCGGTGGCCGCGCGCACGGTTTCGGAAGGGTCGCCCAGGCGCTTCTCGCAGGCCGCGAGCTGTTGCGGCGTGAACAGCGCCAGCGGCAGGTCGAGCGCGGCAGCCAGGGCCGTCAGCCCGTCTTCGTCAGCCTTCAGCGTGGCGCTGGCCAGCGCGGTGAGGTTCGACTCGTCGAGCCCCGCTTCGGCCAATGTTTCTCGCAGCAGCGCACGCAGTTCGTCGAGCGGGCAGCCCCGGCGGCAACCGAGGCCGGCAACCAGTGTCATGGTCGCTCTCCTTGAAGATCAAAATAAAAACCCCGCAGACGGCCGAACCGGCTGCGGGGTCGAGCATAGCGCGTGGATCAGGCCGATGGCGCGAAGCGGCGGAACAGCCAGGCCGCGACCAGGCCGAGCGCCACCCAGAACACCGCGTTGGTGACCAGCGAGGCGATGATGAACTCGTGGGCCAGGCTTTCCGGCGCGAGGCTGGAATGGACCTCCGGCTGCGGCGCGCCGATTACGTGCGGCACCACCAGCAACGCGAGGCCGACGATGCGCAGCGCCCAGTGGCGGCCGAACACCAGCAAAGCAAGACCAGCGGCGGTGGCGGCAGCGGTGCCGATCCACCAGGTCTGCCGCAGGCTCAGGTCGGCGGCGGCCGTGCCAGGGACCTCCGGCGGCAGGCCGAGGGACGGCGCCAGGGTGAACACGGCGAAACCGGCCAGCCCCCAGAACAGGCCCTCGGAGACCCTGCCCGGTTCGCGCAGGGTGAACAGGCCGGCCAGCATCAGGGCGAAGCCCACCGCGACCACCAGGTTGCCGCCGGTGGTGGAAATAATGCGCTGCCAGCCGTCTTCCGGCTCCCAGGCTTCCGCATCATGGTGATGACCCGCAGCAGCGCCGTCGGCGTGCTCGTGGGCGTGCTCCTCGACCAGCACGGCGGCCGGTTCGGATTTCTCATAGGTTTCCGCCTTGAGGATCAGCGGGGATACCCACAGCAGCTGGACCAGGGTCAGCACCAGCGCCGCGATCAGACCGGCGAAACCGGCGGTCTGGGCGATACGTTTGATCATTGCAGTTCTCCGGACAAGACGAGGCTACGAACGCGGCGAACCAGCGATCGCGAGTACCTCGAATCCGCTGCGCTTACGCGCAGGCGGCGCACATCAATGGCAGGGGAAACCGGCGCTATGGCGGGTGTCATGGGCGGCGTTGTGCACCGCGTCGATGTGCGAGAAACCGGCGAAATACACCAGCAGCGCACCGAGCAGGCTGGCGCCGACGGCCAGGCTGATACGCTTGGAAAGGGGGATGGAAGTGCTCGACGCGTGCGTCAGGATGCTGCTGGACATGAACGTTCCCTCTGAAGATCAAAGAAAGAGAACGCAGAGGTTGAACGCATTCGAACGCGCCCGAACGGTCGCGCCACGGCCTGCGCCCGCCCACCGCGGGTTTGCCAAAAACGAAGAATTCCAGGCCGGTCTCCGGGCTTGCGACGCCAGCGAAAACTCTTCGCTGGATGGGTCAGCCTTCCCATGCCTTGGCACAGTGGCTACTGACGACCCTCGATGCGCTTACCGTTGCGGGGGCAGCGCCGGACTGGTCCTTGCGGACGCACCGGCTTCCCGTTTCACCTCGCGCGTGGCGCGAGACACCTGAAACCGCGCAAGCAGACCACGGCCGCCGGCAGGCGTCAACCGATCCCCGGCGATTGACCGCCCCGGCCGCGCTGCGTAGCCTTCCTCCCTTCGAGGTTCTCCGGCACTGGCCGGAGCTAAGAGGGAACGTGGAAATCTTCGGATGCGCCACGGCTGCCCCCGCAACTGTGAACAGCCTGTTCTTTCACACGCCACTGCCGACCAAGGCGGGAAGGCGAAAGAACACGAAAGGGCTGTGAGCCAGGAGACCTGCCTCGAGCAGCATCAAGACAACCGGGCGGGGTGATCCGGTGGCGACCTTCGTTGCGCGGCGAACCCGCGCGCGCGCCCTTCATCCGCCCTCCAATTTCGCTTGCGAGGCGCGCATGAAAACCCTGGCCAAACTCCCCGTCACCATCGTTACCGGCTTCCTCGGCGCCGGTAAGACCACCCTGCTCCGCCATATGCTGGACAACGCCGAAGGCCGCCGCATCGCGGTGATCGTCAACGAATTCGGCGAGCTGGGCATCGACGGCGAAATCCTCAAGCAGTGCTCCATTGGTTGCAGCGAAGAAGAAGCGGTCGGCCGCGTCTTCGAGCTGGCCAACGGCTGCCTGTGCTGCACCGTGCAGGAAGAATTCTTCCCAGTAATGCGCGAACTGGTAGCGCGCCGTGGCGACCTCGACCAGATCCTCATCGAGACCTCCGGCCTGGCCCTGCCCAAGCCGCTGGTACAGGCCTTCCAGTGGCCGGAAATCCGCAACGCCTGCACCGTGGACGCGGTGATCACCGTGGTTGACAGCCCGGCCGTGGCCGCCGGCACCTTCGCCGCCCACCCCGAGCAGGTGGACGAGCAGCGCAAGCAGGACCCGAACCTGGACCACGAATCGCCGCTGCACGAACTGTTCGAAGACCAGTTGGCCAGCGCCGACCTGGTGGTGCTGAACAAGGCCGACCTGCTGGACGCCGAAGCGCTGGCCCGCGTGCGTGCCGAGGTCGCCGAAGAGCTGCCGCCGGCGGTGAAGATCGTCGAAGCCAACTCCGGCCAGCTGCCGCTCTCGGTGCTGCTGGGGCTGAACGCCGAAGCCGAGCTGCACATCGACAGCCGCCCGACCCATCACGACCACGAAGGTCATGAAGACCACGACCACGACGAGTTCGACTCCTTCCATGTCGACCTGCCGGAAGTGGAAGAACGCGCCCTGCTGGACGCACTGAACGCGCTGGTCGAGCGCCACGCCGTGCTGCGCATCAAGGGCTTCGTCGCCATCCCCGGCAAGCCCATGCGCCTGCTGGTACAGGGCGTCGGCAAGCGCTTCGACAAGCACTTCGACCGCGCCTGGCGCAGCGACGAAACCCGCGGCACCCGCCTGGTGGTGATCGGCCAGGAACTGGACCAGGCCACCATCGCCAACGAGCTGCGTACCGCCCTGGCGTAACACTGCTTTTCGTAGGAGCGAGCTTGCTCGCGAACGGCCTCGCAGCGGGGTTTGGTTCGCGAGCAAGAGCTAGGCGCCCCCGCTCCTAAAAGAGCACTCACACCGAGCAAGCCCATGCACCTGCTGCGCACCCAACCCGGCGGCTTCGTCCCCGACGACGGCATCGCCCACCTGGCCCAGACGCCCGCCGAGCTGGTGATCCTCTGCAGCGGCGATTCGCACCTGGCGCTGCTCGCCGAGGCGGCGCGCGAGCTGCCGGAGGACTACCCGAGCCTGCGCCTGGCCAACCCCATGCAGCTGCAGAACCATGCCTCGGTGGACCTCTACGTCGACGAGGTGCTGCAGCACGCCAAGGTCGTCCTGATCTCGGTGCACGGCGGCGTCGGCTACTGGCGCTATGGCATGGAGCAACTGGCGGCGCTGGCCGAGCGCGGCGCCACGTTGATCGCGGTGCCGGGCGACGACAAGCCCGACCCCGAACTCAGCGCCCTGTGCAGCGTCGCGCCGGCGGACGCCGAGCGCCTCTGGCAGTACCTGCGCCAGGGCGGCATGGACAACGCCCGGCAGTTCTTCGCCTGCCTGGCCAGCCGTCACCTGCAACGCGACTACGCCTGGAGCGAGCCGCAGATCTTGCCGCGTGTGGCGGTTTATCACCCGCAGACTGGCAGCAGCGACCTCGCCCGCTGGCAGGCCGACTGGAACCCCGAGTGCCCGGTCGCCGCGCTGCTGTTCTATCGCACCCACCTGCAGGCGGCGAACACCGGTTTCATCGACACCTTCTGCGAACGCCTGCAGGCCCAGGGCATCAACCCGCTGCCCATCGCCGTCGCCAGCCTTAAGGAAACGGCCTGCCTGGACGCGGTGGAAACCCTGCTCGACAGCGCGGACGCCGAGCTGATCATCAACACCACCGGCTTCGCCCAGACGAACCCGGACGCGCCGCAGGACCGACCGTTCAGGCGCGACGTGCCGGTGCTGCAAGCCATCTGCTCGCTGGACAATCACGACCTCTGGCGCGCCAACCCGCAGGGCCTCGGCCCACGCGACCTGGCCATGCACATCGCGCTGCCGGAACTGGACGGCCGCATCATCACCCGGCCGATCAGCTTCAAGGGTCTGGCGTGGCGCAGCGAGCGCAGCCAGAGCGACGTGGTCTGCTACCTGCCGCACCTGCCAGGCATGGACTTTGTTGCCGAGTTGGCGCGGCGTTGGATGCTGCTTTCGCGCAAGGCCAACGCCGACAAGCGCGTGGCGCTGATCCTGGCGAATTATCCAACCCGTGACGGACGCATCGGCAACGGTGTCGGCCTCGACACGCCGGCCGCCGCGCTGAACATCCTGCGCGCGCTGGAAGCTCAGGGTTACCCGGTCGCCGGCCTGCCCGATTCCGGCACGGCGCTGATCCAACAATTGCTCGGCGGGGTGAGCAACGACCTCGACAGCCTCGACCTGCGACCCTGCGCACAGAGCCTGGCGCTGGACGACTACCTCGCCTGCTTCGCGCGCCTGCCCGAAGCCAACCAGCTGGCGGTACGCGAACGCTGGGGCGAACCTCAGCAGGACCCGATGTTCCGCAGCGGGCGGATGATGGTCGCCGGCCTGCGCTTCGGACTCGGCTTCGTCGGCATCCAGCCGGCGCGCGGCTACCAGCTCGACGCGGCGGCGATCTACCACGATCCGTCGCTGGTGCCACCCCACGGCTACCTCGCCTTCTACTTCTGGCTGCGCGAGGTGTTCGGTGCCGACGCGGTGGTCCACGTCGGCAAGCACGGCAACCTCGAATGGCTACCGGGCAAGGGTGTCGGGCTTTCCGAGGAATGCTGGCCGGATGCGATCCTCGGCCCACTGCCCAACCTCTACCCGTTCATCGTCAACGACCCTGGCGAAGGCGCGCAGGCCAAGCGCCGCGCCCAGGCGGTGATCATCGACCACCTGATGCCGCCGCTGACCCGCGCGGAAAACTATGGCCCGCTGCGCGACCTCGAACGCCTGGCGGACGAGTACTACGACGCCTCCCTGCTGGACCCGCGCCGCGCCACCGAACTGCGCGGCGACATCCTCACACTGGTGCGCGAAACCTCTCTGGACTGCGAGTTGGGCCTGCAGCTGAGGGACGATGCGGACAGCTGGCTGCCCCAGCTGGACGCCTACCTGTGCGATCTCAAGGAATCGCAGATTCGCGATGGCCTGCATGTGTTCGGCGAATCGCCAGCCGGCGACTTGCGCCGCGATACGTTGCTGTCGCTGGTGCGCATCCCGCGTGGCGATGGGCGCGGCGGCAACGCCAGCCTGCTGCGCGCACTGAGCGAGGATCTGCGGCTGGGACGCGACCCGTTGAATGAGGCTTTCGCCGAGGCGTGGGAAGGCCCGCGCCCCGACGTGCTGCTCGCGGTAAGCGACGAGCCATGGCGCAGCAACGGCGACACCCGCGAGCGCCTGGAGCTGTTCGCCCTGCGCCTGATCGACGGCCTCGTCAGTGCGCCCGGCAGCGCCAGCGCGGCAGTCCTCACGCAACTTCACCAGCAGATCGCACCGCCCCTGGACGCCTGCGGCGCCAGCGAAATCGGCCATCTGCTCGCCGGCCTCGACGGCCGCTTCGTCCCGCCCGGCCCCAGCGGCGCGCCCAGCCGCGGGCGGGTCGACGTACTGCCCACCGGGCGCAACTTCTTCACCGTGGACGTGCGCAACCTGCCCACGCCCACCGCCTTCCGCCTCGGCTTCCAGTCGGCCAGTCGGCTGCTCGAACGCCACATGCAGGACCACGGCGACCACCTGCGCCAGCTCGGCCTGTCGGTGTGGGGCACGGCGACCATGCGCACCGGCGGCGACGACATCGCCCAAGCGCTGGCACTGCTCGGCGTGCGCCCGGTGTGGCAGGCCGGCAGCCAGCGAGTGGAAGACTTCGAGATCCTGCCGATCAGCCTGCTCGACCGCCCACGGGTCGACGTGACGCTGCGGGTCTCGGGCTTCTTTCGCGACGCCTTCGCCAACCTGATCCGCCTGTTCGACGCCGCCGTGCAGGCCGTCGCCGCGCTGGATGAGCCGGACGACCTGAACCCGCTGGCCGCCCGCGTGCGCGCCGACCAATCACGTTTGCAGTCCGAGGGATTGGCGCTGGACGAAGCCCGCCGCCAGGCCGGCTGGCGCATCTTCGGCGCGCAGCCCGGCGCTTACGGCGCCGGCGTGCAGGGCGTGATCGAATCACGCCAGTGGGACAGCCGCGCCGACCTCGCCGAGGCCTACCTGAACTGGGGCGGCTACGCCTACGGCGCCAGCGACGACGGCACGCCAGCGCGCGAGCGTTTCGCCCAGCGCCTGTCCGGCCTGCAGGCGGTGCTGCACAACCAGGACAACCGCGAGCACGACATCCTCGATTCCAACGACTACTACCAGTTCCAGGGTGGCATGCTCGCCGCCGCCGAGGTCATCCAGGGCCAGTCGCTGGCCAGCTACCACGGCGACCACAGCCAGCCGGACAACCCGCGCATCCGCACCCTGAAGGAAGAACTCGGCCGTGTGGTGCGCGCCCGCGCGGTGAACCCGAAATGGATCGCCGGCATGAAGCGCCACGGCTACAAGGGCGCCTTCGAACTGGCCGCGACGGTGGACTACCTGTTCGCCTTCGACGCCACCAGTGAACTGGTGGACGACCATCAGTACCGCCTGCTGGCCGACGCCTACCTGCTGAACGACGACACCCGCGAGTTCATCCGCCAGCACAATCCCGAAGCCCTGCGCGACATCGCCGAACGCCTGGTGGAAGCGCAGCAGCGCGGGTTGTGGGAAGAGCCGGGGGAGTATCGCGAGACGCTGGAGAATCTGCTGGTGGACAGCGAGGAGCATTGAGGGATTACACGCTCTCGTAGGATGGCGTGGAGCGAAGCGATACCCATCTATCCCAGGCTCCGCGCACAGCACAAACTGTAGGAGCAAGCTTGCTCGCGAACCCGCCTCCGCCATGGGGCAATGTTCGCGAGCAAGCTCGCTCCTACGTAAAGCTGCAGACGCTCGACATCAACCCCGGCGCAGCCGCTCCGCCGCATTCAGCAACAGCGCCTCGGTGCCGCTCCAGCCCAGGCAGCCATCGGTTATCGAGACACCGTAGCGCAGCTCTCCGGACAACGGCTGGCAGCCGTCGAACAGATGACTCTCCAGCATCACGCCACGCAGCGAGGCATCGCCGGCCACGCGCTGGTCGAGCACGCTATCCAGCACCGCCGGCTGGCGCAGCGGGTTCTTGCCGCTGTTGGCGTGGCTGCAGTCCACCATGATGCTCGGATCGAGACCGAGCTTCTCCAGCCCCTGGCGAATCTGCTGCACGCTGGCCGCGTCGAAGTTCGGGCCGGCATGACCGCCGCGCAGCACCAGCTGGGTGTCCGGGTTGCCCTGGGTCTGCACCAGCGACGGGCGCCCCAGCGCATCGATGCCGAAGTGCTGGTGCGGGTGCGCCGCCGAGCGCATGGCGTCGGTGGCGATACCGATGCTGCCGTCTGTGCCGTTCTTGAAGCCCACCGGCAGATCGAGGCCACTGACCATCTCGCGATGTACCTGGGATTCGCTGGTGCGCGCGCCGATGGCGGCCCAGCCCAGCAGGTCGTCGAAGTAGCCGGCCACCAGCGGTTGCAGCAGTTCGGTGGCGATCGGCAGGCCGCGCTCGAGCATGCCCAGCATCAGCCGGCGCGACAGCTCCAGGCCGCCGGCCATGTCGCCGCTGCCGTCGAGCTGCGGGTCGTAGACCAGGCCTTTCCAGCCGATGGTGGTGCGCGGTTTTTCAACGTAGGCACGCATCACCAGCAACAGCTGGTCGCTCACCTGCGGCGCCAGTTCGGCGAGGCGGTCGGCGTATTCGAGGGCGGAAACGGGGTCGTGCAGCGAGCAGGGGCCGATCACGACCAGCAGGCGCGGATCGCGGCCATCGAGGACGGCGCGGATCGCCTCGCGACCTTCGCGGACGCGATGGGCCATGGCGGCGGACAGCGGCAGGCGCTGGCGCAGTTCGGCAGGGCTCGGCAGCGGCTGTTCGCGGCGGCGGGCGGAGGGCAGCGGGAGGTCGAGGACTTCGGCGGAGGCTGCGTGTTCGGGGCGGATCAGGGCGGAGGTGGAAGCGTTCATCTGACTGGCATCCTTGGCCGGCGCGGTGGTTTCTCCGCGCTCGGCGCTCTATCTAAGTGTTCGTGGCAAGGCTCGTTGGGTGGCGCGCAGCGCGCTGCTAAATCGCCAGTCGGAGTTGCGGTAATAGCGGTAATCGGTGGTGTAGGCGGTCATGTCTGGATCCTCTGTCTGAGCGTTTTGGCTCGGTGCTATGCGTTGGCCTTGTGGGCCTTGAAAACAAAAAACCCCGGTCGGGTTGCCGACCGGGGTTTCGTGAATCTGTCTGGTTGGCGACCCTGCTTGCTAGGGCGCCTGTGGGGTATCAGGCGCGCCTTTGGCTAAACCAATACCCATAGAAGAAATAGCCGGCAGCAGCAGCCAAGACCTGCGCGCGAACGACCGCGGAGCCAATGGCACCGAGGCGGGCGAGGGACTGGATGGACAGGCTGGACGGCATGATGTTCTCCGTGGAAGTGGAGCCAAGGTACTGCATCGCGCAGCGCCGATCAATGACTTGAATCTATCGATCTGATGGACATTGGTCGCACCTCCTACACCCGGTTCGCTACCATGCACGGACGAAATCCGCAGGAAATCCCCATGAGCGCCCTTCCCCATTTCCCACTGGCAGCCGTCGTCGGCGCCGATGAGCTGAAGCTGGCCCTGTGCCTGACGGCCATCGATCCGGCCATCGGCGGCGTGCTGATCGAAGGGCCACGCGGCATGGCCAAGTCCACCCTGGCGCGCGGCGTCGCCGACCTGCTGGACGGCGGGCGCTTCGTCACCCTGCCGCTGGGCGCCAGCGAGGAACGCATCGTCGGCACCCTCGACCTGGACGCGGCGCTGGGCCAAGGCCGCGCGCAGTTCTCCCCCGGCGTGCTGGCCCACGCTCACGGCGGCGTGCTCTACGTGGATGAAGTGAACCTGCTGCCCGACCACCTCGTCGACCTGCTGCTCGACGTGGCCGCCAGTGGGGTCAACCTGATCGAGCGCGACGGCCTGTCCCACAGCCACCCCGCGCGCTTCGTACTGATCGGCACGATGAACCCCGAGGAAGGCGAGCTACGGCCGCAGCTGCTGGACCGTTTCGGCCTCAAGGTGCAACTGGAAGGGGCGCCCGCACCGACCGAGCGCGCCGAGATCGTCCGCCGCCGCCTGGCTTTCGATGCCGATCCGCAGGCATTCCTCGCACAATGGCTGGAGGCACAGCGGGCCCTGCAACAACGCTGCAGCGAGGCGCGCCAGCAACTGACTGCGATCCCCCTGGACGATGCCGCGCTGGAGACCATCGCCGAGCGCTGCCATGCCGCCGGCGTCGACGGCCTGCGCGCCGACCTCGTCTGGCTGCGCGCCGCCCGCGCACATGCCGCCTGGCGGGGGGCAAGCGCCATCGAGGCGCAGGACATCGATGCGGTCGAGCACTTCGCCCTCGCCCATCGCCGCCGCCACGCGCCGCCGCAATCAAGCACTCCACCGCAGTCACCATCGAGCCAACCCCAGGCACCCTCCAACGCCTCCCACGGCGAAGGCCAATGGGGCGAACTGCCCGCGCAGAGCGTCGCCATGGGCGAACGCCGGCAACTGACGGGCTGGCCAAAAAAGCCCTGAGCATCCGCCCGCGCCAGGCCCCAGGCGCGGATGCCACCCCCCGACCCGGCCAGCTCGCCGGCGGCCGCAGCGGCGCCCGCCAAACGGGCGCGCACGGCCGTATCGACTGGCCCGCCACCCTGCGCAACGGCCGCCCGCAACGCCGCGCCGACCTGGTGCTGCGCGCCCGCAGCCGCCAGCCCGGCGAACTCTGGCTGGTGATAGTCGACGCCTCCGCCAGCACCCGCCGTCACGGCGCCCTCGCCCAGGCCAAGGGCCTGCTCGCCGACACCTTCGAACGGGCCTACCGGCAACGCGCACGCCTCGCCGTGTTGCATGCCACGGGCGCACAACCGCGCTGGTTGTGGCAGGGCCAGAAGGTTTCGAGTCAGTTGCAGGAATGGCTGGAGCAACTCGGTGCCGGCGGTGGCACCCCGTTGATCGAGGCGCTGCAGCAGGCGCGCGAGTGGCTGGACCAGCGCCAGCGACAGAAGCCGGGCGAGAGTCAGCGTCTGCTGGTACTGACCGACGGCCGCCTGGGCCACTGGCCGGCGCTGCAGCCACTGAACTGCCCGACGGTGCTGGTGGATATCGAAGGCGGAGCCGTGCGGCTGGGCAGGGCCAGGAAGCTGGCGGAAGAGCTTGGCGCCGACTATCGGCCGATCGGCGACCTTTCGGCGAACGGTCGTTAAAAGCCCCGCACACTAACCTTCTCCCGCAAGCGGGAGAAGGGACTGTTCCGTGCAGTCCAAGGGGCCGGAGTTAGCCGGCTAGCACCGATACAGCATCTCACCCCGAACGGCCCCCTCTCTCCTCGGGAAAGGACTGGGGTGAGGCGCATTCATCGCGTGGAGACATTCCGAATCACGGTTCCCCATTACGCCCATGCAACAGGAACCCGGGCCGCTCGCTCAGGCGCTCGTAGTACGCCGCAACCGCCGGTAGTTCCGGGCGCTGCATGGGCGTCAGGTACCAGCGGTTCACCGACAGGCCGAGCACAACATCCGCAAGGCTGAAGCAGGCACCAGTAGCGAACGCGCCGGTGCGTTCCAGTTGCCGATCCAGCAGGGCCATGCAGTGGTTCCACTGTGCCTCGCTCAGGGCAATCGCGGACTCGTCGGTGTGGCTCGGGCTGTTACGCACCCTGGCCATGAACGCGTAGCGCCAGGCGTTGTTCAACTCGGTGGCCTGCCAGCCCATCCACTGCTCCACCAGCGCCCGTTCGCGCGGTGACGTCGGCAGCAATTCGCCCTGGGGATACTGGGTGGCGAGGTAGCCACAGATGGCGTTGGATTCCCAGAGCACGAAGTCGCCGTCGACCAGGACCGGCACCATGGCGTTGGGGTTGAGTGCAATGAATTCCGCCGAGGCGGTGGAGCGGAAGCCCGTGCCCCAGTCTTCCCGTTCGTAGGGCAGGTTCAGCTCGGCGCAAGTCCAGAGCACCTTGCGCACGTTGATCGATGAAGCGCGGCCGAGGATTCGCAGCATGGTGTCACTCCCTGTGAAAACCGGGGCCCAGCATAGAGGCTGGTGGGGCGGCGGAGAAGCGCGATCTTGACGCGATGCCGAGCTTGCCCGCGAAACGCTACGAAGCTGTGAACACTTGCTAAGCGGGACGTTCCGTCAATCCGCGGCGAGGGGCCCAAGCGCCTGCCAGAGAGACTCGACACTGTCGAACTCGCGGTCCACCGCTGGCAACGCCGGCCGCGCCAGGATCAGCACCGGCACGCCACACTCGCGTGCAACCTGCAGCTTCGGCTCGGTGGCCTGGCTGCCGCTGTTCTTGCTCACCAGCACGTCGGTGCCCAGGCGGGCGAACAGCTTACGCTCACCATCGAGAGTGAACGGCCCGCGCGCGCCGAGCACTTCGGCGCGCTCGTTGCCGGGCAGGCTCTGCAGGCAGCGCACCGTCCAGTGTTGATGCTGGGGAATGTCCTCGAGGTGCTCCAACGGCTCGCGGCCCATCGTGAACAGCGGGCGGCGAAAATCATTCAGTGCCGAGATCAGTGCCGGCCACCCTGCCACCTCGCGCCAGTCGTCATCGATACCGGCCTGCCAACCGGGACGACGCAGCGCCCAACAGGGCACGCCGGCGAGTTGTGCGGCGCGGGCGGCGTTGGCGCTGATCTGCGCGGCATAGGGATGGGTGGCATCGAGCAGCAGGTCGAAACCGCGGTCGCGGATGTAGTCCGCAAGGCCTTCGGCGCCGCCGTATCCACCGACGCGCACCTCGCAGGCGAGGTCGTCCGGCACCTTGCCCAGACCGGCCAGGCTGTACAGGTGTGGCGGCCCGAGTCGACGCGCAATGGTCAGCGCCTCGCCGATGCCGCCCAGCAGGAGCACCCGTTTCATCGCACCTCCAGCGCTTCGCCCACCAGATTGCCCTGGCGGTCGATGGCGAAGACTTCCAGCGTCACTTCAGCGGGTACGATGCGCCGGGCAAAGGTCAGCGCGCGGGCGCAGACGGCATCACCGAGGGCAACGCCTTCGGCGCGACACAATGCCAGCGCTTGCTGGCTGGTGTTGGCTTCGCGCATGCGCTGTTGCAGCTCCTCCGACGCGCCAATTTCGGCCGCCCACTCCGCCAGCTGCGGCAGGTCGATGCTGGAGTGGCGGCTGTGCAGGTCCATATGGCCGGCGGCCAGCTTGCTGATCTTGCCGAAGCCGCCGCAGATGCTGAAACGCTCCACTGGCACCTTGCGCAGGTGCTTGAGCGCCGCGCCGGCGAAGTCGCCCATCTCGATCAGCGCGGTGTCGTCGAAGCCGTAGCGACGGCGCATGGCGTCCTCGCTGGCGTTGCCGGTGCAGGCGGCGAGATGACGGAAGCCGTTGGCGCGGGCGACGTCGATGCCCTGCTGGATCGATGCGATGTAGGCCGAACAGGAGAACGGTCGGACAATGCCGGTGGTGCCGAGGATCGACAGGCCGCCGAGGATGCCCAGGCGCGGGTTCATGGTCTTGAGCGCCAGCTCGGCGCCCCCCTCGACGTGGATCGTGACCTCAAAGCCGCCGGCGTAGCCGCACCCGGCCGCCAGTGCAGCGAGGTTGCCCTGCATCATCTGCCGCGGCACCGGGTTGATCGCCGGCTCGCCCACCGCCAGCACCAGCCCCGGTTTGGTGACGATGCCAACGCCCTCTCCCGCGTGGAAGCGCACACCGGGTTCAGCGCTCAGGGCGACGCGGGCGAAGACCAGCGCACCGTGGGTCACGTCCGGGTCGTCGCCGGCATCCTTCAGCGTGCCGGCTTCGGCACCCTCGGCGGTGAGCCGGCAGAACTCCAGGCGCAAGGTCGCACTGCGCTCCTTGGGCAGGACGATCTGCGCAGCGTCCAGCGTTTCACCGGTGAGCAGCAGACGCGCGGCGGCCAGGCTGGTGGCGGTGGCGCAGCTGCCGGTGGTGTAACCGCTGCGCAGCGGGCGGGGTTCTTCCGGAGTCTCTTCGCGCATCGTCAATCGGCCAGGGGCTTGCGCACTTCCAGCAGGGTGATCGGCAACGCCGCGCGCCAGGTATCGAAGCCGCCCAGCGGCTGGGCCTGGGACACCGACAGGCGGGTCAGTTCGCCGCCGATGCGGGCGCGCCAGCTGAGCAGCATGGATTCGCTCTGCAGGGTGACCGCGTTGGCGACCAGCCGGCCGCCGGGCTTGAGTTGCTCCCAGCATTGCTCGAACACACCAGGCAGGGTCACACCGCCGCCGATGAAGATCGCATCGGGGCGCTCCAGACCCTGCAAGGCTTCCGGCGCGGCACCGCAGACCAGTTGCAGCGCCGGCACGCCAAGGGCGTCACGGTTGAAGCGAATGTGCTCCTGGCGCCCGTCGTTGGCTTCGATGGCCAGCGTGCGGCAGCTCGGATGTGCGCGCATCCATTCGATGCCGATGGAACCGCAACCGGCGCCGACATCCCACAGCAGCTCACCGGGCTTCGGCGCCAGCCGCGCCAGGGTTACGGCGCGAACATCGCGCTTGGTCAGTTGGCCGTCATGGCGGTAGACCTCGTCCGGCAGGCCGGTGGTCAGCGGCAGGCGAACAGCGTCAGCACCCGCCACGCATTGCACCGCAACGAGATTCAGCGCGGCGGTCTCGCTCGGCGACCAGTCGCTGGCGAGTCCGTCGATGCGTCGCTCCACCTCGCCGCCCAGGTGCTCCAGCACGCTGAGGCGACTCGCGCCGAAACCCCGTTCGCGCAGCAGCGCAGCGATGGCCGCCGGGCTGCTGCCATCGTTGCTGAGGATCAGCAGCTTCGCGCCGTCGTGGATCTGCGCATTGAGTGCCGCCAATGGGCGCGCCACCAGCGACAGCAGCGTGCAGTCCTGCAACGCCCAGCCCATCCGCGCGGCAGCGAGCGAAGCGGAAGACGGCGCGGAAAGTACGAGCATTTCCTCGGACGGAATCTGACGGGCAAGGCTTGCGCCGACGCCGAACAGCATCGGGTCGCCGCTGGCCAGCACGCAGGTCGGCTCACCGCGTCGACGCAAGACCGGCTCCAGGCTGAACGGGCTCGGCCAGGCCTGGCGACGGGCGCCCAGGCAATGCGGCAGTAACTCCAGCTGGCGTGGCGCGCCAATCACTTCGCTGGCGGCGAGCAGGGCGCGGCGCGCGGCCTTGCCGAGGCCGGCATAGCCGTCCTCGCCGATGCCGACAATGGTCAGCCAGGGCGTCATGAAATGTCCTCAGGGGTGCGACGATCGATCCGACGGGCAGGCTTTTCCTGCCTCCGAACAAAGCAGGCATAATACCCGCTTCGTCGGTGCTCGTAGGACGCTTCGCCTTTTGCGGTGAAGTTTCTCAGAGCCGAAGAGGGAACACGGTTAAGCCGTGGCTGCCCCCGCAACTGTAAGCAGCGAGTCCGCGCAATGCGGCGACACGAGAACGACGTTCCGTGCCGCCGGCCAGGCCACTGGGCAACCGGGAAGGCCGCGCTGGATGAGGACCTGCCAGCCAGGAGACCTGCCGACGAAACCAGTCGCGCGTGCAGACATCGAGCGGGGTGTATCGGTGTCGTGAAGTCCCCTTTGGGGGATTCGCAGGTCACCGCGATCCAGCCCTGGTGACCACCGTGCAAGACCCTTCAGCCCTGCCCGTCCGTCCGCATGCCTGCCCCGGCCTGCTGCGCATCGTGGCCTCCCGCGATGGGGGCATCTGCCGCCTCAAGCTGCCTTGCGGGCAACTCGACGCCAACGCCGCGCGCGCCATCGCCCTGGCGGCCGAACGGCATGCAGACGGCGTGCTCGAAGCGACCAACCGCGCCAACCTGCAAATTCGCGGCGTACATGCCGGCGCCGAAAATGCGCTGAGCCGTGAACTGCTGGCCGCCGGCCTCGGCCCGCGTGAGCTGGCTTCGGACGACGTGCGCAACCTGCTGGTCAGCCCGGCGCTCGGCCTGGACACTGGCAGCGCGTTCGACGCGAGCCCGCTGGCCCGCCAGCTGCTCGACCTGCTGGAGCACACCCCGCGCTTCCACGGCCTGTCGCCCAAGTTCGGCATCCAGCTGGACGCCGGCGAAACGCTGGCGATGCTGGAACACCCCAACGATCTCTGGCTTTCGGCCATGTCCGACGGTGCCGCGCCGCTGTTCGCCTTCGGCCTGGCCGGCTGCCCACCGCAGCGCGAGACCGATCGCCCTGCTCTCGCCGCCGTCAGCGCCGAACAGGTACCGCTGCTGGTGGAAACTCTGCTGCACCTGTTCCTCGATCTTGCCGGCGACGGCCAGACGCGCATGCGCCACCTGCGCGAGATGCTTCGCGATGAAGTGCTGCTGGAGCGCCTGCAGCAACGCCTGCCCTTCCCGCTGCAACTCGGAGCGGCTGTGGATAACTGGCGACGTCCTGCGCCGCAGGCTTTCGGCCATCTCGGAATTCAGCCCCAGCGTCAGCCGGAACGGGTCATGGTCGGCGCGGGATTCGTCCTCGGACGCCTCGACAGCACCACCCTGTTCGGCCTCGCGGATCTTGCCGAGCGCTTCAGCGTCGGACAGCTGCGTCTGACGCCCTGGCAAAGTCTGATCCTCCCTGGCGTGGCACAAACCGATGCCGCCGTCGTGCTCGGCGCGCTGGCCAACCTCGGCCTGGTGATCGACGCCGCGCAGCCGCTGTCGCGCCTCGTCGCATGCAGCGGTTCCAGCGGTTGCGCCCGTGGGCTGGCCGACACTAAGGCCGATGCGCTGCGCCTGGCCGAGCGCCTGCGCCACGCACCGCCGGCCGGTGTACACCTGTGCGGCTGCCCGCGCTCCTGCGCCGCCGCCCACGTCGCCCCTTACACCCTGCTGGCCGTCGCCGACGGCCGCTATGACCTGTTCCGTCGCGCCGATGGCGTGGCCGGCTTCGGCCAGCCAGTGGCGCGCAACCTTTCCCTCGATGCCGCCGGCGACCTGCTGGCCGCACCCGGAGCCCTCACCGATGCTTGATTACATTCGCGACGGCCAGGCGATCTACCGCCAGTCCTTCGCCACTATTCGCGCCGAAGCCGACCTGTCCGGCATTCCCGCCGACCTCGAGAAACTCGCCGTGCGGGTGATCCACGCCTGCGGCATGGTCGACGTCGTGCAGGACCTGCACTTCTCCGCCGGCGCCGGGGCCATCGGCCGTGCGGCGCTGGCCGCTGGCGCACCGATCCTCTGCGATGCGCGGATGGTCGCCGAGGGCATCACCCGCGCGCGCCTGCCGGCCCACAACGAGGTGATCTGCACCCTCAACAATGCAGACGTACCCGACCTCGCCCGCGAACTGGGCAACACCCGCTCGGCGGTGGCGCTGGAGCACTGGCGCGAGCACCTGGAAGGCAGCGTGGTGGTGATCGGCAACGCGCCGACCGCGCTCTTCTACCTGCTGGAAATGCTCGATGCCGGCGCGCCGAAACCGGCGCTGATCCTCGGTTTCCCGGTGGGCTTCGTCGGCGCCATGGAGTCCAAGGACGCCCTCGCCGCCGACAGCCGTGGCGTGCCCTACGTGATCGTCCGCGGTCGCCGTGGCGGCAGCGCGATGGCCGCCGCCGCAGTGAACGCCCTGGCCACGGAGGTGGAGTGATGACCGGCCGCCTCATCGGCCTGGGCGTCGGCCCGGGCGACCCGGAATTGCTGACCCTCAAGGCCCTGCGCCTGCTGCGCGCCTCCCCGGTGATCGGCTATTTCGTGGCCAAGGCCAAGCACCACGCCGGCCAGGGCGGAAACGCCTTCGCCATCATCGAGCAGCACCTGCTCGATGAGCAGCAACGCCTGCCGCTGGTCTACCCGGTGACTACCGAGAAGCTGGAGCCACCGCTGACCTACGAAGGCGTGATCAGCGACTTCTATGACACCGCTGCCGAGCAGGTGGCGATGCACCTGGATGCCGGCCGCGACGTGGCGGTGATCTGCGAGGGCGACCCGTTCTTCTACGGCTCCTACATGTACCTGCATGACCGACTTTCAGAGCGGTACGACACCGAAGTCGTACCCGGCGTCTGCTCGATGCTCGGCAGTGCGGCGGTGCTCGGCGTGCCGCTGGTGTACCGCAACCAGAGCCTGTCGGTGCTCTCCGGCGTGCTGCCCGAAGACGAACTCAAGCGCCGCCTGGCCGACGCCGATGCGGCGGTGGTGATGAAGCTCGGCCGCAACTTCGACAAGGTTCGCCGCGTGCTGCGCGAGCTGGGCCGTGACGGCGGCGCCCACTACGTCGAGCGCGCAACCATGCGCGAGCAGCGCATCGTCGCGCTGGACGACGTGGACCCGATGGCCTCGCCGTATTTCTCGATGATCGTCATCCCCGGCCAGCGGTGGAACGGCTGATGCGCGCTGCCATCGTCATTCTCGGCCAGGGTGCGCTGGCTACGGCGCGACGCCTGCAGGGCGTTTATCCACAGGCGCGTGTGCTGGGTCTGAAAGACCGTGTCGAAGGCGCCGATGAATCCTACGCAAACTTCGGCGAAACCCTGCGCCAGCTCTACCGCGACGATACCCCGATCATCGCCCTGTGCGCGGCAGGCATCGTCATCCGCACCCTCGCGGCAGTGCTGGTCGAGAAAGGCGCGGAGCCGCCGGTTCTGGCAGTCGCCGAAGACGGCAGCGCGGTGGTGCCGCTGCTCGGCGGGCTCGGCGGGGTGAACCGCATGGCCCGCGAGCTGGCCGCTGCGCTGGAGGTGACGCCCGCCATCACCACCAGCGGCGAACTGCGTTTCGGTGCCTGCCTGCTCGACCCGCCACCGGGCTATGCGCTGGCGGATATCGAACAGGGCAAGCGCTTCGTCTCCGACCTGCTGGGGGGCGACACCCTGCGCATCGAGGGCTACGCGCCCTGGCTGGAGGAACTGGACCTGCCGCTGGCCGACGACGCCGCGCACACCCTGCGTATCGATGCGCGCGTCGTGGGCATCGCGCAGAACGAGCTGCGCATCCATCCGCGCCTCGTCCTCGCCCACGTCACGCTGGTGGACTCGCAACTGCCCGAGCGCATTCGCCAGGGCCTGGCGCAGGCCGGGCTGGCCGAGGCGTCGCTGGCCGCGCTGGTGGCGCCGCGCTGCCGCATGGCCGATCCGGCGCTGGCGGAGGCCGCCCGTGAGCTGGGCGTGCCACTGCGGTTCATCCACAGCGACGATGAGTTGCCGCCGGCTGTGTTGCATGGCGACTCCTTCCATCTGCACCGCACCGCCACGCCAGCTGAAGCCCAAGGCATCGGTCAGCCGCGCGGACGACTCAGCGTGATCGGTCTGGGCCCCGGCGCCAGCGACTTCATGATCCCCGCCGTGCGCCGCGCGCTGGACGAAGCCCAGGACCTGCTCGGCTACGAGACCTACGTGAAGATGGCCGAGCCGTTGCGCGACGACCAGGTGCGCCACTGCACCGACAACCGCGAGGAAATGCAGCGCGCCCGTCATGCCTTCGAACTGGCCGCCAGCGGCCGGCGCGTGGTGGTGATTTCCTCCGGCGACCCCGGCGTGTTCGCCATGGCCGCCGCGGTGATGGAAGCCCTGCACGAGAGCAGCGACCCGCATTGGCATGGCGTGGAGCTGGAGGTACTGCCGGGCGTGTCTGCTGCGCTGGCGGCTGCCGCCAAGGCCGGTGCGCCGCTGGGGCATGACTTCTGTCTGATTTCCCTGTCGGACAACCTCAAGCCCTGGGACACCATCGAAAAGCGCCTGCACCATGCCGGCGCCGCCGACCTGGCCATGGCCTTCTACAACCCGATCTCCAGGGCACGCCCCTGGCAACTGGGACGCGCGCTGGAAATCGTCCGCCGCCACCGCACGCCGGAAACCCTGGTGGTGCTCGGCCGCGATATCGGCCGCCCGGCGGAAGCCCTGCGCGTCGTTACCCTCGGCGAACTGGTGCCGGAGATGGTGGATATGCGCACCCTGGTAATCATCGGCTCGTCCCTGACCCGGCGCTTCCCCCGCGCTGGCGGTGGCGACTGGGTGTATACGCCACGCTGGTATCGCTGACAGCTCTAACGCCGATAGCGACCGTTGGCGTCCACGTAGGATGGCGTGAAGCGATACCCACCCTACGAAGCTCCATCCTGGAATTTAGCGCCAGGAATTGCCCTCTCCCACAGGGAGAGGGCTGGGGTGAGGGGAAAACCCAGGCACGGCGCAACCAGGCGGACCGTCCACCGATAAAGAGTCGGGGGCACTGGGTCTTTCAGACACATCTTGCAAATGGCCATCGCCTTGTTGAAAATGCGATAAATTATCATTTGCAACCTTGCGCCCCCATGTCCTCGACCTTCGACGTCCAGTCGCTCTACAGCGACCATCACGGCTGGCTGCACAACTGGCTTCGCGGCCGGCTGGGCAACGCCGCCGATGCCGCCGACCTGGCCCAGGACACCTTCCTGCGCGTATTGCTCAGGCCCGAGCGCGTCGAACTGCATACCCCGCGCGCCTTCCTGCGCACCGTCGCCCGCGGCCTGGTGATCGACCACTGGCGTCGCCAGGAGCTGGAGCGCGCCTACCTCGACTCCATCGCCCACCTGCCGGAAGCGCAGATGCCATCAGCGGAAGAGCGGCACAATATCCTCCAGTTGCTGGAGAACATCGCCCGTCTGCTCGACGGCCTCAAACCGAAAGTACGCAGCGCTTTCCTGCTGGCCCAGTGCGAAGGCATGCCCCATGCGCGAATCGCAGAAGAGCTGGGCGTCTCGATACGCTCGGTGGAGCGCTACATCGCCGAAGCGCTGTTCCACTGCTACCAGCTGCGGTACGCCGAGTGAGCGGCGCCAGCGCCACGCCCGATCCGCGGGTGGTGAAGCAGGCCATCCAGTGGACCCTGCGCCTGAGCGGCAATGCCGATGCTGAGTTGCTCAGCGCCTGCGAGCACTGGCGCCAGGCCAACCCCGAACACGAAACCGCCTGGCTGCGGGTGCAGGCGCTGAACAGCGAACTGGCCGCCGGCTACCAGGCCGTGCCCGGCGCCCGCGTGGCGCTGGAGACGCTGGAAAGCACCAGCCAGCGCCTGCAGCGGCGCCAGGCGCTCAAGCTGCTCTCGACCTTCGCCATCGGCGCCTCCGCGCTGTGGCTGGCGCGCGACGTCGTGCCCTGGCAACGCTGGATGGCCGACTACAGCACCGCCACCGGCGAGCGTCGGCGCTTCACCCTGGCCGATGGCAGCCTGCTGCAACTGAACACCGACAGCGCGGTGAACGTGCGCTTCGATCCGAGCCAGCGCCTGCTGGTGCTGGAGCGCGGCGAGATTCTCGTCAGCACCGCGAAGGACGCCGCGCGCCCATTGCGGGTGCGCAATCGCGATGGTCTGTTCGAGGCTCTGGGCACCCGCTTCGTGCTGCGCCAGGACGAGCGCTCCACGCGTCTGAGTGTCGAGGAAGGTTCGGTCGCCATCGCCCCGCGCGTACGCGGCCAGACCACCACCATCGCCGAAGCCGGGCAGTCCTACGAGATCAACGGCGACAGCGCGCTGCTGGCCGAGCGCAGCAACATGGACAGCGCCGCCTGGGCCGAGGGCCTGATCGTCACCCGCGACATGCGCCTGGCGGACTTCCTCGCCGAGATCGGCCGTTACCGTCACGGTCATCTGCATTGCGATGCCAGCGTGGCTGACCTGCGATTGTCCGGCGTATTCCGCCTGGACGACACCGACAAGCTGCTGGCCCTGTTGCCGCAGACCCTGCCGGTGCGGGTGGAGAAGCGCACGGACTGGTGGGTGACGGTGAGCGCGCGGGGCTGACGGTCAATTGCATCTGCAGGGGCACCCTATGGGCGCGATCGCGGACGTGGCTCGTTACTGCAATTCAGCGCCAAACAGTTTTATTTCTCAAACGAGAATTATTTTTGTCGGGTTTCGCCGCCCGGATCGGCAAGGAGGAATAACCCGATCATTCCCCTTGTCCACGGAAGCCCCAGCATGCCAGCCATCCACCTCCCGATGCCCTCCTCCGCCCTGCCCCGCGCCAACCGGCTGGCCCATGCCGTACGCGGCGCGCTGCTGTGCGCCAGCCTGGGAGCCAGCCTGCCGCTGAGCGCCTTCGCCGCAGACGTTGCCGCCATCACCAGCAGCCGCGCCTACGCGATCCCGGCCGGACCGCTGGGCGAGGTGCTGAACAGCTTCGCCCGCGAGGCCGGCATCACCCTGTCGGCCACCCCGGAGCAGACCCGCGGCCTGAACTCGGCCGGGCTGAACGGTACCTACTCGGTGGACCAGGGCCTCTCGCGCCTGCTGGTGGACACTCCGCTGGAAGCCCTGGACCAGGGCGACGGCAACTACGTACTGCGGGCGGCCGCGCCAAGCGACGTGCTGGCCATGCCGTCCAGCGAGGTGTTCGCCCTCGGCAACGCGCTGGGCGAGGAAGACGGCTACCTGGCGACCCACAGCCAGATCGCCACCAAGACCTCCAAGTCCCTGCTGGAAACCAGCCAGAGCGTCTCGGTGATCACCCGCGAGCAGATCGACGACACCGCGTCCAAAACCGTGCAACAGGCGATCCGCTACACGCCCGGCATCTTCACCGGCCAGGTCGGCGCCTCGAACCGCTACGACTACATCGTCATGCGCGGCTTCGCCGACAACAGCGTGGACAACATCTACCTCGACGGCCTGAAGGCCATGGGCGACAGCGGCACCTTCAGTTCGATGCAGATCGACCCGTACTTCCTCGAACGCATCGACGTGCTCAAGGGCCCGTCCTCGGTGCTCTACGGCCGCAGCCTGCCCGGCGGCCTGGTGGCGCTGACCAGCAAGAAGCCGCTGTACGAGGACTACCACCAGATCACCGGCACCGTCGGCAACATGGGCCAGAAGGAAATGGGCTTCGACTTCAGCGGCCCGCTGGACGAGGAGAAACGCATCGCCTACCGCCTGGTCGGCCTGGGCAAGGGTTCGGACACCCAGTTCGACCACGTCAAGGAAGAGCGCTACGCCATCGCCCCGACCCTGGCCATCGACTTCACCGACGACACCACATTGACCCTGCAGGGCTACCTGCAACACGACCCGAACGGCGGCTACCACGGCGGCGTGCCGGCAGATGGCGCGCTGTTCCACCACAACGGCCAGAAGATCTCCCGCGAGTTCTTCGACGGCGAGCCGAGCAAGGACGACTTCGACCGCACCCAGCGCATGTTCGGCTACCAGCTGGAGCACCGCTTCGACGACGTGTGGACCGCGCGGCAGAACTTCCGCTACCTGGATTCCGACGTCGATCTCTCGCAGGTCTATGCCTACGGCTGGACCGCGCCGGACGAAAACACCCTGAACCGCTACTTCTCTGGCGCCCGCGAGCACCTGCAGGCGTACATCGTGGATAACATGGCGCAGGCCGAGTTCAACACCGGCGCGGCCAGACACACCCTGCTGATGGGCCTGGACTACCAGCGCCGCCGCACCACCGTGGATTGGCGCTCCGGCTCGGCGCAGCCGCTGGACGCGTTCGATCCGCACTATGGCAACGACGCCATCAGCTACTACCCGGACGACAACCACACCCGTCGCCTGGAACAGACCGGCGTCTACCTGCAGGACCTGATCGACATCGACAACTGGCGCTTCTCCCTCGGCGTGCGCGAGGACTGGGTGACGGTCGAGGACAAGAACCGCAGCAGCGGCAGCAAGGCCGACGACGACTGGAAGAAATTCACCGGACGCATCGGCGCGCTGTACCTGTTCGACAACGGCATCGCGCCGTACATCAGCTACTCCGAGTCGTTCAACCCCAACGCTTACTCCGACCAGTCCGGCACGCCGCTGGAACCGACCGAGGGCAAGCAGTGGGAAGCCGGCCTGAAATTCCAGCCCGAGGGCAGCCGTAGCCTGTACACCGCGTCGATCTTCCACATCACCCAGGAAAACGTCGCGTCGAAGGAGCCGCAGGACAACTTCTACACCTCCGTGGGCGAAGTGCGCTCCCAGGGCCTGGAGCTGGAGGCCCACACCCAGGTCACCGACAACCTCAAGGTACTCGGCAGCTACACCTACACCGACATCACCTACACGAAATCGCTGGACGGCAACCAGGGCCACACCCCGAACCAGGCGCCCAAGCACATGGCCTCGCTGTGGGCCGACTACGGCTTCAACGCCGGCCCGATGGACGGCCTGACCCTCGGCGGCGGCGCCCGCTACGTCGGCGAGACCTGGGCGGACAAGGAAAACACCCTGCGCGTACCGGACTACACCCTGGTGGATGCACGCATCGGCTACGACCTGTCCCGCGTCGGCCTGAAGGGCCTGGACGTCAGCCTCAACGCCAATAACCTGCTGGACAAGGACTACGTGGCGTCCTGCTACAGCCTGGACTTCTGCTACTTCGGCGAGAAGCGCAACGTCACTGCGACGGTGAACTACCAGTTCTGATTGCAAGCCACCCAGTTGCAGAGGGCGCATGCCCTCTGCAACTTCCTCTTACATTTGCAGCCAGCCATATCCCCCCTTCGGGTGGGCACTGCTGGAACAGCACCGCTCTATGCTCGCCCTCCTGTCCGCGCTCTCGCACAACAAGAACAACCTGGCCAAGCCAGCAGGAGCCCTCATGAGTCAAAGTCTCGAGACGATCTCGTCCCCTCTGGCCGAGCAGATGACATCCAGCCGCGCGCTCTATCGCAAGGTCATCTGGCGCCTGCTGCCCTTCCTGGTGCTTGCCTACGCGATCAATGCCATCGACCGCCTCAACATTTCCTTCGCCAAGCTGCGCATGGCCGAAGACATCGCCCTGAGCGAGGCAGCCTACGGGATCGGCGCCGGCATCTTCTACCTGGGCTACATCCTCTTCGAGGTACCCAGCAATCTGTATATGCAGCGTGCCGGAGCCCGCGCCACGCTGACACGGATCATGGTGCTGTGGGGCATCGTCACGGTGGCCACCGCCTTCGTCACCACTGCCAATCAACTGATCGTCGCGCGGTTCTTCCTGGGCGTCGCTGAAGCCGGGTTCTTCCCTGGCGTCATTCTCTACCTCACGTACTGGTTCCCCAGCGAACTGCGGGGCCGGATCACCGCCGTATTCATCATGTCGGCCATGGTCGCCGGCATCACCAGCGGCCCGCTGGCCGGCTGGATCATGACCCACTTCCACGGCTGGATGGGCCTGCGCGACTGGCAGGTGCTGTTCGTCCTCGAAGGCATCCCCGCGATACTGCTGGGGGTGTTCGGCTGGTACTGGCTGGCCGACCGACCGCGCGGGGCGAACTGGCTGAGCGACGAGGAGAAGGATCGCCTGGAGGCGGCACTGGCCAGCGAGCCGGCGAAATCCGGCGAACACGGCCGCTTCCTCGATGTGCTGCGCGACCCGCGGGTGTATATCGCCGGCCTGGTGTTCTTCTGCGTCTACAGCGGTTCGAACACCGTGTCGTACTGGATGCCGACACTGATCCGCGGCTTCGGTATCGAGGACCTCAAGTCAATCGGACTGCTCGCCAGCCTGCCGTACGCAGTGGGTATCGTCGGCATGTACCTGCTGGGTCGCAGCTCGGACAAGCGCCAGGAACGACGCTGGCACGTCGGCGCGACCATGCTGGTCAGCGCCATCAGTTTCTTCCTGCTCGGTTTCGCCCAGGGTCACCTGCTACTCTCGGTGGCCCTGATGACCCTCGGCGCAGCAACGGCGATGTCCGCCCTCTCGCTGTTCTGGACCATTCCACCGGCCCTGCTCAGCCCTGCCCGGGCAGCCGGCGGCATTGCAGTGATCAGCGCCATCGGCGGCCTGGCGGGAGTGATCAGCCAGATCATGGTCGGCGCGATCAAGACCGCCACCGGCAACCTGTACCTGGCCTTCGACGTGATCGCAGCGGCCCTGGCCATCGGCGCGCTGATCTTGCTGATGGGCATTCCGGCGCATCGCCTGCGCAAACGGCCGCACTGAGCGGCAGACAGCAAAAGGCCCCGGTTCGACGGGGCCTTTTGCTTCAACCGGGGTTAGAACTCCGCCGCGTGGCGATAGCGCGCCTCCAGTTCCAGGGACATGCGGTAGGCCTGCGCCTCACCCTCGGAGTGGAAGATGCCGACCAGCTGGCCTTCCTGATACACATCCCAGCAACGCCCGCCGTGGGCGCGGAACTCGCGGGATTTATGGTCGTCGTCACGCTCGGTCACTGTAATGCTCATGTCTTTCTTCTCCGGTTTTGCCGTACATCAAGGCAATGCCAGAATCATTTAATTAGCTAGCTAATTAAATAGCTGCTTTCGAGAAAGACCCTTGCAAGGATTCGCCAAAACGAGCGTCCCAGAAACGCAAAAGCGCAGCTCGAAGGCTGCGCTCTTGGTGACGATCCGTTCGAGTTAGAACGGAATGTCGTCGTCGAAGCTGTCGTAGTCCGGAGCCGGTTGCGGCGCGGGCTGGGACTGCTGCTGCGGCGCAGGACGCTGAGCCTGCTGCGGACGCTGTTGCGGCTCGCGGGGAGCGCGCGGAGCGTCGTCACCACCGGCGCCTGGACGACCGCCCAGCAGTTGCATGTTGCCGTTGATGTCGACCACGATTTCGGTGGTGTACTTGTCCTGACCGTCCTGACCCTGCCACTTGCGGGTACGCAGGCTGCCTTCGACGTAGATCTGCGAACCCTTGCGCACGTACTCGGCGACGATTTCCGCCAGGCGACCGAAGAACACCACGCGGTGCCACTCGGTACGCTCCTGCTGTTGGCCGGTCTGCTTGTCCTTCCAGCTCTCGCTGGTGGCCAGGGTGACGTTGGTCACCGCGTTGCCGTTGGGCATGTAGCGGGTTTCCGGATCGCCACCGACGTTACCGACCAGAATGACTTTGTTAACCCCACGGGCCATGACGCTCTCCTAAAGGCTTCAGCACGTCGCCTGCTCGGCACCAGCGAGGCGCTCGAGGGACGTGCGATCAACTTGTTGGGAATCCACTTTGACATAAGCGGCCGCTTCTTCCACGACCACCATCACATCGCTCACACCGGGCAATGCCTTGAAACGCTCAACCAACGAAGCATCGCGCAGCGCCTCATCGGACAGAGGCAGGCGAATACTTGTTACATAAGGCGGTTCGCGCATGGTAACAGCAATCGCCAGCCAGAGGGCAGCCAGCACCGCGCAGCCGATGAACACCCCGTCGAGCCCGCCGTGCTGGAACATCCAGCCGCCCAGGATGCCGCCCACGGCGGCACCGAGGAACTGGCTGGTGGAGTAAACGCCCATCGCCGTGCCCTTGCCGCCGGCAGGCGAAACCTTGCTCACCAGCGAAGGCAGCGAGGCCTCCAGCAGGTTGAACGCGGTGAAGTAGACGATGATGCCGAACACCAGTTCCTTGAGGCTGTTGCCGAACTCCCAGAAGAACAGTTCGCAGAGCATCAGGGTCGCCACGGCACCGGTCAGCACGCGTTTCATCTGACGCTTCTTCTCGGCGTAGATGATGAACGGGACCATGCCGAAGAAGCCCACCAGCAGCGCGGTCAGGTAAACCCACCAGTGCTCTTCCTTGGGCAGCCCGGCGCGCTCCACCAGCGCCAGCGGCAACGCGACGAAACTGGCCATCAGGATCGCGTGGAGGACCAGGATGCCGGCGTCCAGGCGCAGCAGCTCGCCGTTCTTCAGGGTCGGCAGCAGCGACTGCTTGGCCACGCTGGACTCGCGGTGCTGCATGCGGTGGTCAGGCGTCGGCACGAAGAACAGGATGATCAGCATGCCCACCAGGGCCATGCCGGCGGTGAACCAGAACAGGCCGTGCAGACCGAACCAGTGGGTCAACACGGGGCCTGCGACCATCGCCACGGCGAAGGACACGCCGATGCTCATGCCGATCATGGCCATGGCCTTGGTGCGGTGCTGCTCGCGGGTGAGGTCGGACAGCATCGCCATCACCGCCGCGGAGATCGCCCCGGCGCCCTGCAGGACGCGGCCGGCGATGATGCCCCAGATGGAATCGGCGTTGGCCGCCAGCGCGGCACCGGCGGCGAACACCAGCAGGCCGACGACGATGATCGGTCGGCGGCCGATGCGGTCAGACAGGGTGCCCAGCGGAATCTGCAGGATCGCCTGGGTCAGGCCATAGGCGCCGATGGCCAGGCCGATTAGTGCCGGGGTGGCGCCGGCCAGGTCCTGGCCGTAGGTGGCGAGCACCGGCAGGACCATGAACATGCCGAGCATGCGGAACGCGAAGACCAGGGACAGGCCGGCGGCCGCGCGGGTTTCGGTGCCACTCATGCGCTCAGTGTGGGAATCGTGCATAAGCCCCTCATGAAAGACGAATAACGGGAATGCGCTGGATTGCCCCCGTGGCATCGCGCCATCCGGGCCTTGCAGGGCCGGTTGTCGCCAACGCCGAAAAATAGCCGCGCATTCTATCAGCCCAACGGTCCAAGGGCACACACGCGCTACTTTGCCGCGTGCCGGAAACGCCCCGTATAATCGATAGTTTTCGCCCGCCAAGCGAGGCCGTAGTGGACAAGATCCTCATCCGTGGGGCACGTACCCACAACCTGAAGAACATCGACCTGACCCTGCCGCGCGACAAGCTGATCGTGATCACCGGCCTGTCCGGCTCCGGCAAGTCTTCCCTGGCCTTCGACACACTCTATGCCGAGGGCCAGCGTCGCTACGTGGAATCCCTGTCGGCCTACGCCCGGCAGTTCCTCTCGATGATGGAAAAGCCCGACGTCGACACCATCGAAGGTCTGTCGCCAGCGATCTCCATCGAGCAGAAATCCACCTCCCACAACCCGCGCTCCACCGTGGGCACCATCACCGAGATCTACGACTACCTGCGCCTGCTCTATGCGCGCGTGGGTATTCCGCGCTGCCCGGACCACGACATCCCGCTGGAAGCGCAGACCGTCAGCCAGATGGTCGACCAGGTGCTGGCGCTGCCCGAAGGCCGCAAGCTCATGCTGCTGGCCCCGGTGATCCGCGAGCGCAAGGGTGAGCACCTCGCAGTATTCGAGGAGATGCGCGCCCAGGGCTTCGTCCGCGCCCGCGTCGACGGCAAGCTCTACGAACTGGATGAAGTGCCCAAGCTGGACAAGAAGCTCAAGCACTCCATCGATATCGTGGTCGACCGCTTCAAAGTGCGTGGCGACCTGCAGCAGCGCCTGGCGGAATCCTTCGAGACGGCGATCAACCTGGCCGACGGCATCGCTCTCGTCGCCCCGATGGATGATGAAGAAGGTGAAGAGATGATCTTCTCCGCCCGCTTCGCCTGCCCGATCTGCGGCCACTCCATCAGCGAGCTGGAACCCAAGCTGTTCTCCTTCAACAACCCGGCCGGCGCCTGCCCGACCTGCGATGGCCTGGGCGTGAAGCAGTTCTTCGATGCGCGCCGGGTGGTAAACGGCGAGCTGACCCTGGCCGAAGGCGCGATTCGCGGCTGGGACCGGCGCAACGTCTACTACTTCCAGATGCTCGGCTCGCTGGCAGGGCACTTCGGCTTCAGCCTGGAAGAACCCTTCCAGGACCTCGACCCAGATCACCAGAAGTTCATCCTCAACGGATCGGGCCGCGAGAACGTCGAGTTCCGCTACCTCAACGACCGCGGCGATATCGTCAAGCGCGCGCACCCGTTCGAGGGCATCCTGCCGAACCTGGAGCGCCGCTACCGCGAGACCGAGTCGGCCACCGTGCGCGAGGAGCTGGCCAAGTTCCTCAGCACCCAGCCCTGCCCGGACTGCCACGGCACCCGCCTGCGCCGCGAAGCGCGCCACGTGTGGGTGGGCGACAAGACCCTGCCGGCGATCACCTCGATGCCGGTGGGCACTGCCTGTGAATATGCCGAGAGCCTGACCCTGACCGGCCGCCGCGGCGAGATCGCCTCGAAGATTCTCAAGGAGATTCGCGAGCGCCTGCAGTTCCTGGTCAACGTCGGCCTCGACTACCTGACCCTGGACCGCAGCGCCGACACCCTGTCTGGCGGCGAGGCCCAGCGTATCCGTCTGGCCAGCCAGATCGGCGCCGGCCTGGTGGGCGTCATGTACATCCTCGACGAGCCCTCGATCGGCCTGCACCAGCGCGACAACGAGCGCCTGCTGGGCACCCTCACCCACCTGCGCAACCTGGGCAACACGGTGATCGTGGTCGAGCACGACGAGGACGCCATCCGTCTCGCCGACTACGTCGTCGACATCGGCCCCGGCGCCGGCGTGCACGGCGGGCAGATCGTCGCCGAGGGCACGCCGCAACAGGTCATGGACCATCCGGACTCGGTCACCGGTGCCTATCTGTCCGGTCGCACCAAGATCGTCGTGCCCGCCGAGCGCACCCCGCGCAACAAGAAGCAGTTGCTCAAGCTCAAGGGCGCGCGCGGCAACAACCTGCAGAACGTCAACCTGGAAATCCCGGTCGGCCTGTTCACCTGCATCACCGGCGTCTCCGGCTCGGGCAAGTCGACGCTGATCAACAACACCCTGTTCCCGATCACCGCCACCGCGCTCAACGGTGCCACCACGCTGGAAGTCGCGCCCTACGACTCGTTCGACGGCCTGCAGCACCTGGACAAGGTGGTGGACATCGATCAGAGCCCGATCGGCCGCACTCCGCGCTCCAACCCGGCGACCTACACCGGGCTGTTCACGCCGATCCGCGAGCTGTTCGCCGGCGTGCCGGAAGCCCGCTCGCGCGGCTACGGTCCGGGGCGCTTCTCGTTCAACGTCAAGGGCGGCCGCTGCGAGGCCTGCCAGGGCGACGGCGTAATCAAGGTGGAAATGCACTTCCTGCCGGACATCTACGTCCCCTGCGACGTCTGCAAGGGCAAGCGCTACAACCGCGAGACCCTGGAAGTCCGCTACAAGGGCAAGAGCATCACCGAAGTGCTGGACATGACCATCGAAGATGCCCGCGCGTTCTTCGATGCCGTGCCAGCCATCGCCCGCAAGCTGCAGACACTGATGGACGTAGGCCTGTCGTACATCAAGCTGGGCCAGAGCGCGACCACGCTGTCCGGTGGTGAGGCGCAGCGGGTGAAGCTGTCCCGCGAGCTGTCCAAGCGCGACACCGGCAAGACCCTGTATATCCTTGATGAGCCGACCACCGGCCTGCACTTCGCGGATATCCAGCAACTGCTCGACGTGCTGCACCGCTTGCGCGACCACGGCAACACCGTGGTGGTGATCGAGCACAACCTGGATGTGATCAAGACCGCCGACTGGCTGGTCGACCTCGGTCCCGAGGGCGGCTCCAAGGGCGGCCAGATCATCGCCACCGGCACACCGGAGCAGGTCGCGGAGCTGGCGGTGTCGCACACCGGGCACTTCCTCAAGCCACTGCTGGAGCGCGATCGGGCCTGATCCGCACCGGCATGAAAAAGCCCCTGCTGCCGAACGGCGCAGGGGCTTTTCTTTGGGCTATTGCAGGAGCGGGCCATGCCCGCGATCAGCGCGCCTCGCGCGCTCCTGCAAGATGCACATCAGATCTGCGACTGCAGATAGTTCTCCAGGCCCATCTTCTGGATCAGACCGAGCTGCTGCTCCAGCCAGTAGGCGTGGTCTTCCTCGGTATCGGTCAGCTGCACGCGCAGGATGTCGCGGGTGACGAAGTCCTTGTGCTTCTCGCACAGGGCGATGCCCTTGGCCAGGGCGGCGCGTACGTGACGCTCCAGCTTGAGGTCGGCTTCCAGCATCTCCGGCACGGTCTTGCCCGGGTGGATGTCGTCCGGGCGCATGCGCGGAGTGCCTTCGAGCAGCAGGATGCGACGCAGCAGGGCGTCGGCGTGCTGGGTTTCCTCTTCCATTTCGTGGTTGAGGCGCTCGTAGAGCTTGGTGAAGCCCCAGTCCTCGTACATGCGCGAATGGATGAAGTACTGGTCGCGAGCGGCCAGCTCACCGGTCAGCAGCGTGTTGAGATAATCGATAACCTCGGCATGGCCTTGCATCAGCCTTCTCCCTGGGACGTGACAGCGAATTAAACGGCGCTATGGTCGCGACTGGCCATGACCGGGGTCAAGTCCGCAATGCCCCACAAACGCAACCGCCCTCCGAAGAGGGCGGCTGGTGGAGCGGTTTCAGCTTAGTCCAGCTTCAGACCCAGCGCCTTGGCGACGCCTTCACCGTAGGCCGGATCGATGTTGAAGAACAGAGCGAGCTGACGACGCTGGATAACCTCCGGAACGCCCGCCATGTCATCGGCGATGTTCTCGTACAGGCGCTGCCGCTGGGCTTCGTCGAACAGGCCGAACAGCGCGGCCGGCTGGCTGTAGTAGTCGTCGTCGACGCGGTGGTTCCAGTGATCCGCAGTGCCTTCCAGGGTCAACGGCGGTTCGGAGTAGTCCGGCTGCTCCTGCCACTGGTTGAAGCTGTTCGGCTCGTAGGTGACAGTCATGTCACCGTTGTTGCCGTCCACGCGCATGGCGCCGTCGCGGTGATAGATCCGCGGGTTATTGCGCGCAGCGTTCACCGGGATCTGGTGATGGTTCACGCCCAGGCGGTAGCGGTGCGCATCGCCGTAGGAGAACAGGCGGCCCTGGAGCATCCTGTCCGGCGAGAAGCCGATACCGGGGACGATGTTCGCCGGGCTGAAGGCGGACTGTTCGACCTCGGCGAAGTAATTCGCCGGGTTGCGATTGAGCTCGAAGTAGCCAACTTCGATCAACGGGTAATCGCCGTGCGGCCAGACCTTAGTCAGGTCGAACGGGTTGTAGCGGTAGGTCGCAGCCTCCTTCTCCGGCATGACCTGCACGTACATCTTCCAGCGCGGGAAATCGCCGCGCTCGATAGCGTCATAGAGGTCACGCTGCGAGCTTTCGCGGTCGGCGCCCACCAGCTTGGCGGCTTCCTCGTTGCTCAGGTTCTCGATGCCCTGCTGGGTCTTGAAGTGGAACTTGACCCAAAAGCGCTCGTTGCCAGCGTTGATGAAGCTGAAGGTGTGGCTGCCGAATCCATGCACGTGACGGTAGCTGCGCGGCAAGCCGCGGTCGCTGAAATCGATGGTCAGTTGGTGCAGCGCTTCGGGCAGGTGCGAGAAGAAGTCCCACTTCAGCGTGGCGTTGCGCAGGTTGGTGCGAGGATCGCGCTTCACCACGTGGTTAAGGTCGGGGAATTTCAGCGGGTCGCGGAAATAGAAGACCGGAGTGTTGTTGCCTACCAGGTCCCAGTTACCTTCCTCGGTGTAGAACTTCATGGCGAAGCCGCGGATATCTCGCTCGGCATCCGCAGCACCACGCTCGCCGGCCACAGTGGAGAAGCGCAGGAACAGCGGAGTCTGCTTGCCGACCTCGGAGAACAGCTTGGCGCGGCTATAGCGGGTGATGTCGTGGGTGACGGTGAAAGTGCCGTAGGCCGCGGAGCCCTTGGCATGCATGCGGCGCTCAGGAATCACTTCGCGGTCGAAGTGCGCCAGTTTCTCCAGGAACCAGACGTCCTGCAGCAGCATCGGGCCCCGCGGGCCGGCGGTCTGAACATTCTGGTTATCGGCGACCGGCGCTCCGGCAGCAGTCGTCAGGCGGGTGTTGTCACTCATCGTTACTCTCCTCAACGGCGGGGTGCTACAGGCCGGCGAATCACGAAAGCTGTGAGCGCGGCCCGACATCCCAATCGGACAATTAAGCGCCTCCACGGGCGTTGCGGCTGTTGATCCAGCTCAGCAAGCAGTAGAAGTCGGCGCCGTTAAGGATCCGTGACAAGGGTATTGATCAGCCAATTTATTGATTCGAGCCGATCGATAGAGAAAAACTTTTCATTAGGCGATAAAAAACCGGGCACAAGGCCCGGTTTTTTATAAGCAAGGCGTAAACCTTACTCCGCAGCTTCTACCGCTTGGCCGCCAACAGCGCGGTCAATCAGTTCGACGTATGCCATGGGGGCATTGTCGCCAGCGCGGAAGCCGCACTTCAGGATGCGCAGGTAGCCGCCCGGACGGTTGGCGTAGCGCTTGCCCAGTTCGTTGAACAGCTTGCCTACGGCCTCTTTCGAACGGGTACGGTCGAAAGCGAGACGACGGTTGGCAACGCTATCCACTTTAGCCAAGGTGATCAGCGGCTCGGCAACGCGACGCAGCTCCTTGGCCTTGGGCAGGGTGGTTTTGATCAGTTCGTGTTCGAAGAGCGACACAGCCATGTTCTGGAACATAGCCTTGCGGTGCGCGCTGGTGCGGCTCAGGTGACGACCACTTTTACGATGGCGCATGGTTCAATTCCTTTCCAAACTTTACGTTCGGTAGCTACGACGATCAGGCAGTAGCCTTGTCGTCTTTCTTGAGACTTGCCGGCGGCCAGTTGTCGAGGCGCATACCGAGGGACAGACCGCGAGAGGCCAGAACGTCCTTGATTTCGGTCAGGGACTTCTTGCCAAGGTTCGGCGTTTTGAGCAGCTCTACTTCGGTGCGCTGAATCAGGTCACCGATGTAGTAGATGTTCTCTGCCTTCAGGCAGTTGGCCGAACGGACGGTCAGCTCAAGGTCATCGACCGGACGCAGCAGGATCGGATCGATCTCGTCTTCCTGCTCTTCAACAACAGGCTCGCTGTCGCCCTTGAGGTCCACGAACGCTGCCAGCTGCTGTTGCAGGATGGTAGCGGCGCGACGGATAGCCTCTTCAGGGTCCAGGGTGCCGTTGGTTTCCAGATCGAGGACCAGCTTGTCCAGGTTGGTACGCTGTTCGACACGGGCGTTTTCGACCACGTAGGCAACACGACGCACGGGGCTGAACGAGGCGTCGAGCTGAAGACGGCCAATGCTGCGGCTTTCGTCTTCATCGCTCGAACGGGCATCAGCCGGCTCGTAGCCACGGCCACGAGCGACTTTCAGCTTCATGTTCAGCGCGCCGTTATCGGCCAAGTGGGCGATAACATGGTCACCGTTGACGATCTCGACATCATGATCCAGCTGAATATCGGCAGCGGTCACCACACCCGAGCCCTTTTTCGCCAGGGTCAGCGTCACTTCGTCACGGCCGTGCAGCTTGATGGCCAGGCCTTTCAGGTTGAGCAGGATCTCGATGACATCTTCCTGCACACCTTCGATGGCGGAGTACTCGTGGAGTACACCGTCGATCTCGGCCTCGACTACCGCACAGCCAGGCATGGAGGACAACAGGATGCGACGCAGCGCGTTGCCCAGGGTATGGCCGAAACCACGCTCGAGAGGCTCGAGAGTGATCTTGGCGCGGGTTTGGCTGACCACCTGCACATCGATGTGGCGGGGGGTCAGGAACTCATTTACCGAACTCTGCATGGATGCACCTATTTTCTAGCCCTTACTTGGAGTAGAGCTCGACAATCAGGTTTTCGTTGATGTCGGCGGACAGATCGGCACGAGCCGGGACACTTTTGAAGGTGCCAGCTTTCTTGTCGGTATCCACTTCGACCCACTCAACGCGACCGCGCTGGGCGCACAGGTCCAGAGCTTGGGCGATACGCAGCTGGTTCTTCGATTTCTCGCGAACAGCAACCACGTCACCAGCTTTGACCTGGTAGGACGGTACGTTTACGGTCTGACCGTTGACGCTGATGGTCTTGTGGGACACCAGCTGACGGGATTCGGAACGAGTGGAACCGAAGCCCATACGGTAGACGACGTTGTCCAGACGGCACTCAAGCAGCTGCAGCAGGTTTTCACCCGTGGAGCCCTTGCGGCGGGACGCTTCCTGATAGTAGCCACGGAATTGACGTTCCAGAACGCCGTAGATGCGGCGAACTTTTTGTTTCTCGCGCAGCTGCAGACCGTAGTCGGACAGGCGACCACGACGCTGGCCATGCTGGCCGGGAACTTGTTCTGCCTTGCACTTCGAGTCGAGGGCACGAACGCCGCTCTTCAGGAAGAGGTCAGTGCCTTCGCGGCGGGACAGTTTGCACTTGGGACCAATGTAACGAGCCATTTCTCACTGTCTCCTATTACACGCGACGCTTTTTCGGCGGACGGCAGCCGTTATGCGGGATCGGGGTTACGTCGGTGATGCTGGCGATCTTGTAACCGCAGGCATTCAGCGCACGAACAGCCGACTCGCGACCCGGGCCCGGGCCTTTGACGTTTACGTCAAGGTTCTTCAGACCGTATTCCAGAGCAGCCTGGCCGGCACGCTCGGCCGCTACCTGGGCAGCGAACGGGGTGCTCTTACGCGAGCCACGGAAGCCCGAACCACCGGAGGTAGCCCAGGACAGAGCGTTGCCCTGACGATCAGTGATGGTAACGATGGTGTTGTTGAAGGACGCGTGGATATGCGCGATCCCGTCGACCACCGTCTTTTTGACTTTCTTGCGAGGACGAGCAGCAGGTTTTGCCATGACTAGATTCCTAAGCGATTACTTGCGGATCGGCTTACGCGGGCCCTTACGGGTGCGCGCGTTGGTCTTGGTGCGCTGACCGCGAACCGGCAGACCACGACGATGACGCAGACCGCGGTAGCAACCGAGGTCCATCAGACGCTTGATGTTCATGTTGATTTCGCGACGCAGGTCACCTTCGGTGGTCAGCTTGGCCACCTCGGTACGCAGCGAATCAATCTGCTCTTCGCTCAGCTCTTTGATCTTTACAGCCGGGCTGATGCCAGTGGCTGCACAGATGCTCTGTGCGGTAGTGCGACCAACACCATAGATGTAGGTCAGCGAGATAACAGTGTGCTTGTTATCCGGAATGTTTACGCCTGCAATACGGGCCATTCAGAAAAACTCCAATTGACAGCTACCCGGCGCCCAGGGAGCCAAGAAAGGGCGCGGATATTAGCGCTGTAAAAACAAATAATCAACCCGGCAGCACACTAGCTGCCGGGTTATAACGCGTGTTTCACACTCAGCCTTGGCGCTGCTTGTGACGCGGCTCCGAGCTGCAGATCACACGAACGACGCCTTCGCGACGGACGATCTTGCAGTTACGGCACAGCTTCTTAACCGATGCACGAACTTTCATCAGTGACTCCTCGAACCTTACGGGTTAGCGCAGCAGACCGCTGCCATAGCCCTTCAGGTTGGCTTTCTTCATGAGGGATTCGTACTGGTGAGAAACGAGGTGCGATTGTACTTGAGCCATAAAGTCCATCACAACCACGACCACGATCAGCAACGAGGTCCCGCCAAGGTAGAACGGTACGTGGGCAGCTACGACCAGGAACTGGGGCAGCAGGCACACAGCCGTCATGTACAGGGCACCGAACATGGTCAAACGGGTCAGCACGCCATCGATGTAGCGAGCCGACTGTTCACCCGGACGAATACCCGGAATAAATGCACCGGACTTCTTGAGGTTTTCCGCCACGTCCTTCGGGTTGAACATCAGCGCTGTATAGAAGAAGCAGAAGAAAACGATCCCTGCACTAAACAGCAGAATGTTCAGCGGCTGACCAGGAGCAATCGCTTGCGCGACGTCCTGCAGCCAACCCAGGCCTTCCGACTGACCGAACCAGGCACCCAGGGATGCCGGGAACAGCAGAATGCTGCTGGCGAAAATCGCGGGAATCACACCCGCCATGTTCACTTTCAGCGGCAGATGGCTCGTTTGGGCGGCAAACACCTTGCGACCTTGTTGGCGCTTGGCGTAGTGCACGGCGATACGACGCTGCCCCCGCTCGATGAACACAACGAACGCGATGATAGCCACGGCCAGCAGACCGATGGCGATCAGGGCGAAGATGTTGATGTCACCTTGACGCGCGGACTCGAAGGACTGGCCGATTGCTCGGGGCAGACCTGCGACGATACCGGAGAAGATCAGCATGGAGATGCCGTTGCCGACACCCCGCTCGGTGATCTGCTCACCCAGCCACATCATGAACAGTGCACCCGCCACGAAGGTGGTGACCGACACGAAGTAGAAGCCGAAGTCGTTGGAGAAGGCCACGCCCTGGCTACCCAGACCAATGGACATGCCAATGGCCTGGACGAGTGCCAGGACGAGAGTCGCGTAGCGGGTGTACTGGCTGATCTTGCGACGCCCAGACTCACCCTCTTTCTTCAACTGCTCCAGCTGCGGGCTGATAGCGGTCATGAGCTGCATGATGATCGATGCCGAGATGTACGGCATGATTCCCAGTGCAAAAATACTCATGCGCTCCAGCGCGCCGCCGGAAAACATGTTGAAGAGGCTAAGAATGGTCCCCTCGTTCTGCCGGAACAGTGCCGCCAAGCGATCGGGGTTGATGCCCGGGACTGGGATATGCGCGCCGATCCGATAGACGATGATCGCCAGGAACAGGAAACGCAGACGTGCCCAGAGCTCGGACAAACCACCACCGTTGCTCAGCGCAGAGAGAGCACCTTGCTTAGCCATTTAGTCCTCGATTTTGCCGCCAGCTGCTTCGATAGCCGCACGAGCGCCCTTGGTGGCGCCGATGCCTTTCAGGGTGACTGCGCGAGTAACGTCGCCCGACAGCATGACTTTCACACGCTGTACGTTCTGGTTAATCACGTTGGCATCCTTCAGGGACTGCACGGTTACGACATCACCCTCGACCTTGGCCAGCTCGGAAGTGCGCACTTCTGCGCGATCCATGGCTTTCAGCGAGTTGAAGCCGAACTTCGGCAGACGACGGTGCAGCGGCTGCTGACCACCCTCGAAGCCCGGAGCAATGGAGCCACCGGAGCGGGAGGTTTGACCTTTGTGACCACGGCCACCGGTCTTGCCCAGACCGCTACCGATGCCACGGCCCGGACGGTGCTTTTCGCGACGGGCACCCGGCGCGGAACGCAGATCGTTCAGTTGCATGGATTAACCCTCCACACGCAGCAGGTAGTAAGCCTTGTTAATCATGCCGCGGTTTTCAGGAGTGTCCTGAACTTCGACGGTGTGATTAATGCGACGCAGGCCGAGGCCTTTGACGCAAGCCTTGTGATTGGCCAGACGGCCGTTCAGGCTCTTGATCAGGGTAACTTTGACAGTTGCCATGGTTAGAGAATCTCCTCGACGCTCTTGCCACGCTTGGCCGCTACCGACTCAGGGGACTGCATGTTCTTCAGGCCCTTGAAGGTTGCGTAGACCACGTTCACCGGGTTGGTGGAGCCGTAGCACTTCGCCAGAACGTTCTGCACACCAGCAACTTCCAGGACAGCACGCATGGCGCCGCCGGCGATGATGCCGGTACCTTCGGAAGCCGGCTGCATGTACACCTTGGAGGCGCCATGGGCGGACTTGGTCGGGTACTGCAGGGTGGTGCCGTTCAGATCAACCTGGATCATGTTGCGGCGAGCAGCTTCCATTGCCTTCTGGATAGCGGCAGGCACTTCACGCGCCTTGCCACGACCGAAGCCAACACGGCCCTTGCCATCGCCAACCACGGTCAGCGCGGTGAAGGCGAAGATACGGCCACCTTTTACGGTTTTGGCGACGCGGTTCACTTGAACCAGCTTCTCGATGTAGCCTTCGTCGCGCTTTTGATCGTTGTTTGCCATAACTTAGAACTCCAGACCGCCTTCACGAGCGGCATCAGCCAGGGCCTTGATACGACCGTGGTACTTGAAGCCAGAACGGTCGAACGCCACCTGAGTGACGCCGGCAGCCTTGGCGCGTTCCGCGACCAGTTGACCAACTTTCTTGGCTGCGTCGACGTTGCCGGTGGCAGCTTCGCGCAGTTCTTTGTCCAGGGTCGAGGCGCTGGCCAGGACCTTGCCGCCGTCGGCTGCAATGACCTGGGCGTAGATATGCTGGGAGGAGCGGTACACGCAGAGGCGTACGGCTTCCAGTTCGCGCATCTTCAGGCGAGCCTTGCGAGCGCGGCGCAGACGGGTTTCTTTCTTGACGCTCATTTGCTATGCCCTACTTCTTCTTGGCTTCTTTACGAAGGACGACTTCGTCGGCGTAACGCACGCCCTTGCCTTTGTACGGCTCCGGCGGACGGAAGTCGCGGATTTCCGCGGCAACCTGGCCAACCAGCTGCTTGTCGATACCCTTGATCAGGATGTCGGTCTGGCTGGGGGTTTCCGCGACGATGCCGGCAGGCAGTTCGTAATCAACCGGGTGGGAGAAGCCGAGAGCCAGGGACAGCACTTGGCCTTTGGCCTGCGCCTTGTAACCAACACCAACCAGCTGGAGCTTGCGCTCGAAGCCCTGGCTGACGCCGATTACCATGTTGTTGACCAGAGCGCGGGTGGTACCGGCCATGGCACGGGTCTGCTGATCGCCGTTACGCGCAGCGAAACGCAGCTCACCGTTGTCCTGAATGACTTCGACGGACGGATGTACTTTCAGCTCGAGAGCGCCTTTGGCACCCTTGATCGAAAGTTCCTGACCGGCCAGCTTGATTTCGACGCCAGCGGGCAGAATGACGGGGTTCTTAGCAACGCGAGACATGCTGATTCCCCTTAGAACACAGTGCAGAGCACTTCGCCACCGACACCAGCGGCACGGGCAGCACGGTCAGTCATCACACCTTTGTTGGTGGAGACGATCGAAACGCCCAGGCCGCCGCGAACTTTCGGCAGCTGGTCTACGGATTTGTACTGGCGCAGGCCAGGACGGCTGATTCGCTTCACTTCCTCGATGACAGGCTTGCCTTCGAAGTACTTCAGCTCAATCGACAGCAGAGGCTTGGCCTCGGCAGTGACTTGGAAATCCGCAATGTAACCTTCATCCTTGAGGACTTTGGCGACTGCCGCTTTCAGCTTGGAAGACGGCATGCTCACGACGGTCTTCTCAGCCATCTGGGCATTACGGATGCGAGTTAGCATGTCTGCTAACGGGTCCTGCATACTCATGGGCTTAATGCTCCTGATACAAAAGATAAGCCTTCAACTTCACAACTCGCCCTCAAAACGCCGGACGAACTTAAACCCGGACTCGGGGGAGCCGGGTATTCTAGAGATCGCTTAAAAACGAATCAAGCCCCACGAGGGGGCTTGCTTCGCAAAGCGATCAACGGAGCCGTTGCCGACTCCGTCTAGCACTTACCAGCTGGCTTTCACCAGGCCCGGTACGTCACCGCGCATTGCCGCTTCACGCAGCTTGTTACGGCTCAGGCCGAACTTGCGGTAGTAACCGTGCGGACGACCGGTCAGGCGGCAACGGTTACGCAGGCGGCTGGCGCTCGCGTCACGCGGTTGCTTCTGCAGGGCGACCTGGGCATTCCAGCGATCTTCAGCCGAAGTGCTCGGATTAGCGATGATTGCTTTCAGCTCGGCACGCTTTTTGGCGTACTTGGCTACCGTTTGCTGACGCTTCAGCTCACGGTTCTTCATGCTCTCTTTAGCCATGGTCCTACTCCAATCAGTTGCGGAACGGGAATTTGAAGGCGCGCAGCAGTGCACGACCCTCATCATCCGAACGCGCGGTGGTGGTCAGAGTGATATCCATACCGCGGAGGGCATCGATCTTGTCGTAATCGATTTCCGGGAAGATGATCTGCTCTTTGACGCCCATGCTGTAGTTGCCACGGCCGTCGAAGGACTTGGCGTTCAGACCGCGGAAGTCACGAACGCGCGGCAGAGAGATCGACAGCAGACGGTCCAGGAACTCGTACATGCGATCGCCACGCAGGGTGACTTTCACGCCGATCGGCCAGCCTTCACGAATCTTGAAACCAGCGATGGACTTACGAGCGTAAGTCACGACCGGCTTCTGACCCGCGATCTTTTCCAGATCAGCTACGGCGCTCTCGATGACTTTCTTGTCGCCGACAGCTTCGCCAAGACCCATGTTCAGGGTGATTTTGGTAACGCGCGGAACTTCCATCACGTTCGCCAGCTGAAGCTCTTGCTTCAGCTTGGGAGCGATTTCCTTCCGATAAATTTCTTTCAATCGTGCCATGGTGATCTACCTAGCTCCCTCAAGCCTGAACCGGTTTCTGGGTCGACTTGAAGACACGAATCTTCTTACCGTCTTCGACTTTGAAACCAACGCGGTCAGCCTTGTTGGTTTCAGCGTTGAAGATGGCGACGTTGGAGACGTGCAGAGGCGCCTCCTTCTCGACGATCCCGCCTTGCTGGTTGAGCATGGGGTTGGGCTTTGTGTGGCGCTTGACCAGGTTCACACCGCCAACGACCAGACGGTCATCGGCCAGAACCTTGATCACTTTGCCACGCTTGCCCTTGTCCTTGCCGGCAATGACGATGACTTCGTCGTCACGACGAATTTTTTGCATGACGGCTACTCCTTACAGCACTTCAGGGGCAAGGGAGACGATCTTCATGAACTTCTCAGTACGAAGTTCACGAGTCACCGGCCCGAAGATACGGGTGCCGATCGGCTCCTGCTTGTTGTTCAGCAGGACGGCGGCGTTGCCGTCGAAGCGAATGATGGAACCGTCGGTACGACGTACGCCGTGCTTGGTACGAACGACCACGGCAGTCATTACCTGGCCCTTCTTCACCTTGCCACGCGGAATTGCTTCCTTGACGGTGACCTTGATGATGTCGCCAATGCCGGCGTAACGGCGGTGGGAACCGCCGAGCACCTTGATGCACATTACGCGACGCGCGCCGCTGTTGTCAGCGACTTCGAGCATGGATTGAGTCTGAATCATCTTCTATCTCCGATCCTTAGACTTCAACCGCGCGCTCGACGATGTCAACCAGAGTCCAGGCCTTGGTCTTAGCCAGAGGACGGGTCTCGCGAATGGTGACCAGGTCACCAATGCGGCACTGATTGGTTTCGTCGTGGGCGTGCAGCTTGGTCGAACGCTTCACGTATTTGCCGTAGATCGGGTGCTTTACGCGGCGCTCGATCAGAACGGTGACGGTCTTGTCCATCTTGTCGCTGACGACGCGGCCAGTCAGCGTACGGACGGTTTTCTGAGCTTCAGCCATGATTACTTACCTGCTTGCTGGTTGAGCACAGTTTTCACGCGAGCGATGTCGCGCTTAACCTGCGAGAGCAGGTGAGACTGCCCCAACTGGCCAGTTGCTTTCTGCATGCGCAGATTGAACTGGTCGCGCAGCAGGCCGAGCAGTTGCTCGTTCAGCTGCTCAACGGATTTTTCACGAAGTTCATTCGCTTTCATCACATCACCGTCCGCTTAACAAAGGAGGTGGCGAGCGGCAGCTTTGCAGCAGCCAGGGCGAATGCCTCACGCGCCAGCTCTTCGGATACACCCTCGATCTCGTACAGGACCTTGCCCGGTTGAATCTGGGCTACCCAGTACTCGACGCCGCCCTTACCTTTACCCATACGTACTTCCAGGGGCTTCTTGGTAACAGGCTTGTCGGGGAATACGCGGATCCAGATCTTGCCGCCACGTTTAACGTGACGGGTCAGCGCACGGCGTGCGGACTCGATCTGACGCGCGGTGAGACGGCCGCGGCTGGTTGCCTTGAGGGCAAACTCGCCGAAGCTGACTTTGGAACCGCGATGAGCCAGGCCACGGTTGTGACCGGTCATTTGCTTGCGGAACTTCGTACGCTTAGGTTGCAGCATTTGCGTACTCCTTACTTAGCAGCTTTTTTACGAGGAGCGGGCGCTACCGGCTTCAGCTCTTCCTGGCGGCCACCAATGACCTCGCCTTTGAAGATCCAAACCTTCACACCGATCACACCGTAGGTGGTGTGCGCTTCGTAGGTTGCATAGTCGATGTCGGCACGCAGGGTGTGCAGGGGCACACGACCTTCGCGATACCACTCGGTACGGGCGATTTCAGCGCCGCCCAGACGACCGCTTACCTGGATCTTGATGCCTTTGGCACCAATGCGCATGGCGTTCTGTACAGCGCGCTTCATGGCGCGACGGAACATAACGCGACGCTCCAGCTGCTGAGCTACGCTCTGCGCAACCAGCATACCGTCGAGCTCCGGCTTGCGGATCTCTTCGATGTTGATGTGCACCGGCACACCCATTTGCTTGGTCAGGTCCTGACGCAGCTTCTCAACATCTTCACCTTTCTTGCCGATCACGATGCCGGGACGAGCGGTGTGGATGGTGATGCGTGCAGTCTGAGCCGGACGATGGATGTCGATACGGCTGACGGACGCGCTTTTTAGTTTGTCTTGGAGATACTCACGCACCTTCAGGTCGGCGAACAGATAATCGGCGTAAGTGCGCTTATCTGCGTACCAAACGGAGGTGTGCTCCTTGACGATACCCAGGCGGATGCCATTGGGATGTACTTTCTGACCCATCTGATCGACTCCGTTACTTGTCCGCAACCTTGACAGTGATATGGCAAGACCGCTTGACGATGCGATCAGCACGGCCTTTGGCACGCGGCATGATGCGCTTGAGCGAACGACCTTCGTTGACGAAGACGGTGGAGACTTTGAGATCGTCTACATCGGCACCTTCGTTGTGCTCGGCGTTGGCTACGGCCGACTCCAGCACTTTCTTCATGATCTCGGCGGCTTTCTTGTTGCTGAAAGCCAGGAGGTTGAGCGCGTCGCCCACCTTCTTCCCGCGGATCTGGTCGGCGACCAAGCGGGCTTTCTGGGCGGAGATACGAGCGCCCGAGAGCTTAGCGGCTACTTCCATCTTCCTTACCCCTTAACGCTTGGCTTTCTTGTCCGCAGCGTGCCCACGATAAGTGCGGGTAGCAGCGAACTCGCCGAGTTTGTGACCGACCATGTCTTCGTTGACCAGAACCGGCACGTGTTGACGGCCGTTGTGGACAGCGATGGTCAGACCAACCATGTGCGGCATGATCATAGAACGGCGCGACCAGGTCTTGATCGGCTTGCGGTCGTTCTTTTCTACCGCCACTTCGATCTTCTTCAGCAGGTGAAGATCGATAAAAGGACCTTTTTTCAGAGAACGTGGCACTGTCGTATCCCTCTATTTACTTGCGGCGACGGACGATCATGTTGTCGGTACGCTTGTTCGCGCGAGTCTTCTTACCCTTGGTCTGAAGACCCCACGGCGATACCGGATGACGACCAGCAGAGGTACGACCTTCACCACCACCATGCGGGTGGTCGACCGGGTTCATGGCAACACCACGAACGGTCGGGCGAACGCCACGCCAGCGTTTGGCACCGGCTTTACCCAGCGAACGCAGGCTGTGCTCGGAGTTCGAGACTTCACCCAGGGTCGCACGGCAGTCAGCCAGGACTTTACGCATCTCACCGGAACGCAGACGTACGGTTACGTATGCACCTTCACGGGCAACCAGCTGAGCCGAAGCGCCAGCGGAGCGAGCGATCTGAGCGCCTTTGCCAGGCTTCAGCTCGATACCGTGGATGGTGCTACCAACCGGGATGTTGCGCAGCGGCATGTTGTTGCCGGCCTTGATCGGAGCGCCGATACCGGAGATCAGTTGATCGCCAGCCACCACGCCTTTGGGGGCGATGATGTAACGACGCTCGCCGTCCGCGTATTTCAGCAGAGCGATGTGAGCAGTACGGTTCGGATCGTATTCGACGCGTTCAACGATGGCAGGAATGCCATCCTTGTTGCGACGGAAGTCGACCAGACGATAGTGCTGCTTGTGGCCACCACCGATATGACGGGTGGTGATGCGACCGTTATTGTTACGGCCGCCCGACTTGGACTTCTTCTCGAGCAGGGGAGCGAACGGAGCACCTTTGTGCAGGTCCTGGTTCACTACCTTGACGACGAAACGACGACCAGCGGAAGTCGGTTTGCATTTAACGATTGCCATGATGCACCCCTTTACTCAGCGCCAGCTGCGAAATCGAGATCCTGGCCCGGCTGGAGAGCGATGTACGCTTTTTTCCAGTCGTTACGCTTGCCCAGGCCGCGAACGGTACGCTTGGTCTTGCCCTGAACGTTCAGGGTGGTGACGCGACGTACTTTCACGCCGAACAGGCTTTCCACGGCCTTCTTGATTTCCAGCTTGGTTGCATCAGTGGCAACCTTGAAAACGAATTGGCTGTTGCCGTCCGCCAGGCCAGTGGCCTTCTCGGAGATATGCGGGCCCAGCAGCACTTTGAATACGCGTTCCTGGTTCATGCCAGCAGCTCCTCGAACTTCTTCACGGCGGACACGGTGACCAGCACCTTGTCGTAGGCGATGAGGCTGACCGGATCGGAAGCCTGGACGTCACGTACATCGACGTGGGCCAGGTTGCGAGCTGCCAGGTACAGGTTCTCATCGACGCCTTCGGTGACGATCAGTACATCTTTCAGGCCCAGGCCTTCCAGCTTGCTGACCAGACCTTTGGTCTTCGGTGCATCGACAGCGAAGTCGGCAACGACAACCAGACGGTCCAGACGAACCAGCTCAGAGAGGATGGAGCGCAGAGCAGCGCGGTACATCTTCTTGTTGAGCTTCTGGGAGTGATCCTGGGGCTTGGCTGCGAAGGTCGCGCCGCCGCCACGCCAGATGGGGCTACGGATGGTGCCAGCACGAGCACGACCAGTGCCCTTCTGACGCCACGGCTTCTTGCCACCACCGGAGACTTCGGAACGAGTTTTCTGAGCCTTGGTGCCCTGACGACCGCCAGCCATGTAGGCGACGACTGCCTGGTGAACCAGGGTCTCGTTGAATTCGCTACCAAAAGTACGCTCGGAAACCTCGATCGCCTGAGCGCCATTTACATTCAGTTGCATCTCAGCTTCCTCTCTTAACCGCGAGCCTTGGCTGCCGGACGCACCAGCACATCACCACCGGTAGCGCCGGGAACGGCACCTTTGACCAGCAGCAGATTGCGCTCTGCATCGACACGCACGACCTCAAGGGATTGAACGGTTACACGCTCAGCACCCATGTGGCCCGACATTTTTTTGCCCTTGAACACTCGACCAGGAGTCTGGCACTGGCCGATGGAACCCGGGACGCGGTGGGAAACGGAGTTACCGTGGGTATTATCTTGACCACGGAAGTTCCAGCGCTTGATGGTACCGGCAAAGCCTTTACCTTTGGACTCGCCAGTAACGTCTACCAGCTGACCGGCCTGGAACAGGTCGACAGAGATGGAATCGCCTGCCTTGAACTCCTCTTCGCCCAGACGGAATTCCCACACGCCGCGACCGGCGGCGACATTCGCCTTGGCAAAGTGACCGGCCTGCGCCTTGGTCACACGAGAAGCACGACGCTCGCCAGCAGTTACCTGCACAGCGCGATAGCCATCACTTTCTTCGTTTTTGAACTGGGTGACGCGATTCGGCTCGACCTCAATGACCGTGACCGGAATGGAGACACCATCTTCGGTGAAGATGCGGGTCATGCCGCACTTACGACCGACAACACCAATTGTCATCTTTAGAACCTCTTTAGTGTACGGGGCTTTCACCCGCTATGGCCGCCCATTTCAGAGCGTTACACGACCAATGCCGAAGGCATTAGCCGAGGCTGATCTGTACTTCGACGCCAGCAGCAAGGTCGAGCTTCATCAGCGCGTCGACGGTTTTGTCGGTCGGCTGAACGATGTCGAGAACACGCTTGTGGGTACGAATTTCGTACTGGTCACGAGCGTCCTTGTTGACGTGCGGGGAAATCAGCACGGTGTAACGTTCCTTGCGGGTCGGCAGAGGAATCGGACCACGCACCTGAGCGCCAGTACGTTTCGCGGTTTCCACGATTTCCTGGGTAGATTGGTCGATCAGGCGGTGATCAAAAGCCTTCAACCGAATACGGATTTGTTGATTTTGCATTTGACCTCAGACTCCAAGTTGCCATTCCCAACGGACGGACTCCGCCCGTTAAAAGGAGGCGCAATTGTACGGATGCACCTGGGGGGTGTCAATATTTAACCAACTCAACGAAAAAGGGACCCCGAAGGGTCCCTTTTTCTGGAGCGGATCAGCGATTACTCGATGATCTTGGCAACCACGCCGGCGCCAACGGTACGGCCGCCTTCGCGAATCGCGAAGCGCAGGCCATCTTCCATGGCGATCGGAGCGATCAGGGTGACAACCATTTTCACGTTGTCGCCCGGCATTACCATCTCAACGCCTTCCGGCAGTTCGCAGTTACCGGTTACGTCGGTGGTACGGAAGTAGAACTGCGGACGGTAGCCTTTGAAGAACGGGGTGTGACGACCACCTTCTTCTTTGGACAGCACGTACACTTCGCACTCGAACTTGGTGTGCGGCTTGATGGTGCCCGGCTTGGCCAGAACCTGGCCACGCTCTACGTCTTCACGCTTGGTGCCACGCAGCAGTACGCCGACGTTCTCACCAGCACGACCTTCGTCGAGCAGCTTGCGGAACATTTCAACGCCGGTGCAGGTAGTTTTGGTAGTCGCCTTGATACCGACGATTTCCACTTCTTCCTGGATCTTGACGATGCCACGCTCAACACGGCCGGTTACCACGGTGCCGCGACCGGAGATCGAGAACACGTCTTCGATCGGCATCAGGAACGGCTTGTCGATGGCGCGCTCGGGCTCAGGGATGTACGAGTCCAGGGTTTCTACCAGCTTGCGCACGGCGGAAACGCCCATCTCGTTGTCGTCCTGGCCGTTCAGGGCCATCAGAGCGGAACCGATCACGATCGGGGTGTCGTCGCCCGGGAAGTCGTAGGTGTTCAGCAGATCGCGAACTTCCATTTCGACCAGTTCCAGCAGCTCGGCGTCGTCAACCATGTCGGCCTTGTTCAGGAACACGACGATGTAAGGAACGCCTACCTGGCGGGACAGCAGGATGTGCTCGCGGGTCTGCGGCATGGGGCCGTCAGCAGCCGAGCAAACCAGGATCGCGCCGTCCATCTGGGCAGCACCGGTGATCATGTTCTTCACGTAGTCGGCGTGACCCGGGCAGTCTACGTGAGCGTAGTGGCGTACCGGCGAGTCGTATTCAACGTGAGAGGTGTTGATGGTGATACCACGAGCCTTCTCTTCCGGCGCGTTGTCGATCTGGTCGAAAGCACGAGCGGAGCCGCCCCAGGTCTCGGAGCAGACCTTGGTCAGAGCAGCGGTCAGAGTGGTTTTGCCGTGGTCAACGTGACCGATGGTGCCGACGTTGACGTGCGGTTTGTTACGTTCAAATTTTTCTTTAGCCACGAGAGTAACCTCTTACTAAAAGAGCTGAATCAAGCTTGTTTTTTGGCCAGAGCTTCGACGACGTTCGCCGGAGCTTCAGCATACTTGGAGAATTCCATGGAGTAGCTAGCGCGACCCTGGGACATGGAACGCACGTCGGTTGCATAACCGAACATCTCGCCCAGCGGAACCTCGGCACGGATAACCTTACCGGAAACCGAGTCTTCCATCCCCTGAATCAGACCACGACGACGGTTCAGGTCACCCATCACGTCACCCATGTAGTCCTCAGGAGTCACCACTTCCACCTTCATGATCGGCTCCAGAACCTTGCCGCCGCCCTTCTGGGCCAGCTGCTTGGTCGCCATGGAAGCAGCGATCTTGAACGCCATCTCGTTGGAGTCGACGTCGTGGTAGGAACCATCGAAGACGGTCGCCTTCAGGCCGATCAGCGGATAGCCGGCGACAACGCCGTTCTTCATCTGCTCTTCGATGCCTTTCTGGATGGCCGGGATGTATTCCTTCGGAACCACACCGCCCACGACTTCGTTGGTGAAGACCAGGCCTTCGGTGATGTTGCCCTTGTCGTCCACGTCCGGAGTCGAGAAACGAATCCAGCAGTGACCGAACTGACCACGACCACCGGACTGACGAACGAACTTGCCTTCGATCTCGATGTTGTCCTTCGAGATGGTTTCGCGGTACGAAACCTGCGGCTTGCCGATGTTCGCCTCAACGCCGAATTCACGCTTCATGCGGTCGACGAGGATGTCCAGGTGCAGCTCACCCATACCGGAGATGATGGTCTGGCCGGTTTCTTCGTCGGTCTTGACGCGGAACGACGGGTCTTCCTGAGCCAGCTTGCCGAGGGCGATGCCCATCTTCTCCTGGTCAGCCTTGGTCTTCGGCTCAACAGCTACCGAGATTACCGGCTCCGGGAAGTCCATACGCTCTAGGATGATCGGCTTCTCGATGTCGCACAGAGTGTCACCGGTGGTGACGTCCTTCATGCCGATCAGAGCAGCGATGTCGCCAGCGCGCACTTCTTTGATCTCGTCACGCTGGTTGGCGTGCATCTGCACCATACGACCAACGCGCTCTTTCTTGCCTTTCACGGAGTTGATAACCGAGTTACCGGACTCCAGAACGCCCGAGTAGACGCGAACGAAGGTCAGAGTACCTACAAACGGGTCGGTAGCGATCTTGAATGCCAGAGCCGAGAACGGAGCATTGTCGTCAGCCGGACGCTCGTCTTTCGGAGCATCGTCGCCGTCGTCAATGTGATCCGGGTGGATACCCTGGATCGCCGGAATCTCGGTCGGAGCAGGCAGGAAGTCGATGACGGCGTCGAGAACCAGGGGCACGCCCTTGTTCTTGAACGACGAGCCGCAGACAGCCGGTACGATTTCGCAGGCAATGGTACGCAGACGCAGGCCAGCCTTGATCTCTTCGATCGACAGCTCACCCTCTTCCAGGTACTTGTTCATCAGCTCTTCGTTGGCTTCGGCAGCAGCCTCGACCATGTTGTTGCGCCACTCGGTGGCCAGCTCGACCATATCGGCAGGAATTTCTTCCTCGCGATAGGAAGTGCCTTTGTCGTCTTCGTTCCAGTAGATGGCCTTCATCTTCAGCAGGTCAACCTGACCCTGGAAGTCATCTTCTGCACCGATGGCCAGCTGAACCGGAACCGGGGTGTGACCCAGGCGGTTCTTGATCTGACCGACGACGCGCAGGAAGTTCGCGCCGGCGCGGTCCATCTTGTTCACGTAAACGATACGCGGAACGCCGTACTTGTTGGCTTGACGCCATACGGTTTCGGACTGCGGCTCAACGCCGGAGGTGCCGCAGAACACAACGACAGCGCCGTCCAGCACGCGCAGGGAGCGCTCAACTTCAATGGTGAAGTCTACGTGGCCGGGGGTGTCGATGACGTTTACGCGGTACTTGTCGTACTGGCCGCGCGAACCTTCCCAGAAGGTGGTGATCGCAGCGGAGGTGATGGTAATACCACGCTCCTGCTCCTGCACCATCCAGTCGGTAGTGGCAGCACCGTCATGCACCTCACCCATCTTGTGGCTGAGACCTGTGTAGAACAGGATCCGCTCGGTGGTGGTGGTCTTGCCCGCGTCAACGTGGGCACAGATACCAATGTTCCGGTAGCGGTTGATTGCTGTGTTACGAGCCATAAAGCCCTCGCAGAAGTAGTGTTGCCGTAATTAGAAGCGGTAGTGCGAGAACGCTTTGTTGGCCTCGGCCATACGGTGTACGTCTTCACGCTTCTTGACAGCGGCGCCTTTACCTTCAGCGGCATCCATCAGTTCGCCAGCGAGACGCAGAGCCATGGACTTCTCGCCACGCTTGCGGGCGAAGTCCACCAGCCAGCGCATGGCCAGTGCATTACGACGGGACGGACGTACTTCGACCGGAACCTGGTAGGTAGCACCGCCGACACGGCGGGACTTCACTTCGACCAGCGGAGCGATGGCGTCGAGTGCTTTTTCGAAGAGTTCCAGGGGATCGCCTTTACCGCGCTCTTTGACCTTGTCCAGAGCACCGTAAACGATACGCTCGGCAACGGCTTTCTTGCCGCTTTCCATCACGTGGTTCATAAACTTCGCCAGAATCTGGCTTCCGTATTTCGGATCGGCCAGGATCTCACGTTTGGCCGCTACACGACGTCTTGGCATTGATAAGCCCTCAAACGGTCTTCAGGTAATCCGGGACTCGATGCCCGACCTTACTCTTATCGACTCAGCAAATAGGAAAACAAAATTACTTCGGACGCTTCGCGCCGTACTTCGAACGACCCTGCTTACGGTCTTTAACGCCGGAGGTATCCAGCGAACCGCGCACGGTGTGGTAGCGAACACCCGGAAGGTCCTTTACACGACCGCCGCGGATCAGCACTACGCTGTGCTCTTGCAGGTTGTGGCCTTCACCGCCGATGTACGAGGAAACCTCGAAACCGTTGGTCAGACGAACACGGCACACTTTACGCAGTGCGGAGTTCGGCTTCTTCGGGGTGGTGGTGTATACGCGGGTGCATACGCCGCGACGCTGAGGGCAGTTCTGCAGGGCAGGAACGCCGCTCTTGTCTACCAGGCGCTTGCGCGGCTTGCGCACCAGCTGGTTGATAGTTGCCATCTATAGCTCCACTGATTGTCTTACGACACTTAAAAACGAAAATGGGCAGAGCATGCGCCCTGCCAATTTTCGGGGTACAAGATACTAAAGAGCTTACGGATTCCAGTCAAGACAAAGCCCCGGTTGTCAAGACAACCGGGGCTTAGTTTGAGGCTTAGTTACCGCTCAGATTGAGCGCTTCGGCCAGTGCTGCTTCGGCCTCGCTCGCGCTCACACGCTGCGGTTTGCCGAGCTCGCGCTGACGCTTGCGCTCACTGTGGTAAGCCAGACCGGTACCCGCCGGGATCAGACGACCCACGACCACGTTTTCCTTCAGGCCGCGCAGGAAGTCGCGCTTGCCGGTGACCGCCGCCTCGGTGAGGACGCGAGTGGTCTCCTGGAAGGATGCCGCCGAGATGAACGACTCGGTGGACAGCGAGGCCTTGGTGATACCCAGCAGAACGCGCTCGTACTTGGCCGGGAACTTGTCCTGGGTGCCCAGTACTTCGTTCTCTTCCAGCACGTGGACCAGTTCGACCTGGTCGCCCTTGATGAAGGACGAATCGCCCGACTCGGCCACTTCGACCTTGCGCAGCATCTGGCGCAGGATGGTTTCGATGTGCTTGTCGTTGATCTTCACGCCCTGCAGACGGTAAACGTCCTGGATCTCGTTGACGATGTACTTGGCCAGCGAGCTCACACCCAGCAGACGGAGGATGTCGTGCGGGTTGCTCGGGCCGTCGGAGATCACTTCACCACGGCTTACCTGTTCACCTTCGAACACGTTGAGGTGACGCCACTTCGGAATCAGCTCCTCGTAGGGATCGCTACCGTCGGTGGGAGTGATGACCAGGCGGCGCTTGCCCTTGGTTTCCTTGCCGAAGGAGATAGTGCCGCTGATTTCCGCCAGGATCGAAGGCTCTTTCGGACGACGAGCTTCGAACAGGTCGGCAACGCGCGGCAGACCACCGGTGATGTCGCGGGTCTTCGAGGTTTCCTGCGGGATACGCGCGATAACGTCACCGATGCGCACTTTCGCGCCATCGTTGAGGTTGACCAGGGCGTTCGCCGGCAGGAAGTACTGGGCCGGTACATCAGTACCCGGCAGCAGCAGATCCTTGCCTGCAGCGTCGATCAGCTTCACGGCCGGACGAATGTCCTTGCCGGCAGCCGGACGATCCTTCGGATCCATCACTTCAATGTTGGTCAGACCGGTCAGTTCGTCGGTCTGGCGCTTGATGGTGATGCCCTCTTCCATGCCCACGAAGGCCACGGTGCCGTCCATCTCGGTGACGATCGGGTGGGTGTGCGGGTCCCACTTGGCGACGATGGCGCCCGGATCGACCTTGTCACCTTCCTTCACGGAAATCACCGCACCGTACGGCAGCTTGTAGCGCTCGCGCTCACGACCGAAGTCGTCGGCCACCGCCAGCTCACCGGAACGGGAAACCGCAACCAGGGCGCCGTCGGCACGCTCTACGTGCTTCAGGTTGTGCAGGCGAATGGTGCCGCCGTTCTTGACCTGTACGTTGTCCACGGCGGAAGTACGGCTGGCCGCACCACCGATGTGGAAGGTACGCATGGTCAGCTGGGTACCCGGCTCACCGATCGACTGGGCAGCGATAACGCCGACAGCCTCACCGATGTTCACGCGGTGACCACGGGCCAGATCGCGGCCGTAGCACATGGCGCAGATGCCGTGACGGGTTTCGCAGGTGATCGGCGAACGCACAACGACTTCGTCGACGCTCATCTGCTCGAGGAAATCGACCCACTTCTCGTCGATCAGGGTGCCGGCCTCGACGATCACGTCGTCGCTGCCCGGTTTGAGCACGTCGCGAGCCATCACACGGCCGAGTACACGCTCACCCAGCGGCTCAACCACGTCGCCGCCTTCGATGTGCGGGGACATGAACAGGCCACGGTCGGTGCCGCAATCGATCTCGGTCACTACCAGGTCCTGGGCCACGTCGACGAGACGACGGGTCAGGTAACCGGAGTTCGCGGTCTTCAGTGCGGTATCCGCCAGACCTTTACGAGCACCGTGAGTGGAGATGAAGTACTGGAGTACGTTCAGGCCTTCACGGAAGTTCGCGGTGATCGGGGTCTCGATGATGGAGCCGTCCGGCTTGGCCATCAGACCACGCATACCAGCCAGCTGACGGATCTGGGCCGCGGAACCCCGCGCACCGGAGTCCGCCATCATGTACATGGAGTTGAAGGACTCCTGGTCGACCTGCTTGCCTTCGCGATCGGTCACCTTCTCTTTCGAGAGGTTGGCCATCATCGCCTTGGAGACTTCGTCGTTGGCCTTGGACCAGAGGTCGATCACCTTGTTGTACTTCTCGCCCTGGGTTACCAGGCCGGAGGCGTACTGGCTCTCGATCTCCTTCACTTCCTCGGTGGCGGCATCGATGATGCGGGCCTTTTCGTCCGGGATGACGAAGTCGTTCACGCCGATCGACACGCCGGAGATGGTCGAGTAGGCGAAGCCGGTGTACATCAGCTGGTCAGCGAAGATGACGGTGTCCTTCAGACCTACCACGCGGTAGCAGTGGTTGATCAGCTTGGAGATCGCCTTCTTCTTCATCGACTGGTTGACTACGTCGAAGGGCAGGCCGGCCGGGACAACCTGGAACAGCAGCGCACGGCCGACAGTGGAGTCGACGATACGGGTGTTAGCGGTCAGGGAGCCGTCTTCGTTCTTGATCTTCTCGTTGATGCGCACTTTTACGCGGGCGTGCAGGGACACCTGGCCGCTGCGGTAGGCGCGGTCAACTTCCTGCAGGTCTGCGAAAGCCATGCCCTCGCCCTTCGCGTTGATCGCTTCACGGGTCATGTAGTACAGACCCATTACCACGTCCTGCGACGGAACGATGATCGGCTCGCCGTTGGCGGGCGACAGGATGTTGTTGGTCGACATCATCAGCGCGCGCGCTTCCAGCTGAGCCTCGAGGGTCAGCGGAACGTGCACGGCCATCTGGTCACCGTCGAAGTCGGCGTTGTACGCGGCGCATACCAGCGGGTGCAGCTGGATGGCTTTACCTTCGATCAGTACCGGTTCGAACGCCTGGATGCCCAGACGGTGCAGGGTCGGCGCACGGTTCAGCAGTACGGGGTGTTCGCGGATGACTTCAGCGAGAACGTCCCACACTTCCGGCAGCTCGCGCTCGACCATCTTCTTGGCAGCCTTGATGGTGGTGGCCATGCCACGACCTTCCAGCTTGCCGAAGATGAACGGCTTGAACAGCTCCAGGGCCATTTTCTTCGGCAGACCGCACTGGTGCAGACGCAGGGTCGGACCTACGGTAATTACCGAACGGCCGGAGTAGTCCACGCGCTTGCCGAGCAGGTTCTGACGGAAACGACCTTGCTTGCCCTTGATCATGTCGGCCAGGGACTTCAGCGGGCGCTTGTTCGACCCGGTGATGGCACGGCCACGACGGCCGTTGTCCAGCAGGGCGTCGACGGCTTCCTGCAGCATGCGCTTTTCGTTGCGCACGATGATGTCGGGAGCTGCCAGGTCGAGCAGGCGCTTCAGACGGTTGTTACGGTTGATCACGCGGCGATACAGATCGTTCAGATCCGAAGTCGCGAAGCGGCCGCCATCCAGCGGAACCAGCGGACGCAGGTCCGGCGGCAGCACCGGCAGGACGGTCAGCACCATCCACTCGGGATGGTTGCCGGATCCCTGGAAGGCTTCCATCAGCTTCAGACGCTTGGACAGCTTCTTGATCTTGGTTTCCGAGTTGGTCTGCGGAATCTCTTCGCGCAGGCGGCCGATCTCGTGCTCCAGATCGATAGCGTTGAGCAGCTCGCGAACGGCTTCCGCACCCATACGGGCGTCGAAGTCGTCACCGAACTCTTCGAGGGCTTCGAAGTACTGCTCGTCGTTCAGCAGCTGACCCTTCTCGAGGGTGGTCATGCCCGGATCGATCACCACGTAGCTCTCGAAATAGAGCACGCGCTCGATGTCACGCAGGGTCATGTCCAGCAGCAGGCCGATACGGGACGGCAGGGACTTCAGGAACCAGATGTGGGCGACCGGCGAGGCCAGTTCGATGTGGCCCATGCGCTCACGGCGCACCTTGGCCAGTGCGACTTCCACGCCGCACTTCTCGCAGATCACACCGCGGTGCTTCAGGCGCTTGTACTTACCGCACAGGCACTCGTAGTCCTTCACCGGGCCAAAGATCTTGGCGCAGAACAGGCCATCGCGCTCCGGCTTGAAGGTGCGGTAGTTGATGGTCTCCGGCTTCTTGACTTCGCCGAAGGACCAGGAACGAATCATCTCGGGCGAGGCCAGGCCAATACGGATGGCATCGAACTCTTCGATCTGACCCTGGTTTTTCAACAGATTAAGCAAGTCTTTCAAGGCCTTTCCTCCTCACGGACCCGGTGCGACCGGCCTTGACCAGCCGCACCGTCTGACGTCACGTGTTATTCGGTTTCCAGTTCGATATCGATGCCGAGCGAGCGGATCTCTTTGATCAACACATTGAAGGACTCGGGCATGCCGGCCTCCATGCGGTGATCCCCGTCCACGATGTTCTTGTACATCTTGGTACGGCCGTTCACGTCGTCCGACTTCACGGTCAGCATTTCCTGCAGGGTGTAGGCGGCACCGTAGGCTTCCAGCGCCCAGACCTCCATCTCCCCGAAACGCTGGCCACCGAACTGCGCCTTACCACCCAGCGGCTGCTGGGTAACCAGGCTGTAAGAGCCGGTGGAACGTGCGTGCATCTTGTCATCGACCAGGTGGTTCAGCTTGAGCATGTACATGTAACCAACAGTGGTCGTACGCTCGAACTGGTTGCCGGTGCGGCCGTCATACAGACGCATCTGACCGCTTTCCGGCAGATCAGCCAGCTTCAGCATGGCCTTGATCTCGCGCTCCTTGGCACCGTCGAACACCGGGGTAGCCATGGGCACGCCGCCCTTGAGGTTGTTGGCCAGAGCGAGGATCTCGTTATCGTTCAGCTCGTCCAGGCTTTCCTGGCGGCCGCCGATCTCGTTGTAGATCTCGTTCAGGAACACACGCAGCTCGGCGATCTTGCGCTGCTCTTCGAGCATGCGGTTGATCTTCTCGCCCAGGCCCTTGGCCGCGAGGCCCAGGTGGGTTTCGAGGATCTGACCGACGTTCATGCGCGAAGGTACGCCCAGCGGGTTCAGAACGATGTCGACCGGAGTGCCATGCACGTCGTGCGGCATGTCTTCGACCGGCATGATCACCGAGACCACACCCTTGTTACCGTGGCGGCCTGCCATCTTGTCGCCCGGCTGGATGCGGCGCTTGATGGCGAGGTAGACCTTGACGATCTTCAGTACGCCCGGAGCCAGGTCGTCGCCCTGCTGCAGCTTGCGCTTCTTGTCTTCGAACTTGTCGTCCAGCAGCTGACGACGGTCGCTGATGTAGGCCTGGGCCTTCTCCAGCTGCTCGTTCAGAGCATCTTCCGCCATGCGCAGCTTGAACCACTGGCCACGCTCGAGGCCGTCCAGGTACTCGTCGGTGATCTCTGCGCCTTTCTTCAGGGCAGGACCGCCGTCGGCCTTGGCACCGACCAGAGCGGAACGCAGACGCTCGAAGGTTGCGCCTTCGACGATGCGGAACTCTTCGTTCAGGTCCTTGCGGATCTCGTCCAGCTGCATCTTCTCGATGGACAGGGCACGGCTGTCGCGCTCCACGCCATCACGGGTGAAGACCTGTACGTCGATGACGGTACCCTTGGTGCCGGTCGGCACGCGCAGGGAGGTGTCCTTAACATCGGACGCCTTCTCACCGAAAATCGCACGCAGCAGCTTCTCTTCCGGAGTCAGCTGGGTCTCGCCTTTCGGGGTGACCTTGCCGACCAGGATGTCGCCGGCCTGTACTTCGGCGCCGACGTAAACGATGCCAGCTTCGTCCAGCTTGTTCAGCGCAGCCTCACCCACGTTCGGGATGTCTGCGGTGATTTCTTCTGGGCCGAGCTTGGTGTCACGGGCAACGCAGGTCAGTTCCTGGATGTGGATCGTGGTGAAACGATCTTCCTGGACCACGCGCTCGGACAGGCAGATGGAGTCTTCGAAGTTGAAGCCGTTCCAGGGCATGAACGCTACGCGCATGTTCTGACCCAGAGCCAGTTCACCCATGTCGGTGGACGGGCCGTCGGCCAGGATGTCGCTGCGCGAAACCTGGTCACCCTTCTGCACCAGCGGACGCTGGTTGATGCAGGTGTTCTGGTTCGAACGGGTGTACTTGGTCAGGTTGTAGATGTCGACACCGGCTTCACCAGTCTCGACTTCGTCGTCGTTCACACGGACCACGATACGGCTGGCATCGACGGAGTCGATCACGCCGCCACGACGGGCAACCACGCAGACACCGGAGTCACGGGCGACGTTGCGCTCCATGCCGGTACCTACCAGCGGCTTGTCGGCGCGCAGGGTCGGTACAGCCTGACGCTGCATGTTCGAACCCATGAGTGCACGGTTGGCGTCGTCGTGCTCGAGGAACGGAATCAGCGAGGCAGCGACGGAAACGACCTGCTTCGGCGAAACGTCCATGAGGGTGACGTCTTCCGGCGCCTTCACGGTGAATTCGTTCAGGTGACGTACGGCTACCAGCTCGTCGATCAGCTCGCCCTTTTCGTTCAGCGTTGCCGAAGCCTGGGCGATCACGTGATCAGCTTCTTCGATCGCGGACAGGAAGACGATGTCGTCGCTGACCAGACCTTCCTTCACCACGCGGTACGGGCTTTCCAGGAAGCCGTACTTGTTGGTGCGGGCGTAGGTGGCCAGGGAGTTGATCAGACCGATGTTCGGACCTTCAGGGGTTTCGATCGGGCACACGCGGCCATAGTGGGTCGGGTGTACGTCACGAACCTCGAAGCCCGCGCGCTCACGGGTCAGACCACCTGGGCCGAGTGCGGAGACACGGCGCTTGTGGGTGATCTCCGAGAGCGGGTTGTTCTGGTCCATGAACTGCGAAAGCTGGCTGGAACCGAAGAACTCTTTGATCGCGGCAGCCACCGGCTTGGCGTTGATCAGGTCCTGCGGCATCAGGCCTTCGCTCTCGGCCATCGACAGACGTTCCTTGACCGCGCGCTCTACACGCACGAGGCCAACACGGAACTGGTTCTCGGCCATCTCGCCGACGCAACGGACGCGACGGTTACCCAGGTGGTCGATGTCGTCGACGATGCCTTTGCCGTTACGGATGGCAACCAGGGTCTTGAGGACCTCAACGATGTCTTCCTTGCTCAGGACGCCAGCGCCTTCGATCTCGGTACGACCGATACGACGGTTGAACTTCATGCGGCCAACGGCGGACAGGTCGTAACGCTCGGCGCTGAAGAACAGGTTGCCGAACAGGGTCTCGGCGGCTTCCTTGGTCGGCGGCTCGCCGGGGCGCATCATGCGATAGATCTCGACCAGCGCTTCGAGTTGGTTGCTGGTGGAGTCGATCTTCAGCGTGTCGGAGATGAACGGACCGCAGTCGATGTCGTTGGTGTACAGGGTTTCCAGGCGTGCAACCTGGGCCTTGGCGATCTTGGCCAGGGCATCGACGGTCAGCTCGGTGTTGCACTCGGCGATGATCTCGCCGGTAGCCGGGTGCACGACAGCCTTGGCCACGGTACGGCCAATCAGGTAGTCGAACGGCACTTCCAGCTGGCTGATGCCAGCCTTCTCGAGCTGATTGATGTGGCGCGCGGTGATACGGCGGCCCGCTTCAACGATGACCTTGCCAGCCGCATCCTTGATGTCGAAGCTGGCGATCTCGCCACGCAGACGCGACGGCACCAGCTCCAGATTCAGGGTCTCGCCCTTGATCTCGTAGACGTTGGTGTCATAGAACGCGTTGAGGATTTCCTCGGTGCTGTAGTTCAGCGCGCGCAGCAGGACGGAAGCCGGCAGTTTGCGGCGACGGTCGATACGAACGAACACGCAGTCCTTCGGATCGAACTCGAAGTCGAGCCAGGAACCGCGGTAAGGAATGATGCGAGCGGAGTACAGCAGCTTGCCGGAGCTGTGGGTCTTGCCACGGTCATGGTCGAAGAACACACCCGGGGAGCGGTGCAGCTGGGAAACGATGACGCGCTCGGTACCGTTGATGATGAAGGTACCGTTCTCGGTCATCAGGGGGATTTCCCCCATATAGACTTCTTGTTCCTTGATGTCCTTGATCGCTTTGTTCGACGATTCCTTGTCGAAAATGATCAGGCGCACTTTCACACGCAGCGGGACCGCGAAGGTCACACCGCGCAGCACGCATTCCTTGACATCGAAGGCCGGCTCACCCAGACGGTAGCCGACGTATTCCAGGGCAGCATTGCCGGAATAGCTGATAATCGGGAAGACGGACTTGAAGGCCGCATGCAGGCCGATGTCTCGGACCTGGTCCTTGCTTGCACCCGCCTGCAGGAATTCGCGATAGGAATCCAGCTGGATGGCCAGCAAATACGGCACATCCATGACGTCCGGCAACTTGCTAAAGTCCTTGCGGATACGTTTTTTCTCAGTGTATGAGTAAGCCATCAGCGTTCCCCAGCTTGGTCACCTGCTTGTTTGGCCTCTCCCGCACAGGGGAGCAGCCCAAAAATCGTGCAAACCCTAGGTTTGCGCCGCCATTCGTGGCGGGATTTTCACGTTATGGGAGGCACCTACGGCACCCCACCCATAACGGAAAAAGGCCGGTGGCAATTGCCACCAGCCATCAGCCTGTCGCTTAACGCTCGGGCTGTCGACGCAAGGTACGAACTTACTTGAGCTCGACCTTGGCGCCTGCTTCTTCCAGGGCTTTCTTGGCAGCTTCGGCTTCTTCTTTCGAAGCGCCTTCCTTGACCACGCCCGGGGCGCCGTCAACGACAGCCTTGGCTTCTTTCAGGCCCAGGCCGGTCAGTTCACGAACGACCTTGATCACGTTCACTTTCTTGTCGCCAGCTTCGGCCAGGACGATGGTGAACTCGGTCTGCTCTTCAGCAGCGGCAGCAGCCGGGCCGGCAGCAGCAACGGTAGCGGCAGCAGCGGTAACGCCGAACTTCTCTTCCATCGCCTTGATCAGTTCAACGATCTGCATGACGGACATTTCGGATACGGCGGAGATGATGTCTTCGTTGGTCAGAGCCATGACTCTAATTCCTGTATTGGGTGACGGCCTAAGGCCATCTAATTAAACAAAAAAGGTTGAAAGCAGATGCCGAGCCTTAGGCTGCGGTAGCTTCTTTCTGATCGCGAATTGCCGCCAGAGTACGAGCCAGCTTGCTGGTAGCGCCTTGGATCACGCTCATCAGCTGTGCAACAGCTTCGTTGTAGGTCGGCAGGGTCGCCAGCACGTCGATCTGATTGGCTGCGAGGAACTGACCCTCGAACGCGGCCGCCTTGATCTCGAACTTGTCCTGACCCTTGGCAAACTCCTTGAAGATACGAGCGGCAGCGCCCGGATGTTCGTTGGAGAAAGCAATCAGGGTCGGGCCCTTGAACGTGTCGTTGAGCACTTCAAACTGAGTGCCTTCAACGGCGCGCTTGAGCAGGGTGTTACGTACGACTTTCACGTACACACCAGCTGCGCGGGCCTCTTTACGGAGTCCGGTCATAGCGCCGACAGTCACGCCGCGTGCATCAACCACGACAGCGGACAGACCGGCTTTGGCAGCCTCGTTGACTTCAGCGACGATGGCCTTCTTGTCTTCGAGTTTAATTGCCACGGGTTTACTCCTGGATGTTACCGATTCGTCCAGCCGGAGCCGGACGGCGTTTTGGTGTCTGATTCGGTACACGAATCGGGAGCACCATCTGCGTAGGCTTGAGGTTTAAGGCTTGCGCCGCCTACGGTCTTGGATAGCCCCCGCCAGGCAGGGACCCCAATACCTGCGAGCAGTGGGCGAACCCACTACTCGACTTAGTTCATCAGCCTTCCAGCGAAGCCTGATCGATCTGCAGACCCGGGCCCATGGTGGTGCTCAGGGTTACGCGCTGAACGTACACGCCCTTCGAGGAGGACGGCTTCAGGCGCTTCAGATCGCTCAGCAGCGCTTCCACGTTCTGCTTCAGCTTGACCGGCTCAAAGTCGATCTTGCCAACGGAGGCGTGGATGATGCCGTTCTTGTCGGTACGGAAACGTACCTGACCGGCTTTGGCATTCTTGACGGCGGTAGCGACGTCCGGAGTCACGGTGCCGACTTTCGGGTTCGGCATCAGACCGCGCGGGCCCAGTACCTGGCCCAGCTGGCCAACAACACGCATGGCGTCCGGGGAAGCGATGACGACGTCGTAGTTCAGGTCGCCGGCTTTCATTTCGGCAGCCAGCTCGTCCATGCCAACCTTGTCTGCACCAGCAGCCAGGGCAGCTTCAACACCAGGACCCTGGGTGAAGACAGCAACGCGTACGGATTTGCCGGTACCGTTCGGCAGAACGGTGGCGCCACGTACGACTTGGTCGGATTTACGCGGATCAACGCCCAGATTGATGGCGATGTCCACGGATTCCTTGAACTTGATGGTCGACAGCTCAGCCAGCAGCTTGGCGGCATCTTCGAAGCCGTATTGCTTGCCTGCTTCGATCTTCTCGGCGATAGCCTTTTGACGCTTGGTCAGCTTAGCCATTACACACCCTCCACGTTCAGGCCCATGCTGCGCGCGGAGCCAGCGATGGTGCGTACGGCAGCGTCCATGTCAGCAGCGGTCAGGTCAGCCTGCTTCGCCTTGGCGATCTCTTCCAGCTGAGCACGGGTAACAGTGCCGACTTTCTGAGAGTTCGGACGAGCGGAGCCGCTGGTGATGCCAGCTGCTTTTTTCAGCAGGACGGCAGCGGGGGTGCTCTTGGTTTCGAAGGTGAAGCTACGGTCGCTGTAAACGGTGATGATCACAGGAGTCGGCAGACCCGGCTCTTGGCCTTGGGTCTTGGCGTTGAACGCCTTGCAGAATTCCATGATGTTCACGCCGTGCTGACCCAGAGCCGGGCCGACGGGCGGCGACGGATTGGCCTGGCCGGCCTTAACTTGCAGCTTGATGTAAGCCGTGATTTTCTTAGCCATTTGCTACTCCAAATGCGGGTCAAGCGCCCTGTCGGGCTCCCCGGTTGCTTTCGCGTTTTATCCCAAGGACGACAAAACCCCGCAGCCTAGGGCTGCGGGGTGTGGGATTCAATGTGCCAGTTAAACTTTCTCTACCTGGCTGAACTCCAGCTCTACCGGGGTAGAGCGACCGAAAATGAGCACAGCGACCTGGATGCGGCTCTTCTCGTAGTTAACTTCTTCGACGACACCATTGAAGTCTGCGAACGGACCGTCGATGACTCGAACAGTCTCACCCGGCTCGAACAGGGTCTTCGGCTTCGGCTTGTCGCCGCTATCAGCGACACGACGCAGGATGGCATCAGCCTCTTTATCGGTGATCGGCGCCGGCTTGTCAGCGGTACCACCAATGAAGCCCATGACGCGAGGAGTATCCTTGACCAGGTGCCAAGTACCCTCGTTCATATCCATCTGCACCAGGACATAGCCCGGGAAGAATTTGCGCTCACTCTTGCGCTTCTGGCCGTTCCGCATCTCCACAACTTCTTCAGTGGGGACGAGAATCTCACCAAACCCATCTTCCATGCCGGCCAGTTTGACCCGCTCGATCAGCGAGCGCATGACATGCTTCTCGTAACCCGAGTAGGCATGCACAACGTACCAACGCTTAGCCACGGAACACCCTTAACCTACAATCATGGAAACCAGCCAACCCAGCAGGGAGTCAAGCCCCCAAAGCATCAGCGCCATTACCAGCACTACTGCCACTACGATCAGCGTGGTCTGAGTTGTCTCTTGACGAGACGGCCATACAACCTTGCGAATCTCGGCGCGAGCTTCTTTAGCCAAAGTAAAGAATGCACGCCCCTTGACGGTCTGCAGCGAAACGAAGCCCGCAACAGCCGCCATCACGAGGATACCGAGAACGCGATAGAAGATCGGTTGCGCGGAGTAATACTGGTTGGCAACCACAGCCACCACCACCAGCACTGCAACCACAAGCCACTTCAAGAGATCGAGGCGCGACTCTTTGGCTTCTACCTTCGCATTCATCTGCTAGGAATCCCGTTTAAAGAAGTGCCAGATCTTGAAAATCTGGCAGGCCAGGAGGGAATCGAACCCCCAACCTGCGGTTTTGGAGACCGCCGCTCTGCCAATTGAGCTACTGGCCTAGAACAAAGTCAGGCCGACCATTATGCCGGCCTGAGAAGGAAAGATCAATCGATTACTCGATGATCTTGGCAACCACGCCGGCGCCAACGGTACGGCCGCCTTCGCGAATCGCGAAGCGCAGACCATCTTCCATGGCGATCGGAGCGATCAGGGTGACAACCATTTTCACGTTGTCGCCCGGCATTACCATCTCAACGCCTTCCGGCAGTTCGCAGTTACCGGTTACGTCGGTGGTACGGAAGTAGAACTGCGGGCGGTAGCCTTTGAAGAACGGGGTGTGACGACCACCTTCTTCTTTGGACAGCACGTACACTTCGCACTCGAACTTGGTGTGCGGCTTGATGGTGCCCGGCTTAGCCAGAACCTGGCCACGCTCTACGTCTTCACGCTTGGTGCCACGCAGCAGAACGCCAACGTTCTCACCAGCACGACCTTCGTCGAGCAGCTTGCGGAACATTTCAACGCCGGTGCAGGTAGTCTTGGTGGTCGCCTTGATGCCGACGATTTCCACTTCTTCCTGGATCTTGACGATGCCACGCTCAACACGGCCAGTTACCACGGTGCCACGGCCGGAGATCGAGAATACGTCTTCGATCGGCATCAGGAACGGCTTGTCGATGGCGCGCTCGGGCTCGGGGATGTACGAGTCCAGGGTTTCTACCAGCTTGCGCACGGCGGAAACGCCCATCTCGTTGTCGTCCTGGCCGTTCAGGGCCATCAGAGCGGAACCGATCACGATCGGAGTGTCATCGCCCGGGAAGTCGTAGGTGTTCAGCAGATCGCGAACTTCCATTTCGACCAGTTCCAGCAGCTCGGCGTCGTCAACCATGTCGGCCTTGTTCAGGAACACGACGATGTAAGGAACGCCTACCTGGCGGGACAGCAGGATGTGCTCGCGGGTCTGCGGCATGGGGCCGTCAGCAGCGGAGCAAACCAGGATCGCGCCGTCCATCTGGGCAGCACCGGTGATCATGTTCTTCACGTAGTCGGCGTGACCCGGGCAGTCTACGTGAGCGTAGTGGCGTACCGGCGAGTCGTATTCAACGTGAGAGGTGTTGATGGTGATACCACGAGCCTTCTCTTCCGGTGCGTTGTCGATCTGGTCGAAAGCGCGAGCGGAGCCGCCCCAGGTCTCGGAGCAGACCTTGGTCAGAGCAGCGGTCAGAGTGGTTTTGCCGTGGTCAACGTGACCGATGGTGCCGACGTTTACGTGCGGCTTGTTACGCTCAAATTTTTCTTTAGCCATCTTGACCGCCTCCCGTAAGGAATTGAGAAAGTCACGTCACCATTAAAACAAAGGCAGATATTTTCATATCTGCCTTTGCGAGATGGAGCTCATGAGCGGATTTGAACCGCTGACCTCACCCTTACCAAGGGTGTGCTCTACCAGCTGAGCTACATGAGCAAGACATCAGCAACAAACTTGGAGCGGGTAGCGGGAATCGAACCCGCATCATCAGCTTGGAAGGCTGAGGTTCTACCACTGAACTATACCCGCGGAGCTTGCAGCTCACGCTTGAAAACTGGTGGAGGGGGAAGGATTCGAACCTTCGAAGTCTGAGACGTCAGATTTACAGTCTGATCCCTTTGGCCGCTCGGGAACCCCTCCGAGTGAGGCGGCATTCTACAGCCTGCCACCACATTGTCAACTGTTTTTCTTTAAAAAACTTGAGCTTAGCTCTTCGACAACGGCTTCTAGAGCTTGACCTTTTCAGGTCACCCCCTTGAAGCGGGCGCCATTCTATTCAAACTATTGAGGGCTTGCAACGTTTTTGCACGGCATTGTTTGTTTTTGCAGTTCCGGGAAATCAGGGGCGAGCTGGCGCACCAGGGAATCGTCCACCAGGCGCCCGCTTTCCGCGGCAATCTGCGTCCAGTAATCGTGCTGAGAGCGAGCAAGTTCGCGCACCAGCGCATCGTAGCCGGCTATTTTCAGACGCTCTACGACGCTGTCCGCGGAATCCTTGCGCTGGAAGATTCCGAGAGAAATCCCGTCAGTCAGATCGCCCTCTGTGATGATGTAGCTATCGATCTTGCGCGCCTGCAACTCGCGCAACTGCCACAACGAAGCCTGTCGCGAAGCCAGAGGCGGAAGATAAACCCAGTAATCGACGCCAGCAGTGGCATCGACCGTCTGCACGGAGGCCTGGACATCCAGGCTCAGCAACCGCTGGACCAGTTGCCGGGCGCGATCCTCCACAGGGAAGCTGCCCAGGTACACGCACGCGGACGCGAGAGCAGTCGCCGGCTTTTCTTCCACCGCACGGCGCTGAGGCACCTCGGCAGACTCACTGAGCAGACGAATATTCTTCTGCTCAGTGTTAAACAGGCTGAGCGGCGCGATCTCCTTTGGACGAAGCGGTGCCTGCTGTTGATGCCAGACGAAATAGAACACGTTGAGGACAAGCAGGAAGAGGAAGAACCAACGCATCGATCAGACTCACTCGATCGGACAGGCAAGCGCCAGGCCGAGAAATACCAGATCAGGAAGCACCACAGCACGCGCAGACTCATCCTTGACCAGCTCGGCATCGCCCCCTGTCAGATAGACAGCGCAGTCATCACCCAGCAGCTTGTTCGCAAGATCGATCTGTTCCCGCACGAACCCACGCAGCATCAGCACACAGCCGCGCTCCACCGCTTCGGAGGTTTCCTGGCCTGGCAGCAGATTCTGCAGCGCTTCATTAGCAGCCTCATCGTCATAGCGAATACGGCGCGTATGCGTGCGCAGCTGGCTGCGCATCAGGGGCATGCCGGGAGCTATATAGCCGCCCAAGTGCTTGCCGGAGGCATCGACCAGATCGGAAGTGACCGCCGTACCGAGATCGAGCACCAGGCAACCACGCCCCGCCAGGCAATGGCCGGCCACCAACGCGAGCCAGCGATCCATCCCGAGGCGCTGGTACTCACGGTAGCCATTTAGCACTCCGCCCAACTCTGTCGCCGGCGCCGCAATCTGCACCGCAATGGGGAATGCACTTTCCAGACAGACACGAAGCGCGTCCGTTTCCTGTTCACTGCGCACGCTGACCATACGACAATAGCGAATGTCCACCACTTCGCTGGCCTGCAGTTGAGCAAGCAGCCCCTGATCAGAATCAGCGACGCCACCAGCGACGGTCACCAAGTCGTGCTTCCTGACCACCCGCCACTTGATCAGGCTATTTCCGCAATCCAACTCAAGAATCATCCGACAACCTCAGACTCAGCTCGCCTCCGCTGTAGCTCTGCTCCTTGCCATCCACCAGGAGACGCAGCGCGCCTCTTTCATCGATGCCGAGGGCACGCCCAACGATATTATTGGCGACAGTGGACAGCGTGACTTGCCGCCCCTGCCATAGATGAAGAGACTCCCACTCTTCGCGACTGGCGGCGAAGCCGCGCTCGCGATGACGGGAGAGCGCATGCGCAAGCTGTGACTCCAACGCCTGCAGCAATTCATTGCGATCAACCTGGCCGCCCTGCACCTCTCGAACCGAAGTCCAGGGCTGATCAATGGCGTACGCCGTGCGCATGTTCACATTGATACCGATACCGATGGCGACGCTACAGATGTCAGCGGGATCGCCAGTCAACTCCAACAGTATACCGGCGATCTTCTTGCCACCGGCCAGGACGTCATTGGGCCACTTCAAGCCGACATCCTTTACGCCCAGCGCCTGGATGGCCTTCGCTACCGCGAGACCAACCACCAGACTCATCCCCTCCAATTCCTGCGCACCACCGCGCACGGTGATGCCGAGGGTATAGTAAAGGTTGGAGCCGAAGGGGCTTTCCCACTGCCGCCCTCGCCTCCCTCGCCCTGCGGTCTGCCGCTCGCCCAAGACGGCGAACGGCGCCACAGCGCCGGCAGAGAGGCGTCGCAGGACCTCAGCGTTGGTGGAATCGATCGAAAACAGAACATCGAGAGGCCACGGGCCGGAATCGGACCTGGGCGAGATGATGCTAAGAGGCTCTTCCAGGCGGTAACCACGGCCGCGAACGCGCTGCACGACCATACCGTAGTCACGCTCAAAGCCCTCAAGCCGCTTCCAAACGGCACTCCGACTTACCCCGAGGAGAGCACCCAGCTCTTCTCCGGAATGAAAGCGGCCATCGCTCAGCAATTTCAGCAAGGTCTGCATATCACCCCCCGCAACAGTCAGGCACGCATCATATAGAGGCATGCCTGAATTGCCTACGCAGCGATGTCCCGTCTTTCCCGCGCGGCGCGCAAAAGCAAAACCCCCGGCCAGCGAAGCTGACCAGGGGTCTTGGGATAGGAGCTTGACGATGACCTACTCTCACATGGAGAAACTCCACA
>NZ_JBIVBR010000008.1:0-344268 GCF_044746165.1 Pseudomonas sp. NPDC086581 | reverse complement strand
GATCCCGACCGCCCCTACATCGCCCACGCCATCCACGACAGCCAGCACCCCGACCACGTCACCCTGAAGAACTACAAGCGCAACGTCCTGCGCACGCCGGCCAACAACAAGCTGCGTATGGATGACTCGCGCGGAAAAGAGCACATCAAGCTGTCCACCGAACACAGTGGCAAGAGCCAGCTCAACCTCGGGCACGTGGTGGATGCCCAGCGCGAACAGCGTGGTGAAGGCTTCGAGCTACGCACCGATGGCTGGGGCGCAGTAAGGGCCGGCAAAGGGCTGTTCATCAGCGCAGACGCGCAGCCCGGCGCACAGGGTCAAACGCTGGATATGCAGGCCGCCGTTCGCGAGTTGGAGCAGGCCCTGGAACAAGTCCGCAGCATGGCTCGCGACGCCGCCCACGCTGTCGCAATGGAGCCAGACAAGTATGCTCCGGAACAACTCAAGGCTGCCCTGGAGCTGCTCCGGGAACCCGGCATCCTCGCCTCGGCGCCTGACGGCATTGCCGCCACCAGTGGCAGTCACCTGCAACTGGCGGCCGGGCAGAACCTGATCGCCACCGCTGGCGCGAACATGGATATCAGCGTCGCCAAGCGTTTCACCGCAGCAGTCGGCGAAGGCATCGGCCTGTTCGCCGGGAAGCTGGGCATGAAGCTCTTCGCCAACCAGGGGCCGGTGAGCATCCAGGCGCAGAATGATCGGATGGAACTGCTCGCCCGCCACGGCCTGGAAATCACCAGCACCGAGGATGAAATCCGCATCACCGCCAAACGCAAAATCACCCTCAACGCAGGCGGCACGTACATCACCCTCGACCCACATCGTATCGAGTTGGGGACCAAGGGCGATTTCCTCATCAAGGCCGGACATTTTTCCCTGCTCCGGCCGGCCAAACAACCACCAGAGTTTTCCGCACTCCCAGCTCGGCTACCTGCCATGGCTCCCCCCGCCCTGCTCAAACAGGCTGATCTGTTCCGCAGTACCCGCGCCGGAGTATGCGAAATCTGTGAGGCGGCGCGGGATAGCCAAGGGAATGAAGCATGAGGGCCCTCTCGCAGGAAAGCGGCACTCTGCTGTTCGATGGTGCGCACACGCCGGACTCCTTCGCCTGGCTGAAACGCCGTTGGCCCCTGCAGAAGGCCTATCCCCTGCTCGGTGATACAGACTATGACGCCATTGCCGATACCGGCCCCATTCTCCTGGAGGCGCCAGAGGGCGGGGACATACATACGGCGTGGCGGCAAGGCATCGATTTTCCCGATGCCATCTGGTTGCAAACCAGCACGGGGGCGGACGAGCTCTGGCGGCATCTGCAGCGCCGCTTGCGAGTCATCAGTCCGGATGGGCGAGAGCTCTGGCTGCGCCTGGGCGATGCCCTGCCGCTGCGTCATGCCTGGCAGGCCGGCGCAGCATGGCCGGATGGCTTCTGGCATCGAATTTTCCGCGTTTGGGCGCTGCATGAACACCACCCCGTGTGCCTTTGGCACAACCCCACCCCAGCGCAGGATGCCGCACCGAAGGACGAGGGCCTGAGCGCCCAGATCACCCTCGATTGGCCCCTGCTGCGCGCCTTGGGCGCCAACCCAGTTCATCCGGAGTAAGCGCTGTGCCACAACCAGCACCCACCGATCTGAACGTCGCTGCATGTCCCTTGCTGACCGCTATCCTGCCCCTGCGCTATGCCATAGGGCCTAGTGAACAGACCCTGGATGTCAGCGCCTACAACTTGCCAACCCTGCAAGGCAGCTTCCCCGACCTCGGCCCGCGCCTGAAGCCGCAAGTGGAGGAAGACCGCAGCCTCGGCTATACCGCGCGTCTGCTACGCGATGGCTGGCTCTACGTCTGGCACAAGAGCGCCCTGGCCGAATACCGCGTCGAACGCGCCCAGTTGAGCCAGACCGACCGTGGTGGTCGCGCCATCGATACCCGCACCAAACCGTACCTGATCTGCTTTGCCGGGCACCCCGCTAGCCTGGTCTGGTCTCCCATCCAGTGGAGCGACAATCAGTTTCGCAACTCGCGGGAAAAGCCTGAAGTCCGGCAGCGCATCATGCGCGAGATAACACCCGGCGCAGCGCCTTACGGCGGCCAGGTTTCGGGCTTCAAGGAGAGCATTGGCGACTACCGCGAGCCGGAGTACTACGACTGGACCGACGCCGAACACTACCTGCCGGATTGGCCCAGGCTGCTCAAGAACATGCGCGAGTGCGAACAGCAGGCCTACGCCATCATCGACGATCCCTGGGGCGTACAGCTTGACCTCGCCAAGCTGATCCGCCTGAGCCAGCAGGCCTTCCAGGACATTCGCCAGGTTCGCGGAGAAGACTGGCACATCGCCGGGCTGATCCGTTCTCTTGCCGATAACGACGCGAAGACCGCCCGCGATCTGCCAGCGATGACGGACTACCCGCGCCTGGAACGCACCTGGGCCGAGCAGGAGCAGGCCGAGGACCGTCATGAAGCGGCGCTTCGCCACTTGAGCCCGTTGTGGGTGGACTGGTTCACCAGCCTGGCCCGGCAAGGGCCGCAATGCCTCGACAGCGCGTGCAGCCATTTCGACATCGTGCAGGAGGCCGCCCGCGACGATCTGCAAGCGCATTTCGCTACCGCTTGCCTGGGGCCGGCCTCCACCAGCCTGGGCCTCAAGGCCATCGTGCATGAACTGAGCCGCGAAGAAGAAGGGCGCGAGCCCTGGCTGCTCTGGGCCGTTCTGGGGGTAGGGCGGCGACTGGGCATCGGCGAGATCAACAACCTGCTGGGCCTGCTGGATGGCGCCATCGGCGACGGCGCCGAGCTGCTGGCAGACTTGCAGCGTTGGGCCGTTTCCCTCAACCAAGCCGCCGACCAGGTGGAGGCCCGCAGCAGCGACCGGCTGGGTGCCGCTGGCCAGGCGCTGCTCGATGCCCTGGGCACGGTCTTCGCGGTGGGCGCGCCACGTGCCGGCCAAACCGCCGGGGTGGAAACCCGCGCCGCCCAGCGCTACTTCAGCGCCGCCATGGCGCGTAGCGGCCAGCGCCTGGCGGTGGCCAGCGTCAGCGCCCAGCAGTATGGCGAATGGCTAAGCCACACCCTCGGCACCCGCATACCCGGCGCCAAGCTTCATTCTCCAGGCCGCCTGGGCGTCAACGTACCCAGGCCTACGAGCCTGCCGTTTGTCTATCCAATGGCGGCCAGTGTGGCCAAGAGCCTGCCGCCGCTGGCGCAACCTCTGGCGGGTAACCAGCCGCTGAGTCAGCTGCTGAATCTGGACAATCTCAAGAGTGCGCAGTTGAAGATTCTGTTGTTAGCAACGGCAGGTGTGAACTTCAGCTTTGTGGCTACGGAGTTCTTCGACGCACCATCTGCAAAGAAATTTGTAGGACTGCCAGGGAGCGGACTAGGTGTGGCTACCGCCACTTCTGCCGTGTTCCAGAAACTGGCGGAAAGTGATTGGGAAAAGATAACTGCAGCCAGTGGCAAGACATCAACTCCTGCTCAAGGCGCGCTGGGAAAAGCGTTGGGCCGAGGTGCCGCTACAGCCGCACTACAAGCAGCCACTTCCACCTTCGATGTGCTGCTCTATGGCCTGGAAGCTCTAGAGGCCTATCGATCGGGTGATTACGCCAGTGCCGGCGTCAGGGCTGGGCAGTCCGGCGCTTCAGCCCTGCTGGTGCGCAACAGCATGCAGCTGTTCCGCGAGTTGCGCGTAGCCCGCGCGGCGGCGTTGCTGGGTAACCTGGCCACTCTGGAGGCCGGCCTGCGCGTTGCTCCGCACTTGGCCGCCAAGGGCCTGGGATTGACCCTCATGGTCGTCAGCGGCATTTTCCTCGATTGGTACGTGCAGCACACGCCGCTGGAGGCCTGGCTGAAGCAGAACCGCTTCGGTCGCAACCCGGCCGACTGGGCGGCAGATGGCCCTGCCACCCTGGATCGGCTCTACAGCATCCTTTTCCCCATCACTCTCAGCCTGCACCGCCTCAATGAAACCCACCCCTACAGCGGCGACACTATTTCCTCCGTCTACCTGCTGCTCTACAGCGGCGGCAAGTTCCTGCCCGACGATGCCCAAGTGGAATTTTCCGGGGTAGAGGGCTGGGAATACCTGCCCGGCGTCAGCACCTTGGCGCGGCCAGTTATCTGGACCCTGAGCGACTTCAACGCCGTCATCAACAGCGGCATCAACTGGCAGCACCACAAGCCGCTCTATCGCCGTGTTTACCACAAAGAAGATGACCTCACCCTGGCTGCTCTCAAAGGCGTTTTGCACTACAGCCCCCAACCAGGCCTCGTCCTGCCGCCGGTCAATGTGGAGGAACGGCTATGGATCTGAATGCCCTGATGCAGCAAGCCTTGGCCCGCCACGGCAATGCACCGGGTGTGATCCTCAAGGCCAACGAGCCGACCGGGCAGCAGCCCTGGGAAATGTTCGTCACTGAGGAACATACCGAACAGTATCTGGCACTTAAGGCGGGGGGGGAGACCTATCTAGGAATGCCAACCGGGGCGATTGGTGGAGTGATGGTCATGATTTTCGCGGTTTCGATCATCTGGATGGCAGTTATTGGGAAGTGGGATGCTTTTGCCTATGTCATTACCCTTGTCATTCCGTTGCCGACTTTATTTATCTGGGAAATCAGCCAACCCCTTCCCTTACCCATCCTGCTCAATCGCCGTACCCGCGAAATCTATTACGACCATGAGGGCGAGCTGTACCACATGCCCTGGGATGAAGCGCAGGCCGTGGCCTGCCAGTTCATGAGCGTAGGGCCGCACAGCGGCGGCATGGACAACGCCACCCTGGAAACCGTGGTGCGCCGCTTCGGCGATGCCGAACAGGCGCTGTTCATTTCCCTGTCCCCGCCCATGGGCAAGAGTTTGGAAATGCAGTGCGGCTTCTGGGCTTGGCTGCAGGCCTACATGGACAACGGCCCCTGGTTCGATGAAAACGGCCAACACAGCGAATCGGAAGTCTACGTTAAGGAAATGGTCAAAGCCGGCCAGTTACGTCCGCGTGATTGGCATAAAAATACCTTGTGTAGCATCGCTGAAAAGCAGAAAGCCCGGCAGGATCGTCGCTATTTCGAGTGGATGGATATCGCAACTTTGACGGGTGAGATCATCTTCTATCCCATGCATTGGCTGCAGGACTTCACCTATGACGTAGCCAAACGCCGCTCTCGCGGTCAGTGGCCTCAATTGGTGAAAGAGCGCCTGCACCCAGACGGCCCCACCACGCGGCTGGCAGACTTAGAGCGAGCCTCAAGATTTAACTAGTTAAAAGTTTATATTAGGAATTAATTTAAGTTGCGGAGCGAGAGAAGTGCATTCAATTTACTACTCTGCTATTTTTGTATTTTTCTGTTTTTTCTTGATCAAATATCTTGCAGCCAAACTGGATGGCTGGATATGCATCAGTGATTTGCGTAAGCAGGGCGTGCCGATAAGAGAGATATCTGAGGCTGAGAGCGAGGCTGTTTCTTGCTTGATTCATCCTATAACACAGGCTAACGAGGAGCGTGCGCGCTTGATAAGGCCGGAAAGTAACAACGTGTATTTGATTGAAGGAAAATTCAAGGCCTCTCAAATAGCACCGACCAAGGAATTTGAGTCATGCGTGCTAGGTAAGTACCCAGTGAACGTGCACAGATCTTTGTGGATATCACATCAAGAAGAGAACTCTGCAGAAGTGGTGCTTTCCAAAAGGTCTGCGACGATATTGAAGCTCAATGGGAGAGAGATAGGTGATATTTCGGGGTACGCGAAAAGTGAGTCGCCTTGCAGAGCCGACTGGAACATTAAAAAATTCATTAATATCGGGATTTTCTATTCAGTTTTACTTTTGATTTTGTCGATTCACCTCTTGGTGGCAAGCGTTTTCTCTGCAAGACTTCTACCAGGATGGAGCGTTGCCTGTCTAATTATCATGATGGCTGTGGGTATTTTTGCATTGATGTTGGGTGGCGTGATCGAGGAGTGACTGTGAGCTTGGTTGGCGGCGGGGTTAGATACTTTGATAAGGCGACCGGGTATTTCCGAGATGAATATATCCCTGCCGTGGAAATAAAGAGCATTAAAGTGCGCAGAGGCTTGCTGTTTAAAAGCTTAGCAATCAATATAAAAGATTCCAATCAAAGATACTTTCTTTGCAATGCATTGATTGGAAGGGATTTTATACAGGCTGCGAATGATCTTATCCAGACTCATAATTCATAAGAGCGTACAGATAGACAGAATTAGCTGCCCCTATAATAGCGCCAGCCAAAAAACTCGAAAGCCGAAAAGGACTCCGCTATGAATTCTTGCCTCCGCACATAGCCTCGCCTGCTCCAATTCGTGGTCAAAGCAAAGGCTGCTTTTGTGGCACCGCTCGGGCGGCCAAGCCTGCTGCCCATCAGGACGCCAGGCAGTACATGGTGCTAGAGGTGGAGATTGTCGATATATCTCGCGCGTACTTGGGCGAGAACCAGGCCAAGGCGTGGGATGAGCTTTGGAAAGGCGCACGGGCCAGCGGTGGCATGGACGATGCCACACTGGAAACCGTGGTGCGCTGCTATGGCTATGCGGAACAGGCGCTGTTCATTTCCCTGTCCCCACCCATGGGCAAAAACCTGGAGATGCAATGCGGTTTCTGGTCCTGGTTGCAGGCCTATATGAACAACGGCCGCTGGTTTGATGAGGACGGTCAACGCAGCAGATCGGATATCTACGTCAAGGAAACGGTGGCGATAGGTGAGTTTCGCCTTTCCGATAACGTTGCGCGTTATTGGCGGATCGGCCCCACCACACGGCTGGTAGACCTGGAGCGAGCGCAGGGGCTGTACGTCTGACCATGCCATCCACCGTAGGGCGAATAACGCGGTACGCGTTATTCGCCACCACCCTCAATGAAACCCACCCCAACAGCGGAAAAAGGGAGACGAATTTACTCTTCAGATCTCCACCCACTAAAGTTTCTAAATAAATAAATTTTTCCTTTTTCGAGCCATAACCGCAGCCAGCGAGGCGGTGGCGTATCTGGTGACGACTTACGCGGAGCGGTTGGACTGAGCCCGCCCCAGTCACTGAATCCAGGCAATAAAAAAGGCCCGGCGGGTTCCCCCGCCGGGCCTTTCTCGTTTCAGCGCCCTACGATCAGCAGGTGCAGCACATCATGGGCATGCCGTTGCAGCTCATCATCATCGGCATGCCGCATTCCATCATCTTGTTCATCAGCATGCAGCAGTTCTTGAACATCTCCATGTTCATGCCCTGCATCGGCATCATCTTGCACATCATCATGTCGCCCTGCATGGAGCATTCCATCATGCACTTCATGCCGGGCATGCCCATGTTCATACCCATCATCGGCATCTGCATCATCGGGTTCATCATGCCCATCATCGGCATCATGGCCATGGCGGACTGGGACATGCCCATCATCATCATGTTGCCGCAGTGCATCATCATCGGCATGCCGCAGTTCATCATCATCGCCATCATCTCGGCGCTGTTGCGGAACATGGCCATTTCCATGCCCATGGCCGGCTTCATCTTGCACATCATGCCGTCGTCGAGCATCTCGCATTCCATGGTCGCCATCATCATGGGCATGCCCATCATCGGCATCATGGCGTTGGTGTTCATCGGCATCTGCATGGCGTTCATCATGGTGGAGCTCCCTGAATCGATTGGAATGAAGTGCTGCGAATGGGGCCGATTCTAGAAAGTTGCCGCGACGCGACAAGATGGCGGGGGAACGGCAGGTTTCGCAGTGTCGACCCGCGATTCGGATTCGATACCGGCAATGTTGTACGCAATGATTTCGATATGCTCGCTAAAGCGACCACATTCGAACTAAACGAATCCCTTTCAGCGATATGGATATCTCATCTAGTGCTTAGCAAAGAACCGTAGTGAATATTGAATCTAACCACAGCAGCAAATATCTCTCTTCGACTCAGATGCTCGACCTAGAGCGCTCGCGACCCTTTCGATAAAGCGCTGAAACGAGCATATAAGAATGCTTTTTCAGTATTTATGGAAATAACAGGGGCATCCTATAGTGGCGGTTTGGTTCAACTCTTATCACCGCAAGGAAGTCCCATGCTCCGCCATCTACTTGCCGCCAGCCTCGCCCTGGCGCTGTTCGGCTGCGCCACCCCGCCCGCTCCTTCCGTCCATACCACTGACCCCGCGACCTCGACCCTGCAGGGTGATCCGACCCGGCCGGCGCAGGCGCAGTGGTTGCGCACCGAGCTGTACTTCGCGCTGGGCCAGGAGAACGGCAAGGAGAAGATCAGCGAGCAGCGCTGGCGGCAGTTCCTCGACCAGGAGGTGACGCCGCGCTTCCCGGATGGTTTCACCGCCTATGACGCCTACGGCCAGTGGCGTGACCACGGCGCGCCGGAACCGGAGCGGCTGAGTACCAAGGTGATCGTGATCCTGCATGAAGACAGCGCCGCGCGCGGCAAGGACATCGAGGCGATACGCCTGGCGTGGAAGCGCATCACCGGCGACCTCTCCGTGCTGCGGCTGTCGCAACCGGCGCAGGTTTCCTTCTGATGGGCGAATTCCGCGAATCGCTGCATGACGGTTACGCGCAGGCGCTGACCGTTGATGAGCCGATCTACCAGGGCAACACCGGCCAGCAGGAGGTGCAGGTGTTCCGCAACCGCCGCTTCGGCCTCGTGCTGACGCTGGACGGCGTGGTGCAGATCACCGAGGCGGATGAGTTCGTCTACCACGAGATGCTCGCCCATGTGCCGATCCTCGCCCATGGCGCGGTGCGCCGCGTGCTGGTGATCGGCGTGGGCGACGGCGGCATCCTGCGGGAGATCGTCCGTCACGCCGGCATCGAGGAAATCATCGCGGTGGAGATCGATCCGCAGGTGGTCGAACTGTGCCGCGAGCTACTGCCGCAGCATTCGGCCGGCGCCTTGGAAGATTCGCGTCTGAAGCTGATCTACGCCGATGGCCTGGAATACCTTGCCAAAAGCCGCGAGACATTCGACCTGATCCTCTGCGATTCCACCGATCCAGGCGGCCCGGCGGCAAGCCTGTTCACCGACGCCTTCTACCGCAACTGCCAGCAGCGCCTGGGCAGCGGCGGCATCCTCGCCACGCAGAACGGCGTGCCCTTCCTCCAGCCGGAGGAGCTGGGCGGCACGGCGCGGCGGCTGGCAGACAGCTTCGCCGACTGGGGCTTCTTCCACGCCGCGGTGCCGACCTATATCGGCGGCAGCATGGCCTTCGGCTGGGCGTCGAACAGCGAGAAGGTGCGCCGCACCGACCTGGAAACCCTGCGCCAGCGCTTCGCGAAAAGTGGCCTGGTGACCCGCTACTACACCCCCGAGGTGCACCAGGCAGCGTTCGCCCTGCCGCGCTACATGCTCGACCTGATCGAGGCCGGGCTTCAGCGCGACAGCTGAGGGTTGTCCAGGCGCTGCGGCGTCCAGTCCGGGTCGCGGGCGCGAACCGGGCTGCTGACCTGCAGCACCGCCGTGCCGAAGCGCTGCTTGAAGTGCGCGCCGATATCCGTGAGTGCCTGGCGCGTATAGGGGTTGTCGGCGTGGATGAGGATCGGCATCCGCGACGGCAACTTCTCCGGCCCGCCGCTGGGGCCGCGCCACTGGCCGTGCAGGTCGAGCCAGCTCAGGCCATCGGGAAAGCGCGGCGTCACCTCGCGGGCGAGGAAGTCTTCCCACTGCGACAGCTCCACCGCTTCCAGGTACAGCTCGGTGCGCAGCATGCGCCTGGCGCTGGCTGACGGCTCGTTGAGCCACAGGCCGACCAGCGCGGCCAACAGCACAGCCACGGCGCCATTGCGCCAGAGTGCTTTTGCGCGCATCACACGCCCTCCTTCGACCAACCCTGCGCCTGCGCCGCTCGCGGGCGCAGGCGCAGTTGCAGCACCGCGCCCAGCGCCAGCACGGCCACGCCGAGCAACGCCCCCCAGCCGACATAGGCGACGCTGGAATACAGCATGTACAGGCACACCGCGAGGAAACCCAATGGCAGCCACGGATAGAGCGGCACGCGGATCGGCCGCGGCACTTCCGGGTGACGCCGGCGCAGGACGATCAGTGCCACGCTGCTCAGGCTGAGGAACAGCCAGTACACCGGGGTCATGTATTCGACCATGGTGTTGAAGCCGTGGCCGCTCCAGCCGCCGACCAGGATCAGCAGCAGCGCCACCACGCCCTCGGCCAGCAGCGCAGCACGCGGCACGCCGTGACGCACATCCCAGCGACCGAGCACGCCGAGGGCGGGAACGTCCCGTGCGGCGGCGTAGGTGGTGCGGCTGCCGACGATCAGCGTGGAGTTGATGCTGGCGACGGCAGAGACCACCACCACCGCCATGATCAGACCGACGCCCGGCGCGCCAAAGGCCAGCCCGAGCAACTCCAGCGCCGGCGCTCCGCTGGCGGCCAGGCCGTCGAAGCCCAACCCGCGAATGAACGCCCAGTTCAGCGCCAGGTAAATCAGCAGCAAGGCGGCGAGCGCGCCGAGCATGGCGGTGAAGATGCCCCGGCGGTTGTCGCGCAGCTCCGCCGACAGCGTGGCCGCATCGCTCCAGCCACCGAAGGCGAGGAAGACGTAGATCAGCGCAGCGGAGAAACCGGCGACGCCGACCTGCTCCGGTTCTACCGGCACTACTGCAGGCGGCACAAAGCCGCGCCACTCCAGCCACAGCCCGGCGCCGAAGATACCGAGGAAACCCGCCGCCACCAGCGCGACCAACCCGGCCTGGGTGCCGAGGCTGACCCGCCAGCCGATCAGGTTGAGCGCCACCAGCGCGCTGACCAGCCCGCCCGCCAGCAGCACGTTGCCGAGCTGGCCGAGGCCGAGCAAGGCGCTGAAGTGATCGGCGAAGAGGAACGCCATCAGCGCTATCCAGCCGGTGTGCAGGATGGCGAAGCGCGACCAGGCGAACAGGAAACCCACCCGCTGCCCGTAGGCACGTTCGAGGAAGTGGTAGTCGCCGCCGGGATGGGCGAAGGCCGAGGCCATCTCCACGTAGCACAGCGCGCCGACCATGGACAGCACGCCGCCAAGCACCCACACCAGGTAGAAATTTTCCTGGCCGACGTTGAGCGCCACGGTGGGCGCGGTTTTCAGGATGTCGCTGGTGATCACCATGCCCAGCGTCAGCAGCAGCGCATGGATGGCGCCCAGCTGCCGGCGCGGGCCGGCCGGCTTGTCAGCGTCGAAGTTGTCAGCCATGAATCGGCTCCGCAAAAGTAGCCGGGCCGCAAGGCGGCCCGGTCAGAACGACAGCGATTAGAACGAATAGCTCGCGCGGGCGTAGTAGTACGCACCGTTGGAGCCGATCGGCGAGAGCACGTCGTACGGCAGGTTGCCGCCGTAGTTGATCTCGGAGCTTGAGCGTTCCGGGTAGTTGTCGGTGAGGTTGTTGCCGCCCACCGCCAGGCTGAACTGCGGGGTGAACTTGTAGGCCACCTCGGCATCCAGCTGCCACACCGCGCCGTAGGTCTGCTCCGGGTGGTAGCCGTCGCCGAAGTCGAACACGCGGGTGGTTTCGCCCTGCCGGGTCAGGCGACCGAGCAGGTTCCACTGCGCATCGCTCCAGGTGGTGGTGAGGATGAAGCGGTCCTTGGGCGCAGCATCGGTGAGGGTGTTGCGTTCCTCCACACCCACCAGCGCGTCCTCGCCGATACCCAGGTTGGAGAGCTGCTGCGGCGTGCCCTTGGTGCTGCGCACCTTGGTGTGGTTGTAGGTGTAGGCGGTGGTCACGCCCAGTTGCCCGCCGACGAAGGGCTGGTGGTAGTTGAGCACCAGCTCGGCGCCATCGGTGCGGGTGTCGGCGGCGTTGGTGAAGAAGTTCACGTCATGCACGCCGGCCACGCCGAAGTTGTCCTGGATGAACTGCTCCATGGCGTCGCTGCCGATGCGCTGGGACAGGGTGATGCGGTCGTCGACGTCGATGCGGAACACGTCGAAGGACAGGTCGAAGCGATCGTTCAGCTGCGCGGTCAGGCCCAGGCTGAAGTTCTTCGAGGTTTCCGGGTCGAGCTTCTCGGCGCCCAGCGCGCGGGCGATCGGATCGTTCACCGAGAGCACGCGGATGTCGGTGAGCGTGCCGCCGTCGCCGAAGTTGCTGGTGGTGTTCTGGAAGCCCACCTGGGCCAGCGAGGGTGCGCGGAAGTTGGTGGACGCCGCGCCGCGCAGGGCCAGCACCGGAGTCAGCTGGTAGCGCCCGCTGAGCTTGCCGGTGAGCTTGCTGCCGGCGTCGTCGTAGCGCTCCCAGCGCGCGGCGGCATCGACGAAGAACTTGTCGGTGAGGTCGCCCGACAGGTCCACGTAGGTGCCGAAGACGTTGCGGTCGATGTCCACTTCTTCGCTCGGCCGCAGGCCGTTGGCGCCGTCCGCGCCGACGCCGTAGTAGGAGGCTTCGTCGCCGGCGGTGGTGATGTAGTTTTCGTAGCGGTACTCGCCACCGACCGCGAGCACGAAGGGCCGCCCGGCGAGGCTCAGCTCGCGACTGAGGTCGAGGTTGGCGACGCTCTGGCGCAGCTCGTAGTCGCCGGTGTCGAAGCGCGTCGGCGTGTCTTCGCCGAGCGAAGCGTTGAGGGTGCGCCGAGTGGAGGATTCGAAGCGGTTGCGGCCATGGGTGACGCTGGCGTCGTAGTCCCAGGTGTCGGCGATCAGGCCCTTGTAGCCGAGGGTGGCGGAAAGATCGGTGTTGTCGCCCAGGGACTGCGGCAGGTAGCCGTTGGGGTAGATCTCCGGGTGCTCGTCCGGGTAGCGGTAGAACTCCGCGCCAGTGGTGTGGCGCTCGTTGTACAGGCCGAAGGAGTAGAGCTTGCCGCCACCCAGCGCGAGGTCGCCGTTGAACCAGGCGTTGACGTCGCGCGCCAGGCCATCGCCCATCACGTAGTTGCGCTGCCCGGGGGTATCGGCAAAGCCGTCGTAGCCGGCGCGATTGGTTGGCTCACGGTTGATGAACTCGGCGCCGCCACGGACGAAGCCGTCCTCGCCCAGGCGCGTACCGGCCTTGGCGGCGGTATAGGAGTTCTGCCCGTCGGTGGTGGTCTTGTCGATGGCGTCCTGGTGGGTGTGGTACGCGCCATAGCTGGTGGTCACTTCGCCGCCCTCTGGAGCGTCGTCGAGGATGATGTTGATCACCCCGGCGATGGCGTCGGAGCCGTACTGCGCGCCGGCGCCGTCACGCAGCACTTCGATGCGTTTGATCGCGCTGATGGGGATCGAGTTGAAGTCCACCGGCGCGGTGCCGCGGCCAATCTTAGAAGAGTCGTTGACCAGCGCCGAGGTGTGCTGGCGCTTCCCATTGATCAGCACCAGCACCTGGTCCGGGCTCATGCCGCGCAGCTGGGCGGCGCGCACGTGGTCGGCGCCGCCGGAGTTGGACTGGCGCGGGAAGTTGAAGGACGGCAGCAGCGTCGCCAGGGCCTGGCCCAGCTCGCCGCCGACAGCGCCGGTGGATTTGAGATCCTGTGCGGTGAGCACATCCACCGGCACAGGGGAATCCAGCAGGGTACGGTTGTTACCGCGGGTGCCGGTGACCAGCACGGTTTCGAGTTTGGTGGTGGCCTCGGAGGTCGACGGGGTTTCGTCGGCGTGCGCGGCGGACTGGGCGATGACCGAGGCCACCGCAACGGCAATGAGGGAACGGGATAACACGCGAAGTACTCCTGTCTCGCTTAAAGAGCGCCACTCGCCGTTGGCGGCGAGTCCGGAACTCCGCTGATGTGTTTTTCTGATGGGCTCGAGCGGTTGGTGTCGGAAGTCCGGAAACCGCGAGCGACTGTCCTCCTCAGGGTGGAGAAAACAGTGCTCGGGAAAGCGCTCCAGGTGTCGGGGCCGGTCTCTCTTCGTGATGAGCGAAAAGGCACGGCTTTTCGGTATCGCCGGTCATCCCTGACCAGATGGGGAAGGTGTCATCCTAGCTAGTGGCAGAATGCTTTCAAACGAATAAAAAATGCTTTGGTTATAACCAGCTACCAATGTTTCCAGCGCAACAGTGGCTGCTGTTCCTGCAGCAACAGCGCGACACTCAATCGAACGCCTTGCGGGTCCATTCGTCCTCGGGAATAGCCAGCGCCTCGCCGGAAAAACGCTCCTCGCGGAACGGGTCGGCCTCGTTGTGGAAGCCGTTGCGCTCCCAGAATCCGGGGCGGTCGCTGTCGCTGAACTGCAGCTCGCGCAGCCACTTCGCGCTCTTCCAGAAATAGCGCCCGGCAATCACCAGCCGCAGCGGCCAGCCATGCACCGGGGTCAGCGGCTCACCGGCGTAGTGCGTGGCGAGCAGGCTGTCCGGGCGCAGCAGGTCCTGTAGCGGCAGGTTGGTCTCGTAGTCGTGGTCGGCATGGGCCATGACGAACTGCCCGGTGGGCTCCACGCCGTAATGCGCGAGCAGGTCGGACAGGTGCACGCCGCGCCAGGCGGTATCGAACTTCGACCAGCGCGTGACGCAATGGATATCGCAGACCAGCTCGCGCTGCGGCAGCGCCAGCAGGTCGTCCAGGCTCAGCTCCAGCGTTTTGGACAGTGCCCCGGACAGGCGCAGGCGCCAGGTCGCGCGGTCGTATTCGGGTACCTCGCCTTCGTGGAGGATCGGAAAGCGCTCGGTCAGCACCTGCCCCGGCGGCAGGCGTTCGCCATAACGCGGGTCGGCGGCTGGCGAACGCGCCTTCTTCAGGCGCCTGGCCTTGTCTTGCGTGGTCATCGTCAATTCGCCAGCGGGATCCACGGCGCCTGCGCAACCTTCTGCGCCTCGCCGAAGGCCGGCACCTTGCGCGCCAGGTCGCGGACGTTCCTCACGTCGAGGTCGAGCAATTGTTGGCGGGTGATCAGGGTCGGCGGGACCAGCACCTGCTCGCCCGGATTCTGCCCGGCGATGCGCAGCGCCAGGCTGCGCACGCTGATGGCGCCGGCCACTTCCGGATTGACCGCGGCGGTGGCGCTCCAGGCGCTGCCCTCTTCCTTCATGATCTGGATATCGGCCGTGGATATGTCGGCGCTATAGATCTTCACCTGCTTGCCCAGCCCGGCTTCGTCCACGGCGATCTTCACACCCTTGGCAAACTCGTCGAAGGGCGCGAAGAACACGGTGATGCCGGGGTTGGCGCGCAGCACCGCGCTGGCCTGGTCGGCCACCGAGTTGGCGATGGGCGCGTTGAGCGTCCCGAAGCGCGCCTTCTCGACGATGCCGGGATTTTCGGCCTTCACCTGGCGCCAGATTTCATCGCGACGCTCCATGGGGGTGAAGCCGTCGATGTACACGTAGCCAGCGTCGAACTGGTTGCCGTTGTCCTGCAACACCTGCTTGAGCGCCAGGCGCGCCAGCTCACGGTGGTCCTGCTCGACGCGGGTGATGCGCGGGTCGTTCACGTCGACGTCGAAGGTCACCACCTTGATGCCCTTGGCCAGCGCCTTGTCGATGGAGTCCTTGAGCGTTTCGGCAAGTCCGAGTTGGACGATGATGCCGTCCACCCCCAAGTCGATGGCCTGCTCCAGCATCTCGCGCTGGGTAGCCGCCTGCTGGCGGGCATCGAACACGCGCAACTTCACGTCCAGCGCATTGGCCTGCTTTTCCACCCCGCGCAGATAGGCCTCGGGGAAGTCGCCGGAGAACAGGTAACCGACGAGGGCGATCTGCACGCCGCCCTTGTCGAAGGGAGCGGGTGCGCCGGGCAGTCCGGCGGCGACGGCGCTGGCTGCGCCGGACAACAACAGCCCGGCGGCGAACAGCGCGCGCAGGGATTTGGCAGGGGTGAACTTCATCCGTTGAATCTCCGAAAAAGTAGCGATCAGCGCCCGCGCCGGGCCAGACCGAAAGTGAACATCAGGGCCGAGACCAGCACGGCGCCCTTGACGAAATCCTGCGCGTAGTAAGGCGCGTTGAGCATTGTCAGGCCGTTCAACAGGGTCGCTACCAGCACCGCGCCGACCAGGGTTCCGAAAGCGTTGGGCTTCTGCGCACCGAGCACGGCGAAGCCGATCAGCGCAGCGCCAAGGGCATCGAGCACCAGCCCGTTGCCGGAGCTGACGTCGCCACGTCCGAGGCGCGCAGCCAACAGCAATCCACCCAGCGAAGCGAGCAGCGCCGAGAGCACGTAAGCGAGCAGCTTGTAGCGCTCCACCGGCGCACCGGCGAGGCGTGCGGCCTGCTCGTTGCCGCCGATGGCGTAGAACAGCCGGCCCGGCCGCGTGCGCTCGAGGAACAGCCAGACCAGCAACGCGCAGCCGAGCATGATCGCCACCGGCACCGGCACGCGGTCCCACAACTGCGCGCGGCCGAGAGCGAGGAACCAGCTGGCGAAGGCGCCCGGTGCTTCATCGCCATTGGGCAGGGTCATGCCGACGGCGATGGAGCGACCGCCGGTGGGAATCAGTTGCACGCCGACCACCAGGAACATGCTGCCGAGGGTGGCGAGGATGTCCGGCACGCGCATGCGCACGATCAGCCAGCCGTTGAGCAACCCGACCAGGGTGCCGAGGCCGAGACTGATGAGGATCGCCGCGAGCGGGCCCCAGTCCAGTACCACCATCACGTAGCTGGCGGTCATCAGGCTCAGCGCGGCGACCGCGCCGATGGAAAGGTCCAGCCCGCCGACCGCCATACTCAGGGTCACGCTCAGGGCGAGCAGCGCGACGATGGACACCGACTGCAGCACCAGGAACAGGTTGCCGACCCGCAGGAAGGCCGGCTCCAGCAGGGCGAACACCAGCACCAGCAAGGCCAGCAGCAACAGCAGCGCGTAGTGGATGAGGAAGTCGAGCAAACGAGCGACGGGCGAGGTCGCCGGGCTGCCCACGGCAGTTCTAGACACGCACGGCTCCTTTCTAGATTCGCGCAGTTTCCTGGCGTGAAGGGTTGGATGGGGTGAGATGGGCGACGATTTCACTGCGCTGCAGGTCGTGCCGGGGCAACTCGGCAACCACCGCGCCGTCGCGCACGACGAGGATGCGGTCGGCGATTTCCAGGGCCTCGTCCGGGTCGCTGCAGATCACCAGCGTGGCGCGGCCGGCGGCACTGGCGCGCAGGCGCTGGCCGATGTCGCGGCGGGCGCGCACGTCGACGCCCTGGAAGGGTTCGTCGAGGATCAGCACGCGGCCCTGCCCCAGCAGCCAGCGGGCGAGGATGACCTTCTGCTGGTTGCCGCCGGAGAGCAGTTCAAGGGGATGCTCGGGGCCTGGGCCTTTGATGCCGAGCGCCTCGATCTGCTCGGCGACCCTGGCGCGCTCGGCGTTGCGGTCGATGAAGCCGAAACGCGTGAAGCTGCGCAGGAACGGCAAGGTCATGCTGGCTCGCACCGAGAAGCCCGGTACCCGCGAGTTGCGCGCGCGGTCCTCGGCGGCGAAGAACACGCCTGCGGAAATGGCTTCGCGCGGGGTGCGGGGCAACCAGTCGCGGCCATCCAGCCGGATGGTTCCGACGTAATGCCGGCGCAGACCGAACAGTACTTCGGCGATCTCGCTCTTGCCGGCGCCAAGCAGGCCGGTCAGGGCGACCACTTCGCCTTCGTGCAGGTCCAGGTCGAATGCTGCGCTGTGGGCTTCGAGTTGCCAGTCACGCAGGGACAGCACCGTCTCGCCGCGCTCCAGCGGCTGCAACTGCACTTCGCCCAGCGCGGCGCCGAGCATGGACTCGACGGCGGCAGCGAGGTCCAGCGGTGCGGCAAACTCGCCGACCAGACGGCCGTCACGCAGCACCAGCGCACGGTCCGCCACGCGCTGCAGATCGGACAACCGATGGGATATGTAGAGGATCGCCACGCCGCGTTCGCGCAGGTGGTCGATGAGATGGAACAGGCGCTCGGCCTCGACGGTCGACAGCGATGCCGTGGGTTCGTCGAGAATCAGCAGACGCGGTTTCAGCGCCAGCGCGCGGGACAGAATCACCAGTTGCCGTTCGGCGGTACCCAGGTTTTCGATGGGCGCTTGCAGTGGCAGATGCAGCTCCAGGCCGGCGGCGATTTCAGCCGCGCGCCTGAGCGCCTCGCGCGGACGGAAGATCAGGGAGCCGGCGGCGCCGCAGAGCTCGTCCAGCAGGAGGTTTTCGGCGACGCTCAGGCCGGGCACCACACCCTGCTCCACCTGCTGATGCACGGCAACTATGCCGTGGCGGCGGGCGTCGTGGGGCGAGGTGAAACGAACCTCATGGCCGTCGATCAGCAACTGCCCGGCGTCGTGGCCGTGGGAGCCTGCGATGATTTTCACGAGCGTCGATTTGCCTGCGCCGTTGGCGCCAAGCAGGGCGAGGACTTGGCCGGGACGAATCTCCAGGTCGAGATCAATCAGCACGCGATTTTCGGCAAAAGACTTGCCGACGCCTTCGAGGCGGAGAAATGCGGGAGCGGCGGACTGGGTGGACATGGGGCTCTCGAAAAGCGGCAGAGCGAAAGCGCCGTTTCAGAGCTTCGCCGTTGGACTGAGCGGCGATTCTTTTATAATCTCAAAGCATGCATCAACTAATTTTTAATATCGTTTATGCATATGCTAACAACCACCCGAGCAAAGCGTCGCGTACTGTTTGCTCAGCAACAGTGGTGCGTAAAGCGGCTGACGCGACACGAATCGGGCGAGTAGCATCCACAGCATTCAACCCACAAGGTGAGAACTCGAGATGGCGAACGATACCTACACTCCACCCCGTGTCTGGACTTGGGACAAGAGCAACGGCGGCGCCTTCGCCAGCATCAACCGGCCCATCGCCGGCCCGACCCATGACAAGGTACTGCCGCGCGGCAAGCATTCGCTGCAGCTGTATTCGCTGGCGACGCCCAACGGCGTCAAGGTCACCATCCTGCTCGAAGAACTGCTGGAGCTGGGCGTGAGCGCCGCGGAGTACGACGCTTGGCCGATCAGGATCAGCGATGGCGACCAGTTCGGTAGCGGCTTTGTCGACATCAACCCGAACTCGAAGATCCCGGCTCTGCTGGACACCAGCGTCGAACCTGCGCTGCGCATCTTCGAATCCGGCTCGATCCTGGTGTATCTCGCGGAAAAGTTCGGTCACTTCCTGCCAAAGGACCTGGCAAGGCGTACCGAGACGCTGAACTGGCTGTTCTGGCAGATGGGCAGTGCGCCTTTCCTTGGCGGCGGCTTCGGCCACTTCTACGCCTACGCGCCGGAGAAGTACGAGTACCCGATCAACCGCTACGCCATGGAGGTCAAGCGCCAGCTCGACGTGCTCGATCGTCAGCTCGCCGACAACCGCTACATTGCCGGCGACGAATACAGCATCGCCGACATGGCGATCTGGCCCTGGTACGGCGCACTACTGAACAACCAGGCCTATGAGGCGGCGGAGTTCCTCGACGTGGAGAGCTACACCCATGTACGCCGCTGGACCGACGAAATCGGCGCGCGTCCGGCGGTGCAACGTGGCCGCCGGGTCAACCGCACCTGGGGCGACGACGCCCTGCCGGAGCGGCACAGCGCCGACGACTTCAGCAAGTGATTCATTAGCCCTGGGGCGTGAGCTGGATCGCGTCCCGCACTCTGCCGCCCCTCCCGGCGAACGTTCTCGTAGGATGGCGTGGAGCGCAGCGATACCCATCAAATCCGGTGCGCCACCAGCATGGGTATCGCTGCGCTCCACCCATCCTACGGTCGTGCTTCGCCGCGGCCTCGATGTGAATGGAATCTACGGTCACGGAGAGGCTCCGCCTCCGCAGGAGAGCACCGTACGAACGCCAATAAAAAACCGGAGCCCCTTCCAGGGCTCCGGTTTTTCATTTCAGCGCGCGATTACTTGCCAGCAGTCAGGGTGCTGTAGGCAGTGATCAGGTTGCGGTAGTCCGGGATGTGGTTGGAGCACAGCGCGGCGAGGCCTTCAATATCGTTGCGCCAGTCGCGGTGCAGTTCACAGGCCACGCCGAACCAGGTCATCAGCTGCGCACCGGCCGCTTCCATCCGGCGCCAGGCGGCGTCGCGGGTCATCTCGTTGAAGGTGCCCGAAGCATCCGCCACCACGAACACATCGAAACCTTCCGCCAGCGCCGACAGCGCCGGGAACGCCACGCAAACCTCGGTTACCACGCCGGCGATGATCAGTTGCTTCTTGCCGGTGGCCTTCACTGCCTTCACGAAGTCTTCGTTGTCCCAGGCGTTGATCTGGCCGGGACGGGCGATGTACGGCGCGTCCGGGAACTGTGCCTTCAGCTCGGGAACCAGCGGGCCGTTGGGGCCGGTTTCGAAGCTGGTGGTGAGGATGGTCGGCAGGTTGAAGAATTTGGCCAGGTCACCCAGCGCCAGCACGTTGTTCTTGAACTTGTCCGGATCGATGTCGCGGACCAGCGAGAGCAGACCGGCCTGGTGGTCGACCAGCAGTACGGCGGCGTTGTCTTTGTCCAGGCGGTTGTAGGTGGGGTTGGCCATGGTGAAATCCTCGATTTGCTTTCAGTGGGGGCCGGCTGGGCCGGAAGGTTTGGACTCGTCTTGCAGTGCGTCACTGCATGGAACAAAGATTAAATTCGACACCCTTTGCGCACTAGACGGCAAAAATCGCTTCTAGCGTTCCATTATCAGAACGATATTCTACGAAGAAGCGCCGAGTGATCGGCCTAGCCCGCATGTCGCCAGGGGGATTCGCGCTCCACATCGAAAAAGCGCCGCTGCCAGCTCAGGGGCGTGACGCCTTCGATGCGGTAGAAGATCCGGCAGAAATGCGCCTGGTCGCAGAAGCCGCATTGCAGGCCGATTTCCGCCAGCGGGAAGGACGATTCACGCATCAGTTGCTTGGCCTTCTCCACCCGCTGAATCCGCATCCATGCCTGCGGCGAATGCCCGGTGGTGACCTTGAACTTGCGGGTGAAATCGCTGCGCGACAGCGCGCATGCGGCCGCCAGGTCGCTGACCGTGATGCCGCTGTCCAGATGCTTGAGCAGCAGTGCCAGGGCGCGCTCCTTCTGCCACGGGGCCAGGTCGCGCTTGGGGGCATCCACTGGAATCTGGCTGATGAGTCTCTGAAGCATGCTGGTCCCTCCCCTGCGATCTGGGACCCATTCTTTGTGGGCACAGGGGTACCGGCGAGTTAAAGCTGGTTAAACCGCATTAACCCGCAGCGGAGCGAAAGCAGCGCCTGGACGGCCGCGAGCGAAGATTTCCGGAGTCCGCGCGGCCGCTCGCCAATAGGGCGCAAGGGCTTGCAAGCAGCCGCCCTGCCTTACGCAGCGGGGCCTCAAGGGCAAATGACCAGACGACACGATGCAGCGATTTCGTCTCGTTGGGCAGCGCCGCTGCAGGCCCTGCGTTAATCGTTATTAAGCCCGCCGGCAAAACGCTGCACCCGGCGTAGGATGGCTCAACGCTGAGCCGTCGTTTACCCTGAATGTCGTTCACACAAGAAAGGCCAGTCGACCGGAGAGTCGATGGACCTGTGCCATCAGGGCTGACGCCAGGACCGGCACGCAATCTGCCCCCAGCGTGCGAAAGCGACGACCAGACAATGATTCCCGAGCCCGTGGCCACGGTCGAAACCGTGCTTCATTTCGGCCCCTACCAGGTCTACCCCGCATCCCGTGTGATCCTCGAGGCCGGCCGACCGCTGCGCCTGGGGCAACGCGCACTGGACATCCTGCTCGCGTTGCTTGAGCGCGCCGGCCAGGTGGTCAGCAAGCGCGAGCTGCTGGCCCGCGCCTGGCCCGGCCAGGACGTCGACGAAGGCAACCTGCGCGTACACATGACCGCCCTGCGCAAGGCGTTGGGTGACGGCCAGAATGGCCGGCGCTTCATCGTCACCATCGCGCTGCGCGGCTACAGCTTCGTCGAGCCACTGACGGCTTCGGCGCAGACGTCGCCCGCCCCCGATGACAGCCAGTCCGCGGACCACAACCTGCCGCCACGGCGCAATCGCCTGCTGGGCCGCGAGGCCGAGCTGGAACGCCTGATCACCGAATTGCCGAGACGGCGCTGCGTCAGCCTCGTGGGCTGCGGTGGCATCGGCAAGACCAGCCTCGCCCTGCAAGCAGCTGAGCGCTTCATCGGCGAGTATCCCCACGGCATCCGCATGCTCGACCTCACCCCATTGCAGGACGCGCGGCCGCTGAACAGCACGCTCGCCGGCGCGCTGGGCATTCCGGGGCTGGCCGGCGAGTCGCTGGAATACCTCTGCCGCCAGGTCGCCGACCGGCAGATGCTGCTGCTCATCGACAACTGCGAACACCTGATCGAGGCGGCCGCGCATCTGGTGGAATGCCTGCTGCGCCATGCCCCGCAGATCCACATCCTCGCCACCAGCCGCGAAAGCCTGCGCGCCATCGGCGAGTACATCCTGCCGCTGCGGCCGCTTGGTTGCCCGCCGGTGCAGCTCGGCAGCGTCGAGGACGCCCTCGCCTACCCCGCCGTCGCGCTGCTCATCGAGCGGACGAAGGAGACCCACGAGAACTTCGAACTGCTCCCCGAATACCTGCCCCGCGTCAGCGAAATCTGCCGGCGCCTGGAAGGTATTCCGCTGGCGCTGGAACTGGCCGCCGGCCATCTGGGCCAGGCCGACGGCAGCATCGACGCGCTGCTGCAGGGGGGCTACCTGGACTTGCCACTGCACTCGGAGGAATCGCCCAAACGCCACGAACACCTGCGCGCCATGCTCGACTGGAGCTACACGCTCCTGCGCCCGGCGGAGCAATCCTGCCTGCGTCGCCTGAGCGTGTTCCGCGGCAGCTTCACGCTGGGCTCCATCGCTGCCGTTCTGGGCCAGCCGGCGGACCTGGGCGCGGCCTTCGTGCTGGTGAACCAGCTGACCGCCAAATCGCTGCTGACCACCGATATTCGCAGCGATGAAGTCACCTACCGACTGCTCGAACCGACCCGCCTGCATGCGCTGGAGAAACTCCAGGGCGCCGGCGAACTTTACGAAGCCCGCGAACGCCATCTGCTGCTCTGCCAGAGCGCGATGCAGGCCGCGCAGAGCGAATGGGAAAGGTCCGCCTCACTGGGCTGGCTCCAGCAGCATTCGCCGTGGCTCGCGGAGGTTCGCGCAGCCCTCGACTGGGGCCTGCACGCGGACGTTCGGCACACCCAGGCGATCCACCTCGCGGCCTGCTCGGCGCCGCTGTGGCAGGAACTCTCACTGTTGCACGAATACGGTCCCTACGTGGGCGCGGCACTCGGCCTGCTCAGCGCCGAATCCGCTTCTTCGCTGCCCCTGGCCATGCGCCTGGAGCTGGCGCTGGGCAACACGACCTACCACGATGTGCGCAATCGCCAGGCGGATGAAGCCTTCCAGAACGCCCGCTACCTCGCCCAGCAGATCGGCGACCTCAACGGGGAACTCACCGCGCTGTCCGGCGGCCTGGCGGTGCTGCTGTGGGCCGGCCAATACCAGCAGGCGGCCGAGCAGAGCCGGCACTTCGACCGGCTGAGCGAAGGCCAGGGCGATATGCTCGCCATCAGCGCCCTGCGTCTGAAGGTACTGGCGCTGCATTACTCGGGAAACCAGGCAGACGCCCAGGCCGTCGGCGAAGAAGTGCTGCAGCGTCTGGAACAACAGCGCCGGGCCAACCGCTTCGCCCCTTGTCTGGGCGTGCAGTACGACCAGCAGGTCGCTTCCCTTGCCACCCAGGCGCGCACGCTGTGGCTGCGCGGCCTGCCCGAGCAGGCGGAGCGCATGGCGACACGGGCCATCGAGCTGGCCTGCGAGATCGACCACAGCGCCTCCATCGCCTACAGCCTGGCAGTGGCCGGCTGCGTCATCGCCTTCTACAACGGCGAGTTCGACAAGGCACGCAACCGCGTGCGGCAGATGATCGAGGTCGCCGAGCGCCATCGCGTGCCACTGTTCACCGACTGGGCGCGCCACTATGCGTGGGCCATGCAGCTCGACGACATGGCCGGCACCACGGCACCCGCCGTCGGGCTAGTGCGCGACATCGTGCAGACCTTAGGCGGCCGCCCCCTACCCGCCGATCAGGCGCAACTGATGCGCGCACGAACCGGCGCGGCAGGCTGGTGCGCACCGGAAATCCTGCGCAACGAGGCGGTCACTCTGCTCGCGCGCGGCGATCGCGAATCCTTGCTCGGCGGCGAAAACCTGCTGACCCGCGCCCTGACACTGGCGCAGGAGCAAGGCGCACTGGCCTGGGAGCTGCGCTCGGCCACCGCTCTCGCGGAGCTGTGGAGCGCACAAGGCAAGCAGGCGTCGGCGCGGCAGTTGCTGGCACCGGTATATCGACGCTTCACCGAGGGCTTCGATTCGCCGGACCAGCAGCGGGCACGGCGTTGCCTGGAGACCTGCGGCCACTGACAGCAGTACCGGCGCTCACCCCCGAATGATAGGGCCGCTCCTACCGGATAGTTCTGCGCTCGAGCCTGCCCTCACCCTAACCCTCTCCCTGAGGGAGAGGGAACCGTTCGGTGCAGGATGAAACTACAGCGTCAGCCGGCACTATCTGCTCCCTCTGAACGAGAGCTGGGGTGAGGGGGAAATGTCGGCACAAACATGCCGGAAAGAAGACCAGACCGTAGGGTGCATAACCCGGAACGGCTTATCCGCCGATGACCTCACGGCGGATAACGCTGACGCTCTGAGGGGCGAGGGAGCTATCCGTGCCGGCTGACACTGTGGTTTCAGCCGGCACGGAACCAGTCCCCTCTCCCTTCAGGGAGAGGGTGCCCGGCACGAACGTTCAGATGAGGACAATTGCTCCCCTGCTCCCCTGCGGGAGCGCTGGCCCTGAGAGGCGCAGGCGGCCGCGCTACTGCGGCTGAACGCTGACGGCGACGGCGGAGGTCACCCGCATCACCAGCTGGCGACCGACGTACTCGGGCTTCATCACCACGTCCGGGCGGACCTTGACCGTGTGCTGGCTGCCGTCGGCGAACTGCAAGGTGGCGGTACGCTTGGCGGTGTCGAGGGATTTGACGATGGCGGTGATCTCCACCGTGTCGGCCGCGAGCATGCCCGGCTTGTTGCCCGGCTGCGCTGTCGCCAGTAGCCCGGCGCCGCCGCTGCCGGTTTCCTGGCCCGGCTCGCGCAGGAAGACGAGGCGCTCCAGCGCGACGATGGCACGGACCTTGTCCCCCACCTTGAGCTGGTCGAAGTTGCGCATCTCCGGCGGCGCCTGGAGGGTGCGGCTGTTGCCGTGATCGTCCTTGAGGGTGAAGGTCCGCTTGCTCCGGTCGATGGCAGTGACGCTGGCCTGCATTTCCTCCGTTTCGGTCATCGCTCCGCCCGGCACACCTTTGGCGACCGACTCGGTGCTGTCGTACTGGTAACTCAGTTCATCGTTCTTCTGGCTCTGGCAGCCGACCAGCACGCCAGCGGCGAGGGACAGGCAGATCCAACGGGACACACTCATCAGGCGACTCCTTGCATCAGGGTGTTTGCGTTCGGGGTTTGCGGACAAGTACCGGGGCCCGCATGCCGCTCTTTCATGGCTGCGTGATTACAGCGAGCGTAGCAGCCGCCCGGCCATCCACCGTGCGGCACGTCGCGCTCTGGCGCTTTCAGTACTTGATGTCCCGCGCTGTCTCGCGCCCCTGCTGCTTGGTCTGGCGCTTGTTCTGCCGGCACTGGGCGTTGTACTGCTGGTCGGCGGCACGGCAATTCTGCTTGGTCTGGCGTGCGTCCTGGCGGGTTTCCTGGCGCACATCCCGCGCCTGGCGGCGCTGGTTGCCCTGCTCCGTGGCCCAGGCGCTACCGACCGAGGCAACGAGGAAGGTCGCCGCCACCAAAGCAGCGAACAGGGAACGGGTCATAACGTCACCTCCTGCAGCACAGGGATAGAGACTCTCCAGTACAGCCGATTTCCCGCGGGCTTGCCGAGGGCGGCGCAGGGTTCGCCGCACTCTTCGACGAAAGGCAGCCCCGGCCGCGACGACGGGCGCAAACAGCGCCCTGCGGCCGGCTGCGCAAACTCAGTGATCGCGTACCAGCAGCACCGGACGCTTGCTCGACTGCAACACGCCTTCGGCCACGCTGCCGAGCATCAGGCGGTGCACGCCACGGCGGCTATGGGTGCCCATGACGATGGCGTCGGCCTTGACTGCATCGGCCTCGGCTTCGATGCGGTCGGCGACTTCCTCACCGGCGGTTTCCATCGTGACGCGCTGGTAACTGGCGGCCACGGCGTACTCCTCGACCACCTCCCGCGCCTTGCTCAGGATGTCGTCGGCAGCCTTGAGCGCGGCGGCCTGCAGCGCCTCGGCGTCATAGTACTTGGCGTAATAAGGCAGATGTCCCAGCGGACGGTCGACGATGGTGATGACGTGCAGTTCACCGCCACTCATGCGGACCAGCCGTGCGCCTTCGGCCAGGGCTCGGAACGAAACGGGGCTGCCGTCGACGGCGGCCAGTACGTGCTCGTACATGCTGTGCTCCTCGTTGTTTGGGCAGTTCGACCTTAACTGCCCGGGCCAGGAACGCCCTTGTGCCGTGTCAATGTAATCGCCCCATGGCGCATCAGTGCGCCGGAGCGGCCTCTTCACGGCAGGCAGACGGGCTCAGCCCGGTCCAGCGCTTGAAAGCGCGGCGGAAACCGCGTACGTCACTGTAGCCAAGCGCCTCGGCAATGCGCTCGATGGGCATTTCCGGGTTGTTCAGCAGGCTCATGGCGCGGGCGTGGCGTACCTGATCCTGCAACGCATCGAAGGTGATGCCGTGCTCGCTCAGGCGACGGCGCAGCGTCCGGCTACTCATGTTCAGCTCGCTGGCGACCTTGTCGATCGGGCTGCCTTGGGCCAGGTCGCGGGCGATGGCGCGTTCCACCGTTTCCAGCAGGCCAGTCTTCTGCTGCACCGGGGCGGACTCTGCTTCCAGCAGGCTGAGCGCCTGGCGCAACGCGACGGGATGATGGCTGGGCAGTTGCACGTCCAGCCAGTGACTGGCAATGGTCACGCGATTGTGCAGGCAGCCGAACTGCAGGTCCGGCCCGAGCAGGCGGTGGTACTCGGCTTCATAGACCGGCGCGGCGTGGGTGAACTCGAAGCGCAGGGGCTGGAACTGGGAGCCGATCAGGGTGCGGTTGTAGACCAGCAGGCTGGCGAAGAACTCCTCCACGGCGAACACCTGGATGTCGACATAGGGCAACCGGCATTCGACCTCGATGAAACTCTCCTCCGGCCCCTCCACCAGGTTGCACAGCGCGATGCCACCGGTGGTGTGCTGGAAGCGCCGGCCCACCTCGAAAGCGTCGCGCAGGGTCTTGCACAGCGACAGCACGTGGCCGAGCAGTCCAAGAGTGCCAAGCACATTGCGATGCCCGACCCAAAGCCCCAGGCCGCGCTCGGGAAGCACCGCAAGGGCACGCTGGATCATCGCTACCGTCTGCCGGTAGCTGATGCGCTGCGCCGGGTCCTGCAGCTCCTCGGCGGTAAAACCAAGGCCACGGCACAGGCGTTCGCCGCTTACGCCCTGGTCGCTGACGACCTCGGCAAGCGTCTGCAGCATGAAGGGCGAAACCAGGGCCAGGTCCAATTGCGCATCGATACTGGGGCTGGGCATAGGGACTGCTCTCGAGCGAGGGCGCCGGCGATTCTTGTTATGGGGGGCGGCGCGCGATGGCCGCATCATAGCGCGTTCGCGGGCCTGCCAAGAGCTGGCGTAACAGAATATTACAGGGTGCTCACCGAAGCCTCCGATGGTGAGACGGCAAGGCCCTGCTCAGAACGATCTGCTATTCGTGCTCTGCTCAACTTGAAGAAACGTCAGCAATAACGGCCCTATCGGTTGCGCCAACCGCACAGCCCCACTTTTGCGCTGAGGAGCGATAAATTGCTCGGTTTCCCAGGAGGTTCAAGAGGTCGCCTTTCTCGAACCAGCGGATGATCTCGGTCTTGTCGATATGGTGATCAGAGAGCTGGTACACATGCCGGTAGCTGGCGTGCGACACGGTTGATCGCTGAAGTAAATCTGGAATTCGTCGTCGAGGATAAAGGTTTGCGAGTTAGGTAACGAATCCGCTCCATGGCAGAAAATTTACGGGTATAAATCATGCAATACCGCTCGAATTAATTTAACGAGTGTGACATACCGCTCATGATTCAGCGCAACGGCGTGTCAATTAATTTATTAATCTACTAATCGCGAAATCCCTAAAGTAGAAAGTCCCGACGAGAGCACACATCGGGCGATTTTAATTTTTTCGAATAACTTTACTTTATAAACCTCACCAAGCCCGAAGAAAGGCAATCAGACACATGCCACTAACTTTCAAGAATAAAAACACGAGCAGATATAGATAGATTATTCAATAATAATATTTTCTCACAACATCACCACTGACGATTATCGCCTCTGCCAGCTCCATATCTGACCCCTTAATACCAACATTCCTCAACAACCTTATCGCCTGCTCCAATAGCGCGCCGCGCAAACCACCGTCACTAGCCACAAAAACAAGCGCATCATCATGAGAAAGAAGAATGACTTTTCGGTCATCACTTGAAATATCGGACGTTTTACGTGAAGACCATTCAACAGACGCTATGGGTGAATAAAAAGTCCCTAGAGTGGAGAGTGTGGCTAAGCTTTTCTCATCCCAATTCCCTGGGCTCCCCAGGGAGAACCCATGATAAAACGCAAAAAACAATGCAACCAGAGCCTGCAAATTAATCTTCCTTGAGCAAACAGAAGAATTCATAACCATGAATAAAATTGACATACCACCTCGCATACTAGAATTAAACACCCGCACCTTTTGCCAACCCTTTGTCACTGAGACATGAAAAACAAGGCATAGCAAGGGGGATCATTGGCACTAATTAACTCTTCTTCCAAGATCAGATTCTTAGCACCGTCTTTTTTTCATAAGCTATACATTCATTGACCAACGGGCGTAATGGAAAGGGAAATCGCTGACCGCAGGCGGATCAGCGATATTCCTCGTCTTGCGGATAAAAGCCACGTTATCCGTGATCTGGGAAAGAGACTCCAGCGGCTCCGTGCGAGCGGCGGAAGTTCCGCCGCAACTGGCCAGCGTCAACGCCAGACCGCGCTTAAGCATCGCCGTGGAAGCTCCATTTCACTGCTTCCTGGGTGTAGGTGGTTTTGTCTCCGAGCGGCCAGGGTCGGGAGATGAAACGCTCCACTTCCCAGGTGGGCATGATGTCGCCCTCCTTGAACTGGCGGATGACTTCGGTTTTGACGACGCGGCGATCAGAGAGCCAAAGCACGCGCCAGTAGCCGGCGCGGGGACACGGCTGGCCGCTGTAGCAAAAATAGAATTCGTCGGCGCGGATAAAGGCTTGCGAGCCGGGCAGCGGTTTACCGGTGGCGGGGTCTAAGCCTTTGGCTTTGGCGAGTCGCTCAATCAGGGCTTCGCTGGGCTTTTGTGGCGAGATATTGGCTTTGCGCTCTTCCAACCATTTTAACTTGCCATCCCATGGTGGAAGTTTCGCTGGCGGTAGTGGAATTATTTCGTTGATTTCTGGAACTTTAGGAGAGGCATAGGAGTAGTTTGCGAGAATACGCCAAATTCTTTTGTAACGACTGACACGCTCCTTATCTTCCAACTGCCCCAAATAATACATCTGATCATCGGATCCTGGGCCATTAAATCCCTTCCACATTCTACCCGCAGCATTTTCATAACCAGCCGCCACTCCCATCTGCAGGGCTTCAAGCGCATCGCTATATTTTTTCTCATCTTGGAGATAAATGGAAAGCATGACGGCAGCCTCACCGTTGCCTTGAGCCGCTAAACAGAGACGCATTTGCCGAGCAATATCCGGCGCCAAGTCGCTTGGCGCTAATTTATCAGCGACATAAGCCTGAGCATTCGCGCTGCCCATATCCGCGGCTTTACGGTAGTAACGCAACGACTTTTCTTTGTCCTGTACCAATCCAGCCGCACCCTGATCGAGAAAAACGGCAACGAAGTAGTAACCGGTAGCTACGCCAGCGTCTATTAAGCGCTGACTGAAGCGCAATTGTTCGTAACTACTCAGCTTGTATTGGCCGCGTATGGCCCCGTTTTGCAAATTAACAGTCGCCTTGGCATGACCGTTCTCGGCGGCGATGCGGTAAAGCCGCTCACTTTGCACATCTACCGTTTTGTCTTGTTTGAGCTGATTATTCTTTTGCAGCCAGCGCGCGTACTTAAACAATATGTCGCTATCGATCGAGGACTCGGGGAATTTTTCGTGCTTACAGGTAAAAGCCAGGTTGGCCTTGATCTGGGCAAGGGAATCCAGCGGCGCCGGGTGGGCGGCGGAAGTGCCGCTGCAACTGGCCAGCGTCAAGCAGAGAGCCCCCGCCAGACCGCGCTTAAGCATCGCCGTAGAAGCTCCATTTCACTGCTTCCTGGGTGTAGGTGGTTTTGTCTCCGAGCGGCCAAGGACGCTCGAAGAAGCGCTCGACCTCCCAGGTGGGCATGATGTCGCCTTCCTTGAACTGGCGGATGACTTCGGTTTTGACGATACGGCGATCAGAGAGCCAGAGCACGCGCCAGTAGCCGGCGCGGGGACACGGTCGGCCGCTGTAGCAAAAATGGAACTCTTCAGCGCGGATAAAGGCCTGCGAGCCGGGCAGCGGTTTGCCAGTTGCGGGATCAAGGCCTTTAGCCTTGGCGAGTTGTTCGATCAGCGCTTCGCTCGGCTTTTGCGGTGGAATATTGGCTTTGCGCTCTTCCAGCCATTTGAGCTTCCCATCCCACGAGGGCAGCTTGGCGGGAGGCAGTGGAATGATGTCGTTTATTTCGGGGACTTTGGGGCTGGCATAAGAGTAATCCGCGAGAATACTCCAGATTCTTTCGTAACGATCAGCGCGTTCCAAGTCTTCCTGCTGCCCAAGATAGTAAAGCGCATTAGTTGATGATGGATTACGAAAAGCACCACTCAATATATTTGCAGAGGTTTCTTCGCCTGCTGCAACTCCTAACTGAAATGCTTCGAGAGACTCTTGAAACTGTTTTGTCAGCTTAAGACTGAAACCCAGATCAACCGCTGCCTCACCATTAGCCTGCTCAGCAGCACAATGACGCATCTGTCGAGCAACGTCTGGTGCCATGTCAGATGGTGCAAGTTTGTTCCCCACATATTGCTGCGCATTGGCATTACCTTCATCAGCTGCTTTGCGGAAGTACCGCAAGGCTTTATCTTTGTCCTGCACGACACCAGCCGAGCCCTGGTTAAGGAAGATACCAATAAAGTAATAACCGGCAGCCACGCCGGCATGCATCAGACGCTGACTGAAGCGCAATTGCTCATCGCCACTGAGTTTATATTGTCCACGCATGGCGCCATTTTGGAGATTGACACTAGCCTTTGCGTGGCCATTTTCAGCAGCGATGCGATACAGCCGCTCACTCTCTGCATCAACTATTTTGTCCTGCTTGAGCTGGTTGTTCTTTTGCAGCCAGCGGGCGTACTTAAATAATATATCGCTGTCTGCCGAAGGCTCGGGGTATCGCTCGTGTTGGCAGGTGAAAACCAGATTGGCCTTGACTTTGGAAAGGGAATCCACGGAAGTATCCTTCTTCGAATGAGCGGTACCGCCTGTGCCACAGGCGACCAATAACAGGCTGGTCATCAGCAGTAACCGGCGCATCAATCAAGGTCGCTCATGCTGGACTTATCGTAGTGAAACTCAATGATGGAAGCATATGGACCTATCAGAGCTTCGTTATTATCTTGTCTTGCTTTATTTTCCTTGAGGATCCCCTGCCAGGCAATAAATGCTTGCTTTGGATTATCCTGCGCCCCTAGCCCCGCCGTATGAATTTCCCACAATTTCCGCCGCATCGGCCGCGTCACTTCATGCCACTCATGGGCGATATTCAATTCGCTGTCCACCCGCATACTGCGGGTATTGATATTGGCCGAGCCATGGATGGTGAAGACATCATTGATGATCATCAACTTGGAGTGGATATAGACCGGCACCCAGTCTTTACCCGGCGGAGAATCCGGGGCGACCAGGGAGCAGATATGAACTTTCAGGCCCGGTATGTCTTGCGGGACCAGGGTTTCATTCTCGATCTCGGCGATCTGTCGATCATGTTCGCGCTGCCATTCTTCCAGTTCACGCCGCCCCTGCCTGTCGTTCGGGCCATCCGGCTGCGGTTTGGCCGGCATGGTTTTTTCTGCCTGATCCACCCGACGCTTCTTGGTCACCTCGGGAATGGTGTTGGCGCGGCCGAGGCATTCCAGCATGCGCTGGGTATTGAGAACGCCCATGCCGATACCGCCATCGGTGACGTTGGTGGTGACGAACAAATGCAAGGGACCGTGCTTTTCGAGGTCGCGCCCCGCGACTATCTGCGCAGCAATCGACTTGTTGATCAGCTCTGCCAGTGGCGGCCAGCGAAAGTACTGGTTTTCGATGTAGATGAATTGCGTGGCGTTATTCGCCGCCTGCAGGTAGGCGGTTTCGATATCGTGAACGCCCACTTGTGGTTGGGTGCGCAGCAATTGCGCGATGAGCTGGGTTCCTCCTTCGCCGCACTGCAGTTGTTTGCCGACCTCCTTGGCTTGGCGTGTGGTCAGCAGGTCCTCTCCGGTTTCCTTTTTCCAGGCATCGGCAAAGTTTCGATGCAGGTATTCCAGAATCGGCCCGGTGACCCGGCTGGAAATGTCCTGGCGGGGTAAGGCACCACGAGGGCCACGGTCGGGGTCATGGATACCCGGAGTGGGGTTGGGGTGCTTGGGGTCAGGGCGTTTATGTGCGGAATGCGCATCGGTGTCCCAATATTCGTCGAGCATGTTGTGCCCCATGACGAAACCAACCGCCTTGCCGGGCAGTTCATAATCGACCAGAACGCTTTTCTGATGATGGCTGGGCGCTGCCATCATGGCTGCCCGGGACTTCTTGCTGAGATCCCTGTCGGGCGCGTTACGTTTGACGTCTTCGCCTATCCGCTCGCGCTCCTCGATGCTGAATCCCCGGCTGACGAACACCGGAATCTTCTCGTGGACGAGCTGGGCGGCTTTGTCATCGGCGGCGCTGAAGCTCTTGAACCACCATTCGTCGTAGTTGTGCTGCACATCCGTGGCGGTTTGTCCGGCCCGGTGTTTCAAGTTGGGCGCCTTGCCCGGCACGTTCGCCTCGCCGGCCATCCCGGCAAGGTTCAGCGGCATTTCCCAACCCAGTACTCGTACCTGCACTCCAAGGCTGGCCTTCTGCTTGAGCAGCGCACCGATGGAAGGATGAGCGCCATCACGAATGAAGTACATCGATGGCTGGAAGCCCCAGCAGACGATATCGATGGATTTTTCGGCGGCTGCGATGGCTTCGTACACAGCCTTGAAAGCAACCTCGCCATTGATCAACGGTTCATAGCTGGCGAGGGTCGGCGAGTACTCCGCGTCCTGCACGAACCAGGGCGATGTGCAGGTACCTTCGTTGGTGTGCTGCAAGGCAATCGGGACGACGATTTCACACTGGCTCATGATGCATTTCCTTCATCCGGTTTCGCTCCCTGTAGCAAGGATGCATAGAGCCGGCGGAGTTCGTTGTGGGCGGCGGGTTGGTTGACCTCGGAATCGGCCTTGAAGGTGTTGTGGTGCAGCCCCTGATTAGCCAAACGTCCTTGCTCGGGGTTGCTGTAATCGCTCGGGATCGGAATCTGGTAGCTGACGCCATTGCTCATCACCAGGCGGTAGCTGCGGGTCACCACCTGATGGTCGAACGTGAGGTAACCGGTCGTGTCCAGCACGCCCTTCTGCAGCACCTGGTCGTCTGCATAGAGGGTGTAGGGCATGCCTGCCCAAGCGAGGTGGGGCGCGTTGGGCGCCTGCGGCACTTGCAGGCGCAGCCGCTGCACGGAATCGAGTTTGGGGTACTGCGGATGGGTCGCCGGCATGCTGGCCGGCCCTTGATAGGCGTAATGCGCTGACTTGATCAGGTAATCGCCCTGGGTGCCGTATTCGATGCTGTGCTGGTCCATACGCAGGTAGCTGCCGCCGGCGTTAATGACGATGCGTTTCTTGGCGGTGATGTGGATTTCGTTCTCGGTGCTGGTGACGTCCACGCCTTTGCGAGCGATCAGCTCCATGCGGTCGTTCTGCGCCTGGATTTGCACGGCGCCCTGGTTGGCGAAGAGCTTCAGGCCCAGCTTGCGCACGAACAAGCTCATTCCCTCACCGACGCCGATGAACAGGCGCTTGACCACGCTGGCGTCCATGTTGCCGCCAGCGTTGAGCATCAGGTTGCGCTCGGCTGCGAGCTGCAGGTGCTGGCCGCTGGTGAAGGCAATGCCCTGCGGCGCGCTGAGCAGGGCGACGGCGCCTCGCAACTGGTTGACCTCTTCATTCATCAGCGCTATCTGCGCCAGGAAGTCGGCCGGATCGGCGTTCGCGGTTTCGGCGTCGGTGGAAAGCTTCTGTATTTCGTCGCCGGCCTGTTGGAGACGAGCGACGGCTTCCTGCATGGCCAGCACCTGGCCTTGCGCGCCCGGCTGCACGTCCGCGCTGATGAACACGCCCTTCCCTGCTCGCACCGAGCCCCAGCCATCGGTACGCAGCTCGAAGCCTTCGCCGCGCTTCTGTCGCTGCGAGTCCACCAGGTGGCCGAGGTTGAGCTGGCTCTTGCCGCTGTACTCGGTGGACAGCTTGATGTGTTCCTGGCCGCGTGAGTCGTCCAGGCGCAGCTTGTTGTTGGCCGGTGTGCGCAGGACGTTGCGTTTGTAGTTCTTCAGCGTGACGTGGTCGGGGTGCTGCGAGTCATGGATGGCGTGGGCGATGTAAGGCCGGTCGGGGTCGCCGTTCTCGAAGGCGATGCGTACTTCGGTGCCCTGGATCAGTGGCAGGTGCAGGCCGTAGGTGTCGCCGGCGTAGGGACGCGCCAGGCGCAGCCACATACTCTCGCGCCCAGCCGGCCATGTGTCGCGGTCGAACAGGAAGTGGCATTTGTAGCGGCCTTCCATGTCGATATGGCCGTACAGATCGTTGGGCTCAGGACTGGTGACGCGGGCCGGGATGCTGCCGGCGATCACCGGCTTGGCGGGCACTTCGGGGCGGAAGCAGACCTGCTCGTCGTAGGGAATCGCCTCGAATTGCACTTCGAAGCTGCGGTCCCGCGCGGCGCTGCTATGGACGCGGACGATCACCGCGCCCGCTGCGAAGTTCCTGTCCACGCCTTCGAGCTTCAACACCTGGCCGGGAAGCAGGACGGGGCTGCTAGTGCTGCCGCTCAGGCGGATGCGGGCGTTGAGGTAGCGCTCGTGGGCGAGTCGTGCATAGAAGTAGCCGCTTTCGCTTTCCTGGTCTTCGTCACGGGCGTAGGCGTCGCCGAGTTTCTGGTGTGGCTCGCCGTAGTGGTAAGCCTCGCCGTAAGTGGTTTTCGGCGAGTTGAGGAGGTCGACATTGGCGTCCAATTGCGCGCCTGCGTCGCGGTATTGGTAAGCGCGGTTGCTGACCTGCTGCACGACGGCCTCGTGGCTGCTTTGCAGCCCCCACACGGCGTCCTGGCCGCTGGATTCCAGTGAGGACAGCGGGCGTAGTGGCAAGGGCGGCGCCGGCAGGTAGTGGCGCTGGTCGTCATGGAACTCCAGCACATCGATGCGCAGCCGCTCATCCATGCTAAAGCGGTACCAGATGCCGACCTCGGCCAGCAGGCGCTGGATGAACACAAGATCGTCCTCGCCGTATTGCATCACCTGTTCGCGCTGCGGGTAGTCGCGGGTCAGTTCGAAGAGGAAGTCCTGCCCTTCAAACTCATTGCGCCGCAGCACCTGCTCGACGATCTCCGGAACGCTCTGGTTCTGGTAAATGCGGTACTGCCGAGCTCGGTCCAGCAGCTTCAGGCGCGGGGCAAGGGTTACTTCGTAGCGCGCTTCATCCCGCGACAGGGACAGCAGGGCGAATTGGCTGATAGCGCCGTACAGCGTGCGCAGTGGTGGAGCGATGGGCGGCGTGTAGCCGGGTATGCCCAACTGCTCGGGCGGCGCGCGCAGGCTGAAGCTGGCGTCCTTCAGGAGGAAGGCATCGGCAGGAAGGTCGCGGTTGGTGCTAGTGAATTCGATGCGGTAGGTGAACGGCTGGCTGAGCGCTTCATCGCCGGTGAAGGCCAGCACATGGAGTGGCGTTTCAACGCCCCTGACCTTGAGGCTATGGCGACTATGATCGAAGAACAGGTGAGCAGCGTTGATGAGCATGGCAGGCGTCCGTTCCAGAGGAACGTCGATCCCACCAGTTAGGCCATGGCCCTGTCATTCAGACTCGTCTGGAAAGACCGTCTGATTGTTCATCAACAGCAACGAGATGCGGAACCGGCCGCACTTGAGCAGGTTGCCGCGACAGGAATGACCGCCGGCAGCCCCTACTCGGCACAATGCGCAAAAAGAAAAACCCCAGACCAAAGTCCTGGGGTTTTCAGTCAGGCGACGCCGCTCAGTTGTACACCGGCCACTGCTCGACAATGCGCCCTCCCCGTACCGCCAGCAGATCGCCGAACTGCAGGAGGATCGACTCGGACTGGGTCGGCCGCAGGAACATCTGGTCGTCCACCTTCAGGCCCACGGCGCTGGAGCCGTTGACCATCTCCTGGTTGGAGCTGCGCCCGTACAGGCCGTTGAATTGCAGGCCACGGGGCGATTCGGGCTCGGCCATCCAGTTGCCGCCGTAGACGAAGAAGGTCTCGCGCTGGTTCGGGTCCCACCAGGAGAACAGCTGCGACTTGTCGTCCAGCGCCGGAATCCGCACCGGGCCGGTGCTCTTGATCACCGGCGTGGCAATGAAGGCGGCGGGCTGGTGGTCCACCAGCGAAGGCAGGTCGTAGTGGGTCGGTTTGACCAGCGCCGAGCCCACCGAGACCTCGGTGCTGGTGCGCTCGTTCTCGTGCATCTTGTAGCTCGGGCTGCCCGCGGTGTTGAGCGTCAGGCCCGGCTTCCACAGCGTCGGGTGCTGGGTGCGGGCGTAGTCGACGAAGCCGTTATAGAGCGTCATCACCTTGGCGAAGAGTTCTTCCGAGGAGCCAAGGACCTCGGGCACGCCCATGCCGACGAAGGGGTCGTAGCCCATGAAGCCGGCGAACTCCAGGTGCTGCGGATTTGCGCCGATGATCGTGAGCATCCTGCCCAGGGTTTCGTGATCGGCCACACCGCCGCGGTGCAGGCCCACATCCAGCTCGATATTGATCCGCAACCGGGTATTGCGTCCCTGTGCCAGCGCCAGGTACTGCTGCAGGCGCTCAGGGGTATCGAGCAGCCATTGCAGCTGGGTGGTCGGGTCGAAGGGGCCGCGCAGGTTGTCGTAGAACTGCTGCGCCGAGCCCACCGGCAGCGGCTTGCCCAGCAGCAGGTCGGAGTCGGGGAAACGCTCGGCGTCGTGGTTGAGGAAGGGCTGGTGGAAGGACATCATCCGCCGGGTGCCGGCGCGCCTGACGATGTAGTCGAGCAGTTGCGGCGACGGCAGGGACTTCTCCACCACGCGCAGGTGCTTGCCGGTGCGGGCTACCGACTGCATTACCACGTCGACATTGTGATCCAACCGGTCGAGGTCGATCAGCATCACCGGGCGCATCGGCCCGTGCTCGCGCAGCTCGCGGTTGAGCCGGGCGAAGTAATCGTCATAGGGCGCGCCGTGGTCGCTCGGTCGCAGCCAGGCGCCCGCACCGGCGAACAGGACGCCCGCGCCCGCTGCGCCGACGATGAAATTGCGTCGCTTCATGGTGATTCTTCCTTGTCAGGCCACGCCCAGGATCGATGACAGGTGGGCATTGAGGAACTTGCCCTGCGGGTCCAGCTCGCGGCGCACCTCGGTGAATTCCTTCCAGCGCGGATACAGCGGTTGCAGCGTGCGCGCATTGAGCGTGTGCAGCTTGCCCCAGTGCGGGCGGCCGGCGTACTTCCAGAAGATCAGCTCGACCGCGGCGAAGAAGTTGTGGTGGTCCATGCTGTAGTGCTGGTGCACGGAGATGGAGCAGCTGTCGCGGCCCTCGAACATGCTCAGCGGGATGTCGTCGGCCTTCACGTAGCGGTACTCGATGGGGAACCAGGTGCGCAGGTCCTTGTCGTTGATCAGCTTGAGAATCTCGCGCAGGCAGGCCGGGCCGTGTTCGGCCGGGACCGAATACTCCATCTCGTTGAAACGCACGTTGCGCACATTGGCAAAGACGTCATAGGAGTCGCCGATGCGGTCGTCGAAGCTGGCGACGTGGCGCAGGCTGTTGAGCAGGAAGCGCCGCGCGGTAGGGAAATCACTGCCGTACTTGTCGAGGCCCTCGATGATGCTCACGTACTCGTTGCCGCCCTCCTTGGCCGGGTCCAGCGGCGGCGTGGCCGGGTCGGTGGTCTCGTTGAGGGCGATGGACAGCGCGTAGTCGGAATGGGTCAGCACCTGCATTTCCCAGTGCTGGTTCTCGCGGGTGTTCTTTTCCACGTCCTCCAGCAGCTCTTCGGTACGGGCGATCCACTGCCGCTCGTGCAGGCGGAAGGCCGCGCGATTCTGCAGACGCACGCGGGTGGCGATGCCGAAGGCGCCGAGGGACACCCGTGCGGCGTTGAACACCTCGGGATGGCGCTGGGCGTCGCAGTCCAGCACCTCGCCGCTGGCGGTCACCAGTTGCAGGCCGGTGACATGGGAGGAATAGGAGCCGAAGCCAACGCCGGTGCCGTGGGTCGAGGTGGAGATCGCCCCGGCCAGGGTCTGGTAGTCGATGTCCGACATGTTCGGCAGCGCCTGGCCGATCTCCTTCAGCGCCTGCCCCATGAGCGACATGGGCGTGCCGGCGGCGAACTCTGCCTGCAACGTATCGGCGTCGTGGCCAAGCAGGCCATTGAAATAGGCCAGCGAGACCAGCGTGCCGTCGGTGGGCACCAGGGCGCTGAAGGAATGCGCCGAGCCCACCGGGCGCACCTTGCCCTGGGCCTGGCGGATGACCTGGACCAGTTCGTCCAGGCTCTGTGGCGCCAGGCGCGCCGCCGGCAGGCAGCTCTGCCCGCCGGACCAGTTACGCCAGGGAATCAGTCGCGGAGCACGGGCCAGTTCGGCCGCCAGCGGGTTGCTCGACAGCGCCATGAATGCGCCGGCAATGCCCGCGTTCTGCAGCAGTTGACGGCGGGTGAGATGAATTGGCATCGAAGGAACCCCGCGCTTATTGGACCGACTGGCCGGACATGAAGGAAATCAGCGCGAGGAACTCCTCTTCCGAGCACTGCATGCACATGCCCATCGGCGGCATGCCCTTGAAGCCGTTGATGCTGTGGTCCAGCAGACTGTCGGCGCCCTGGGCGACGCGCGGCTGCCAGGCCTTCGCGTCACCGGTCTGCGGCGCTCCGGAGGCCGGGTTGGCGTGGCAGAGCTTGCAGCTGCTGTCATAGATCTTTGCCAGCGCGGGGTCAGCGGGCGCCAGGGCGGCGGCATTTCCGGGCGTGCTGGGTGGGGCGTCGTCACCGCAGCCGCCGAGCAGGCCGGTCAGGGCCAGCAGGGCTAGCGGCAGCCAGGGTGTTGCGGGTATTTGCATGGTGCTCCCCTTTTTCTTCCCGCGCGCGGCGACGGCGCGGATTCTTGTTGTCATGGGTAGCTGGCAGGTTAAGTCGGGGAGCGGCCAGGCCTGAGGGCTTTACCGGCCAATTAGGGGGCTCTGAGCGGACAAGTTGGCAGTTTCGGTCCCTTGTCGGTTTCAGGATACGCAGGGTCGTTCGAGTGCTATCCCTAATCCAGAGGGATGGCAATCTTTCCTACTGTCGAAGACCAGGCGCGCGCAGATGCCTGGCCGGACCGCAACACCCCATAAGAACGATGGCGCCCCGCAAAGCCACGCAGACCGTGACGTGGCCGGTACGCCGCCGCCGAAGGATTCCGGGTCGCCGCCCATCGCAGGCGCCCGCGATGTCGAGGTGCGCTGTATGCCTGATGATTCGCTTCACCTGCCCCTGATCCACGATGTGCTGGAACGTCTCAAGGCCACGCCCGGCGCCCTGCTGCCGGTGCTCCACGCCATTCAGGACTGCGTCGGCTACATCCCCGACGGTGCCCTTCCGGAAATCGCCCACGCCCTGAACCTCAGCGTCGCCGAGGTGCGCGGGGTGATCAGCTTCTACCACGACTTCCGCACCGCGCCGCCGGCGCGCCATACGCTGCGCCTGTGCCGCGCCGAGTCGTGCCAGAGCCGGGGCGCCGAAGCCCTGGCCGCGCAGTTGCGCGAGCAGCTCGAACTGGACGACCACGGCACCAGCGCCGACGGCCGCATCGCCTTGCGCCCGGTCTACTGCCTGGGCGCCTGCGCCTGCTCGCCGGCGCTGGAACTGGACGGCCGGGTGCACGCCCGCCTCACCGCCGAACGCCTGCGCGAGCTGGTGAACGGTTGCCGGGAGGACGCCGCATGCTGAAGCTGTTCGTTTCCTGCGATTCGGTGGCCCGCGCGGTGGGCGCCGACGAAGTGACCGACGCCCTGGTCGCCGAGGCCGAGCGCCGCCAGGTGCCGCTGGACATCCAGCGCACCAGCTCTCGCGGTCTCTACTGGCTGGAGCCGCTTTTGGAGCTGGACAGCGACACCGGCCGGTTGGGCTTCGGCCCGCTCACGGTCGACGACGTTCCAACCTTGCTCGATGCGCTTTCCAGCGCCCCGGCCAGCCATCCGCTGGCTCTCGGGTTGGTGGAACAACTGCCCTACCTGAAGAGCCAGCAACGCCTGCTCTTCGCCCGCGCCGGCATCACCCGGCCGCTGTCGCTGGACGATTACCGCGCCCACGGCGGCTTCGAGGGCCTCACCCGCGCCATCGGCATGGACGGCGCCGACGTCGTCGCCGCGGTGCTCGATTCCGGCCTGCGCGGCCGCGGCGGCGCGGCCTTCCCCGCCGGCATCAAGTGGCGCACGGTGCGCGACGCGACCGGTCCCCAGAAGTACGTGGTATGCAACGCCGACGAAGGCGACTCCGGCACCTTCGCCGACCGCATGCTGATGGAGGGCGATCCCTTCCTGCTGATCGAGGGCATGGCCATTGCCGGCCTCGCCGTCGGTGCGAGCGTGGGCTACATCTATGTGCGCTCCGAGTACCCGGATTCCATCACCGCCCTTAACCAGGCCATCCAGATCGCCCGCGACGCCGGCTACCTCGGTGAAGACGTCTGCGGCAACGGCCGCGCCTTCGACCTGGAAGTGCGGGTCGGCGCCGGCGCTTATATCTGCGGCGAGGAAACCGCCCTGCTGGACTCACTCGAAGGCAAGCGCGGCGTGGTCCGCGCCAAGCCGCCGCTGCCCGCGCTGCAAGGCCTGTTCGGTCTGCCGACGCTGGTACACAACGTACTCACCCTGGCCTCGGTGCCGATCATCCTGGCGAAGGGCGCGCAGTTCTACCGCGACTTCGGCATGGGCCGCTCGCTCGGCACCATGCCCTTCCAGCTGGCCGGCAATGTCCGCCACGGCGGCCTGGTGGAACGCGCCTTCGGCCTGACCCTGCGCGAGCTGGTGGAAGGCTACGGCGGCGGCACCGCCAGCGGCCGTCCGCTGAAGGCCGCGCAGGTTGGTGGCCCGCTGGGCGCCTGGGTGCCGCCGGCGCAGTTCGATACCCCGCTGGATTACGAAGCCTTCACCGCAGTCGGCGCCATGCTCGGCCACGGTGGCGTGGTGGTCGCCGACGACAGCCTGGACATGGCGCGCATGGCCCGCTTCGCCCTGCAGTTCTGCGCCGAGGAATCCTGCGGCAAGTGCACACCCTGCCGCATCGGCTCGACCCGCGGCGTGGAGGTGGTGGACCGGCTGATCGCCGCCACCGACATCAGCGCGCGCGAAGAACAGGCGCGACTGCTCACCGACCTCTGCGACACCCTGCAATACGGTTCGCTCTGCGCCCTCGGCGGGATGACCGCCTTCCCCGTGGCCAGCGCCCTCAAGCACTTCCCCGCCGACTTCGGTCTGGCGACTTCGGAGGCCGACCAGTGATCAACTACTTCGATCCCTCCACGTCCGCTGGCAACACCAGCGACATCGACTTCGGCACACCGGCGCGCGACAGCGACGTGCAGGTCAGCCTGAGCATCGACGGCCGCCAGATCAGCGTGCCCGCCGGCACCTCGGTGATGCGTGCCGCCGCCCTGCTCGGCACGACCATCCCGAAACTCTGCGCCACCGACAGCCTGGAGGCCTTCGGCTCGTGCCGCATGTGCCTGGTGGAAATCGATGGCATGCGCGGCTACCCGGCCTCCTGTACCACGCCGGTGAGCGAAGGCATGGTAGTGCGCACGCAGACGTCGAAACTGGCGGACCTGCGGCGCAATGTGATGGAGCTGTATATCTCCGACCACCCGCTGGACTGCCTGACCTGCTCGGCCAACGGCAACTGCGAGCTGCAGACGGTGGCCGGCCAGGTCGGCCTGCGCGAGGTGCGTTACGGCTACGAGGGCGCCAACCACCTGAAGGACCAGAAAGACGTCTCCAACCCCTACTTCGACTATGACCCGAGCAAGTGCATCGTCTGCAACCGCTGCGTGCGCGCCTGCGAGGAAACCCAGGGCACCTTCGCCCTGACCATCGAGGGGCGCGGCTTCGAGTCCCGCGTGGCGGCGGCCGGCGGCGAGAACTTCCTCGATTCTGAATGCGTCTCCTGCGGCGCCTGCGTGCAGGCCTGCCCCACCGCCACGCTGATGGAAAAGAGCGTGGTCGAGATCGGCCAGCCGGAACGCGCCGTCATCACCACCTGTGCCTACTGCGGCGTGGGCTGCTCCTTCCGCGCGGAAATGAAGGGCAACCAGCTGGTGCGCATGGTCCCGGACAAGAACGGCCAGGCCAACCACGGCCACTCCTGCGTCAAGGGCCGCTTCGCCTGGGGCTACGCCACGCACCCGGACCGCATCACCAAGCCGATGATCCGCAAGCACATCAGCGACCCCTGGCAGGAAGTCAGCTGGGACGAGGCCGTCACCTACGCCGCCAGCGAATTCCGCCGCATCCAGACGAAGTACGGACGCGACTCCATCGGCGGCATCACCTCCAGCCGCTGCACCAACGAAGAAACCTATCTGGTGCAGAAACTGGTGCGCGCGGCATTCGGCAACAACAACGTCGATACGTGTGCGCGGGTCTGCCACTCGCCCACCGGCTACGGCCTGAAGCAGACCCTGGGCGAATCCGCCGGCACCCAGAGCTTCGACTCGGTGATGCAGTCCGACGTGGTGCTGGTGATGGGCGCCAACCCCACCGACGCGCACCCGGTGTTCGGCTCGCAGCTCAAGCGCCGCCTGCGCCAGGGCGCGCAGCTGATCGTCATCGACCCGCGGCGCATCGACCTGGTCGACTCGCCCCACGCCCGCGCCGAGCTGCACCTGCAACTGCGTCCCGGCACCAACGTCGCGATGCTCAACGCGCTGGCCCATGTCATCGTCACCGAGGGTCTGGTCAAGCAGGACTTCGTCGACGCGCGCTGCGAGGCCGCTGACTTCGCCCGCTGGCGCGACTTCGTCAGCCTGCCGGAGAACGCCCCGGAAGTGCTCGGCCCGGTGTGCGGCGTACCCGCCGAAGAAATCCGCGCCGCCGCGCGCCTCTACGCCACCGGCGGCAACGCGGCGATCTACTACGGCCTGGGCGTCACCGAGCACAGCCAGGGCAGCACCGCGGTGATGGGCATCGCCAACCTCGCGATGGCCACCGGCAACGTCGGCCGCGAGGGCGTCGGGGTGAACCCGCTGCGCGGCCAGAACAACGTGCAGGGCTCGTGCGACATGGGCTCCTTCCCCCACGAGCTGCCCGGCTACCGGCACATTTCCAACGAGACCGTGCGCAGCCAGTTCGAACAGGCCTGGGGCGTGACCTTGCAGCCCGATCCCGGCCTGCGCATCCCCAACATGTTCGAAGCGGCGCTGGGCGGCACCTTCAAGGCGCTGTACTGCCAGGGCGAGGACATCGCCCAGAGCGACCCCAACACCCAGCACGTCACCGCTGCCCTCTCCGCCATGGAATGCGTGGTGGTGCAGGACATCTTCCTCAACGAAACCGCCAAGTTCGCCCACGTGTTCCTGCCGGGCAGCTCCTTCCTCGAGAAGGACGGCACCTTCACCAACGCCGAGCGGCGCATCTCTCGTGTGCGCAAGGTGATGGAGCCCCTCGGCGGCAAGGCCGACTGGGAAGGCACCGTGGCCCTGGCCAATGCCCTGGGCTACCCGATGAACTACACCCATCCGTCGCAGATCATGGACGAGATCGCCCGCCTGACGCCGACCTTCACCCGCGTCAGCTACGCCGAGCTGGACCGCCACGGCAGCCTGCAATGGCCCTGTAACGACGCCTCGCCGGACGGCACCCCGACCATGCACATCGAGCAGTTCGTGCGCGGCAAGGGGCGCTTCATGCTCACCGGCTACGTGCCCACCGAGGAGAAGGTCAACGCCCGCTACCCGCTGCTGCTCACCACCGGGCGCATCCTCAGCCAGTACAACGTCGGCGCGCAGACCCGGCGCACCGACAACGTCGCCTGGCACGAGGAAGACCGCCTGGAAATCCACCCCAGCGACGCCGAAAGCCGTGGCATCGGCGAGGGCGACTGGGTCGGCGTGGGCAGCCGCGCCGGGCAGACGGTGCTGCGCGCCAGGGTCAGCGAGCGCGTGGCGCCGGGGGTGGTCTACACAACCTTCCACTTCCCCGAATCGGGCGCCAACGTGATCACCACCGACAACTCCGACTGGGCCACCAACTGCCCGGAATACAAGGTCACGGCGGTGGAGGTGGTGCGCGTGTTCCAGCCTTCGGAATGGCAGAAGCGCTACCAGGCGTTCAGTGACGAACAGCGGCGCCTGCTCAAGGAGCGCCGCCACGCCCAAGGCGAGAAAGCCGAGAAAGCCGAGAAAGCCGAGGTCCGTCGATGAGCGTCGAGAACCTGATCAAGATGGCCAACCAGATCGGCCAATACTTCTCCACCGAATCGGACCATGCCCTGGCGGTCCACGGCGTGCAGCAGCACCTGCAGAACTTCTGGACGCCGGCCATGCGCCGCGACCTGAAGGCCTGGCTCGCCGAACACCCAGGCACCGAGCTACATGTACTGGTGCAGGCGGCACTGACGGAACCGGCACAGACCTGACCGACCATCCGCACCCAGCCCGGGCGCCGGGCTGGGTGCGGATGGTCTCAGGCATGCTTGCCCGAAGGTCTCTCGGCCGGCACCGCGTACTGTGGCTTGAGCTTGCCGTCCGTATCGAGCAGCCAGGCATCCATGATCTCGCGCACCACCGGCCCGGCCACACGGCCGCCGGCCTCGCCGTTCTCGATGGTTACCGAGACCACGATGGAAGGCTCAGCCGCCGGGGCGAAGCCGACGAACAGCGCGTTGTCGCGGTGGCGCTCCTTGGTCTTCAAGCGGTTGTAGCGCTCGCCCTGGCGGATGGCGACGATCTGCGCGGTGCCGCTCTTGCCAGCAATGCGGTATTGCGCGCCCTGCCCTGCGGCCCGCGCGCCGCCGCCCGGATCGTGCATCACCAGCTGCATGCCGTAGTTCACCGCCTCCCAGTCGTGGGGATTACTCAAGTGGATGTCGGGCATGGGGTTGGCATCGACGACGTCTTCGCCGCCCACCGACTCGGCCAGCCGCGGCCGGTGCCAGGCGCCCTTGCTGGCGATCAGCGAGGTCGTTTCGGCTAGCTGCAGCGGCGTCACCTGCATGTAGCCCTGGCCGATACCGAGGATCACCGTCTCGCCGGGGAACCAGGCTTGGCGCCGCGTCGCACGTTTCCATTCACGGGACGGCATCAGGCCGGGAGACTCCTCGGCCATGTCGATGGACACCTTGCTGCCCAGCCCGAAGCGAGTCAGGTAGTCGTGCATGCGGTCGATGCCGAGCTTGTGCGCGACGTCGTAGAAGTAGGTGTCGTTGGAGCGCTTGATGGCCGTGTCCAGGTCCACCCAGCCGTCGCCGCTGTGGTTCCAGTTGCGGTACTTATGGTCATAGTTGGGCAGTTGGAAGTAACCCGGATCGAAGACCCGCGTGGCCGGCGTGATGGTGCCGGTATCCAGCCCGGCGATGGCCACCACCGGCTTGATGGTGGAGCCCGGCGAATACAGCCCGCGCAGCGCCCGGTTGAACAACGGCCGGTCGATGGAGTCGCGCAGCTGCGCGTACTGCGCCGAGCTGATGCCGTTGACGAACAGGTTCGGGTCGAAGCTCGGGTTGCTGACCATCGCCAGCACCTGGCCGGTGTTCGGGTCCAGCGCCACCACCGAGCCACGGCGATCGCCCAGGGCCTTTTCGGCGGCGACCTGCAGGTCCACATCCAGGCCCAATACAATGTTCTCGCCGGCCACCGGCGGCACCTTCTTCAGCACGCGCATGACGCGGCCCTGGGCGTTGGTCTCGACTTCCTCGTAGCCGACGTGGCCGTGCAGCTGCGGCTCGTAGAAGTGCTCGATACCGGTCTTGCCGACGTACTCGGTGCCGCGGTACTCGGTGCTTTCGAGCCGCGCCGCCTCGCGCTCGTTGATCCGCCCGACGAAGCCGACCGAATGGGCGAAGTGCTCGCCGTAGGGATAGTGGCGGACGAACTCGGCATCCACATCGATACCCGGCAGCTTGTAGCGATTGACCTCGATGAGGGCGATCTGCTCCTCGCTCAGGTCATGCAGGATGGCGACCGGCTCGAAGGGATGGCGGCTCTTCTTCAGCGCCTTGTCGCACTGCAGGCGCTGCTCGGGGCTCAGGTGGAGGATATCGGTCACCTGGTCCAGCACCGCCTGTGAATTGCCGGCGCGCTCGCGGGTCAGGGTGAGGTTGAAGCTGGGCAGGTTCTCGGCGAGTACCTTGCCGTTGCGGTCGAAGATCAGTCCGCGTTCCGGGGGGATCGGCAGGACGTGGATGCGGTTGTTCTCGGAGACGGTGGCGTTGGTCGCATAGTCGGTGACCTGGAGGAAGTACATCCTTGCCACCAGGGTCACGCTCATCAGAGCCACGAGCGCGCCGCAGGCGATCAGGCGGCGGTTGACCAGCGTCGCCTCCTGCTGGTGGTCCTTGAGTTTGATCGGATCGTGCATCGGGATTCCAGAAGGCCCCATCGACCCTGGGGAAAACGCTGACGCCCTGCCGTGCAGGGGAGCTTTCCGATCGATGCGGCCTATTTGCAGCAGAGTGGGAACGAAAGGAAATCGGCAGCGCCAGGCGCGGGGCGATCACGCATCAACTGGCATACCGGCGCGGCATGGTACCAGACTGACGGGGCGGATTCTGACCGGTAGTCGAGGCGCTCCCCTGCACTCCCTCAGAGCCCGGCGATCCCCGCCTTGGCGACCTGCGCGTCCTGTTCCGCGCGGACGCCAGAAACGCCGACCGCGCCCACCACCTGCCCGCCCACGAGGATCGGCACGCCGCCTTCGAGGGAGGTCAGCAGCGGCGCGCTGAGGAAGGCCGTGCGGCCGCCATTGACCATGTTCTCGTACTCGCGGGTTTCGCGCCGGCCGATCGCCGCGCTGCGCGCCTTCTCGGCGGCGATGTAGGCGCTGGCCTGGGCGCAGCCGTCCAGGCGCACCAGCGCCAGCGGGTGGCCGCCGTCGTCGGCCACGGCGATGCACACCGCCCACCCTTGGCGCCGGGCCTCGTCGGTGGCGGAGGCGACAATGCGGGCGACGTCGGTCTGGTCGAGTACAGCTTTGTGTTGCATGCAATCTCTCTCGTGAAACGGCGCATCGCGCCGGGTGGGAAGCAGGGAAAATCAGACCACCGAGCCCTCCGGCGGCTGCTCCAGCACCGCCACGACCACGGCGCTGCCGACGATCAGCACGATACCGGCCAGCGACAGCAGGCTGAGCACCTCGCCCCAGATCACGTAGCCGAACAGGCTCGCCCAGATGATGCTGGTGTAGGTGTACGGCGCCAGCGTGGCGGCATGGGCGCGGCGCACGGCGATGGTGAACAGCAGCTGGCCGAGGGTCGCGAGCAGGCCGAGGGCGAGCATGAAGCCGAGGTCCGGCAGGCTCGGCGTGCTCCAGGAAAACGGCAGCGTGGCGCCAGTGACCAGGGTGCCGACCACGGTGAAATACAGCACCGTGGTGGTGGAATCGTCGGTCTCGCGGATGCGGCGGATCTGGATCATCGACAGCGCGCCGAAGAAGGCGCTGGCCACCAGCAGGCCCGGCCCGACCAGGCTGGCCTCGGCGTTATCCGGCTTGACCACCATCAGCACGCCGATGAAGCCCAGCACCGCCGCCAGCGCGTTGCGCGGCAGCAGGCGTTCGCCCAGCAGCAGCGGTGCCAGCACAATCACCAGCAACGCTTCGGAATAGGCGATGGAGATGGCCTCGCTCAGCGGCACGTAGGGCAGCCCGGCGAAGAACAGCGCCGAAGAGCCCAGCAGCGTTAGCGCACGAATACTCTGCCCGCGCACATCCAGTTGCCGCCAGCGCTCCGCCAGCGGCCGGCCGCGCAGGCAGAGGAGAAACGCCGGCAGCACGCCGAAGGCCATGCGGAAGAAGGTCACCTCGTTGGCCGGGTACTTCAGCGCCACCACCTTGGCCAGCGCGTCCACCACCGCGAAACAGAACATCGACAACAGCATCAGGCCCACGCTGCGCATGGCATGGCTGCGGGGGGCGACGAGGGTCAGCTGGGGCATGTCGTGATCTCCTGTTGTTCGGCGTGAAAGCCGGAGTGAATGCCAGTGCTTCAGCGAGAGCCGAAGCGGCTGGCGAGGAAGGGCGTCACCGGTACGCTGGTGACGACGTCACTGGCCTGCTCGGCGAGCAACTGGCCGGTGATAGCGCCGAGGGTCAGGCCGATGTGGCCGTGGCCGAAGTTGTAGAAGACCTGCGGCAGGCGCCGGGACGGGCCGAGTACCGGCATGCTGTCCGGCACCGAGGAACGGAAGCCCATCCACTGCGACACCGGCTCGTGCTGCAGGCGCAGGAAGCGCCGCGCGCCACGGGTCAGGTAGCGGTAGCGCGCCGGGCTCGGCAACGCTTCCAGCCCGGCGAATTCCACCGTACCGGCCACGCGCAGGCCCTGCGCCATGGGCGTCATGTAGAAGCCGCCGGCACCCCAGCACACCGGGCGGTTGAGCACCTGCCCGGCGTGACCGAAGAGCACGTGGTAACCGCGCTCGGTGTCCTGCGGCACGCTGTCGCCCAACTGGTCCACCAAAGTCCGCGACCAGGCGCCGGTGCAGAGCGCCACGCGGTCGGCCACCAGCCGCTCGCCGCTCGTCAGTTGCGCCTGCACCGCGTCCCTGCCCTGCCCGGCCGGTTCCAGGCCCAGCAGCTCGCCACGGCGGAACTCGCCGCCCATGGCAAGGAAGCGCTCGAACAGACGCAGGCTCAGCGCATAGGGATCGAGCGTGCGGCTCACGCCGGGCAGCTCAACCGCGCAACTTGCACGGGCGTTGAGCGCCGGTTCCAGCTCGCGCAGTTCGGAGCCCTCGACGAATCGGATCGGCACCTCGAAGCGCCGGTGGTAATCCACCATGGCTTGCGCATCGCTGCGCTCGTGGGCTTCGAAGATGTACAACGAGCCGTCGTGGCGGATCAGTTCATTGGCGCCGGCCTCGTCGAACAGCCCCTGCCACGCACCCATGCAGGGGCGCAGCAGGGTGTTGAGGTCGTGACCGATGGCTTCCACCCGATCACGCCGCGAGGCCGCCAGGAACTGCAGCAGCCAAGGCGCGATGCGCGGCAGGTAGGCCGGGCGGATCGCCAGCGGGCTGTCCGGGCGCAGCAGCATGCCCGGTGCCTTGCGCCAGATGCCGGGCGTGGCTACCGGCTCCACCGAGTAGGTGGCGAAGGTGCAGGCATTGCCGAACGAGGTGGCCAGCCCTGGCGGATTGCGGTCAAGCAGGGTCACGCGCATATCGCGGCGTTGCAGTTGCAGCGCGGTGGCCAGGCCGACCACGCCGGCGCCGACCACCAGGGCGTGGCGGCGCAGGTCGTTGGGCTGGGTCATTTGCCGCTCATCACGCGGGTCCACAGGCGGGTGCTCATGCGCATCCCGGACGGCGACAGGGTCTTGATCGGGAACAGGGTGTCGAGCACCTCCTGCGGCGGGTAGACGGCCGGGTTGTTGCGCAGCTCCGCGTCGACGTACTGGGTCGCGGCGGCGTTGCCGTTGGGGTACTGCACGGCATTACTGATGTTGGCGATCACTTCCGGCTGCAGCAGGTAGTTCATGTAGGCGTAGGCGTTGTCCAGGTGTGGCGCGCCCTTGGGAATGGTCACGGTGTCCACGGCGATGGTGCTGCCTTCGCGCGGCAGGCTGTAGCCGATCTTCACGTTGTTGCCGGCCTGCTTGGCGGTGGTCATGGCCTGCAGCACATCGCCGCTGAAGCCGATGGCGACGCAGATGTTGCCGTTGGCGAGGTCGCTGACGTACTTGGATTGGTGGAAGTAGCGGATCGACGGACGCACCGCCTGCAGCGCAGCCTCGGCGGCCTTGAAGTCGTCCGGGTTCTGGCTCGCCGGGTCGCGGCCGAGCACCTTGAGGGTGATGGGCACCATCTGGGTGGCGTTGTCGATCACCGCGATGCCGCACTGGGCGAGCTTCTCCGCGTTCTTCGGATCGAACAGCAGCTGCCAGCTGTGGGTGACGTCGGTGTTGCCGAAGATGGCCTTGATCTTGTCCTCGTTGTAGCCGATGCCGACGGTCACCCAGAGGTAGGGAATGGCGTAGCGGTTACCCGGATCGTTGGCCTCGAGGATCTTCATCAGCTTGGGGTCGAGGTTCTTCCAGTTGGGCAACTTGCTCTTGTCCAGTTCCTGGATGGCACCGGCCTTGATCAGGCGCGGCAGGAAGTGGTTGGACGGGCTGGCCAGGTCGTAGCCGCTGGCGCCGGTCATCAGCTTGGCTTCGGTGGTCTCGTTGCTGTCGACGAGGTCGTAGGTGGTCTGGATGCCGGTCTGTTTGGTGAAGTTCGCCAGGGTGTCTTCGGCGATGTAGCCGCTCCAGTTGGCGATGGTGACGGTCTGCGCCGCCTGGGCAGTACCAGCGATTGCTGCAAGTGCGAGGCCCGCCAGGGTGGAGCCGGCCAGAGTCTTGGAACGATTGATCATGCTGCCCTCGGATTTTTTGTTCTTGGGGATGGTGTTGGCGGATGGTCTTGATGGATCGCCGTGATGGATCGTTTGCGTGGGTAAACCGTTTATCAGGCCTCGGCGCGCGCGCGGCGCACTTCCCAGGCCATGCGCAAAGAGGCGCCGATATCGAAGAACGGGCTGGGCGGCAGGTAGCCGGGGCTGGCCTGCGCCAGCACGTCGGCCAGCACGGGCGAACTGTCGCCCGCGGCCATCTCCACCAGCAGGCGCCCCCATAGCGTGCCGCGCGCCACACCCGAGCCGTTGCAGCCGGCCACGGCGTGCAGGCCCTGGTCGACGCGGGCGAAGTACGGCTCGCCGGAGCGGGTACCGCTCAGGTGGCCGGTCCAGGTGTAGGCGATATCGGCTTCGACGATGCCGGGGAAGCGCTTCTGCAAACCGGCCAGATGACGGCGGCGGCGCTGGGCCAGCGCATTGTTGTCGAGGTCGCGATGGCGGTATTCGACGGTGTTGCGGATCAGCAGCCGGCGCCCCGGTAGCAAACGCACGGTGCCGCCGCCCGGCAACGGCGCGAGCACGCCCCACTGGCGCTCGCCGAACAGCGACTGCCAGCGCGGCTCGTCCAGCGGGCGGGTAATGCTGGCGCTCAGCTCCAGCGGGAAGGCGCCGCTGTCGTGCAGACCGGCGCGGGCAATGAAGGCGCCAAGGCAGACCAGCACCTGCGGTGCATGGACTTCGCCCTGCTCGGTACGCGCCACCCAGCCCTGGCCGCTACGGCGCAGGTCGGTCACGCCGCTCTGCTCGAAAACCTCCACCGACGCCGGCAGGTTCTCCGCCAGGCCCTTCACATAGCGCCCGGGTTGCAGCAGCGCGTTACCACCGGAGCAATGAATGGCCCGCGCGTAGAAGGCACTGCCGAGCCGCTGCTCCAGCGCTGCGCCTTCGTAGTAGCGTGCGTTGGCGCCGACCGAGGCCAGCGTGGCGAGGATGCCGTCGACATCACCCAGATGCTCGGGCCGGTGTGCAGCGAAGTGATAGCCGTCTTCGAAAAGCTCGCAGTCGATGCTCAGCCCGGCGATGCGCTGGCGGACTTCCTGCGCCGCCGCTATGCCAATGCGCGAGGCGATCTGGTACGCGGGGTGACCGGGTTGCCCGAGGCGTTCGCTGGCGGCAGGCAGCTCATGGGCCACGACGAACCCGGAGTTGCGCGCCGAGGCTCCCTGGGCAATGCGCTGGCGTTCCAGCACCACCACGCGTTGCTGCGGGAAACGCGCCGCCAGCGCATGGGCAGCGGAGAGCCCGGTGATGCCGCCACCGATGATCAGCCAGTCCGCCCGCTGGGTGCCGCTCAACGTCGGCCGCGCGGGCAGCTCGCCCGCCAGGGCGATCCAGCCACAGTGATTGTTCATTGCCCGGCACTCCTTCACAATCCATGCGCCGGGCGTATCCAAGCGATTTCCCCGATGGCGCGTCATGTCCAGAATCTACGGGCAGTTGCGCTGAGCGCACCAACGCTCATTTTTCATCCTGGTATTCCCATTTCGCATAGATTGCGCACGGAAGGGTCATGAACAAACTGCTTCGCGTTCCCTCCCTGCAGGCCCTGCAGGCCCTGGTACAGGTCGCCGACTCCGGTAGCTTCACGGCCGCCGCGAAACAGCTGCACCTGACCCAGAGCGCCATCAGCCGACAGGTGCAACAGCTGGAGGAGTATTACCGCGTGCCGCTGTTCGACCGCACCAGCCGCAAGGTGGCGCTGACCGACGCCGGCCGCGAAGTGCACGCGGTGGCCGAGGGCATGCTCCAGCAACTGCTGCGCCTGGAGGAACGCCTCGCGCCGCCCTCGGCAGAACGGCCCTTCCGCATCCGCATCTTCGTTTCGCTGGCGGTGCGTTGGCTGCTGCCGCGCCTGAGCTCCTTCTACTCGCGGCATCCGGAGCTTTGCCTGTCCATCGAGACGGTTGGCGGCGAAGTGGTGGACGACGGCGGCGACTGCGACGCCTACGTGCTCTACCTGCCCAGCGGCAGCGATCCGCAGGGCCGCACGCTGATGCCGCTGTACGACGAATACCTGATCCCGGTGTGCGCCCCGCGCCTGGATGACGGCCAGGCGCCTCCGCGCTCGCTGGAAGAGCTGGCGCGCCACCCGCTGATCCACGCCTCCAGCGGCGGCCTGGAATGGCCGCAGTGGCTGCGTTCCCAAGCCGCCCCGCCACCCGCGCCGTTCAAGCACATGCTGTTCAACCTCGACGACCTGGCGCTGGACGCCGCTGCCCGTGGCCTGGGAGTGGCCATGACCGACCGCCTGCTGGCCCACGACGCCCTGCTGCGCGGCGACCTCATCGTGCCCTTTGGCGAAGCCCTGAAAACCGGCGGCCGCTATGCCCTCTGGCTGCGCGACAGCGGCGCCGCCCACCCGGCCTGCCAGCCGGTGCTCGACTGGTTCGAGGAGCAGCGCAATCAGCTGGAAGGCTGACTGCGCTCAGCGCAGCGGGGCCGGAATCTCGCTGCACAAACCCTCTACCGCGCGCCAGGCCGCGTCCCGCGCACGAGTCAGTACCGCGTTCTTCCATTCGTCCGTGTCGATGTAGAAGGCATCGCGCAGCTGCTGCTTGATCCGCCGCACCTTGGTCGCCGGCGCATCGGGCGTGCGGTGCAGCCACAGGTCCGCGCGCAGTGCTTCGAGTACCTGCGGGCCAGGCACAGTACCGAACTCCAGGCTCATGGAGACCAGCAGCGCCTGCGGGCATTCATCGAACGCCGCGTGGACCAGCTTGCCGCTGAGCTTCACCGAGACGCTGTTGCCTTCCTCCGTCGAGCGCACGTCTTCGCCCCACCAGGCGCGGGCGCGGACCAGCGCTTCGGGGCGCGGGTCGCCCGAGTAGATGTACTCGCCATAGCCCTTCGGGCCGAGGCCGGTGTGCACATCGATCCAGGCCATTTCACGGCACTGCCGGCCATGCTGGCGCAACATTTCGCGCACGGTGCGGTTGCTCCAGGTCGGCTGCGTGCCGCAGAAGAACAACCCATCGGGATGGCTGGCCTGGCCTGACGAGATAGCCTTCTGCAGCTCCCATCGGCCGTGCCGCAACGCATAGCCGAGCAGCCGCAGGCGCCCCAGTGGGCTGGGCCAGCGACGGGGTGCGAGCACCGGGTCGAGCTGCGCGTAGCCTGGGTTCTGCGGCGCTGCCTGGGTGAAGTCACGGAAGTTGCGGTTGAGGTCAACGTTCTCCTGGGTCCAGCGGCGCCACCAGGAAAATCCGTAGGGGTTGGCGGCATGCAGGTAGAGCACCGCGCAGTCGTTGCGGCGCGCGTGCTCGCGCCAGGCCGTGTCCGCTAGCAGCGCACTCTGCACGCCGGAGCCGCAGAAGCCTTCGACGCCGTGGCAACCGCTGCTGATGATCAGCAGGCGCTTCGCCTCCAGCGGTCCTTCACGGGCGACGTCCACCGCCAATGTCTCGCCATCACGGCCGGTGAGCGGGTGGATGTGGGACTCCACCAGCAGACCGGCGGCCGCACAGGCGTCGAGGAACTTGCTGCGCGCCTGGGCGTAGCTCTGGGAGAAATACGACGATGCATTCATGGGGACTCCGGCCGTTTTCTGGGGCAGATGGCGGCCGGCAGGATGCATCAGGGCGAAAGCACGGAGTAATGATCTCTACACATGAGTATTAAGGCTGGTTATGCCTGCTCGGCACGGAAAGCGGCGACCATTTCCTCGGCCAACAACAGAGCTTCGCGGGTCATCAGCTCCCGCGGCCGGGTGACCAGCGAGATGCTCGCCACCGGCGTGGCCTCGGCGAGCTGCAAAGGCTCCAGTACATGGGCCACCATCGGCAGGCCGAGCATGCGCTGCGACCAGAAGCTCACTGCATCGGTGTTGGCCGCCAGCTCCAGGTAGAGCAGCGACGAGGAGCATTCGGTGATGCGCTTGGGTGGCGCAACCCCACGTTCGCGGAAGAACTGCCCGGCCAGCGCCACTTCCAGCGGGTCGGAGAGCAGCCATTCGAGGCCCAGCAGCTCATGCAGCGATTGCGCGCCTGCGAGGGGATGGCCCTTGCGCACGGCCAGCGCCGAGGGTTGCGGCGCCAGCTCGCACCAGACCTGCCCATCGCCCGCATCCGCCTCGGGCTGGGTGGTCAGCACCAGGTCCAGCCGGCCCTCCTTCAACCCTTCGAACAGCTGCACCGAACGCAGCTCGAATATCTGCAGCTGCACGTTGGGGTACAGCTCGCGGTAGCGCCTGAAGCAGTTGGCGAAGGCTCGATTGGGCGTCACCGGCGACACGCCGATGGCCACGCGGCCGGCCATCTCACCCTTGAGAGTGTCGATCTCGTCGCGCGCGCGGCGCACTTCCTCGGTGACCAGGCGGGCCATGCTGACCAGCCGTTCGCCATAGGCGGTGACCGTCACCCCACGATTGGAGCGCACCAGCAGCGGCACGCCCAACTCGCCCTCCAACTCCTTCACCGCCTTGGACAGCGATGGCTGGGTGACATCGAGCAGCCGCGAGGCTTCCTGGATACTGCCGCTCTCGGCGATGGTACGCAGGGCGCGCAATTGATGCAGTTTCATGGCGAGATCCGACCGGTTCCTCGAAGTCGCGCCACCTTAACCAGTATCGGGCCCGCATGAAAGAAGCCGGGCGATGCCCGGCTCCGCGAAGGCTGATGATCACTCCGCCATGTTCAGGTCCGGCAGCGGCTGCTGGAACATCCGCGTGGCGCTGGCCAGACAAACCAGGCCCAGGCACATCCAGGCGAATCCGATCATGAAGGACATCCCCGACAGGCTCGACCAGAGCCAGATGGTGCTGAGGAAGCCCACTGCCGGCAGTGCGCCGTAGCGCAGGTAGTTGCCCTTGCCGGTGAGGCGCTGGTCGACCAGGTAGTGCTTGATCACCGCCAGGTTCACCGCGGAGAAGGCGAACAGCGCGCCGAAGCTGATCATGTTGGCGACGGTGTCCAGGGAGACGAACAGCGCGATCAACGACAGCAGGCTGATGAGCATGATCGCGGTGGCCGGCACGCGCTTCTTCGTCACCAGCTTGCCGAATACGCGGGGCAGTGCGCCGTCTCGGCCCATGGCGAACAGCACGCGGGAAACGCTGGCCTGGGACACCATCGCCGAGGCGAAGCAACCGGCCACGTAGGTGGCAGTGAAGAAGGTCACCAACCACTCGCCACCAATGCGGCGCAGCACGTCCAGCGACGCCGAGTCGGCATCGGTGAGCGCCTGCCACTCGGGGAATACCAACTGGCCGAAGTAGGCCATGACGATGAACAGCACGCCGCCGATCAGGGTCACCAGCATGATCGCCGCCGGAATCTGCCGGCGCGGTTCGGGGGTCTCCTCGGCCATGGTCGAGACGGCGTCGAAGCCTAGGAACGACAGGCACAGCACCGCTGCGCCGGACATCACCAACGGCAGGCTGAAGTGCTCGTCATAGAAGGGCTGGACCAGGGACACGGGTTCAGCCTGAGCACCCAGGTGGCTCAGCGACAGCGCGATGAATACCACCACGAAGACCATCTGCGCGACGATCAGCACCCAGTTGACGCGGGTGATGGACTCGATGCCAACGAGATTGAGCAGGGTCACCAGCACGATGGAGCCGAGGATCCATACCGATAGCGGCACCGAAGGGAAATAGTCGGTCATGTAGATGCCGATCAGCAGGTAACTCAAGAGCGGCAGGAAAATGTAATCCAGCAGCAGCGTCCAGCCCGCCAGGAAGCCGAATGCCGCGCCGAACGTCTTGCGCGTATAGCTGTACACCGAGCCCGAATACGGATGCGCCTGCACCATCCGCCCGTAGCTGTAGGCGGTCAGCAGCATCGCGGCGAGCGTGAAGAGATAGGCCGTCGGCAGGTGGCCCTTGCTCATGCGGGTGACCAGGCCATAGGTGGTGAACACCGCCAGCGGCACCATGTAGGCCAGGCCGAACAGCACCAGCGCCGGAATGCCCAGCGATTTGCGGAAGGACCGCGTGGACGACTCGTGAGGTTGATGGGCAGGCAAGGAGGTATCAGAGACGTTTGTTGTTTTTTTCATGGCGGACTCTAGGACGGCAGGCGGCGGGCGCCCCATGGACTGGAACGACGTGAAGCACTCCCACGGGCCGCCTCGAAGGACGTTGTTGGTCGAATCGGGCCGCATGGTGCTTCAGCTCGCCGCCGAGGAAAATTAGTAAAAATATCTTCGCGGCCAAGAAAAAAAATGGCCGTCGACGACTGAGCCCCACTCCGGCGGCGCCCTCTTTGGCTGACGACGGGCAGACGCTGCGCCAGTCCGATTTCAGCGGAGAACGCCCCCGGCTGATGTACCATGCCGCGCCGAAACCTCCGGCGAACCTCCTGTCTGGCTGCCTATGTCCTCCAACGCGCTGTACACCGACCTGTCCTCCTACTACGACCTGATGTGCGCCGACATCGACTATCAGGCGCAGAGCCACTGCGTGCGCCGCCTGCACCAGCTGTTCGGCAACCAGGGGCGCCGGCACCTGGACCTCGCCTGCGGGACCGGTCCGCACGTACGTCACTTCCTCGACTTCGGCTACGCGAGCGCCGGCCTGGACATCAACCAGCCGATGCTGGACATCGCCCAGCAGCGCTGCCCAGAGGCAAGCTTCAGCTGCCACGACATGGCGAGTTTCAGCGTCGACGAGTCACTGGACCTGATCACCTGCTTCCTCTACTCGATCCACTACAACCCCGGCGTGGCAGAGCTTCAGGCGTGCCTGGCGAGCGTGCACGAGGCGCTCGCGGACGGCGGCGTGTTCTGCTTCAACAGCGTGGACAAGGCGCTGATCGACAACAGCTCCTTCGTGCGCCACTCGGTCGAACACGAGGGTAGCCAGTTCACCTTCGGCTCGGGCTGGTATTACGGCGGCGCGGGCGAGCGCCAGGCGCTGCGCCTGAGCATCGAGAAGACCAGCGCCGGCGAGACCCAGGCCTGGCAGGACGAGCACGCCATGGTCGCGCTGACCTTCGCCGAGCTGCAGCGCCTGCTGGAGCCGCTCTTCGAGGTGCAGGTCTTTGAGCACGACTACGAGCGAATCACCCCCTGGGCAGGAACCTCGGGCAACGCATTGTTCATCTGCGTGAAGCGCTGAAGCGCCCGCCCTGCTGCGCCGCCCTTCCCCTCAGCGAATCTTGCCCACCGGCGTGAAATTGCCGGTGAGATGCCCACCCACGGTGTTCTTCGGCTTGTACTGGGCGTCGTGCTTGAGGCGCTCCTCCACGCTCGGATCGATCGCCTCCTGGCCGAACGAGGTGTTGCCGATATCCCGGTAATGCGGCTGGGTGAACTGGCTGTAGGCGCCGCCGAGGAACTCCTTGTAGGAGTTGGTGATGGGAAGGGTCGTGGTAGGGAGGCTCAGGGTCTTGCGGGTGTCCACCGCCAGCCCGCACTCGATGGCCTTGTTGATCATCCACACCAGCGCGATATCCGACAGGCTGTTGTCCGCGTAGCCGCCGCCGACATTGGCGTGCGCGCCGGAGAACCACACCTGCTCGACCCGCTGGTTGGGCTTGCTCTTCGGGTCCCAGAGCGTGCACTGGTAATTCTTGCGCCACTCGTCGATGGCCAGTGCATGGAAGGCGTTGTGCACGATCGAGCTGAGTTCGGTGTCGTGGAATTCGTAATAGGCCTTGTTGAACCAGTCGAACGACTCCAGCGGCACGCCCAGCGCACCCACGGTGTCCCAGATACCGAGCATGTGGATGGTGATCTCCCGCGAGAAGCTCCCCCGGAACAGCTTGGCGCGCTCGGAGTCGGCGCCCTCGTCGCGAGTGCGGTAGAGGCCGTAGGCCTCGTTCGTCAGGTCGATGTGCTCAGGCTTGAGCAGCCCGGCATTGCGGATCAGCCCCACCAGGCTTCGGGCCGTGTAGGCGCCCCGGCTGAAGCCGAACACGTAGACCTGATCGCCCGCCTCGTAGGTACTGACCAGTTGCCGGTAGCCGTCGAGGATATTCTCAGAAAGCCCCACGCCGAATGCCCCGCCGGCCAGGCGGTCGTACCACGCAGTGCCGACGCCCTTGTCGTACCACTTGGCCTGCTGGGTGCCGTTGTTGTCCGAGGGAAGGATGGAAGCATGCAGCTTCCAGACATTGGTGCTCTTGCTGCCCTTGACCTCGGACTTCGCGTCCGGCGTATTCCAGGTCCCGTCAAAGGAAATGATGATTTTCTTGGGCATGCCCTTTCTCCAGGGTCAGTGGTTCTGACTACTCGAAAACTCCCGTTCCGTCCCTGCTTGCGCAGGCGAGGATCGAGACCGGAATCACGAGTGGAGGGGCTTTCGCAAGAATGCACAGCCAGAGAGATTCATTCTGAACAAAGGCCCGGATGCCCATCGCCGGTATCGCCCTGCCCAAGCAACTCTAGTTGCCCTTGTGCAGGCGTGCATCGCGGCGGAAAGTCGGGAAGACCTGTAGCCCGGCCATCGGAGAATATCCGTTACCGGCCGATTGCTGTCCCTGACAAGAGGTAGCTATCGACCCATTGCGGGCATCAGGGTATTCAGAAAGTTGAGTAGACTTGGTTCCTACGTCATCCATTTCGAATGCAAATGAACAGCGAGTTTTCCCGAAGCAAGGCATACGTCCGTGCTCAGGCACACGGTGCCGGGACTTTGTCTGTTGATGGCTATCAGCAGACTGTGGAGTTTTGCGGCCGCCTCCCCAATGGCTGGCTGTTCCGCTACCGGATCGTTTGTAGCTTGGACATCCCTGCACATGAGCAGGAGTTGTTTGCCGGCGCTGCAGGTTGCCTGGTCGCTGATGATGGGCAGGTCCATGATCTGTCGGGCCCGATGTTCATGGACGTGCTTCTCTCGCTGGCATAGCTCACGCGTCTGCTGCCAGGCTACTAGAAGATGCCGCGTTGACTCATGCCATCCTGAATGCAGGGCAGCACTAGGCACTAACCGTTATTGGTGCACGGCACCTCGCGATCAATTGTTTTGAATCGCTCCACTGCTCGTTATCGGATTTCCAAATGAGTGAACAGACATCCAAACGCTGGGTTGAGGCAGGAATAACTCTGGCGGGCGACTCAAAAACAAAAGTCAAATGTCCGGTGTGTGTAGCAGGAACGACCATCGAAAAGGCCGCCGTGCGCCTGGGCATGAGCAAGCGTACGCTGCAGCGCCGCCTCAAGGACGAAGGGGAAAGCTTTCGCGCTCTGGTCAATACCACCCGCGAAAGCCTGGCGCGCCACTATCCGGGGAAAACCGGCATGTCGGGTGGGGAGATCGCCTTCCTGCTCGGCTTCGAAGATCCCAATTCCTTCTACCGCGCATTCCAGGACTGGACTGGGCAGACTCCCGACAGCGCCCGACATGCCATGCACACCCGTTGAGGAACCACGAACATGCCCACACCTGAGGTTCAACGCAAAGCGCTGCTGGCCGGCGCAACGGGACTGGTGGGGGGCCAGATGCTCCAGATGCTGCTGGCGGACACGACCGTCTCCCAGGTGCATGCCCTGACTCGCAGGCCGTTGGGTATCAGCCACCCCAAGCTGCAGGTTCACATCGTCGACTTCACCCACCTGCCCGAGCTGCCACAGGTCGACGAGGTCTATCTGGCGCTCGGCACCACGATCAAGGTCGCCGGGAGCCAGGCAGCCTTCCGTGCAGTCGACCTGGACGCCAATCTCGCCGTGGCCGGGGCCGCTTTTGCCGCAGGAGCCCGGCGGGTAGGACTGGTCAGCGCTGTGGGAGCCAAGGCTGAATCCTCCGTGTTCTACAACCGGGTCAAGGGAGAACTGGAAGACGCCCTCAAGGCCATGGAGCTGAAGGCGCTGGTAATCGCGCAACCCTCGCTGTTGCTGGACCACAGGGACGGGCTGCAACAACCTCCTCGCCTGGGAGAGAAGCTGGCGATCCCGATTGCGAAACTGCTGGCGCCACTGATGCCCGGCGTCTATCGACCGGTGCATGCTCGGGCCGTCGCGCAGTCACTGGTCAGGACGCTACCGCAGGCTGAAGGCGTGGTCGTGCTGGCGTCCAATGTGCTCGTCAGGCTGGGGGAAGACTAGTGCGCGGAACGCCGGACAGCCCTGGCAAGCGACTGGCTGCAACGGCCCGGATGCATATCCAGCTGCACATCACTAGTGCAGACACGCGTCGCACAGCAGCGGAAGACTCCTGAGCTCATCGACCCGCTGCTCGTCCAGTCTCGCGGAGCAGGCCCACGTAAACAGCTCCCTCGCGGTGGAAGGGTCGGCAAAGGCTCGGGATCTCAAGGCCCGGAGGGCACATTCGCTGTCCTTGAACGCCAGCCATTTCTGCTGGGCGTCGTCGAACTGCTCAGTGTCTTTCTTCAACTTGTCGCGGACCCGTTTTACCTCTGACTCGAGCGCGCTGCCTGCCTGTTGCCGGAAGTAGTCCACGCAGCGGGCCACTTCCCCGTTGTCATTCAGGTTGAAGCAGTCATCGACGTGGTCGGCCGCGTGCTTGATCCCGCCGTCATCACTGAAATAGCCCGCCTGAACACCCAGCGAAACGCTCAACAGAGCCGACAAGCCGACGAACTTCATGCGCCCTCCTTCCTGGCCAAACCCGCAAGCGGATTCCAACTTATAGACGGGCCGGAAGATTCCAACCAATACTGGGGGACGAAACCTGGCAGCCGGGCATGACAGGCCCCTCTGGGCGCCCGCAGCACTCCACCGGATACGTCGGGCACACCAGAGGTCCGGCCCCTTGCCACGCCGTCACTGACGCGACCCCATGGTCACCACTGTCATCCTCAGCATGCTCTGTGTGCACCTGCGTTGCTTCAGCGTCATGTTCCTGCTGATCAGCACCCGGCTGAACGGCAAGAAAATGGGCATGGAAGTCTTCGCCCTGGGCAATTTCCTGCTGGGGCTCGCCTACATCCTGCAGCTGCTCGGCGGCCCGGCGCACTGGAAGGCGATGAGCGTCGTCAACCACACCATGACCCTCTGCGCCCCCGTCGCCTACGTCCTTGGCGCGCTGCGCTTCTTCGATCGACCGACCGCCGTGTGGCGGCCATTGCTCACGCTGGCGGTGCTCTACACGGCGGTCCTGCAACTGGCCGAACGCGCCCGCGCGGCGACCGAACAGAGCGAAGTACCGGGCGCGACGCCGGACCAGCCGATCCGCTGCACCGCCACCATCGGCGTCTCGGAAGCCTTCACCAGCACGCAGGCGCTCGACGCCTATATGCAGCAGGTCGATGGCGCGCTCTACCGTGGCAAGACGTCCGGGCGCAATCGCGTCGAGGGTGCTTTCGCTTAGCGGCGATCCGCCAGCCGGCAGCACGCAGGTTTGGCCAACCGGGGCGCCGCCGCTTGCGCCCGGACTCCATGCTGACGGTCAGAACCGCTCGTCGCGGATCGCGGGCAAGCTCAGCTCGCGCACGAACGAGGAAGCGGACAGGCGCAACAGCGCGTCGACCAGCGTGACCACGTCGTGCACCGGAATCAGTTGCCCCTCCCCACGGCTGGCGGCCTCGGCCAGCGACATGGCGAGCGGATCGTCGGTGTTGAGGTTGCCCAGTTGCAGCACGGTCACCGCCAGGCGCTGCTCACGAAAGCTTTCGCGCAGCGCATCGGCCATGCCGTTGAGGGCGAACTTGGAGGCGCCGAAGGCCACCTCAGGGCGGCCACTCTGACGCAGCGCGGAGGTCGAGCCGGTGAGGATCAGCTGTGGCCGCGCGGAGCCGAGCAGCCGCGGCACCAGGCGCTTGAGCAGCAGCAGGGTGGCGGTGATGTTGACGTCGACCAGCGTGCCGATGGATTCGTCGCTGTCGCCGAGGAACGAGTACTGATCGCTGAAGGCGTAGTCCTCCCAGATGCCGACGTTGCAGATCAGCACATCGAGTTCGGCCGGCGTTTGCACGTCGATCTGCGCGACCGCTTGCGCCGGCAGCGCGAGGTCCGCTTCGATCCACTGCAGATCGATGCCCGGCGCCAACGCCAAGGTATCCGGCCGCCGACGCGACACGCCGATCAGCGAATCCCCCGGCTGGCCAAGCCCTTCGAGCAGGGCGCGCCCCAGGCCCCGGCCCGCACCCACGATCAGCATTTTCACCGGTTTTCTTCCTGCATGCATGGTGCGTCAACTCCAGCGAAGGTTGAGGACGAGGAAGTTCAGCAGCACCCAGACGACCAGCACCAGGTGCGTCAGCTGCAGCCCTTCCTGGCGGATCCAGTAGCCGAACCAGAGCCCGCCCAGCAGCATGGCGAAGAGGAAGGCCAGTGCCGCGCTGAGGCCGAGGTTCAACCAGGGCCTAGCGGCGTCTAGACCGTCGCCCAGCAACAGCTCGTAGCAGCCGGTCCAGGCAGCCAGCACCGCGACAATCTGCAGCAGAACGACAACGATCAGTGCCAGACGATGCAGGGTCGGCGAGGACCGTGCGCGCCCGAGCAAGGGGAAGTCGATGATGGGCGGCTGGCGCAGCGGCGCCATCGTCATGGTCGCGCCAACCGCCGCGACCGAGCTGGAAAAGGCGTGCAGGTTGTTGATCAGCGCGATGCTCAGCCAGAGGCTGAAACCCAGGAAACAGGTGGCCTGGAAAATCATCAGTGAAGTGTGGGTGTCCATACCAGGTCCTTGTGCGGTCATGTTCCGAAAGTGCCTGCCCGCCGCCCAAGAACAACGGGGCAGGCAGGCTCGGACGGACTCTAGGACCTCAACCTAGGTTGAGGTCAACACGCGGAGCCGGCACTCGTAGCGAGCCGGTGTCAGAAGGAGCCATGCAGGGTGACCATGAAGTTGCGCGGGTCGCCGTAGAAGTTGCCCCAGCCGGGTGCCCCGATGGTCGAGTAGTACTTCTTGTCGAACAGGTTGTTGCCGTTGAGCGCGACGCTCCAGTGCGGATCGATCTGGTACTGCACGCGTCCGCTCCACAGGGTGTAGCCGGGCTGCTCGACGCGGACGCTCCCGGTGTTGCGGTAGTTCTCGCTCTGGCTGTTCACGCCGGCGCCCACCGTCCAGCGCTCCAGCTCGCCAGCCAGCTGGTAGTCGCCCCAGACCTTGAGCATGTGCCGGGGGATGAAGCTGGAGGTGAAGGTCAGCTCGGTCGGGTCGGTCTCGTTGATGGTTTCCAGGTACTTGGTCTGGGTGTAGGTGTAGCCCGCCAGCAGTTGCAGGCGCTCGATGGGCGAGCCGCTGACCTCGGCCTCGAAGCCCTGGGCACGGACCTTGCCGGTATCGGTGTAGCAGTAGCCGTCCCCCGAACCCAGGCAGGTATCGGCGTAGTCGGTTTCCGCGCGGTGCTCCTCGGTGGTGCGGAACAGGTTGAACGAGGTGTTCAGTGCTCCCTCGAACAATTCACCCTTGATGCCGAGTTCGTAGCTGGTGCCGGTCTTGGGCTGCAGCGCCTTGCCCTGGGAGTCCACCAGGTTGCTTTGCGGCTGGAAGATATCGGCGTAGCTGGCGTAGGCGGTCCACTGGTCGTTCAAGTCGTAGAGCACGGCGGCGAACGGGGTAACCTGGCCGTTTTCCTGGCTGCGGTTGTGCACCCAATAGTCGTAGGCCTGGGTGTAGGAGTCGCTGCTGTTGCGATACCAGCTCACGCGGGTGCCCAGCACCAGGGTCAGGGGCTCGGCCAGCTTCAGGCGCAGGTTGGCGTAGGTGCCGTACTGGGTGGTCTTGGAGTCCGTCGGTTCGCCGCCGCCGCGGATTGGGTTAGCCAGGTAATCGGCCTTGGAGGGATGCGGGAAGTTCGAGGAAGGATCGAAGGGGTCCTGGGTGCCGGAGAGTGACATCAGCGCGAAGTAGTCATGGGTCTTCTGCCGACTGGCGTTGGCGCCGACGATGATCTCGTGCTCCAGGCCGAAGGCTTCGAAATGGCCGTCGACGTAGCTGTCGAAGCCATAGTCGTCCTGGTCGTAGTCGAAGCGCCCGGCATAGCGGCGCATGCTGCCACTGCTCGCCCCGACCGGCACGGAACCCTCGGAATAGCCGTACTCGATGTTCTGGTTGTTGTGGGTGTAAATCGAGGCGAAGTTCAGCGACCAGTCCTCGTTGAAGCGGTGCTTTAGGTCGGCGAAGCCGGTGATGCGCTGGCTCTGCAGGTCGTTCCAGCTCGCGCCCAGGCAGGTGGAGCGTGACAGCTTGAGGTCGCTGCCATCGGCGTAGCGCGGCAGGCCGTGGTAACAGGGCGAGGCATCGACATCCTCGTAGGCCAGGCCGAAGCCCAGCGTGGTGTCGGGGGTGACGTCCCAGTCCAGCGCGCCGTAGACGACCTGGTCCTGGCGGTCGGCGTTGTCGTAGAAGTACTGGCGGTCCTGCAGAGTGGCCACGGCGCGGCCGCGCAGCGTGCCGGAGTCATTCAGCGGCCCGCCGACATCGACCTGGCCACGGTAGTTGTCCCATCTGCCGGCGGAGAGCGTCAGCTGGGTGCTGGGCTTGTCCTGGCCGCGCTTGCGCACGAAGTTGACGCCGCCAGCGGAACTGCCGGAGCCCTTGAGCATACCCGCCGCGCCCTTGAGCACCTCGACGCGGTCGTAGAAGGCCATGTCGCTGGAGAAGCTGTTGGCCTGTACGTAGTTGCCGCCTACGTCCAGCGGGACACCGTCGTACTGGTACTGGCCGTCCAGGTTGAAGCCGCGCGAATAGAAGTACTTGCCGCCCATGGGCGAGTCGTAAACGGTGATCCCCGGCGTTTTGTCCAGCACCTGTTCGAGGGTATTGAGATTCTGGTCGTCCATCAGCTTGCGGGTAATGACGGTCACCGACTGCGGCGTTTCGCGCAGAGTGTGCACGCCCTTGCCGATGGTCACCGCGCGGGCGGTATAGGAGTTGGTGCCCTCGGTAGTCGGGTCCAGCAGCTGGCTGGAGACGGTAGTGGCGTCCATCTCCAGCACCGCCTCCGACGGCGTGGGCACCAAGCCGTAGCCGCCGTTGTCCAGGCGCCGCACCGTCAGTTGCGTCCCGGACAGGATGCGGGCGAAGCCGTCGTCAATACCGTATTCACCGCTCAGGCCATCGCTGTGCTTGCCTTCGGTCAGGCCCGCATTCACCGAGATCGGGATGCCGGCGCGGCGGCCGAACTCGCCGAGCACCTGGTCCAGCGGGCCGGCGGGGATGGCGTACTGCAGGGTTCGGGTGGCGGTGAATTCAGCCTGCACCGGCATGGCCGGCAGCAGGGTGAGCATGGAGCAGGACAGCAGGGCGAGTCCAAGCGACTGGCGCAGGGCGCGGGTGATGGGGTGAAGCGTCATGGGCAGAGGGTCCGTTTCTCGTTGTTGGCCCGCGGGTGCGAGCAGGGATTTCTCCCTAGGCCAAGCGAGAAACGAAAACCTGCCGACTTTTCGAGAATTATTTTCATTAGCGCGATCTGGCGGCCTTACACACCTCAGCGCGGGCCCACCGTGACCCAGTAGCGGGTGCGTCGCTGGATGGTCACCGGCAGGCTGTCCTGCAGCAGGGCCAACACCTGGTCGGTGTCGCCCAGCGGGTAGGAACCGCTGAGGCGAAGACTTGCAACAGCGGGGTCGCAGCGCAGCAGGCCGGGGCGGTAGCGATCCAATTCGGTGAGGAAGTCCGCCAGCCGCATGCGCTCGGCCACCAGATAGCCATCGACCCAGGCGCCGTCGTTCACGTTCAGCGCCTGCGGAGCGCTGACGCCGGCCGAGCCGATGCGGGCCTGCGAGCCGGCTTCGATCATCCTCGCCTCGCCGCCAGCCAGCGAACTGGCGGCGACGCGGCCCTGGGTCACCGCCAGCAAGGTCCCGCGCCCGTCGTGCTCGCGGCGGACACGGAAGCGCGTGCCCAGCGGTTGCAGCACGGCGTCGCCGCTGACAACCCGAAGTGGCCGCCCTGCCCCGTCGAGGGCGGTGAGAATCTCCATCTCGCCGTAACGCAGGCGCAGTTCGCGAACGCTGTCGGTGTAGTGCAGGTCGACCGCCGTGGCCGTGTTCAGCCACAGGCGTGTGCCATCTGGCAGCGTGCGCTGCGTGCGCTCGCCGGTGCCGGTTCGGTAGTCGGCCAGGGCGCCCTCCACCCACGAGACATCGCGGCCCTGCCAGGCCAGGCCACCGAGCAGGCCGAAGCCAGCCAGCACCTTGAGCGCCTTGCGCCGGTCCATTTCGTTGTAGTGCCGGCGCCCGGCCAGTTGCCGAACCAGCGGGTCGGCCAACTGGCCGGCGTGGCGCTGCAGGCCGAGCGGGATGCTACTCAGGCGCTGCCAGGCGCGCTCGTGCTCGCTGCTGGCCTCACGCCAGACCAGCAACTGGCGCTGCTCGGCCTCGCTCATGCAGCCTGACTGGGCCAGGGTGAACCAGGCAATCGCCTGGTCGCGGACGACGGCGGAAATCGGCCGGGAATCGCTATCGCGGGACATGGCGCTCACTCGAACCGGCACGCGTAGCAGGCGGTGAACGCCTTGCTCATGGCCTTCTGCACCTGGTTGACGCTCAGTTCCAGGCGCAGCGCGATCTGCGGGTAGGTCAGGCCGTCTAGCTGCGACATCAGGAAGATTTCCCGCACTTGCGGCGTGAGGCCATGCAGGAGTTCGTCGATTTCCACCAGCGCTTCGATCAGCAGCAGGCGCTCTTCCTCCGAAGGCGCCACTGCCTCAGGCCGTGCGGCCAGCGCTTCCAGATAGGCCCGCTCGACCGCCTGGCGGCGCCAGCGGTTGATCAGCAGGCTGTTGGCAATGGTGGCGAGATAAGCCAGCGGCTGGCGCAGATCGGCGATGGCGCTGCGCGAGCGCATCACGCGCACGAAGGTGTCCTGCGCCAGGTCCTCGGCATCGGTGTGCTCGCCCAGGCGGCGGCGCAGCCAACCCTTCAGCCAGCCGTGGTGGGCAATGTAAAGCCGCTCAACATCCCTTTCGAATGCCCGCTCGCTATCCATGAACGTCCAGTTTTGTTAAACATGATAATCGTTCTCAACAATACTGGATTTGCCATGTCCTGCGCAATTGGGCTGAACGCTGCAGGGAATGACCGCGGCCGCAGGCGAAAGATCATTCCCTGCCCCACCTCAGGGCTTGATGGCGATCTTCAGCACGCCGTCGCGCTGGTGAGCGAACAGGTCGTAGGCCTCGACGATGTTGTCCAGGGCGTAGTGGTGCGTGACCAGTGAGCCGAAGTCGGCGCGGTTCGACTCGATGATGCTCATCAGCCGGCGCATGCGCTCCTTGCCGCCGGGGCACAGCGCAGTGTTGATGCGGTGGTCGCCCAGGCCGGCGGCGAAGGCGGAGAGCGGTATCTGCACGTCCTTGGAGTACACGCCCAGGCTGGAGAGGGTCCCACCCGGCTTGAGCACTTTCATCGCCTGCTCGAAGGTGCTCGGCAACCCCAGGCATTCGATGGACGAATCGGCGCCGCGCCCGCCGGTGAGCTTCATCACCTCCTCCACCACGTCGCACTGCGTGAAGTCCAGGGTGACGTCGGCGCCCATGTTGCGGGAGATATCCAGCCGGTGCGCGTTGCCATCCACCGCGATGATGGTCGAGGCGCCCAGCAGGCGTGCGCCGGCCGTCGCGCACAGGCCAATCGGCCCCTGGGCGAAGATGACCACGGTGTCACCAATGCGGATGTTGGCGTTCTCGGCGCCCTTGAAGCCGGTGGACATGATGTCCGGGCACATTAATACCTGCTCGTCGGTGAGGCTGTCGGGGATCGGCGCGAGGTTGCCTTCGGCGTCCGGCACGAGGACGTATTCGGCCTGGGTGCCATCGATCAGATTACCAAAGCGCCAGCCAGCGGTGGCCTTGTAGCCATGGCAGGCGCAACGGCCGCTCTCGATCAGGTAGCTGCCGTCCTGCGAGGGCACGCCGTCCTGCGCGGCATAGGAATTGAAGTTGGGGCAGATCGCGCCGGCGATGACCCGCTGGCCTTCGCGGTAGCCTTTTACCGCACTGCCGAGCTTCTCGATGATCCCCACCGGCTCGTGGCCGACGGTCAGCCCTTTGGCCACCGGGTATTCACCCTTGAGGATGTGCACGTCGGTGCCGCAGATGGTGGTCGTGGTGATACGGATCAGCGCATCGTTGGGGCCGATCTCCGGGATGGGCTTGTCCGCTAGTTCGATGCGGCCCGGCTCCACGAAAATCGCTGCCTTCATCATTGCCATCGTTCTCTCTCCTCGCTTGAAATGCACCATCGGTACAGATGGCCGGGGGCGAAGGTCGAATATTCATCGCGACCTGCCACCCTCGTCCGATTCGAACCAGTGTGCTGGGCCTCGGCGAAATCCCGTTGATGCATATCAACGTCGGGGAAGGCTCGGCTATCGCGCTACTCGCGCTACTCGCGCTCCAGACTGTAGCCCACCCCGTCCACCGAGCTGATCCTGTCGACGACCGGGTGATGGCGGCGAGCTTGCGACGTTCGCCGCAGACGGAGGTTACAATGGTGCCCAGACCAATTCCCCCGCATCGGCCAAGCCCGGAGCCAGCTTCAGATGTTCACCCTCGTATCCCTCGACACCTCGCCTCCCGAATCCCTGAAAAGCCAGGTGCTGCAGATGGTGGTGGACTACTTCAGCGACATCAGCCCGGTGCCGCTCACGCCAAGCAACCCGCTATTCCAGCTGTACCAGTACGTGATCGGCTTCGAGGTGCACCTGTACCTGCAGGCCATGGACGGTTCACCGGCCAGTCCCGCGCGCCTGATCCTCGCCCTGGACGACGAAGACCCGTCGCAGGTGCTCGGCTTCGCCCTCTACCTGCCGAGCCAGGACGACGCCGAGGCCTGCACCCTCGCCTACATTGCCGTCCAGACCAGCCACCGCCGCCACGGCATCGCCCGCGCCCTGCTACAGAAGATGACCGAGCATCGCCCCCACGCCGAACTGGCCTGTGCGGCGGGCAAGGTGCCGGTCTTCGAGACGCTGGGCTTCCAGGTACTGGCCGCTCAGGGGCCACACGTCCTGATGAACACCCGCGACCACCGCTCCGATGGCATGGTCGCCGTGCAGGACCTGGCGCCGATCTACCAGTCCAAGGAAGTGCGGCAGATCCACACCTACCTGGTGAAACAGAACGGCAGCAAGGCCATGCGCGAGGCAGAAAAGAAACGCGACCGCCTGCTCGACCAGATGACCTGGCAGGCGCAGGAGTTGGTGAAGGAGCACTTGCCCACTCTCCACTGAAGATCACTCTGACGGCAGCTATCGGCGCTGATCAGACGCCCACCACAGCGCAGTTTCCAAGCAACCCCACATCCCGTATAGTTGATAACGATTGTCGTTTGCAAACTGTTCTTAGGGGATTGCAATGCAGGGAGATTCGTCGCTGCAGGCGGTAGGGATGCTTTATCGCGACCATCATGGCTGGTTGCGCGGCTGGTTGCGCAAGCGTCTCAATGACTCCGCCGATGCCGCCGACCTGGCGCAGGACACCTTCGTCCGCGTGCTGATGGCCCGGAGCGCCGAGGCGATTCGAGAGCCCCGCCACTATCTGCAGACCATCGCCCGCGGCCTGGTCATCGACCTGTACCGCCGCCGTTCGCTGGAGCGCGCCTACCTGGAAGCGCTGGCGCTGCTTCCCCAGGCGGTTCAACCGTCCCTTGAGGAACAGGCGCTGCTGCTCGAAGCGCTGCTGGAAATCGACCGAATGCTCGATGGCCTGGGGCCGAAAGTCCGGCAGGCCTTCATCCTGTCCCAGCTCGAAGGGTTGACCTACAACCAGATCGCTGAGCGACTGGGTATCTCGCTGCGCACGGTGAACAAGTACATGGCCAAGGCCATGGAGCACTGCTGCCTGGCCATGGCGGGCGTCCTGTGAACGACGCCCTGCCACAAAATGAACGGCAAGCCATCGGCGAAGCGGCCCGCTGGTACGCACGCCTGGCCAACGCGGCACCGGGCGACCGCGACCAGCAGGCCTGGCAGCACTGGCTGGCGGCCGACCCGATCAACCAGCGCGCCTGGCAACGCATCGAATCGGTGAACCTGCAGATGGCGCGCGTGCCGGGTCGCCTGGCCGCTGCCACTCTGACCTCGGCTGGCCAATCGCGGCGCCAAGTGGTGCGCAGCATCGTACTGCTCGCTTCCATTGGCGGACTGGCGACCCTGGGTTGGCGCAGCGACGCACGCCAGCGCTACACAGCCGGCTACAGGACCGCGGTCGGCGAACGTCGCCACTTCACCCTGGCGGACGGCAGCCGGATGCAACTGGGCACGGACAGCGCCGTGGATGTGTTGTTCGATGCGAACCAGCGCCTGATCGTCCTGCGCGCCGGCGAGGTGCTGATCAGCACCGCAACCGATGCACTCGACAGACCCTTCCGCGTACGCAGCACCGACGCCACCGTGCGCGCGCTGGGCACGCGTTTCAGCGTGGGTATCCGGGGCAATGGAACCGAGGTGGCGGTGCTGGAAAAGGCCGTCGAAGTCTCGGTGCCCGGCCAGGGCAACCCGTTGCGCCTGGAAGCCGGCCAGCACACGCGGATCGTCTCCGGCGTCATCCAGCCTGTGCAGGCCAACGACACCTCGGTGGGCGCCTGGGGGCAAGGCAGCCTCATCGCCATCGACCGCCCCCTGGGCGAACTGCTGGAAGAGCTGGGGCGCTACCGCCACGGCTGGCTGAGATGCGACCCGCGCATCAGCGGCCTGCGCATTTCCGGCGCCTTCCCGGTGGATGACACCGATCTCGCACTCAGGGCCCTGGAGCGCAGCTTCCCTGTTACGGCGGTGTATCGCACGGGGTATTGGGTAACCGTGGTTCCGCGCGGCTGAGCCTGCATGAATGCCGGAAAAGATTTTTCCAGACACCGTGCACTTTCTTTGTCCCTGGTTCGGCTACTCCGGCATCAGTGACCCACTGGGTCACCACCACCGGGGAGAGACCATGCTGTATCCGTTCGTTCGCCATCGGCTCGCCATGCACGTGCAGGCCGCCCTCTTCAGTGTCGCCGTCGTCGCCGTGCCCGTCGCCCAGGCCGCAGAGCCGGCAAGCTCCGGCCCCGCGCAGAGCATCCGCCAGTACGACATCGCCGCCGGTTCGCTGACCGAGGTGATCAGCCGCTTCGCCAGCGAAGTCGGGGTTGCGCTCTCGTTCGATGCGAGCAGGACCGCCCATCTCCAGTCGGCCGGCCTGCATGGCAGCTATTCGCCGGAGGCGGGATTCGCCGCCCTCCTCTCCGGCACCGGCCTGCGCGCGGTGGACCAGGGCGGCAGCTATGTGCTGGAGGCAATACCGTCCGCGCTGGAAATGAGCGACACGGTGGTCACCGGCCAGGGTTTGGGGCCGACGACGGAAGACTCCGGCTCCTACACCTCCAGCGAAGCCACCATCGGCAAGTCGGCCCAGCGCCTGAAGGACATCCCCCAGTCGGTCACCGTCATCACCCGCAAGGCGATGGACGACCAGCGCCTCGACACCCTGGACCAGGTGCTGGAAAAAACCACCGGCATCACCACCTACCAGAGCCCGTCCGGCGGCAAGTACATCTACTCGCGCGGCTTCGAGGTGGAGACCATCCAGTACGACGGCGTTCCCCTCGACCGACGCTACTACGCCATCGGCAGCAGCTTCACCTCCGACACGCTGCTCTACGACCGCGTCGAAGTGCTGCGCGGCGCCAACGGCCTGCTGCAGGGCAGCGGCAACCCCGGCGCGGCGATCAACCTCGTGCGCAAGCGCCCGAAGGCCGAACCATCGCTTTCGCTGACCGCCAGCGCCGGCTCCTGGGACACCTACCGGCAGACGATCGATGGCAGCACTCCGCTCACCGCCGACGGCCGGCTGCGCGGCCGCGTAGTGGCCGCCCACGAGGATCGCGACTACTTCTACGACACCGCGGACAGCCGCAAGAACGTGCTCTACGGCATCCTGGAATACGGCCTCACCGACGACACCCGAGTGGCCGCCGGCGCCAGCGTGGAGGACCTGCACTCGACACCGTCCTTCGGCGGTCTACCACGCAACAAGGATGGCAGCGCAGTGCATGCGGGGCGCTCCACCTTCACCGGCGCGGACTGGAACAAGTGGAACAACAAGCAGACCACCTACTTCGCCGACATCACCCATGACTTCAACGATGACTGGCGCCTGAATGCCTCGGGCAGCTACATCCGCGAAACCAACGACATCCTCTACAGCTTCGGCCGTGGCGCGGTCGACCCGGCCAGCGGCGACGGCATGCAGTCGCGCGCCTACCTCTACGACTTCGAGAACATCAACAAAGGCGCCGACATCAACCTTGCCGGCAAGTGGCGTGCCTTCGACCTGGAGCACCAGGTGGTGGTCGGCGCCAACGCCAGCGACCTGAAGACCGACGACCTGCAAGGTGGCTTGCTCAACCTCGGGCCGATCAACATCTACGACCCGGTCTCCCCGCGCGAGCCAACCACGGAGGAGATGCTCAGCACCACCTACGCCGGCACCTCCAAGGGCCATATTCGCCAGAACGGCCTCTACGGCGTGGTGCGCTACAAGCTGGCCGAGCCGCTGACCCTGGTCCTGGGCGGGCGTACCAGCAACTACCAGTACGACTACGAACTCACCCGTTTGACCACCTCCTCGCCCGCCCCGGCCCATTCGAAGGAAACCGGCGAGTTCACTCCCTACGGCGGCCTGATCTACGAGCTGAACAGCCAGTGGTCGGTCTACGCCAGCTACACCGACATCTTCAAGCCGCAGACCGAGCTGACCCAGGACAGCGCTCCGCTCAAGCCCATCGAAGGCTCCAACTACGAGCTGGGCCTGAAAGGCGAGCTGATGGATGGGCGGGTGAACACCAGCTTCGCGATCTTCCGCGTGGACCAGGAGAACCGTGCGCAGTACGACTACGCCTCGGCGTGCGGGCAGAACGGCGAAGACAACTGCTACGTGGCCGGCGGCAAGGTTCGCGCCGAGGGCTTCGACGCGGAGATCAGCGGCGAAGTGCTGCGCGACCTGCAGCTGTTCGCCGGCTACACCTACACCTCGACCAAGTTCCTCAACGATCCGGGCGACGGCACCTCGTCCTCCGGCTCCACCTTCAACAGCTACACGCCGCGCCACCTGCTGCGCTTCTGGGCCGACTACAAGCTGCCGGGCGAGCTGAGCCAGTGGAGCGCCGGGGCCGGCGCCAACATCCAGAGCGAGAACTACAACACCAACTTCGGCGGCACCGGCGGCGTCGGCGATATCAAGCAATCCGGCTACGCCATCTGGAACGCCCGCCTGGGCTACCAGATCAACAAGAACCTCAGCGTCGCCCTGAACGGCAACAACCTGTTCGACAAGAAGTACTACTCCTCCATCGGCTGGCTGAACGCGAGCAACCAGTATGGAGACCCGCGCAACTACACCGTCACCCTGAAGGCTGACTTCTGAGGTGAGCATCCGATAGCACCGGTGAGGCTCATTCCGGGTGAAGTCGCAGTGGGAGGCCGAAGGCCGGGCCTCAGCCGCCCAGTGCGATGATGGCGAACAGCAGCGCCGTGCCCACCACGGCCAGCGCAAGTCCACCGGCAAAGGGCGAACCGCCGGAGTAACGAGCGAGTATCCAGCCGGAAATGAACAGCATCGCCAGCGCCACTGCATTCGAGGCGCGGATGGCCGGGCCGGTCTGGTCGATCAGCAGGAAGGGAATGACCAGCGGGAAGGTCGCCAGCACCACCAGCAGGAAAGTGGCCAGCGCGCCCTTGATGTCTTCCCAGCCAATCCGCGCCGGCCCCGAAGGCCCAGCGGCTTCCCGCAGCAAGTGCAGGCGCAGCATTTCCAGCCCGTCCACCCCTACCGCCGCGGAGAGACGCGGCGGCAGTTCGGCGGCGATCAAGCTTTGCCCATGGCGCGGGTCAGCGCTGCCCTGCAGGTTCTCCAGCAGGGTTCGGCTGCGGGTGCGCTCGGTCCAGGTACGCATCAGGAAGATCACGGCATCGGCCAGGCCCCAGGCGAGGTTGCAGCCCAGCGCGGCGATCAGCATGGTGCGCACCTCCTCCCGCCCCGAGGTCGCCACGCTCAGCGAGCCGATGAAGGTCATGGCCATCAGCAGGCCGAAGATCACTTCGGTGATGCGGTCGATCGGTTCCAGCACCCGCTGCCAGGTGCCCTTCTCGGCTTTGTCCATCGCTTCCCTCCTGATCGGCGAGCACGGCTCGTCGTCCCTCGTTCATGCCATTGACTGAGCGCTTGCAAGTGGTGATCGAAACAACGCGTCCGGCCGGGACTAACCCAGCCGGACGATGTCGACCGAAATCTCCACGGCAGTGACGCTGCCGCGGTTCTCCAGCCAGTGCGTGGTGTTGTGGTCCTCGGGCCAACCGACGCCCGGCCCGTAGTCAGTGGCGATACCGTCTCGATGGTCGGTGATGGTGCCCTGAAGGATGAACACCGTGCCGGGGCGGTCCACGTGGTCATGCACCGGCCCGAACACGCCGCCGGGCGCGATGGTCACCCGCCGCATGCGTAGCTGGCGGCCCGCCATGCCGTCGATCTCGGGGCCGAGGTCGACCGAGGACAGCAGCTCCACCGTCACGCCTCGTGTCTCGGGTGCCACCTCTACGCTGTTCATCACGCCGGCCTCACTGAGCGACAGGTTCTCTGTGCCAGTAAAGACGCTGCATGGCGCCGCCCGAAACGAGGCGACAAAGGGTCGTTCAGCCCCCGGCTGGCAGGCGCTCCAGGTCGCAGAGCGCAGTGGCGTCGAGCAGGCTTTTCTCGAAATCCTCCAGGCCCTCGTAGTGGCTTTGCAGCTCCGCGATGCGCCGGCTAAGTTCCTGCTTCTTCGCCGCAATCGCTTCGCGCACGAGGTCCCAGCGCGACAGCTCGTCGCCGCGCTGGAAGATCTCCTGCATCTCCTTGAGGCGAAAGCCCAACTGCTGGGCGCACTTGATGAACACCAGCAACTCGACCGTCTCCGGCGTGTAGACGCGGTACTTGCCCTCCCGACGCGGCGTGGGCAGCAAGCCGATTTCCTCATAGTGACGAATGCACTTGACCGTGGTGCCGGACAGTTCGGCAACCTTCCCGATATACATGTGAACCACTCCTGCACAGGCGGCGGCCAGCATGCGGCAGGTACGGCGAAAATCCCAGCCTGCGGATCATCCACCAGCGAGCGACTGCACCTGCCGCAGCCAGCCCTCACGGCGCTGCGGCGCCGAGTGGAGGATCGGCCCGAGCAGGAGCGTGCCGGTCGGCCGAATGCCACAGAATTCCAGGGTGGTCCTGCGCATCTGCTGCAGCGCGGGCATGCGCTGGAACCAGCGGAAATACCAGGGCGGCGTGTCCATGGTCGCCAGCAGGTGCGCGGTGCGACCCTTGAGCAGCTTTTCCGGAAAGGCCGAGCCCTTTCGATAACGGAAGGCGAAACCGGGCAGCAACGCCCGGTCAAGAAAGCCCTTGAGCAGCGCGGGCACCCCACCCCACCAGACCGGGAACACCAGCGCCAGGTGATCGGCCCAGGCAATCGCCTGCTGCGCCTGCAGCAGGTCCGGCTCCAGCGGTTGCTCGCGGTTGTAGCCGCTGCGCAACACCGGGTCGAAGTCCAGCTCGCCCAGGCGCAGCAGCCTGACTTCATGGCCGGCGCCGCTGGCGGCTTCCCGGTAGCGCTCGGCGATGGCGCCACAGAAGCTGTCGTCGCTGGGATGCCCGAGGATCAGGAGGATCCGTTTCTGTTGCATGGTGCTCGACTCCTTGTGTAAGCGCGTCGAGCCTAAAGCCTCCCCCTGGGGGGAGAGTCAACGCCAGGCAGTCACTCGAGGATCGCCACGGCGCGCACGAAACCGGCGGAGGCGTGGCGGATCTTGTAGGGGAAGCAGCTGACCAGGAAGCCGTGATCAGGCAATTGCTCGAGGTTGGCGAGCTTCTCCATCTGCCCGTAGCCGATGTCGCGCCCGGCCTTGTGGCCTTCCCAGATGATCGACGCATCGCCCGAGGCGGCGAAGCGCTCGCGGGTGTACTTGAAAGGTGCGTCCCAGCTCCAGGCATCGGTGCCCACCACCCGCACGCCGCGCTCCAGCAGGTAAAGCGTCGCCTCGCGACCCATGCCGACGCCGGCTTCGAGGTAGCCCGGCTGGCCGAACAGGCTGCCGGCGCGGGTGTTAACCAGCACGATGTCCAGCGGCTGCAGCGCATGGCCGATGCGCGCCAGTTCGGCCTCGACCTCGGCGGCAGTCACCACATGGCCGTCCGGGAGGTGACGAAAGTCCAGCTTCACGCCCGGTTGCAGGCACCAGTCCAGCGGCAGTTCGTCGATGCCGAAGGCCGGCTTGCCACCGTCGGTGGTGGACGCGTAGTGCCACGGTGCATCCATATGCGTGCCGCTGTGGGTGGTGATCTGCAGGCGCTCCGCCGCCCAGGATTCGTCGCCGGGCAGGTCCTCCTTGCGCAGGCCGGGGAACATCGCTGCCATTTCCGGCCAGCCCTGCTGGTGGTCCATGTAGTCGATCTTCGGCAGCAGCGGCGGCGGGTCGGTGTAGGGGTTGTTGTCCAGGGTCACGGACAGGTCCAGCAAGCGGCGTTGGTTCAGGCTCATGCGGAGATTCCTTTGCGGGCGGCGCGGCTGCGGCGCGGCGGAAGATCGAGGGCATTGCGCAGCAGCCCGGCCACCGTGCCGTCGTGGCAGAAGCCCAGCTCGCGGGCCTGCGGCGTGCGCAGTGGCGGATAGGCGCCGAACAGCGCTTCCAGTTGCGGATCGGGATCGAAGGCGATGCGCTCGCAGTTGGCTTCGCCGAAAAAGGCGGCGAGCCCGGCGAGCACCTGGGCAATCGACAGCTGCAGCACCGGCAATTGCCACACCCGTTGACTACCGGGCTCCCTGAGTTCGGCGGCGTGCAGCAGGTTGTCCACGCAGCAGCGCGCCGACATCCACCAGGCGCTGGCCTGCGGCGACACCGGGCAGGTGTAGCTGTCCCCCGCTGCACAGGCGTGCAGCAGGTCGCTCATGAAGGCCGAGCGCAAGCCGTTGGGTTCGCGCGGTCGGGCGACTATGCCCGGCAGGCGCAGCGCGCGGCCATCCACTTCGCCGCGCCGGGACAGGTCTTGCAGGGCGATCTCCACCATGCGCTTGTGCGCCGCGTAGGACAGTTGCGGCGCCGCCGGTTGTTCCTCGTCCATCCGCGCCGGCAATTCGCCGCCATAGACCGCCACGCTACTGGCATAAACCAGCACAGGCGGCCGCACGGCATTGCGCAGTTGCTGCAGCAGTTCCAGGCTGGCCTGCAGGTTGACCTGGTAGCCCAGTTCGTACTGCGCCTCAGCGGCGCCGCCGGGCACGCTCACCAGGTGGAACACTACGTCGACGCCATCGGCCAGGACGCGGCGTAGCAGGGCCGGATCGGTGACGCTGCCGTAATGCCGGCGCAGGCGAGAATCGTCGGGCAGGCCTTCGAGTTTCTGGTCCAGCAACAGCAAGGCTTCGATCCGCTTGCCGCGCAGCACGCCGGCTTCCAGCAGGCGCCGCACCAGCAGGCGGCCGACAAATCCATTGGCCCCGCTGACCATCACGCGCATGGCCAGCCCCCTTGAACCACGCACTGGTCGATGGCGCCGAAGAGCACCTCGCCGTCGCTGCCGCGAGCCTCCATACGCACGCGGTCGCCGAAGTGCATGAAAGCAGTGCGTGGCGCGCCGTGGGCGATAGTCTCGATGGCACGGCGCTCGGCAATGCAGGCCGAGCCGACGGAGCGGTCGGCGTTGGACACGGTGCCCGAACCGATCAGCGTGCCGGCGCTCAGGCGCCGGGTCAGGGCGGCATGGGCGATCAGGTCATGGAAGCCGAAGTGCATGGCGCCGCCGTGGGGATGGCCGAACCATTCGCCGTTCCACTCCACCGTCAGCGGCAGGTGCACGCGGCCATCGCGCCAGGCGCCGCCCAACTCGTCCGGGGTCACCGCCACCGGGGCGAAGCTGGACGCCGGCTTGGCCTGGAGGAAGCCGAAGCCGGTCTTCATCTCCCGTGGCGCCAGTGCGCGCAGGCTGACGTCGTTGAGCTGCAGAACCAGGCGCACATGTTTGAGCGCCTGCTCCGCCGGGCAGCCCATGGGCACCGCGTCGAGCAGCACGGCGAACTCGCCTTCGAAGTCGATACCGTGGGCTTCACTGGGCAGCGGGATATCCGCGCGCGGGCCGAGGAAGTCATCGCCAGCACCCTGGTAGATCAACGGAATGCGCTCGACGCCTTCGATGGGCTCCAGGTTGAAGGCCTTCTGCATCAGCTCGCCGTGGCTGAGGAAGCAGGAGCCGTCCAGCCATTGCCAGGCGCGTGGCAACGGCGCGGCGAGTTGCGCCGGATCGAGGTCGAAGGCGCCAGCGACGGCGTTGGCGTTGAGCCGCTGGTACAGCCTCTGCAGGTCGGACTCCAGCAGCTCCCAGTTGTCCAGAGCGGCCTGCAGGGTGGCGGCGATGCCGCTGGCATCCACCGCCCGCGTCAGGTCGCGGGAGACTACCAGCAGGCGGCCATCGCGGCTGCCGTCATCGAGGGTGGCGAGCTTCATGGCAGCAGCTCCTTCAACTCGGCCGCGTAACGGCCATCGAGAAGAATGAAGACCATCCGCGCCATCGCTTCGGTGCGGTTGCTCCACGCGTGGTTGGTACCACGCTGCACCACGATGTCGCCGCGCTTGAGGTGCACTTCGCCGTCGTCCAGCACCAGCCAGACCTCGCCCTCGGTAACGATGCCGTAGTCCAGGGTCTGGGTACGGTGCATCAGCTTGTGCTTCGAGTCGGCCTTGCCGGTGCCGGCGTGGGATTCACCGATTTCGGCGAAGACTGCTGCGGCGTCTTCGTCGCTGACCTGGTTCTGCACGCTGTCCGGCGGGATATCCACCACACGGATGACGCTGCCCTGTAGTCCGGGGCTGAGCTGAAGCGGCTGGGCGGTGGGGTCGTCGCCGTTGTCCAGCGGCGCGGGGCTGCCGAGGCTGTTCCACACCTCGTAGAACAGGGTGCCGGGCACCGCCTTGAGCGGGAAGTTGTTCGGCGTCGGGCCGCAACTGGCGACCACCGCCTGACCCTGAGCGTCGTGGCCGGTGACTACGCGTTTGAAGGTGGGAAGCTGTTGCATGGTGTCTCCTTTCAATTGCCGTCGCCGATGGTCGTGCCACCGTCGACGATAAGGTTCTGTCCGCTGATGAAGGCGCCACCGGGAGCCGCCAGCAGCAATGCCAGGGCCGCGACTTCTTCGGGCCGGCCGACCCGGCGTAACGGAGTGAGCGCCAGGCGGCGCTGCAGTACCTCCGGGTTGTCGGTGAGCGGGCGGGCGAATTCGGTGTGGATCACGCCGGGGCTGATGGCGTTGACGCGGATGTTCGCCGGGCCCCACTCCACCGCCAGGTTGCGCGCCAGCTGCGCCAGTCCGGCCTTGGACAGCCCGTACAGGCCCAGGCCCTTGTTGCCGCGCACGCCGGCGATGCTCGCCATCAGCACTACGCTGCCGCCGCCACCTTCGGCCATGGCCGGGAGCAAGGCGCTTGTCAGCCACAGCGCGCTGCGCAAGTTGACGGTGAAGGTCAGCTCCCAGTCGGCGTCGCTGGCCGTGCCGAGCGGCCCCATGTGTGGCGCGACTCCGGCATTGCAGACCAGTGCATCGAGCCGGCCGAGATGCTCCAGAGCCCGCTGCGCCAGTGCCTGCACGGCGTTCGCGTCACGTAGGTCGGCGGCCACGGCGATCACATCGATGCCCTCGTCCGCCAGCAACTTCACCGCTCGTGCACAGTCATCGGCACTTTCGCTGCTGATCACCAGACGCGCGCCAGCAAGACCGTACTCGCGGGCGATGGCCAGGCCGATGCCGCGGGTGGCGCCGGTGATCAGTGCAGCCTTGCCGGCCAGGGTAAACAGCGCGCTCATAACGCCCCCGCCACCGATGCCACGCGGCGACCGCGCAGCAGCACCAAGCACAGCGGCGCCAGTGCGAGCTGGGCCAGCGCCACCAGCAGCAGGGCATTCGGCAGCTGACTGGCGACGCCGCCGGTGAGCGCCAGCACCAGCAGCGGGCTGACGAATTCGCCGGCGAAGATCGATGCGGTGAAGCCACCGGTGGCGCGGCCGCGCTGGTCGAAGCCGACCTGCTGCATCACCTGGGTGATCAGCGTCGGCAGCAGCAGTCCCACGCCCAGCCCGTTCAACAGCACGGCGAGGACCACGAGCGCATGGCTGGACGACAGCGCCATCAGCCCGCCACCCAGGCCCGCCGTGGCGAAGCCCAGCGCCAGCAGGCGGCGCGCCGGCAACCCGGCAAGCAGGCGGAAGGTCAGCGCGCCGGCCAGCACGCCGAGCTGGTTGGCGCCCATGGTCAGGCCGATCTGCTGCGGGCCGTCGACGTGCAGCAGTTGCAGCAGGTAGCCCGCCTGCACCGGCACGATGAACAGGCTGACGCCGGCCAGCCCCGTGAGCAGGTACAGCGGCGCCAGGGCGGCCCAGGGGAAGCGCGAGGAACTGGCCGGCTCATGCTCGACGCGGCGTGCTTGCGGCTCCCAGAGCAAAGCGGCCATCAGCGGCAGACAGAGCACGCCCACGGCATAGAGCGCGAACGGGGTGCGCCAGCTGTTCTCTCCCAGCGCGCCGCCCAGCCCCATGAACAGCGCGGCGGAGAGCGAGGTGGCGACCATCTGCAGGGCGAACAGGCGCTCGCGGCGCTGGCCGTCGAAGTAGTCGCCCATCAGCGTGGTGCAGCAGGTCATGATCCCGGCTTCCGCCAGGCCGATGCCGGCACGGCTGGCGACGATCAGGCCGAGCGAATCCAGCCACAATGGCAGCAAGCCGCAGAGGCTGTAGAGCAGCATGCTGGCGAGCAGCAGGGAGCGCCGGCCCACGCGGTCGGCCAATACCCCGGCCAGCGGCGCGAGGAAGGCGATCACCAGCGCCGGCAGGGTCAATGCCACCGGCACCAGCACAGCGGCGCCTGGAGTCTCGGCGAAGTGCGCCTGCATGCGCGGCAGTACCGGCGCGATGAGCACCGCGCCAAGCACCGGCAGGCAGCTGCCGAACAACAACAACAGGGCTTGCGCACTACCGGCGGTGCGTTCAGCGCTCATCGCGCACCTCCACCAGCAGGCAATGGGTGGCGCCGTACTGGATCAGGCCGGCGCGCAGTTCGCGCCACAGGGTCTTCAAGCAGGGCATGGAGTCGTCCTCTTGTTGTCGTTGTGCGGACTCAGCGAGCCTGGCCGCAGGCCAGGGGCGTGGCGGCGTGCTGCTGGCAGCAGTCGCGGTCGTGATGGACTTCCTGCAGGTGGTGCGCCGCCACAGTCGGTTGCGCCTCCAGGCGGGCCTGGCGCTGCGGCAAAAGGAAATACGCCAGAGCCGGCAGCAGGATCAGCGCGCCGACCATGTTCCAGACGAACATGAAGGCCAGCAGCACGCCCATGTCGGCCTGGAACTTGATGGGCGAGAAGATCCAGGTGCCGACGCCGATGGCCAGGGTCACGCCGGTGAGCATCACCACCTTGCCGGTGAACAGCAGCGCGCGGTAATACGCCTCGGACAAACTCGCGCCCTGGCGCAGCTGCGCCAGCACGATGCTCATGACGTAGAGCGCGTAGTCCACGCCGATGCCCACGCCCAGAGCGATCACCGGCAGGGTCGCGACCTTCACGCCGATGCCCAGCGCCACCATCAGCGCCTCGCAGAGGATTGAGGTCAGCACCAGCGGCAGCACTGCGCAGAGCACCGCACGCCAAGAGCGGAAGGTCACCAGGCAGAGCAGGATGACCGCGCCGTAGACCCACCAGAGCATGTCACGATTGGCCTGTTTCACCACCTGGTTGGTGGCCGCCTCGATACCCGCGCTGCCGGCGGCGAGGAGGAACTTCGCCTGCTCGCTGTCGTTGTCGTGGGCGAAGGCCTGCACGCTGTCCACGACGCGCGCGAGGGTGTCGGCCTTGTGGTCGGTGAGGTAGGCGTAGAGCGTCAGCAGGCTGCAATCGTCGTTGTACAGGCCACGGGGCGCGTTGGCGGTGACCATGTTCAGGGTCGCCTGGTTGTTCACCAGCTCGTACCACTTCGGGCTGCCTTCGGAGAGGCCCACCAGAACACGGCGGTTGAGCAGCGCCAGCGAGTTGGTCGAGTCCACTCCCAGCAGGCCACGCAGTTGCCAGTCCAGGTCATCCACGCGCTTGAGGGTGTCGTAGGCCGAGCAGGCGCCGGGCGGGGTCTGCACCATCACAGCAAAGACGTCGCTGCTGGCGCCGTAGTGGGCAGTGACGAAGGCATTGTCGCGGTTGTAGCGCGAGTCCGGGCGCAGCTCGGGGGCGCCGGCATCGAGGTCGCCGACCTTCAGGTGCAGGCTCACCGCGTAGCCGCCAGCGGCCATCAGCGCGGCCACGGCGATGCACGCGGCGGCCCAGCGGCGCCGGGTGAACAGGTCGAGGAAGCGCCACATGGCGTGCTTGTCCGCCCCGCTCGCCTCGGCCTCTTCGGCGCGCAGGCTGCGGCGCGCCGCGCGGGCACTGACGCCCACGTAGGAGAGCAGCACCGGCAGCAGGATCAGGTTGGTGAAGATCAGCACCGCCACGCCCAGGCTGGCGATCACCGCCAGGTCCTGGATCACCTGGATACGGATGATCATCAGCACGGCGAAACCCACGGCGTCACAAAGCAGCGCGGTGAGCCCGGCGAGGAACAGCCGGCGGAAGGTGAAGCGCGCCGCCACCAGGCGATGCATGCCGCGGCCGATGTCCTGCATGATGCCGTTCATCTTCTGCGCGCCGTGGCTCATGCCGATGGCGAACACCAGGAACGGCACCAGCACCGAGTACGGGTCCAGCTCGTAACCCAGCAGCGGCAGCAGGCCGAGTTGCCAGACCACCGCCACCAGCGAGCAGATCACCACCAGCGCGGTGCTGCGCACGCAGCGGGTGTACCAGTAGAGCACCGCGGCGGTGATAGCGATGGCGGCGGCGAAGAACAGCAGGATCTGCTTCAGCCCGTCGATCAGGTCGCCCACCACCTTGGCGAAGCCGGTGATGTGGATGTCCACGCCCTGCCCCTGGAAGCGCGCGCGCAGGCTTTCCAGCTCATGGGCAAAGGCCGTGTAGTCCAGCGCCTGACCATCCGGGGTCTTCTCCAGCAACGGCACGTAGACGATGCTCGAGCGCTGGTCGAAGGCCACCAGCTGGCCGATCTCGTTGGAGCGCTCGACGTTGCGCTTGAGTTCTTCAAGTTTCGCGAGGCTGCCATCGTAGCCGTCTGGAATCACCGGGCCGCCTTCCAGGCCGTCCTCGGTCACACCGGTCCAGCGGGTCGAGGGCGTCCACAGCGACTTCATCGCCGCACGGTCGACGCCGGGCAGCAGATACACCGCATCGTTGAGCTGCTGCAGGCTGTGCAGGTAGTCCTTGTCGTAGAGGCTGCCGCGCGGGTTGGCCACGGCGATGCGCACGGCGTTGCCCAGCCCGGCCAGCTCCTGGCGGTGTTCCAGGTAGTTGTGGATGAAGGGGTGCTCGCGCGGGATCATCTTCTCGAAGCTGGCGTTGAGCGTCAGGCGGGTGGCCTGCCAGCCCAGCAGCAGGGTCGCCGCCAGGCACAGCAGCAGGACCAGGGCGCGGTGGTTGAACAGCGCGCGTTCCAGCAGCGAGCCGGAAGCACTGTCGAAGTCGTCGAGGCGGCCGCTGGACGGCTCAGGGGAAGTCGTGGCGTGCATGGCTCAGTCCGCGCGAAGGGGTTGGGAAGAAGGCGCCAGGCGGCGCGCACCGGCCATGCCGACGGCGACGATGGCACCGTCGGCAGCTGTGATCGCCGCGGCCAGCGGCAAGCCGTCGGAGACCGGTAGCGGCTGCGCAGCGAAGGCGTCCAGGCCGCCGCGCAGCAGCATCCCGGCCTGGTTGGCGAGCAGCAGCTGGCCGCCGGCGACGCGGATGCCGTTGATCGATGCGGGGATCGGATTGGCCAGCGGCTGGAAGCTTTCGCCGGCATCGTCGGAAGCGAACAGGGTGCCGCGCAGACCACCAATCAGCAGGCGCCCACTGGGGAGCACGGCGGCGGCGAAGTAGCTGCCGTCGTAGGGGCTCTGCAGGGCGTCGAAGTGCGCGCCGTCATCGCGGGAACGCAGCAGCAGGCCTTGCTCACCGGCGACGTACAGGTCACTGCCGGCGCGGGCCAGGGCGTACAGGTGAAGACCACGCTGGTTCGGCAGCCGGCCCATCGCGGACTGCCAGCTGCGACCGCCATCGGCAGTGCTCAGCGCCACGCCGTAAGCACCGACCACCAGACCGTGGCGGGTATCGGCGAAGCTCAGCGCCAGCAGCGGTTTGTCGGCGCCGTCGGCCACCAACCTTTGCGCGGCAGCGACGCGCGCAGCGTCACCGGAAGCTTCGGCGGCCTGCTGCTCCAGGGCAGCGCCACGCTTGCCATCGAGTTGCAGGGTCCAGTGCTCGCCGCCGTCCTCGCTGTGCAGCACCACGCCGGCGTGGCCGATGGCCCAGCCACTCTGCGCATCGATGAACTGTACGGCAGTCAGGCCGGCGCTCACCGGCACTGCCGTGGCCTGGCGCCAGGTAGTGCCGTTGTCGTCGGAGAGCAGCACCACGCCACGCTCCCCCACTGCCACCAGACGCTCGCCAGCGCGGGCCACATCCTGCAGCACCGCGCGCAGGGCCTGCGGGCCATGCACGGCGGGCTGCGCCAGGACATCCACGCTGCCATCGGCGAACGCCGCAGGCACCGCGCAACAGGCTGCCAGCAGCCAGGCGGAGAGACTCTTCTTCATCGCACGCAACCTTTCTTTTTTCTTGTAATCGCTACAACGGTTTCGCTACACAGCTCGCTGCAGGAGCTGGGCGAGGCCCGAGACGCCGGGCCTGCCCGCGGACGATCAGCGCACGCCCTCACCCGCCATGGCGTCGGCGGTGAACACCGAGTCCTTGTAGGGCGGCACGATGCGGTACTGCTCGCTCTTGCCGGCGAACAGGTCCCCGGCGAACCAGGCCCCGGAGAGCAGGTCGTAGAAGCCGTTGGTGAGGGTCACCACGCCGGGCAGGTCGGGCAGTACCACCGGCGAGGTCCAGACCACCTTGGCCAGCTGGTTGCGCGCGTCGTAGCGCTCGCCGAGCACGGCGGCCCAGGTGTCTTCGTCGAGGTAGTAGGTGCTCTTGGGCATGACGTGGCGCTGGCCGCTCTTCAGGCTCGCTTCCACCACCCAGACGCGGTGCAGCTCCCAGCGAATGGCGTCGGACTTCAGGTGGTGCGCATCGAGCAGCGCCTCGCCGTTTTCGGCGGTGAAGACCTTGTTGACGTTGTAGGGGATGTACATCTCCTTCTTGCCCACCAGCTTCCAGTCGAAGCGGTCGACGCGGCCGTTGAACACGTACAGCTCGTCGAAGCTCATGACCCCGGCAGTAGCCGGCGTCGGGGTGTCGCAGCAGGCGTTGGGCAGGCGACGCACGCGACGCTGACCGGGCAGGTAGGTCCACACCGCAGCCTTGTCGGCGTTGAGGTTTTCCAGGCCGGTGATGGCTTCGCCGGCGCGCAGCGGCGGGCCGTCGTTGGTCATGCGAATCGACCAGAACACGCCCTTCTCGCCGCTGCCGCCCGGCAGGTACCAGGGCATCTGCAGGTCGGCGCGGGAGTCGTTGGTCAGCACATGCTTGCCGTCGGCGGTGGTCAGGTACTGGTTGAAGCTCGCGTGCCAGGAGGCGCCGCGCCAGCGCAGCAGGTGGTTCCACATGGCTTCCACGCCGTTGGCCGGGATCGGGAACGGAATGCCCCCGGCGGCGCCTTCGGGCATCGGCCCGCCGGGGCCGTCCACCAGCTTGCCACTGGTGGCGTTGGCGAAGGTGGCGTCGTACACCGACTGCGGCGCGGCGGCGCTGCGGTGGGTCGGGTAGACCTCCAGTCGGTAGCTGTCCGGGTACTTCTTCAGCATCGCCTGGATGCCGGGGGTCAGCTTGTCGGCATACTGCGCCATGTTCTGCGCGGTGATGGTCAGCTGCGGCTTTTCGCTGGCGAAGGGATCGCCGCGTTTGCCGCCGTCCTTGTAGGCCGGGTCGACCTGGGTGTAGCCACCGGTCCAGGCCGGGATGCTGCCGTCGGCATTGCCGGCACGCTCGCCGCCCAGCGGGGTCAGGGTGGTTCTCAGTTTGCCCGCCTCCTCGGCGGAGACGGCGCCAGAGGCGCCATGGGCGAACAGCAGGGAGGCACTCAAGGCGGTGAGCAGGGAAACGACTTTCTTGTTGTGTTTCATCGGGCAGTCCTCGGTCAGAAGGTGCGGCTGACGGTGAAGGCGATGAAGTCGCGGTCTTTCAGCGACTGTTCGTAGGTGTAGTGATTGTCGGCGTCGAGGAAGGTGTTCTCCGGGCCGTAGTAGTGCGTGTAGGTCAGGCCCAGGTTCCAGGTGTTGAGGTAGTTGCCCTTCAGGCCGATGTTCAGGTCGCCGCCGTGGTCGGTGCCGAAGCCGGTGCCCAGCGCCTCGGAGGCGCCGTTGGTGTAGCTCGCGCCGATGGGTACCGAGAGGTCTAGGCCGGGGTAGATCTGCCGGTACATCGGCTCGAACACCAGGCGCAGGCTGGTGGCGTCGCGGTCGGCGTTGGGGTCGACCGCATCGGCGTTCTGGCTCACGCTCATCACCCGGTTCCAGGCGATCTCGCCGAGGAAGCTCGACTCGGCGGCGACGAAGTTCGGCTCCAGGCTCGCCAGCCAGGAGAAGTTGGCGTGCAGCGTGCGGCCGGTGGCGTAGACCGGGTCGTCGTCGTTGTCGATTGCCTCGCCCGGCGCCAGGGCGTGCTGGCTGGTGGAGGCCAACGGCTGGTTCCAGCGGGTGGACAGCTCGCCCGCCACGTTGAAGTTGCCCAGGGTGGTGGAGAAGCTCGCCCCCAGCGCCTCAATGCCTTCGGGATAGACCCAGTAGTACTCGCCGGCCTTGCCGGTCACCGGGTTGAGGTTGGCGAAGTCCGGGCGCACGTTGAGCTGCGGGCTCTTGTCGTGGAAGCGGATGGCGTAGACGCCCCAGTCCACCGTCTCGGTGCGCCAGCGCAGTTGCACGCCGCCCTGCCCCGAATCCTTGGCCTCCTTGTCGTTGCCGCGGTAGAAGGCCAGCGGCTGGCCGCCGGGCATCACCGGTGTGCCGACGAACATGCGCTCGCCGCCGTCGCCGAAGAAGTCGTCATTGGAGAAGTAACTGCCGGCAGCGGGCAGGCGGTTGGCTTCCCACTCGAACTGGTAATAGGCGCCCAGGGACACGTCCGGGGTCAGCTGCAGCTGGCCGGAGACCTGCTGTACTGGGCGGATCAGTTCCTTGAACTGGGTGTTGGGCACCGACAGGCCCTTGACCACGTCGACCGGTGCCATGCCGCCGGCGATGCCGTTCATGCCGTAGAACAGGCTCTCGCCCCACTGCATGGCGTAGCGGCCCAGGCGGCCGGACACCGGCATCTCGCCGATCTCGGTCTTGCCGAAGACGAAGGCATCCAGCAGCTCGCCCTTGCGCCCGTGGAGAGTGCGGGTGTCGTCGGTGAACTCGTCGTAGTCCACCGAGTAGCTGTTGGCGCGGCCGGGGGCGTTGTTATCGGTGCCGCGGTTGTAGACGTCGTCGTACCAGGCCGCGCCGCTGACCCGCGCACCGACGTTGCCGTAGGTGATGTCCAGCTCGGAGAGCAGGTCCAGGCGGTTGGAGATCAGGCCCTTGTCGAAGTTGCGATCGCCGTCGTCGAGGTTCAGCGCGGTCTGGCCTTCGGTGAGCTTGCTGCTCGCATCCTGTGTGCGCCAGGCGGCGCTGTACTTCAGGGTGTTGTCCCAGCGCGCCCGCAGGTCGGGGTTGCCGGTGTCGAATTCGAAGGCCTGGGCGTGGCTGGCGGCCAGCGCGAGAAGAGCCAGGGTAATGGGCTTGAGCGGCGGCAGCGGCCGCGCGGTTGCACGCGTGCGAGTCAACATCGGGGGTTTCCTCTTTCTTGTTCTTGTGCGTCGGTGTTGGCGGTGGTGAGCCGTGGCGCGCCATCAAGGCAGGGCGCGCCTGGCGCTGGATCAGATGGGGCGCGCGGTGACCTCCAGCATCTGCTTGACAAGGCCGATGCGGTCGAAGGACGGATCGCGCTGGATCTCCTTCTCGCCGGCCAGCAGGGACATCTCGCTGATGAACCTGCAGCGCTCGAAGCGGCGGCCCATGAAGCGCTGAAGCTGGTCTTCCAGATCGCCGCCAGCGGTGAGTTCCTCTGCCAGCACCACGGCGTCCTCGATGGCCATGCCGGCGCCCTGGCCCAGGTGCGGTGTGGTGGCGTGGGCGGCGTCGCCGATCAGCAACACGCGGCCGCGGTACCAGGGTTCGTCGACGAACACCGCTTCCAGCGGCTTGTAGACGACCTCGGCGCTGTCGCCGATCTGCCCGCGCAGCTCGCCGATCAGCCCGCCGAAACCGGCCAGGCGCTGGCGCAGGCCCTCGGCGAGGCTGGCTGGGTCCATCCACGGATTGCCCGGTTCGTGGGAGGTGGTGAAGAGGTACATCAGGTCATCGGCCAGCGGCACCAGGCCGGCGTTGCCCGCCGGGCCCTGGTAGTTGGCCAGGTGATCGATGCCAGCGGCGCGCGGGAAGTTGTGGCGCCACACCGACTGGCCGGTGAAGTGCGGCTGGTACTTATCGCCAAAGAGCAGGCCGCGCACCCTGGAGAACAGGCCGTCGGCACCCACCACCAGCGCGTAGCGCCCCTGGCTGCCATCGCTGAACAGCACGTCGACGCCGCTGGCGTCCTGCTCGAGGCTTTCCACCGAGGTGCCCAGGCGCACCTGGGTGCCCAGCTCGATGGCGGTCTCGCTCAGCACCTTGTGCAGGGCGCGACGGGAGATGCCGACGTTGGCCGGGTACTGCGGGCCGGCCAGGCGCTGGCCGGGAATGCGCGCCAGTTGCTCGCCCTGCGTGGTGTAGATGGCCACGTCCTCGAAGGCGTAGGCCGCATCCAGGTAGGCGTCGAGCAGGCCGAGGCGGTGCATCTCGCGCACCACGTTGCTCTGCTGGATGATGCCGACGCCGTAGACCGTCCATTCGGTCTTCAGCTCGACCAGATCGACCGCGACTCCCTTGCGGCGCAGGGCGATGGCGGCGCACAGCCCACCAATCCCACCACCCACGATCAGCACGTTGCTCACAGTATTCATGGCATCTCTCACGTCTTGTTCTTGTTGTCCGCCACGTCCTGCGCGGCGGCCGTTCTGCGTGCCCGGGGCACAGCTTCCCGGCGGGGCCGGGCTTTGACTAATCGAGTCCGCGGATGCGACCTATCGCGCGGCGCGATACCTCAGGCGTCCAGTTGCGCCAGCGGCAATAGCAGCCAACCGTCCGCCTCGCGGTGTTGCAGCGCCGGCAAAACTTCCCCGCGACAGGGGCCGTGCACGCAGGTGCCGTCCTCCGGGCGGAAGCGCGCGCCGTGGGCGTAGCAGATGACCCACTGGCCATCGGCGCTGAGGAAGCGGTTCTTGCGGTACTCCAGAGGCACCGACAGATGCGGGCAGCGATTGCGGTACACGCGCACCTGACCCTGGTGACGGAGAGCGAACAGGCTGTCCGCTCCCCTGCCCTGCGGGTCGAAGCCGCGCGACTGCCCCTCGCCCAGCTCATCGAGCCGGCACAGCGCCACGCAATCCACGGCTCAGCCCTGCTTGGGCGGCGGGCCGCTGGGCGCCCATTTCTCCCGCGAGGTGAAGAGGAACAGCTGCGAGTTGTCCGCCGACATCGGCGCCTGGCGTGCGGCCCAGGCGTCGTCGTGCTTGTCCATGTCGGCGTCGTACTCGATGTGGCAGCCCAGTGGGCTGTTGAAGTACCAGAACCAGTTGGAGCCCAGCAGGTGGCGGCCTGGCCCCCAGAAGCTGGTCCAGCCCTTCTGCTGGAAGCGCGTACCGGCCAGCAGCACTTCGGTGCCGCTGCCCATATGGAAGGTGAAGTGCTCGCAGCCCTGCATGTGCGGCGGGGTCTGGATCATGAAGAGGCAGTGGTGGTCGTCCATGCCGGCGCTGCGCATGAACGGGCCGACGCCGACGAAGCTGTCGGTGGTGACGAAGCCCAGGCGGTCGCGATAGAACGCCTCGCCCTTGGCGGCGTCGGGCACGAAGTAAACGACATGGGACAACGAGCGCGGCAATGCTGGCATGTCCGGGGTGATGCCCAGCTGGTTGAGTGGACGCTGCGGCGCACTGCCCGGGGCGTTGGTCAGGTCGGCCGGCGCCTCGAAGACGCGACGCCAGGACACCTGGAAGGCAATGGCGAAGCCCAGGTCGTCGACGCTGTGCAGCGCGCCGTTCTCGTCGCGGCGCACCTCGCGGTCACGTCCCAGCTCGTCGGCGATGGCTTCTAGGTCCGCGGTGGACGCCACTCCGTAGACGGTCTCGCGCAATGACGGGGTCGGCCCGAGCGCCGGCGGCAGGCTCGGATCATCGCCACGGCGAATGATGATCGCGGTGCCGTCCAGCGCCTCGAAGCGGCCTCCGTCGGCATCCAGTTGGGCGGCCGTGAGGCCGTAGTCACGCAGGCAATCGGCACAGGCCTGGATATCGTCGACGCCGAATACCAGCGCGTCGAGTCCAAGAATGTTCATGGCTACCACTCCATTGAAATTATGTTCGGCGCCGGGCAGCGGGTCGCCGGTGGTGGGTCGCCGCGGCTCGTCGGCCGCTCGACTGGAGCGCAGGTTGATGGCTCGCCCGGCGCCCTGACCAATCGCGAGTGGGGATGCGAGGCATCGGCAATCGCGATACCTGCCCGGCAGCCCATGACGCGGGGCGTTAGCCGCACAGCGATGGCGAAGTGGTATTGACGTAGCGGGAATGCAGCGGGAAGGTATCGCGAAAATAACTACAAGAACCGTGAGCCATCGCCATGCGTTTTCACCACCTGGACCTGAATCTGCTGGTGGCGCTGGATGTACTGCTCGAAGAGCAGAACATCACCCGCGCCGCCGAACGCCTGCACATGACCCAGTCGGCCACCAGCGGCGTACTGGGGCGCCTGCGCACCTTCTTCGAGGACGAACTGCTGGTGCAGGTCGGGCGCAAGATGCAGCCCACGCCCTACGCCCTGGAGCTGGCCACCCCGGTGCGCGAGGTGCTGCTGACCATCCGTTCCTCGATCACCGCCAAACCGGTGTTCGACCCCTCCACCAGCAAGCGCCACTTCCGCCTGGTGACCTCGGATTACCTGATCAGCGTGCTGTTCGCCCAGGTGATCCAGAAAATCCACCAGGAGGCGCCGCACATCACCTTCGAGATGGTCAGCCCCGGCGACAACAGCGCCGAGCTGCTGATGCGCGGCGAGGTGGACATGATGATCGTGCCCGAGCGCTACATCATCGACGGCCACCCGGCGCAGCTGCTGTTCGAGGAGGACCACGTCTGCGTGGTCTGGCGCGACAACCCCGCGGTCGGCGACTCCCTGACCCTGGAGCAGTACATGCAGATGGGCCACATCTCGGTGGGCTTCGGGCGCAACCGGCACCTGAGCATCGAGGACTGGTTCATGAACCAGTACGGCTTCAACCGTCGCCTGGAAGTGATCACCAACGACTTCAACACCCTGCCGCAACTGCTGGTCGGCACCCAGCGCGTGGCGACCATGCATCGGCGTCTGGCCGAGCTGTACGCGCGCTACCTGCCGCTGCGCATCCTGCCGCCGCCGGTGAAGATCCCAGTGATGCGCGAATTCATGCTCTGGCACCGCAGCATGGAGGGCGACCCCATGCACCGCTGGTTGCGCGAGCGCATCCGCGCGTTCATTCAGAGCGTCGACCAGCAGCCAGACGCCCTGCGCGCCAGCGCCTGACGCCAGTTATCGCCCCGACCGCCGCAACGGCGCCGGGGCATCGCGTTTCACGATACCTCGCATCCCCACTCGCGATTGGCCCCGCGCCACCCCGCCTGCGTACCTTGCCTTCGAACCGCGCCCTGCGTGCCTGCCGCTGTTTCCGGGCGCCGGACTCTACGACCGCAGAAGGACAAGAAGAATGTTCCGTTACTTCCCCACCAATTACGTCTGGAATCTCTCGGTGGACCTGGCCATCGAGATGGGCGCCCGCCTGGGCGAGATCGAGGAGATGTGCGCCCCGCTGCAGGAGGCCGCCAAGCAGCCCGATGCCGCCGGCACCCAGGCCTTCCGCGAGACCTGGGCGAAGATGGCCGACAAGCTCTGTGCCCTGGCCGAGGAAGACGAGGCTGCCGGCCGCCGCCTCTCCGCCGGCGAGAAATACAACCGCGCCGCCACCTACTACCTCACCTGCGAACGCCTGCAGGCCCACGGTGCACCTGGCCGCGAAGCGCTGTACCAGCGCTTCCTGGAAACCTTCGCGCGCGGCATCGACCTGTCGAAGGAGAACTGCGAGCGGGTGGAAATCCCCTATGAGGGCAAGCACCTCTCCGGCCTGCTGGTGCGCGCCGAGGGCGTCGACGGCCCGGCGCCACTGCTGGTGCAGGTCAACGGCCTGGATTCGACCAAGGAAATGAAGTACCGCGTCGGCCTGCCGGCCTGGCTGGCCAGGCGCGGCGTGTCCTCGCTGATCATCGACCAGCCCGGCACTGGCGAGGCACTGCGCCTGCACGGCCTGACCGCGCGCTACGACAGCGAGCACTGGGCGAGCCGCGTGGTGGACTGGCTGGAAACCCGCCCCGAAGTCGACCCGAAGCGCATCGGCCTGGAGGGCGTCTCCCTGGGCGGCTACTACTGCCCGCGCGCAGTGGCCTTCGAGCCGCGCTTCGCCTGCGGTGTGGTGTGGGGCGCCAACCACGACTGGCGCGACGTGCAGAAGCGCCGCCTGGAGAAGGAAGGCAACTTCCCGGTGCCGCACTATTGGGCGCACGTGCAGTGGGTCTGGGGCGCGAAGGACATGGACGAGTTCATGGCGATCGCCGAGAACGTGCACCTGGATGGCGTGCTGGACCGCATCCGCGTGCCCTTCCTGGTCACCCACGGCGAGAAGGACTCGCAGATTCCGCTCAAATGGGCGCACCGCACCTACGAGCAACTGGTGAACAGCCCGAAACGCGAGTTGAAGATCTTCACCGAGCGCGAAGGCGGCGTGCAGCATTCGAGCTTCGACAACAGCATCAACGCCGGCCACTACATCGCCGACTGGGTCGCCGAAACCCTGGGTGGCCGCACTGCCTGAAATCCCTTGCGCCGGTCACCCGGCGCTGCTCCTGCGGGGCGTCGCCCCGCCCTCCACGGCGCCCGTTGGCGCCGTTTTCTTGCTGCTCGCTCCCCGGCAGGAGCGCCCCAAGGGCGCGATCGCGGGCATGGCCCGCTCCTGCAGGTTCGCTACGACGCCGGCGACGGGTGTTCTTCGTAGGTTCAGGTCAGGCCGGCGCGCGGGTGCCATGGAACGACGCGATGCGCCACCCCTCCTCGCTCTTCACCCAGAGCTGCGTGGCAAAACCCTCGGCACGCACCGGCTCGCCGCCGCCGCGCTTCTGCAGCAGGTTGCACTGCGGGCCGCTCATCAGCGCCAGTCCATCGCCGAACAGACGAACCGCCAGCTCGCCACGCTCCACCGCCAGGTAGCGCACGGCGTGGCGGGCATAGTCCAGGTACTGCGCCTTGTCCTGCACCAGCCCGGTGGTGTGCACATACAGCAACTCATCGGCGAACAGTTCGTCCAGCCGCGTGTGGTCCTCCTCGACCAGGGCGCGCTGGCGTTCGGCTTCCAGGTTCAGCAACAGATCACGAATAGCCTTCATGGGATTTTCCCTTGGTGATTGATGGGCGGGCGCATCCTCGCCCTCGCCACGGCCGCAGGAAAAATCGCCGATCGCCATGCCAGGCATCGCCACTCCCGATACCCGTCCTGCAGCATCGCATCCTCCTATGAAGCGCAGGAAACACGTGGCCTGCGCCAGGTATCGACGGCATCGATGGGTGCCCATCGACCATATCTGATGGTGCCGGCCGGCACGCCCGCCCTAGCCTGCCGGCAAACAACAAGACGAGGAGAGTCCGACCATGGGCGCCCTGCACCTGCACTGCTCCACCCTGTTCGATGGCACCGGCCTGGAAACGCGCCAGCAACAGACACTGATCATCGAGAACGGCGTGATCCGCCACGTCGGGCCGACGGCCGAGGCGCCGCGCCCGGCAGCGAGGGACCGCGAAGTCCACGGCGACTTCGTCATGCCGGGGCTGGTCGACGTGCACACCCACCTGGCCTTCGGTAACGCCCAGAGCGAGGAAGACATCGATATCTGGACCAGCGACGAATTCCGCGCCCTGCGCGGGTTGTTCTTCGCCCAGCACGTGCTCGCCGCCGGCGTCACCTCCATGGTCTGTCCCGGCGACAGCGGCCAGCTCAGCATCGCCGTGCGCAACACGGTCAACGCCGGGCTCTTCGAGGGCCCGCGCATCGCCGCCAGCAGCCGCGTGATCACCAACCGGCAGAGCCTCAACGACTGGTTCCCCAGCCGCGTCGGCGCACCGGAATACTTCACCGCCGCACTGGTCACCAGCCGCACCGAGGCCATCGCCCAAATCCGCAAGCAGGCCAAGGACGGCGTCGACCTGATCAAGATCGCCATGGACGGCACGCACCGCCGGCCCAATGGCGAGATCATCGCCGCCTTCACCGCCGACGAAACCCGCGAGATGGTCGAGGAAGCCCATCGCCTGGGCTGCCGCGTGGCGACCCACGCCTACGGTCGCGAAGCGGTCATGTACGCGGCCAAGGCCGGCGTCGACCTGGTCTTCCACGCCTTCTACATGGACGACGCCTGTATCGAGGCGCTGCTCGAAGCCGGCAGCGTGCTCGCGCCGACCATGACCTTCCCGCAGAACACCGTGGACTTCTGCCAGCCCCACGACCCGGCCATCGCCACCGGCTACGCCGGCTACTGTGCGCGCACCCTGGAACTGGGCACGCCGGTACTCAAGCGCGCCAAGGCCGCCGGCGTCCCCTTCGCCTGCGGGAGCGACAGCGGTTTCGCCGTGACACCCTACGGCGAATGGCACGCCCGCGAGCTGGAACTGCTGGTGCGCCGGCTGGACTTCACCCCCGCCGAAGCGCTCTATGCCGCCACCAATGTCGGCTCGCGCCTGATGCCCCGCGGCGAAACCCTCGGCACCCTGGAGACGGGCAAGCAGGCCGACCTGCTGATCCTCGACGGCTCGCCGCTGGAAGACATCCGCATTCTTCAAGACCGTAACCGCCTGCAGGCCGTTTACAAGGCCGGCGAGCCGGTGCGCCTGCAACGCGCCCCCTACAACCCCAAGCAGGTATCGGACTTCAACTCGCTGAAATGGACCGATCTCTATACCCGTGACCGGGTCGCCCAACTGGGTAAATGGAGCCAGTGAACATGACCCATCTCGACTTCGAACTGGCCGCGCGCCTGGCTGCCGCCACCCTGCGTCACGCCCGCGCCGAGGGCGTGCGTCCGCTGGCCGCCGCCGTGCTGGATGCGGCCGGTCACCCGCTGGCCGTGCTGCGTGACGAGCAGGCCAGCTTCCTCCGCCCGCAGATCGCCACCGGCAAGGCGCGCGGCTGCCTGGGCATGGGCTTCGGCGGCCGCGAACTGGCGCGCCGCGCCCAGGCCATGCCGGCGTTCTTCGATGCAATCAACTGTCTCACCGCTGGCGAGGTGATTCCGGCGGCCGGCGGTATTCTCCTGCGCGATGGCGAGGGCCGGCTGTTGGGCGCCATCGGCGTCAGCGGCGATACCTCGGACAACGACGAGCGCTGCGCCCTGTTGGCCATCGACGAACTCGGCCTGCACGGCGAGACGGGCGATACTCAGTGCTGATCGAGTAACCCGGCCTGTTCCGCCAGCACCTGGCGGAGCCAGGCCAGTGCGGGGTCGAAAGCCTGCTGCGGGTGCCATTGCAGCACCTGCGCCGCCGCCGGGAACTCGATGGGCGCCGGCAGGACGCGTAGCGGATAGCGCCGCGCCAGCGCCTCGGCCTGGCGGCGGAACAGCGTGGCGATTCGTGGCGTGCCGACGACGAACTCGGCCATCAGGGCAAAGCTCTGCACCGCCACCGCGACCCGCCGCTCGATACCAATCTCGCGCAGGTGCTGGGTATCCAGCGACAGGTTCTGGCCATCGGTGAACTCGCGCACCACGTGCTCGGCCGCGCAATAACCGCCAAGGCTCAGCAGCTCATCGTGCGCCGAATGAGAGCAGACGATGCAGCACAGCTCATCGCTGAGCAGCGCCTCGTGGGGGTAGCGCGGGTTGATCCGCCGCTGCGGGACTATCACCAGGTCGCTGCGCCGGTACTCCAGCGCCTCGGCCACCACATCGCCGTCGCGCGGCAGCGGCAGGTCACGCAGCACCAGCGAAGCAGCCGGGGCCCGGCGCGCCAATTCACGGCTGACAGCCGGCAACAGGGTCGCAGCCACATAGTCCGAAGCCACCAGGGTGAACCGCCGATCACAGCGTGCGGGGTCGAAGGCGGCGGCAGTCTCCACCACCTCCCCGGCCAGGCTCAGCACCTCGCGCACCTTCGGCGCCAGCTGGCGCGCCAGTGCGGTCAACTCCAGGCCTCGGCCCAGGGGCACCAGCAACGGGTCCTGGAAATGCTCGCGCAGGCGGCCCAGCGCGGCGCTGGTCGCCGACTGGCCGAGGTTGAGACGCTGCGCCGCCCGGCTGACGCTGCCCTCTTCGAGCAGCACATCCAGGGCGACCAGCAGGTTGAGGTCCAGACGTCGGTAGCGCATGGGCGACTTATACCCAAGCGCTGCGCCGGCAAGTGGCGTATTTCGAGCTGGCAGGTATCGCATCGCGCGATACCTGCCAGCTCGGGGCTTACTGCCCCGCCGCCGGTTTCCAGTCCAGCAGGTGGTGGGTGAAGCCGTAGCTCGCCGACTGGTAGTAGCTGATCGCCCGATCCACCAGCGTGTCGCCGGTGTTCGCCGGCACTTCCGTGCTCGCGCCCAGCGCCTGGTTGTGCCGGCGCAGTTCGCCGCACGGGCTGAGGATCGCCAGGTCCTGGCCGTCGAACAGGCCCAGGTGCTGGTAGTTGCCAATCACCACGCGCGGCGGCAGGGCGTTCGGCACCATCAGGTCGCGCCCGTAGAAGGTCGAGGTGTAGCTCAGGTTGAGGATCGACAGCAGGCTCGGCGCCAGGTCCAGCTGGCTCGCCAGTTCGCTGCGCTCGCCAACCGGTAGCAGCTTGGGCGCGTAGATGAACAGCGGAATCTGGTAGTTCGCCACCGGCAGGTCTTCCTTGCCGGCGCTGCCTGCGGTGTGGTCGGCGACGAACACGAACAGGGTATTGTCGAACCAGGGCTTGGCCTTCGCCGCCTTGAGGAACTGGCCGATGGCATAGTCGGTGTACTTCACCGCACCGTCGCGGCCCTCGCCGGATGGAATGTCGATGCGGCCGTCCGGATAGGTGTAGGGGCGGTGGTTGGAGGTGGTCATCAGCTGCAGCAGGAACGGCTGCTGGCGCGCGTGATCTTCGTCCGCCAGCTTGATGGCCTGGGCGTAGAGGTCTTCGTCGCTCATGCCCCAGGCGTTCTTGAAGTGGATATCCGACTCCTGGACGCTGGACTGGTCGACGATGCGGTAGCCGTTGCCGCCGAAGAAGGCGTTCATGTTGTCGAAGTAGCCGCGGCCGCCGTACAGGAACACCGCGTCGTAACCGACGTTCTTCAGTTGCTGGCCGAGGCTGGCGAAGCCGCTCTCGCGGCCGACACGCTTGACGATGGATCGGCCCGGCGTCGGCGGGATCGACAGGGTGATAGCTTCCAGGCCGCGGTCGGTGCGGGTGCCGGTGGCGTAGAAATTGTTGAAGTAGAGGCTGTTGCGACGCAGCTCGTCGAGGTTGGGCGTGAGGTTGCGGCCGTCGCCATTGCTGCCCAGGTACTTGGCGCTCAGGCTTTCGATGGTCACCAGGACGATGTTGTAGCGCTTGGGCGCGCCTTCGCTGGCGATGACGCGGCGGATGTCCATCGGCTCGGTGCCGGTGAAGCGCGCGTTGGGTTCGGCCAGCTCGGCACGAATCTGCTGGCTCACCTGTTCCGCCGGCAGGGTGGCGTAGAACTGCGGGTAGTCCAGCTCGTTGTTACGGAAGGCGGCGAAGAACTGGTACGGACCGTTGCTCGCGAGTTCGCGGGCGTAGGTGTTGCCACCCTGGCCGCGCGGGGAATCCTGGTCCACCAGCAGGCCTGCCACCAGCGCCAGCACCACCAGGCCAACGCAGGCCAGCAGGCGGCGCGGCAGGGACGCCACCTTGGCGTTGCGCAGGCGGCCGACGACCTTGAACAGCGCGAGTGTCACGACCAGCGAAATGGCCGCCAGGATGCTCAACAGCAGGCCGATCGGATAGGACTCGAGGATGTTGTTCAGCACCTCGTCGGAGTAGACCAGGTAGTCGACTGCGATGAAGTTGAAGCGCACCCCGAACTCGTCCCAGAACAGCCATTCGGCCACTGCGGTGAAAAGCATCACGTAGACACTGACGAACAGCGTGGCCGTTAGCAACCAGCGCCAGGTAGCGCTGCGCCAGACCCGCGCGGGCATCAGCAGCAGGACCACGCCCATCGGCAACAGGGCATAGACCAGGAAGCTCAGGTCATAAAGCAGGCCGATGACGAAGACCCCGACATGACCGGCACCCACCTCGGACAGGTGGCTCACCAGAAGGACCAGGCGGGTCAGGAAGAAGACGATCAGCCAGAGCAAGGCAACCAGCGCCAGGAAGCGCGTAGGGGCCGAGCGGAAAAATTGCATGGGGTGTCCCTTGTAGTAGTCCGTTTTTGGGCGATGCAAGGCGGCGCGGGAACGTGCCGGGGCAGGCAGCCGATAGAACTCTACAAAGTGAAAGGAAAAGATTTCGTCAAAGGAGCAGGAAAATTCCGCATTCCGCCCGATAGCCGATAGCCGATAGCCGATAGCCGATAGCAATCACAGCCAGAATTGCCAACAAACGATCGATTAGCGCAACTGCCGCCGTCACAACGTCTTTTTCACAAGCCCTTGACGAGTCCTTGATCGCGCAACTCGACAATGACGGTAACTGACGAGTCCGCGCCCATGAACGACCACCAACGCCTGTTCGCTTCCGCCCCCCAACACAGTCGCGATACCCAGTCCGGCAGCTCGCTCGGCAGCGGTCTTTGCCAGCGGATTCGCCAGTGGCGACACAAGCGCTTGCTGCGTCTGGCCCTGCGCGTGGCGGAAGAGCCGATCCTGATACTGGAGGTATCGCAGTCGCCCGGCGCCGCCTGGCCCGTGCTGCTGGAGCACAGCAATCGCATCATCGTGGCGAGCTGTCCGTCCAGCGAATCGCTGAGCGAAGCCCACCAGCGGCTGCCCGAGGCGATGAAGCGGCGGATCAGGGACCTGCCCACCCCGCAGGAAAACGTCGAACTGCGCAAGGGCTCGGTCGACTGCCTGCTGCTCCCGGAAATCCCGCAAAGTGCATGCAACCGGCAGAACATCCGGCTGCTGAACCAGTGGATTCCCGTCACCCGCGACAGCGCGATCCTGTTCGCCCGCGTTGATCACACCAACGCCGCCGTCACCGCGAACCAGGCCTGCCCCTGCGGCCCCGATCCCCATCCCGGCGGCCCTGACTTTGCCAGCGCCCGCTCCCTGGAGCGCGAGTTCCAGCGCCTGGGTTTCTCGCAGATACGCCACTACAACGTCATCCCTGGCGTGGATGGCGTGCGGGTCTACATCCTGCGCAAGTAACCGTTTCACCATCCGTCGCTGGATCGGTGAACGCCGGGGCGCTCGCTATACTGCTCTTTTGCCATCACTGAAAATTCTCAGGGGGCCTCCCCGATGCAGAACAACACGGTAATGCGCTATTTCTGGTGGCTTGCCATGGCGCTGCTTGTGGGCAGTCTCGCCGGCTGGCAGCTCGGCAATATCATCGGGCTTAACGGTAACCGTTGGTTTGCCGAACCCGAATTCACCTTCGAGATTCTGGTGGCTCTAAGCGGCGCGTTCTGTGGCGCCCTGCTGTCCTACGCCAGCGAGCGGGGGCTGGTATGGCGAGCGCTTGGAGTGCTCGCAGGCACCTGCTTCATCGTCGCTGTCGTGGGTTATTGCCGGCACAGCCTCGGTGTCCCGTCTCCGGACATCGGCCTGATGGCGTATGCCCGGCCATTCATCCTGCAGACCTTCGGCATCTGGATTGCACCGGTATTCGGCGCGGCGCTGGTTTCGCTGCTGCGGGTGATTCTGCGCTGATCCTGCTGCCTTGATCGCGGCGCGGGAAAGCCCTGCGGATTGCTGCACAGCATGCAGCTATGTCCTGCAGCAGCCCCATCTGGTGCATTGCGGTCACATCTCTAGACTGGCGAACACCATTTCCAGTCAGGGGAAAACCATGCCCACTCGCGTATCACTGCCAGTCTTCGGCGGCCCGGAAGTCCTCCGTCTCGAACAGCCCCCGGTGCAACAACCCGGCCCCGGCGAAGTGTGGCTGGAACAGGCCGCCATTGGCGTCAATCCACTGGACCTGAGCCAACGCTCCGGCGCGGTGAAGGTGCCGCTGCCCTCTTCGCTCGGCCTGGAAGGCGCCGGCACCGTGGCCGCCGTGGGCGAAGGTGTGACCAACGTGCAGATCGGCGACCGCGTCGCCTACGCCACCGGGCCGCTAGGTGCCTATGCCAGCGCCCGCCTGTACCCGGCTGAGCGACTGGTGAAGCTGCCGGACTCCATCAGCTTCGAAGACGCCGCCGCCGTGCTGTTCAAGGGCATCACCGCGCAATACCTGCTCAAGACCACCTGGCCAGTCGGTCCCGGTTCCCGCGTGCTGATCTATGGCGCCGCCGGCGCGCTGGGCCAGTTGATGGTGCCCTGGGCCAGGCACCTGGGCGCCTTCGTCATCGGCGTGGTGTCGAAGCCGCAGAGCGTCGAACGCGCCCGTGCCGCAGGCTGCAATGAAGTGCTGGTGTTCGATGCTGCGACGCTGGCCGATCAGGTCCGCGAGATCACCGACGGGCACAAGGTCGACGTGGTCTACGACCCCATTGGCCGCGCCACTTTCGAAGCCTCGCTGGACTGCCTGCGCCCGCGCGGCCTGCTGGTGAGCTTCGGCATGGCCTCCGGCGCGCCGCCGGCCATGGAGGTCGCCACGCTGAACGCCAAGGGCTCGCTGTTCCTCACCCGCCCTTCCCTGGCCGCACACACCGCCACGGTCGAGGAATACCAGCAGCGCGCGCAGGACGTCCTGCAAGCCGTCGCAGGCGGTATCATCCAGCCTCGCGTGTGGCGCCGTTACCCGCTGGCGGAAGTCGCCCAGGCCCACACCGACCTGCAGGAAGGCCGCTCCGAAGGGGCCATCGTGCTCACGCCATGATCTACGCCACAAGCCGCCGTGCGGGTGGATTCGCCGAATTGGGAGCCCTATGGATCTATTCGATAGTCGCCAGGCCGACGAACTCGCCACCCTCCTGGCGCTGGCCGAGCATGGTTCCTTCGCCGCCGCCGGCCGCGCCCTGCAACGCCACCCCTCGGTGCTGTCGAAACGCCTCGGCGCGCTGGAGCAACGCCTGGGCGTGCGGCTGGTGGAACGCACCACCCGACAACTGCGTTTCACCGACGAAGGCCAGCGCCTGGTGGAGCGCCTGCGCCAGGCCGCCAGCCTGATCGCCGAAGCCCAGGACCAAGCCACCCGCAGCGCAGCTCAGGTCCAGGGCCGCCTGAGGCTCGCCGTGCCGGCCGCCATGGGTCGGCTGTGGCTGAGCCCGATCCTCTCGCGCTTCGTCCTGGCGTACCCGCAGGTGACGCTGGAGGTGGAGTACTCGGAGCGCTTCGTCGACATCGTCGCCGAGGGCTTCGACGCCGCCATCCGCATCGGCGAGCTCGCCGACAGCCGCCTGCTGGCCCGCCGGCTCTGCGACCTGCGGCGCATCCTGTGTGCAGCGCCCGACTACCTGGAGCGCCACGGCACTCCACGAACTCCGGCAGAACTTGCCGGCCACAACTGCCTGGGCTTCACCGGCCTACACTCCTGGCCGGACTGGAAGCTGGCCAACGGCAACCGGCAGCAGACCGTTCGTGTCAGCGGCAACCTGCACAGCAACGACAACGAGGCCCTGCTCTCGGCGGCGCGCCTTGGAGTGGGCATCCTCGCCGGCGGCGAATGGCTGATGAAGCACGACCTCGATGCCGGCCGCCTGGTGCGGGTGCTGGCGGGCTGGCAACTGGACGCCTCCGCCGGCATCTACTTCGTGCGTCCCTCGGCGCGCTACAGCTCGGCCACCAGCGAAGTGTTCAAGACCTGGATCGAGGAGCAGTTCGCCGACGGCGCACCTTGGGAGCGGCCACCGCTCTAATCGACCGCGCACAAAAAAGGGCACCGGGCATCGCAATGCCGGGCGCCCGTTTCCTGTCACCCGTCCTCAGACTGTGACGACGATCTTGCCCACCTGCTGGTTGGCTTCGAGGAAGCGGTGCGCGTCCTGGATCTGCTCCAGCGGGAAGGTCCGTGCGATTACCGGGCTCAGCGCGCCGGACTCCAGGCCACTGACGATGAACGCCTTGGCCCGCTGCAGGGCCGCCGGGTCGGCGACGATCTCGGCATAGAGATAGCCTTTCAGCGTCAGGCTCCTGCCCAGCACGGTGAACAGCGGGAATGGCGTCGGCTCCGGGCTCAGTGCGCCGTATTCCAGGAGAATGCCACCCCGCGCCATGGCCTGCGTCAGCACCTCGAAACCGGGCCCACCGATGGGGTCGAACACCACGCGGGCGCCCTGCCCACCGGTCAGCGCCATCACCTTCTCGACGATGTCCTCGTCGTCACTGACGATTACGTGATCGGCACCGGCCTCCAGCAGCGCCTGTTTCTTCGCCTGGGTGCGAGTCACGGCAATCGAGGTGGCGCCCACCATGCGGGCGATCTGGAACACCGCTAGACCGACGCTGCTGGATGCTGCGGTGACCAGCACGAAGTCGCCCCGCGACAACTTCGCCTGCTCCACCAGCGCGCCCCATGCGGTGACGTACTGCATCCAGGACGCGGCGGCCTGCTCGAAGCTGAGGTTCTGCGGGTGCTTCACCACCAGATGCGCCGGCACGTTCGCCACTTCGCCGTAGGTGCCCCAGCGGGCGATATCCAGCGGCGGGATCAGGCTCACCGCATCGCCCACCGCAACGTCCTTCACTGAACTGCCCACCGCGCTGACCAAGCCGGCGGCTTCGTACCCCAGGCGGCTGGGGAACTCGGCTTCCTGCAGGTAGGCATGGTTGCGGAACATCACTTCGGCGCGGTTCAGACCGAAGGCCCTGACCGCGATCTGCACCTCGTCCGCCGCCGGAGCGGGTACGTCCACCACCTCCAGCTTCAAAACGCCGGCGTCACCGTATTCGTGGATTCTGACAATGCGGGCCATGGAAACCTCTTCAAGCGGGACCGGCGCACAGAACGCCGGACGGAATGGGAGTGTAGATAGTCACGCCAGCCCTGCCAGACCGTTCTCGACGTGGGGAATCAGAGGGATTGACCGGGCCGGCGCAGCTTCTTCGACTTCGCCGACTGCACTCGGTCGTCCTGATCTCGGTCGACCGCGCGAGCACGCTGGCCACCCCTGCCAAGGAACGGCAGACTGTCCCGCCAGCATCGAGGATCCCGCCATGGACTGCCAACCCACACCCACCCTGCGCACTGCGCGCCTGTTGCTCACGCCAATCGAGCTGGCCGACGCCGAAGATATCCAGCGCCTTTTCCCGCACTGGGAAGTGGTGCGCTACCTCGACCGCCGCGTGCCCTGGCCCTACCCGGCCGACGGCGCGCTGACCTATGTGCGCGATGTGGTACTGCCGGCCATGGCCCGCGGCGAGGAATGGCACTGGATGATCCGCCTCGCCGGTGAGCCGGACGAAGCCATCGGTAACATCTCGCTGTTCGATCAACCTGGCAATCACCGCGGCTTCTGGCTGGGGCCCGCCTGGCAGGGGCGCGGCTACATGAGCGAGGCCTGCGAGGCGGTCAGCCGCTTCTGGTTCCAAACGCTGGGCCGCCCACTGATGCAGGTGCCCAAGGCCGTCCCCAATGAAGGTTCGCGGCGTGTCTCCGAACGCGAAGGCATGCGCCTGGTGGGCCGCGACGAAGGTCATTTCGTCAGCGGCGTGCTGCCACGGGAAACCTGGGAGCTGACGCGGGACGAGTGGCTGGCACGCCATGCAGACGACTGAGCAAGCCTGGCAGGGAGAGCTGTGGCTCGGCGCGGACTTCTGCCTCGTCGCCGGCACTACTGGCCACGCACGCAGCCACGCCCACTACGCCCACCAGTTGCTGATGGCCCGCGAAGGCGAGGTGAACGCGCTGATCGATGGGCAGCTGCAGCAAGCTGCGCTGCTGGTGATCGCTTCCAACCAGCGCCACGCGATCCTCGATAGCAACCAGCGCGCCGTCACCCTGTTCGCCGAGCCGCTGGCGTTCGAGCTGGCCGATCTCGAGCGGCTTTGCCGGCAGGTCGGACCGGACTTGGAAAGGCTCGCCTCAGGTCTGCGCGAACTGCCACGCCGACAGCTCGACCCGCGCCTGGAGAAAACCCTGCAACGCATCCGCGCACTGGACGACGGCGCCCTGCCCGCCCAGGCGCTGGCCGCGGAAGCCTCGCTCTCGCTGAGCCAGCTGGAACGGCTGTTCAGTGGCACGCTGGGCTTGTCGGTACGCCGTCTGGTGCTCTGGCAACGGCTGCGCCAGGCACTGCGGCTGGCGATGGCTGGCGATAGCCTGACCAGCGCCGCCATCGCCGCGGGCTTTGCCGATTCCGCGCATTTCTCGCGGAGTGTGCGCAGGCAGTTCGGCATCCGCGCCGACCTGACGTTGCGCCAGTTGAGGCTGCGCTTACTCGACTAGCAGGCGGCGCAGCGCTACCGGTAACGGTGCCGGCGGGTACGCGGACTCAAAGCGATGGAACGGCTCGGCAAGCTGATCGACATACGCCAGCGGATAATCCGGCCGGTCACCAATCCCCAGGTCATCTTCCGCCAGCGCGTAGTTCGGCAGGTGCAGCGCGGTGCCCAACAGGCGATCCCAGAAGCTGAAGAACAGGGCGAAGTTCACATCCCCCACCGTGCCGTATTTCAGGTGGTGCAGACGATGCAGTGGCGCCCAGGCGAACAGGTAGCGCAGCGCGCCGATGCGCATGTCGACGTTGCTGTGCTGCAGCAGCAACTGGATGGCGATGGCGAACGCCAGCAGTGCTGCGATTTCCACGGGCATGCCCAGCAACAGCAGCGGCAGCGTACCGCCGAGCGCTTCCAGCATCTGGTGCAGCGGATGCTTCATCAGTCCGTTGAAGCCATACATGCGCGTGACGCTGTGGTGCACCGCATGCAGGCGCCACAACAGCGGCGAACGGTGGCTGGCGTAGTGCACCAGGGTAATTCCGAGGTCGGCGATCAGCAGCGCCGCCAGCAGTTGCAGCGCCAGCGGCCAATCGCTTGGCCACAACCCGAAATGCGGTAGCCACAGGGCCAGCAGAGGAATCGCGGCAATGCCCAGCGCGTTCAGCGTCTCGTTGACCAGCGCATGGATCAGGTCGCGGGCGCCATCGCCGTGGCTCTCGTTCCAGCCCTCTCGATAGGGCCAGAATCGCTCGGCAAGAAAGGCCAGCAGGATCGCCAGTGGCAGCAACGCCGGCAGGCACAACAGCGATACGCCTTCACCGACCAGATACAGGGCGAGGCCGATGAAGCCGAAGAAGAACGCGGGGGCGTAGAGGTGTCGCATGGGGCAGCTCCAGTGCAGGAAGAGCCGCCAGTGTTCCCGCAGCGCCGTCAGTCAGGCTTGAACAATCCGCGCATTCGGCCGCGACATCGAACGCAGATTTCCGTACCCACTCGGGCAGCATCAGCGACTCTTTGAAATCACCCCGACCATGTACTGGTTCAGATCGCGCAGGTCATCGATGCTCCAGGCGTGCGGCGGTATTTTCACGCCGTTCTCGCGCAGGGTCCGGGGGATCAGACTGCCGTTGGGGCGCAGCACCACCGAAGAGACGATGACGCCCGGATAATCATTCAGCCGCTTCTTGAACGCGGGCGTCGTGAGGTCGGGCGTGGGCGGGTTGCTCTTGCGGGCCAGCGGCCCGGTCGCCCTGATGTCCGCGCCGTGGCAAACGGCGCAGCGCTGGGTAAAGAGGTTCTTGCCGTTGAGATTATCCGCGAGGGCTGGCGCTATCTGCGCGAGCGACAGAAATCCGGTCAAACCCATGAACAATGCTTTCACTTGCCTGCTTCCTTGCCATACGAATTAGTCCTGAATCACTCAGCGTCGCCAGGCGCAGCCCAGCGCGCTGAGCGCCAGTATCGCAGCCGCGCCCGCATAGGCCCAGAGCGCCGGCACCTGCGGCAGCAGCGCACCGGCCAGGATCGGCCCGAGCCCCGCGCCGATGTCGCGCCAAACCGCATTGCCCGCCAGCGCCTGGATGCGCGCCTGCGGGTTGCGCTGCGCCACCAGCGTGACCACCAGCGGCAGCTGCAACGCGCGCAGCACCAGCACGAAGAAGGCACCGACGAACAGCCAGTAGCTGCCGAACATCAGCAGCGCCAGCGAGGTGGCCAGCGACAGCACGACCAGCATGCGCAGCGCGCCGAAGCGGTCGGCCAGGCGCCCACCGAAGGGGCTGAAGAGCATCTCGCTGAGATACCGCACCGCCATCAGCACGCCCGCCACCAGCACGCCGGTGCCGCCCAAGTGGGTCTGCGCATAGAGCGACAGGCCGAAGATGAACAGACCGTCCAGGGTCACGCCTTCGATGAACGACCAGGTGGAGATGCTGTCGGGCAGGCGCAGCCGGCGGCCGCTGTTCGTGGGAATGTCGTGCGGCTTGTCAGGCAGCGCGCGGGCACGCCAGAGGCCGCACAGGGCGCTGACGCAGAGGACGAAGAAAACGCTGCGCGGGCCCAGCGCCTGGGCCATCAGCGCGCCCAGCGGGAGAAACAGCATCGGCCCGATGGACAGGGTCGCCCGCGAGCGCCCGGCGCGGCGCGCGGCACCCTGCGCCTCGGCGGTGGCGAGGGTCTGGGTGCTGAGGTTGAACGTGGCGAAGCACAGGCCCCAGACCAGCCTCAGCACCAGCAGCGCGGCGAAGCCGGAAAGGGTTGCGTTGCCCAGCGCACAGGCCGCCGCCGCAAAGGCCGCGAGGCTGCACGCGGCGCGGTCGCCGTGGCGGCCGTAGAAGCGCACCACCCAGCTGTAGCCGACGATTCGCACCAGCCGGTTGGCCGCCAGCAGGATACCCGCTTCTACCAGAGTCACACCGAAATCGGCGGCGTACATCGGCAGCAGCAGGTACAGCAGTACGTCGCTGGGCAGGCACAGGCTGAGCACCTGGGCTGAGTTGCGCGAATCTCGGTCGGCTCGCTGCAGGGCAGGCGCGAAAGCGGACGACATGACAGCCTCGTGACTACGACGAAGGCCGCAGGATAACCCGCGCCCCGCCCCGCACGACAAGCCTTACGCCGGCGCTGGCAGCTGTGCTATTGCGCGAGCGAGCGCAGGAAGGAGGCGATCACCTGGCTGCTGCGGCGCTCGGCGAGGTAGTACAGGTAGGTCTCGGTGCACACCGGGTCGCCGCTGATGCGGATGGTCTTCAGGCGCGGGTCGTCGATGTACTCCGCCTCGGATACCACGCCGATGCCGATGCCACGGATCGCCGCCTCGCGCAGCGCCTCGCGGCTGCCAATCTCCATGGCGATGCGAGGTGTCACGTCGGCCTTGTCCAGCTCGCGCTCCAGCGCCACGCGGGTAGTCGAGCCCTGCTCGCGGCGCAGCAGCGGCTGGCCCTGCAAGGCTTGCAGGCGGACCTCGGTGTTGCGTGCAAACGGATGATCGACGTGAGCAAAGAGGATCACCGGGTGCCGCGCGTACAACTGCGCGACGAACGCCGGATCGTCATGCAGCCCGGCGAGCACGCCGACATCGGTAACGTAGTTCTCCAGGTCGGCGAGCACCGAGGCAGAGTTGCCGATGCGGATCGATACGTCGATCTGCGGGTAGTCGCGACGGTACAGGTCGACCATCTCGATCACATGGAACGGCCCCACCGCGCCGACCTTCAGCTGGCCGCGGTTGAGCTGGCCGGAATCGCGCAGCAGGTTGGTCGCCTCGGATTCAAGCATCGACATCTGCTGGGCGATGGGCAGCAGCGCTCGGCCCACGGCGGTCAGCTCGATGCGCCGGCCACGGCGGTGGAACAGCTCGACGTTGAATTCGCGCTCCAGGCCCTGGATCTGCGTGGTCGCGGTCGGCTGGCTGAGGCCGATGGCCCTGGCCCCGGCGCTGAAGCTGGCGTGGCGGGCCACGGCGAGGAAGGTGCGCAGGCGGGCGGTGGACATCCATAGCTCCTATCAATGGATTAGTGCTTTAACCCATATTGATTTGATGGCGTGACTGTCACATGACAGCCCTAGCTTTGGCGCTACCGAACACAACCTCCGGGTAACGCCATGACTTCGCTGACCAGACTGTTCCGCTTCGCCGTGCTGCCGCTCGTCTTCGCCTCCGCCCTGGCCTCCACTGCCCAGGCGCAGGACGCCCTCACCGTCGGCCTGATTCCCTCCGAGGACTCCCAGGCCATGATCAAGAGCAGTCAGCTGGTGCTCGACCAGTTGCAGGAACGCCTGGGGATGCCGGTGAAGCCCTTCGTCGCCACCGACTACAACGGGGTGATCGAAGCGCTGCGCGCCGGCAAGCTCGACGTCGCCTACCTCGGCCCGTTCTCCTACGTGCTGGCGCACCAGGTCGCCGGCGCCGACGCCTTCGCCGTGGCGGTGACCAAGAAGACCGGCACCAGCGCCTACCACAGCCTGATCATCGCCCGTCAGGACAGCGGTATCCGCAGCCTCGTCGACCTCAAGGGCCACACCTTCGCCTTCGTCGATCCCAGCTCGGCCTCCGGCCACCTGTTCCCCAAGGCCGGCCTCGAGCAGTCCGGCCATGACCCGAAGGCGCTGTTCTCGCGGGTGATCTTCTCCGGTTCCCACGACGCCAGCATCCTCGCCGTGGCGAACCGCAAGGTGGACGCCGCCGCCGTGGCCGACCGCATCCTCGCCGGCGCGATCAGCTCGGGGCAGGTCAAGCAGGACGATATCCAGGTGGTCTGGAAGTCCGACGACATCCCCGAATCGCCCATGGTCTGGCGCAAGGACCTCGACCCGGAACTGCAGCAGAAACTGGTCGCCGCGTTCGCCTCGATCAAGGACGTGCCGTGGGGCGACCAGGGCCTGCTCAATGGCTTCCAGCCCACCAACGACGCCGCCTACAACGTCGTGCGCGACACCGCCAAGGTGCTCGACCTCGACCTGCGGAGCCTGAAATGATCCGCGTCGCCCAGCTGACCAAGGGCTACGGCGACAACCCGGTGCTGCGCGGGATCGACCTGCGCATCGAGGCCGGCGAGTTCGTGGTGATCCTCGGTCAGTCCGGCGCCGGCAAGTCCACCCTGCTGCGCTGCATGAACCGCCTGGCCCAGGCCGACAGCGGCGAATTGCAGGTGGCTGGCGTCGACGCCATGCAGGCGCGCGATACCCGCGAACTGCGGCGGCGCGTGGCGATGATCTTCCAGCACCACAATGTGGTGCCGCGCCTGTCGGTATTGAAGAACGTGCTCACCGGGCGCCTGGGCTGCGTCGGCACCCTCGCCTCGGTGCTGCAGCTGTTCAGCCGCGACGACGTCGCACTGGCCCGCGAATGCCTGCACCGGGTCGAGCTGGAGCACAAGGCCGAGGCCCGCACCGACTCGCTCTCCGGCGGGCAGATGCAGCGCGTCGGTATCGCCCGCGCGCTGGCCCAGCGGCCGCAAGTGATCCTCGCCGATGAACCGGTGGCCAGCCTCGACCCGAAGACCGCGCAACTGGTCATGCACTACCTGCGCGAGGCCACCCGCAAACTGGGCATCACCGTGGTGTGCAACCTGCACCAAGTGGACCTGGCGCGGGAGTTCGGCGACCGCATCGTCGGCCTCGCCAATGGCCGCCTGGTCTTCGACGGCAACCGCGAACAACTGGATGCCGCGGCCCTGCGGCGCATCTACCAGCAACGTCCGAGCAGCGAGGCAACTGCCTACCAGGCGGCCGCCCGCGCGGTCTACGCCAGCGAAACAGGAGCCGGAGCATGAACCTGCGCAGCCACCAGTGGATGGTCGAGACGCCGCACACCAAACGCGGCTGGCTAACCACCGGCGCCGCCGTGCTGGCGGTGCTCTACCTGCTGCACTGGAGCGCCGAGGGCGCACAGCTGAGCTGGAGCGAACTGGCCAGCGGCCTGCCGCAGATCGGCGACTTCCTCAGCCGCTCGCTGCCGCCGGACCTGAGCATCCTGCCGAGCCTCTGGGGCCCGGCGCTGGAGACCCTGCAGATCGCCCTCTGGGGCACCCTGCTGGGCATCGTGCTGGCCGTGCCGCTGGGCTTTCTCGCCGCGCGCAACCTGCACGGCAACCGCTGGCTGTACCTCGCCACGCGGCAGCTGCTCAACGTGATTCGCAGCATCAACGAACTGATCCTCGCCCTGGTGTTCGTCTCCGCCGTGGGCCTTGGGCCCTTCCCCGGCGTGCTGGCCCTGGCGCTGCACGGCGTAGGCATGCTCGGCAAGTTCTTCGCCGAGAGCATCGAGGAGATCGACCAGGGCCCCATCGAGGCGCTGCAGGCCACCGGTGCGCGGCCGTTGCAGGTGATTGTCTTCGGCGTGCTGCCGCAGGTGATCACCGCGTGGATCGCGGTGGTGCTCTACCGCTTCGAGGTCAACCTGCGCTCGGCCACCGTGCTCGGCATGGTCGGTGCCGGCGGTCTGGGCTTCGAACTGGTCAGCAGCCTGAAGCTGTTCAAGTACCAGGAGACCGCCACCTGCATCGTCGTCATCACCATCATGGTGGTGCTTGCCGACCTGCTCTCCAACCGCCTGCGCCACGCCATCCAGGGTGACGGGCGGCACTGACCGCTCACGCCCCAACCCCCTTTCCTTCCGCCTCAACCTCCTGCCACGTGCGCCTTCCGGGCGCGCGCCGGGCAGGCGCACGCCCGGAGTTTGCCCAAGATGCCCGCACCCACCGTTATCGGTCTGGCCGATGCCCACCTGCGATCAATCGATTGGAACGAAACCGACGAGGCCCCGAGCATGGCCGCACGTTCAAACAACAACAAGGAACTGCCCATGCCTGCCCGATTCCATAATCCGGTCGCCACCATTTTCGGCGGCGGCAGCCTGGACCGCATCGCCGAACTGTGCGAAGGCAAGGTCGCCCTGGTGACCTTCCCCGAAGCCGCGCAACTGGGGCTGATCGACCGCGTCCGCAGCCTGCTCGGCGAACGCCTCGCCTACGTCATCGACGACGTACAGCCCAACCCCGACGTGGCCTGGCTGCGCGATGTGCACGAACGCTTCTGGCGTGAAGCAGCCGACTGCAGCACCGTCTTCGCCCTCGGCGGTGGCAGCGCCATCGACACCGCCAAGGCGTTGATCGTCGGCACCGCATCCGGGCACTTCGACGAACTGCTCGACCTGCTGGCCGCCGGCAAGCCCTTCACTCCGGCGCGCAGCAGGACACTGATCGCCGCACCGACCACCGCCGGCACCGGCAGCGAAGTCACGCCCTGGGCGACGATTTGGGACGCGCAGCAGCAGAAGAAGTATTCCCTGCACCTGGACTGCACCTGGCCCAAGGTCGCGCTGATCGACCCGGACCTGATGCTCAGCGTGCCCGCCGGGGTGACGGTTTCCACCGGGCTGGACGCGCTGTCCCACGCGCTGGAATCGATCTGGAACCACAACGCCAACCCGATCTCCGACACCTTCGCCATCTCCGCCATCGAGGACATCCTCGACTGCCTGCCACGCCTGCAGCAGGACCTCTCCAACCGCGAACTGCGCTCGCGCATGGCCCTGGCCGCGCTGAAAGCCGGCATGGCCTTCTCCAACACCAAGACCGCGCTGGCCCACTCCATCTCCTACGAGATGACCCTGCGCCATGGCCTGCCCCACGGCATCGCCTGCTCCTTCACCCTGCCACTGGTGCTGGGCCTGGCCTGGGGCCGCGACGCCGACCGCGACCGCACCCTGCAACGGGTGTTCGGCCACGACCTTGCCGGCGCGCAGAAGCGCCTGCGTGAATTCCTCCATCGCCTCGGGGTCAAGACCGAGTTCGGCGACTACGGCGTGACGGCTGCCGAAGCCGAAGCGATGATCGACTTCGCCATGCAGGGTGCCCGCGGACGCAACTTCATCGGCTCGCAGGCCGCCTGACGCCGCTCTTCACCGGGCGGCCCTGGCGGTCGCCTTTTCCTGTTGCACCGATAAAGAGTGCCGACGCGCCGAGCTTCCAGCCGGCGCAAGCGAACAAGAAGGAAAACTCCATGAACCGTGCCCAAACCCTCTCGGGTCCCGTCACTGCCGTCACCCCGTTCCGCGTCGCCCAGTGGCGCATGCTGCTGGCCGCGATGTTCTGCTACCTGTTCTTCTACACCGGTCGCCAGACCTTCGGCTTCGCCATCCCCGGCATCCAGGCCGAGTTCGGCCTGAGCAAGGAAACCCTCGGCTGGGCCTCCAGCGCCATGCTGTGGATGTACGCCATCGGCCAGGCCATCAACGGCAATCTCGCCGACAAGTTCGGCGGCCGGCGCATCATGAGCCTCGGCGCAGCGCTGTCCTGCGGGGCCAACTGGGTCACCAGCTTCGCCGGCGGCTTCGTCAGCCTGGTGCTGCCCTGGGGCATCAACGGCTACTTCCAGGCCCTGGGCTGGGCGCCGGGCAGCCGCCTGCTGTCGAACTGGTGGAGCGCCGCCGAGCGCGGCAAGGTCTACGGCTTCTATGTGTTCGCCGCCGGCTGCGCGTCGGTGCTGTCCTACGTCACTTCGGTGGTAGTGATCGACGTGATGCACCTGGAGTGGCGCTGGATCTTCCGCCTGCCGGTGCTGCTGATGCTCGCTGGCGGCATCGTGTTCTACCTGGTGGCCCGAGAACGCCCGCAGGACATGGGCTTCGAGCCGCTGGCCGATACCGGCGTGGCGAATGCCGAGGACCGTTCCAGCGAAGCCGCCCACGGCGAGGAAGAAACCTCGACGCAACGTTATCTCGCCGTGCTGAAAAACCCACGCCTGCTGGTGGCAGCGCTGTCGCTGGGCTTCCAGAACGCCGCGCGCTACGGGCTGATCGTCTGGGTGCCGGTGCACTTCCTCGGCGCCGACTGGCAGAAGGGCCAGAGCTTCATCGACCCGAAATGGATCACCATCGCCCTGCCGGTCGGCATGGCCGTCGGCGCACTGAGCAACGGCTGGGTCTCCGACCGCCTGTTCGGCAGCAAGCGCTACCGCGCGATCATGCTCTACATGGTGCTGGGCGCCCTCACCAGCCTGTGGATGTGGAGCCTGCCGGCACACAGCGGCGTCGGCCTGCTAGCGCTGTTCCTCTGCGGCTTCTTCGTCTACGGCCCGGCGTCGAGCTTCTGGGCGCTCTGCCCGGACCTGGTCGGCGCGCGCCGCGCCGGTACCGCCACCGGGATCATGAACTTCTCCTCCTACCTCTTTGCGGGTCTGGCCGAACCCCTGATAGGTCGCATGCTGGATACAACCGGCAATACTTCCCTGATCTTCATCGTGGTCACCACGGCCTGCGTGTGTAGCGCGGTGGTGGCCCTGTTCGTCCGGCGCTGAGGGCACGGCCATGCGGCAAACCCTCGCGCCAGGCGTTCCCAATAAAAAGAGAAGCCATGTATCAGTACCACAAGTGGTTGCGCTCCTTTCATGCCGTGGCTCGCACCGGCAGCTTCACCCAGGCGGCGGCGCTGCTGAGCGTCGGCCAGCCGACCATCAGCGAGCAGGTCAGCGGCCTGGAGAAGCGCTTTTCGGTGGAGCTGTTCCACCGGCGCGGCCGCTTCATCGAGCTGAGCCCGGCCGGGGAGCAGCTCTACGCCATCACCCAGGGCCTGTTCGGCCAGGAGGACGAAGCCTTGCAATTGCTGCAGAGCTTCCAGCAGCGCAAGCAGGGCATGTTGCGCATCGGCGCGGTGTCGCCGCCGATCGCCATGAGCCTGACCTACTCGCTGATGCAGCGTTACCCGCACATCGATCTGGAGACCTCCTTCACCAGCGAGGCCGGCACCCTGGAGCGGCTGTACAACTTCGACATCGACGTGGCGATCCTCGCTCTCTCCGAGTTCGATCAGCGCCTGAGCACTCAGCTGTACCGCACCTGCCCGATCCTCGCGGTGGTACGCGACGACCACCCCTGGGCGCAGCAGGAAACCGTCAGCGTGCAGGAGATCGCCAGGGAGCGCGTGGTATTGCGCGAGCCGGCCTCGCGTACTCGCCAACTGGTCGAGGAAGGCTGCCGCCGGCACGGCGTGAAGCTGGACTGCGCAATGCAGCTGAACAGCCGCGAGGCCATCGTCCATGCGGTGGTGCACGGCATCGGCGTGGGCTTTGTCTCCTCGGTGGAATACGCCGACCGACCGGGCACGCGCTCCATCGCCTTCGCCGAGGACCCGTTCCACATCAGCTACTTCCTGTGCTGCCTGGGCATCCGCCGCAAGCGGCCGATCATCGCCGAGCTGTTCGACTCCACGGCCTGATCCTCACCCCTAACAACCCCTGACACCGCGAGCCTGCCCTCATGCCGGGCGGGCCGAACTCAGCCTCAAGAATCCCCTCACAGGAGCACCACCATGCATTACCAGCAACCCAAGCAACTGCAAGCCGCCATCCTCGACTGGGCCGGCACCGTGGTCGACTTCGGCTCCTTCGCGCCGACGCAGATCTTCGTCGAGGCCTTCGCCGAGTTCGGCGTCCAGGTCAGCCTGGAAGAAGCTCGCGGCCCGATGGGCATGGGCAAGTGGGATCACATCCGCACCCTGTGCGACCTCCCCGCCATCGGCGAACGCTACCGCGCCGCCTTCGGCCACCTGCCTACCGACGACGATGTCACCGCCATCTACGAGCGCTTCATGCCGCTGCAGATCGAGAAGATCGCCGAACACTCGGCGCTGATTCCCGGCGCGTTGGACGCCATCGCCGCACTGCGCAAGCAAGGGCTGAAGATCGGTTCCTGCTCCGGCTACCCGGCTGTCGTCATGGAAAAAGTGGTCGCCCTGGCCAAGACCAACGGCTACGCCGCCGACCACGTGGTGGCGACGGATGAAGTGCCTAACGGCCGCCCGCACCCAGCCCAAGCGCTGGCCAACGTGATCGCCCTGGGGATCAACGACGTAGCGGCCTGCGTGAAGGTCGACGACACCTGGCCGGGCATTCTCGAAGGCCGCAGCGCTGGCATGTGGACTGTGGCGCTGACCTGCTCGGGTAACGCCCTGGGCCTGACCTATGAGCAGTACAAGGCGCTGCCGGCCCAGAAGCTGGAGCAGGAGCGCCAGCGCATCGGCCAGATGTTCGAAGGCTCACGCCCGCACTACCTGATCGACACCATCGCCGAATTGCCGGCAGTGATCGTCGATATCAATGCACGCCTGGCGCGGGGAGAGATGCCGCAAAGCTGCTGATCTTTGGGATTAGCCATGAAAGCCCGCCTTGTGCGGGCTTTTTGCGCTCGAGGTGGATGCTCTCAAATGCCGAAAACCTTCGCCAAACTCCCCTGTAGCAGCGCCCTCGTGCCCCGTCCGGCCCCACCGCGGAAAGTGCAAACTGATATCACCGCAATGGCACTTCAGACCGTTCGTCAGAGCTTGGTAAAAATTCGGAACAAATTTTCCGTCTTTCATCTCGAACCGTCGGAACTGTCATATCCGCGTTACACATCCGAAAGCGGTGTATCAGCGGATTTACAGCGATTTGAACAGATTCACGGTCGGACTCAGGACCAGTCGTCATAATTCGACGAGCTTTTGCAAGATATTTCACAAGGATGCGAAATGGCTTTTCTCTCTTGCCCTAGAGAGCTGCCGGTGGATGCCGGCCCTGCTCCACGAGCCCCATGGATGGGCATCGATCTTCCCCTGCGCAGTGCGCTGCGCTTGGCCATCCTGGCCATGAGTGCCTGCAGCGGCGTCGCCCTCGCCGCCGATCCGTTACCCGCCCAGCAACTGCTGCAGCAGCAGGAACGCGACCGCGCGCTGCGCGAGCAGCTGGAACCGTCGCCGGACGTGCGCCTGAAGCTGCCGCCCAGCGGGCTGGAAGCCAATCGACTGGCGAAGGACGAAGCGCCTTGCTTCCCCATCCGCAAGATCACCCTGGTCGGCGACTCGGCCGAGCGCTTCCAGTGGGCACTGCGCGCCGCCGACCCGAAGGATGACCCGGCTACTGGCCAGTGCCTGGGCGCCAACGGCATCAACCTGACGATGAAGCGCATCCAGAACGCGATCATCGAGCGCGGCTTCGTCACTTCCCGCGTGCTGGCGCAGCCACAGGACCTCAAGAGCGGCACCCTGGAACTGACCCTGGTGCCCGGGCGCATTCGCTCGATCCGCTTTACCGAAGGCACCTCGCACCGCGCCAACGCCTGGAACACCGTACCGGCCAAACCCGGCGACCTGCTCAACCTGCGCGACATCGAACAGGCGCTGGAGAACTTCAAGCGGGTACCCACCGCCGATGCCGATATCCAGATCACCGCGGCCGAGGGCCCCGGCGCACAGCCCGGCGAGAGCGACCTGGTGATCGCCTGGCGGCAGAAATTCCCGATCCGCTTCAGCCTCTCGGTCGACGATTCGGGCACCGACGAGACAGGCAAGTACCTGGGCACCACGTCGGTGTCCTTCGACAATTTCCTGACCCTGAGCGATCTCTTCTACTTCAGCTACAACCACGACCTGGGCGGCGGCGATTCCGGCGATCGCGGCTCGCGCGGCCACACCCTGCACTACTCGGTGCCCTTCGGCTACTGGCTGCTCGGGGTGACCTCCAGCGAGTACGACTACCACCAGACCATCTCCGGGGCGAACCAAGACTACAGCTACAGCGGCGAGAGCAAGAACGACGAGATCACCCTCACCCGCATGCTCTACCGCGACGCCGTGCGCAAGACCACCGCCAGCCTCGGCGGCTGGAGCCGGCGCTCGAAAAACTGGATCGACGACACCGAGATCGAGATCCAGCGTCGGCGAATGGCCGGGTGGTCGTTCGGCCTGACGCACACCGAATTCATCGGTGCCTCCACCCTCTACCTGAGCACCGGCTACCGTCGCGGCACCGGCGCCCGCAACGCCATGGCGGCGCCGGAGGAGCCCTTCGACGAAGGCACCTCGCGCTCCAAGATCATCACCGCCGAAGCCCAGCTCAGCGTGCCCTTCGCCCTGGGCGACCAGCGCCTGCGCTACAGCAGCTCCTGGCGCGCGCAATGGAACCGCACGCCGCTGGTGCCCCAGGACCGTTTCACCATCGGCGGGCGCTACAGCGTGCGTGGCTTCGACGGCGAACAGATCCTCTCCGCCGACCGTGGCTGGCTGACCCGCAACGACCTGGGCCTGGCGCTGGGCCAGACCGGCCAGGAAGCCTACGTGGGCGTGGACTACGGCGAAGTCGGCGGGCAGTCGAGCAAGTACCTGATCGGCACACACCTGGCCGGTTACGTGCTGGGCCTGCGCGGCGGCTATCGCGGCGTCTCCTACGACGTCTTCGTCGGCCAGCCGATCAGCAAGCCCAGCGGCTTCGATACCGCCAATACCACCGGCGGTTTCAACCTGACCTGGTCCTTCTGAGGAGGCGCCATGCATATCGACGGATTCGACATCACCGCGCCGGGCTTCCTCGACGAGCCCTGGAGCGAGGCCGAGGTGCTCGGCTCGGCGGTCTGGCTGTGGCTGCACTCGGCGTCCCACCGCGACATCCCGCTGCACGCGCTCAATGCCCTGCTGCTGCCGGCGATCAGCCATCGCCAGTTCATCCTCGGGCGACAGAACGGCCGGCCGGTGTTCTACGTCGCCTTCAGCAACCTCAGTCTGGAAGCCGAGGCGCGCTACCTGAGCCAACCGGCGATCTGCATGCCGGCCGCCGACTGGAACAGCGGCGAGCGCATCTGGTTCAACGACTGGGTGGCGCCGTTCGGCCACTCCGTACCGGTGTCGCGCGTCCTGCAGCGGCACTTCTTCGCCAACCGCTGCGGCCGGGCGCTGTACCACCGTGGCGAACAACGCGGCCTGAGGATCAAGAAGTTCCAGGGTGTCGCGGTCATGCCCGCCGAAGCGCGCGCATGGTTCTCCGACCACCCGCTGGCCATCCAGCTCTGAGCGCACCCCGCGGCCTGCGCCCTGAACCGACAAAGGGATTTGTATGAACAAGCACCTCTACCGCATCGTTTTCAACAAGGCACGCGGCCAACTGATGGTCGTCGCCGAGAATGTCACCAGCCAGGGCAAGGCGCCGGGCACCACCGACGGCCCGCTGGGCGCGCTGGGCGCCTCGCTGCTGGTCAGCCTGCGCCCGCTGCGCTTCGCGCTGATGGCGACACTGGGGTTGGTCAGCCTGGCCGCCCCGCTGGCCCATGCCGACATCGTCGCCGACCGCGGCGCCCCACAGAACCAGCAGCCGGGCGTGATCAACTCCGCCAACGGCGTGCCTCAGGTGAACATCCAGACGCCCAGCGCCGCTGGCGTCTCGCGCAACACCTACAGCCAGTTCGACGTGAACCAGCAGGGCGCGATCCTCAATAACTCGCGCAACAGCGTACAGACCCAGCTTGGCGGCTGGATCGACGGTAACCAGGCGCTGGCCAACGGCACCGCGCGGGTCATCCTCAACGAGGTCAACGGCAGCAACCCCAGCCAGCTGCGCGGCTACGTCGAAGTCGCTGGCGACCGCGCCCAGGTGGTGATCGCCAACCCGGCGGGCATCGCCTGTGACGGCTGCGGCTTCATCAACGCCAACCGCGCGACCCTCACCACCGGCACCGCGCAGATCGTCGATGGCCAGCTGCAGGGCTACGAAGTCCGCGGCGGCCACATCGCAATCACCGGCAAGGGCCTGGATGCAAGCCAGACCGACTTCACCGACGTGATCGCCCGCTCAGTGGAAGTCAACGCCGGCGTCTGGGCCAAGGACCTGCGCGTCACCGCCGGGGCCAACCAGGTCAACGCCGACAACAACAGCGCACGAGCTATCGAAGGCAATGGCGAGAGGCCCTCGGTGGCCATCGACGTTGCCCAGCTCGGCGGCATGTACGCCGGCAAGATCATGCTGGTGGGCACCGAATCCGGCGTCGGCGTGCGCAATGCCGGGCAGATCGGCGCCAGCGCAGGCGACGTGGTGATCAGCGCCGACGGCCGCATCGGCAACAGCGGCCAGATCAACGCTACCGCCCATGTCCGCCTGGACAGCAATGGCGGCATCGACAACAGCGGCTCTCTGTATGCCAAGGGCGATACCGCGCTGAGCAGCCGCGGCGATATCCATAACAGCGGCATCGCCGCAGCGCAGCAGAACGTCAGCCTGAATGCCAACGGCATCGTCAACGACAGCAAGGCCACTCTCGCGGCCGGCGTGCAGGCCGATGGCAGTGTCGGCAGCGGCGGCCGACTCGACATCAAGGCCGGCCAGCAGGTGAAGAGCCAGGGCACGACCGTTGCCGGCGGCGACCTCGACATCGCCGGCGCCAGCCTCGATCTGAGCCAGGGCCAGGCCGGTGCGCAGAACGTCCGCCTCACCGCCAGCAATGGCAACGCAAACCTCACCGGTGCCCAGGTCGACGCCAGCAACGCGCTGGCGGTGAGCGTCTCGCAGAAGCTCACCAGCGACGCGGCCAAACTTGCCGGCAGCAGCATTCAGCTGCAGGCCCATGACCTGTCCAACCGCAAGGGCGAGATCATCCAGACCGGCAGCGGCGACATGACCCTCGCCCTCCCCGGCACCCTGGACAACAGCGACGGGCGTATCGCCAGCAACGCCACCAACCTGACCCTCGACTCGCTGAACCTGGACAACCGTCGCGGCAAGATCGAGCACGCAGGCAACGGCACCCTGAAAGTCAACGCGAACTCGGTCGATGGCCGCGACGGCTCGCTCGCCAGCAACGGCCAGTTGCAGGCGAAGTTCCACGACGCCCTGCTCGACGGCGCCAGCACCGTGGCCCGGCAGATCAGCATCGACGCCGCTTCGCTCTCCAATCGCCAGGGCGAAATCCTGCAGACCGGCACGGGCACCCTGCGCATCAGCACCAGCGGCCTGCTGGACAACAGCAGCGGCACCCTCGCCGGCAACGGCGGGGTCCAGCTCGATGCCGGCACCCTGCTGAACCAGTCCGGCACCATCCAGGCTGCCGGAGGCGACCTGCAAGCCAAGGTCAAAGGCAAGCTGGACAACAGCTCCGGTACCCTCGCGGCCACCGGAAACTCGCGTCTGGAGGCCGGCGAGCTGGTCAACGCCAAGGGCAAGATCACTGCCAGCGGCACGCTCGACGTCAATGCCGACAAACTGAACAATGACACCGGCACTCTCGCCGCCAAAGGAGCGCTGACCGCCCGTGGCGGTTCGATCAGCAACCAGAGCGGTACCCTCGGCTCGGTGGACGGCACGGTCGCCCTCGACGCCACCCAGGGCCGTCTCGACAACCGCAGTGGCCGCATCGAAGGCCAGCACCAGATCACCCTTTCCGGCCAGGGCGTGCTCAACGGCAACGGTTTGATCAGCGCTGGTAACCTCAAGCTCGACAGCAGCGGCGCCACCCTGGACAACCAGGGTGGCGTGCTGATTGCCACCGATGGCGTGGAATTGCAGAGCGGCGCGCTGAACAACCAGGGCGGCCTGGTCCAGGCCGACGGCCTGCTGCGCATCGACGCTCACGGCCAAGCCATCACCAACACCGACTCCGGCGTCAGTGGCGGCCTGCTCGGCAAGGGCGGGGTGATTCTCGCCAGCGGCAACCTGGACAACAGTGCCGGCTTCATCGGCGGCAAGGGCGACCTCGACCTCACCACTGCGCAAATCAACAACGCCCGTGGCGGGCTGCTGACCAGCGAAGGCAACGTGCGCATCAAGGCCAGCGGCCTGGACAACCGTAGCGGCCAACTGCAGACCCTTGGCGACGCCACACTCGACCTGGCCAGCGGCCGCCTGGACAACGCCGGCAGCCTGCTGCGCGCCGGCGGCAAGCTGGTGATCAGCGCCGGCATCATCGACAACCGCAACACCCAGGGAGCCGACCAGGGCCTCGAAGGCCATTCGCTGACGCTCAACGCCGGCCAGATCGGCAACCAGGCCGGCGCGGTGCGCGCGGACGAGACCCTCACCCTCAACAGCAGTGGCCAGCTGGACAACAGCGGCGGCCTGATCAGCTCCAGCAAAGAGCTGAACATCCTTGATGCCGCGACCAGCAAGTCCCTCGCCATCCTCAACCACGACGGCAAACTGATCGCCGGGCAGAAGCTGAGCATCGACAGCAAGAGCCTGGGCGGCGACGGCAAGACACTGAGCCTGGGCGACATCAGCCTGAAACTGCGTGACAGCTACGTGCACAGCGGACAGTTGCAGGCCAACGGCACCATCGACCTGCAGACCGCCGGCAACCTGGAAAACCAGGCCCGACTGGTCGCCGGGCAGGCACTGAAAGTCCGCGCCGGAGACGTGAACAACAGCGCCAACGGCGAGCTCAGCGCCACCACCCTGACCGTCGACGCCAGCGGCACTCTGAGCAACCGTGGCCTGCTCGACGGCCAGACCACGCGCGTCAACGCCGGCGCCCTGAACAACCTGGGAACCGGGCGCATCTATGGCGACCAACTGTCGGTCTCCGCCGGCACCCTGCGCAACGACGTGGAAGACGGCAAGGCCGCGGTAATTGCCGCGCGCAACCGTCTGGACATCGGTGTCGGCTCGCTGCTCAACCGCGAACATGCCCTGCTCTTCAGCGCCGGCGATCTCTACATCGGCGGTGCGCTGGACGCCAATGGCCACGCCACCGGCAGCGCCGGTGAAATCCGCAACGCCAGCGCCACCATCGAGGCCCTGGGCGAGATGGGCCTGGCCAGCGCCGTGCTGCGCAACACCAACGAGCACTTCAGCACCCAGGAAGTGGAAGTCAGCCGCGAGAGCGTCCTCGAGTACCAGCTCACCGGCTCCACTGCCCGTTACAAGCCGGAGCAGATTTCCATCTACAACTCCGAGGTCGATCACCTGGTCACTCCGGAAGGCATCCGCGACGACTGGAATCTCTACAGCTATACCCGGGTGACCCGCGAAACCCAGATCCTCAGCTCCGATCCAGCGCAGATCCTCGCCGGCGGCAACCTGCGCCTGGACGTCGCCGACGCGCTCAACGACAAGAGCCGGATCATCGCCGGCGGCACAATCAGCGGCAACCTGGGCCGCCTGGAGAACGACGAGGCGCCTGGCGCGCGCACCACCACCGAGAGCGGCATCGTCACCCACTTCTACCGCATCCAGAAAAAAGGCCGGGACAAACAGGGCGCCGACGGCGCGGCCTACAACCCCGCCGCCAGCATCGTCGACATCTTCCTCAAGCCCGGCGCCTACCAGCAGAACACCGCCCATGCCGGCAGCGGCACCCAGGTCGGCGACCTCAACCTGGGCCGCGTCGACCAGCCGGCCTCCGGCGCCAACGGCGCCCAGGTCAATGTCGGCAACGGCCGGGTGATCAGCCCGGTGCTGGAAGTCACCGCGGTGCAGACCAAGAACAACGCCGGCGTCACCGAGAGCATTCGCACCGGCGGCATCGACACCCGCGTGCCGGACAACAGCCTGTTCCACGTCAACCCGCAAGCCACCAGCGGCTACCTGATCGAAAGTGACCCGCGCTTCACCAACTATCGCGCCTGGCTCTCCTCGGATTACATGCTCGACCGCCTGAGCCTGAACCCCGGCCTGACCCTGACGCGCCTGGGCGATGGCTTCTACGAGCAGAAGCTGATCCGCGAACAGATCGCCCAGCTTACCGGCCGGCGCTTCCTCGACGGCTACGGCAACGACGAAATCCAGTACCGCGCCCTGCTGGATAATGGCCTGACCTACGCCAATGCCTGGAACCTGGTACCCGGTATCGCCCTCACCCCCGAGCAGATGGCGCAACTCACCAGCGACATCGTCTGGCTGGTGGCCAAGGACGTCACCCTCCCCGATGGCAGCGTGGCTCAGACACTGGTGCCGCAGGTCTATGTGCGTGTTCGCCAGGGCGACATCGACGGCTCCGGCGCGCTGATGGCCGGGCAGAACGTGGACCTGAACATCCAGAACAACCTCGTCAACAGCGGCACCCTCGCCGGGCGCAACGTGCTGTCGATCACCTCGGAGAATATCCAGAACCTCGGTGGTCGCCTGACCGGCACCGACGTGGCCGTGAAGGCCAGCGGCGACCTGAACAACCTCGGCGGCCTGATCGACGCTAGCCACAGCCTCACCGCCGTGGCAGGCCGCGATATCAACCTGACCTCCAGTACCCAGGACACCCAGAGTGCCCAGGGTAGCGCCACGCGCGTGTCACGGGTCGCCGGGCTGTTCGTCTCCGACCCGGCCGGTGAGCTGATCGCCACTGCCGGCCGCGACCTCAATCTCAACGCCGCGCAGGTGGTCAACAACGGCGAAGGCGGCAAGACCACCCTCGGCGCCGGCAACGATATCAACCTGGGCACCGTGGCCGTCCAGGAACAGCAGAGCATGACCTGGAACTCCAGCAACTGGCGCAACGAGTCCAGCGCCGGCGAAGTGGGCAGCAGCGTGCAGGGCCAAGGCGACGTGCGCCTGATCGCCGGCCACGACCTCAATGCCCGTGGCGCCAGCGTGACCAGCGAAAAAGGCGCGGTGCAGGCCTCCGCCGACCACGATGTCAACCTCACCGCCAGCCAGAACAGCGCCATGGCCGACGAGGCGCACAAGGTCAAGAGCAAGACCGGCTGGTTCTCGTCCAAGACCATCGTGACCCGCGACACGGTCAACGAGACTCTGTCCCAGGGCAGCACCTTCAGTGGCGAGACGACCTACGTCAGCGCCGGCAACGACCTCAAGGTTGAAGGCAGCAATGCAGTCTCCAATGGCGACACCACGCTGGTGGCGGGCCACAACGTCACCATCGCCTCCGCCACCGACCACCTCAACGAAGTGCACAGCCGCGACGAGAAGAAGAGCGGCCTGTTCAGCGGCGGGGGAATCGGCTTCACCATCGGCAGCCAGCAGCAATCGGTGAAGAACACCGACGACGGCGACAGCGCCGCGGCCAGCACCGTCGGCTCGATCAACGGCAACGTCAACATCAAGGCTGGCGAGGCCTACCGCCAGGTCGGCAGCAAGGTCAGCGCACCGAGCGGCGACGTGAACATCGAAGGCCGCACGGTAGAGATCGTCGAGGCGCAGAACGCCCATCTCAGTACCCAGGAGAGCAAGTTCAAGCAGAGCGGCCTCTCCGTCACGCTGACCAACCCGATCATCACCGCCGTGCAGACCGCACAGCAGATGAAGAAGTCCGCCGAACGCACCGACGATAACCGCATGAAGGCGCTGGCCGCGGCCAACGTCGCGCTGGAAGGCGCCGGCGCCGCCTCCGCCGTCATGGCCAACCCGGCCCAGGCCGGCGGCATCAACATCAGCATCTCCATTGGCGCGAGCAAGAACGAGAGCCACAGCGAACAGCGCGGCAGCACCGCGGCCGGCTCCAGCGTGAGCGCCGGGCGTGATGTGAACATCGTCGCCAGCGGCGCCGGCAAAGACAGCGACATCACCGTGCAAGGCAGTCAGATCAGCGCCGGGCGGGATGCCAACCTCAAGGCCGAAGGCGATATCGCCCTGCTCGCAGCGAAGAACACCGTGGAGCAGCACAGCACCAGCAAGGGCAGCAGCGCCAGCATCGGCATCGGCTTCGCCGTGGGCGGCACGCAGAACGGCTTCACCATCAACGCCGGCGCCTCGCAGAGCCGGGGCAACGCCGACGGCAAGGACCTGGTCTGGAGCAACACCCACGTCGACGGCGGCCGCCAGGTCAATCTGCAATCGGGTGGTGATACCCAGCTGCACGGCGCGGTGGTCAGCGGACCGCAGGTCACCGCCAACGTTGGCGGCAACCTGAGCATCGAGAGCCTGCAGGACACCAGCACCTACGACGCCAAGCAGTCGAGCAAGGGCGTGGGCGTCAGCCTGTGTATCCCGCCCTTCTGCTACGGCGCCTCCAGCGGCAGCGTCAGCAGCAACACCGCCAAGCAGAACTCCAACTACGCCAGCGTCACCGAGCAGTCGGGAATCAAGGCCGGCGACGGCGGCTTCGACATCCGCGTGAATGGCAACACCGACCTCAAGGGCGGCCTGATCGCCAGCAGCGACGCTGCTATCGCGGCCGGCCGCAACCAGCTCAGCACCGGCACCCTGACCCAGTCAGACATCCACAACCAGGCCGACGCCAAGGCCACCAGCAGCGGTATCAACCTCAGCACCGACATGGTTACCCAGGGCAAGTACGGCGTCGGCAAGGCCATCGTCGGCAACGCGATGAACTCGGGCAAGGATTCGGGCTCGTCCTCGGGCGATACCCGCAGCGCGATCAGCGCCGGCACCGTGGTCATCACCGACGACGCCCTGCAGCAGGAGCTCACCGGCAAGAACGCGGCTGACACCGTCGCCGGCCTCAATCGCGACACCGCCAATGCCCATACCGCCGCCGAGCGCCAGGACGTCGACGAGATGCGCCGCACCGCCGAAGCCGAGCAGGCAATCAAGAACGAGACCTACCGTCAGGCCGTGCAGTTCACCGACGAGGCCTACCGCAAGATGTTCCTGGAGAAGGCGCGGATGTTCGTCATCCTCACCGACGACCAGGGCAACGTTCTGCGCGACAAGAACGGCGCACCGCTGCGTCGCGAGCTCAACGACACCGAGAAAGCCAACCTGCAGGCCGGCTCCGACGGCCGCGTGCACATCGCCAACAACGGCATCTTCAACGACGAGGACGGCGCGGCCAAATACGCGGCGCAGCACAGCACCTCTGACGGCCCGCAGTACTTCATCTGGTTCCCCGATGCCAGCAACTCCGTCGCCGAGCTGCTCATCGCCGGCTATCAGAAGTACCTGGAGAACGACTTCTGGGGACTGGCCAACGCCACCGTCGAGACCCGCGAAGCCCTGTTGCGCTATGGCGAGACCGGTCTGCACATCGATGGCCATAGCCGCGGCTCGATGACCACCGGCAACGCCATGGAGTCCATCGCCCGCCTGCCCGACCCCAGCGGCAGCCTGAGCAACACGACCCTCAACTTCTACGGCCCGGCCTACAACGCCGCCAAGGCTGACGACCTGCTGGCCATGCTGCAGAATCGCGACGCGATGAGCGACGAGAAGAAGAACGAGATGGTCGTCCAGCTGCAGAACCACAAGACTGACCCGGTGGGCGGCTGGATCGGCTGGAACCCCGCCACCGGAGGCACCATCCCCGCGGACAGCAATGCACTCAAGGAGATCAAGAACGTGGCGGGCGGCAAGTACACCGTGCACAACTGCTATGGCAACGGCGACGCCGCCTGCCAGAAGTTCTGGCAGGACATGCCCGATCAGAAGCCGGTGCTGACGCCCGTGAAAACCTACCCGCAGACGCCATGAGAGCGCTGACATGCTGATGCGCCATGGCGCCCTGGGGCTGCTCCTGCCCTGCCTCCTCCTGGCTGCGTGCAGCCAGGCCCGGCCATTGCAGCCGGCTCCGCCTCTGTACGAGCTGTGGGCCAGGGGCGGCGTCGATCAGCAAGGTGTGCGCAACGCCCTGCTGGACTGCGGTTTCCCGAACGCCGCCTACGTCGACAGCACCACCATCACCAGCAACGACTACGCCCGCGGCGAGCAATGCATGCTCGGCAAGGGGTTCGTCTACCAGGATCGCTACACCCTCTGCGACACCAGCCCGCAACTGCCCGCCTGCCAGGCGGCCGGCGGCAAGCCCGGGACCAATGCCACGCAGCGTCCGCCCGCCTACACGCAGTGGGCGCAAACCGGCACCGACAGCCAGGGCGTGCAGCAGGCCATGAAGAACTGCGGCTACACCACAGTGATCGAGCCCGTCGACGAAATGCTGCTCAACGACATCGCCGCCGCGCAACTGTGCATGCTTGACCGCGGTTTCCACTTCACCCGGCCGGCCAACTTCCTGCTGTGCAAGAACCCGCCCATGCTGCCCGCATGCCGCGGCAAGGTCATCAATACGCGCAACTGCTGCGCGCCGCCCCAGGCCGCCGGACAACGCTGAGACCAGGAATCCCCATGGACGCCACCCTCATCTCCCGCGCCGCCAGCCTCGCGCTGGCCGCGCTGCTGCTCGCCGGCTGCGGCAACCTCGCCAACGTACAGTCCTACTCCACGCCTTACTCCGCGCCCGCGACCGGCGACACCGCGCGGCTACGGGTGATCACCAACGGCATGGCCCGCGGTGTACCCGCCAGCGCCTGCATCGACTGGCGCCGCGCTGGCGCCGGGGTGATCGCCGTGGCGCAATCCGGTTTCGCCAGCCGCAACGGCCAGAACCTCGGCATGCCGACCAGCCGCCAGGCCGAGCAACTGGGCCAGGGCGGCTTCGCCAGCAGCGAGGTGAACATCCCAGCGAACCAGCCGTTCGCCGTCAACTTCCAGAGCAAGGGCATGGTCAGCAGCGGCTACTCGTACAGCTGCCAGCAATCGATGACCTTCACCCCCGAAGCCGGGCAGGACTACGAGCTGCTGCTGATGGAAAGCGGCCAGTGCCTGGCGCGCCTGGTGCGCCTGGGTGATGGTCGAAACCTCAGCGGCAGCCTGCAGGACACCCGGCTGTGCAAGGCGTCCGACGCGCTCTGAGCGCGAGGCCTCACGGGCGCGAATACGGCGGATAGCGGTCCCCCGGAACACGCCGCTGGCCCTGCGGATCGGGGCCGTCCTGAGGAACGTGCGGTGGATGCGGCGGATCGATCTGCGGGTCGGCGAGGTCCGGCGAATCCGGGTCGAAGCCCAGCTCAGGGTCGATATGCCGCGAGCCGCCCGATGGCCCCGGGCGCTGCGGGTAGCCCGGCAGGCCGCGACTGGCGCCAGGACCGGATTGTGCCGGCCAGCGCTCGGGCGCGACCGAGGGACGTTGGCTGATTTCACCGTGGCCTTTCATGTTCACCTCCAGCGATTCGGGCAATGGTATGGCGGTGGACGTGGGCGCGCCGCGAAGGTTTCAGCCGATGGTCGGACGGTACTGTCGGCTGCTATCTCGAAGCGCTGAACCCGCGTTCTAGACCATGGTCGCAAAGACCCGACCACGCATCTGTGACACCTTCGCGCGCTTTTTTAGCGTCCCGGAGTCACCGCATGCCCTCCCCCCTATCCTCCAGCCCGCTCGCCCGCCTGAGCGCCCTCGCCCTGCTCGGTGGCATCGCCGCCCCGGCCAGCGCCGACTTCCTGGAGGACAGCAGCGCGCGCCTGGAATCGCGCACCTTCTACTTCAACCGCGACTTCCGCGACGGCAGCTCGGCCAACCCGCAGGGTGCCTCCAAGCGCGAGGAAACCGCGCAGGGTTTCATTCTCAACCTGCAGTCGGGCTACACCGAAGGCACCGTCGGCTTCGGTGTCGACGCCCTGGCCATGCTCGGCATGAAACTCGACTCCAGCCCCGCCGACAGCAACAGCGGCCTGCTGCCCTCCAGCGGTCACGACCCGCGTCACTCCGAAGACCAGTACGCCAAAGCCGGCGTCACCGGCAAGCTGCGCGTCTCCCACACCCAGTTCAAGTACGGCGCGATGCTGCCGGACATGCCGCTGCTCAAGTACAACGACGGCCGCCTGCTGCCCAACATGTTCCATGGAGCGCAGCTGACCAGCGAGGAAATCGCCCACCTCAAGCTCACTGCCACGCGCCTGGAGCGCTACACCGCGCGCGACTCCACCGATGCCCAGGACGTGCGCCTGAACTGCAAGAACAAGCGCTACGCCTGCGACACCACCGGCAACCGCTTCGACTCCTACCAGGCCGACTACCAGGTTAACGACCAGCTCCTGCTGCAATACGCCCAGGGCGGGCTGGAGAACGTCTACCGCCAGCGCTACGTCGGCATCGTCGGCAAGCAGGCGTTGGGCGCCGGCAAGGTCACGGCCGACCTGCGCTGGTTCGACAGCGACGACGACGGCTCGGCCCGCGCTGGCGAGATCGACAACCGCGCCCTCAGCCTACTGCTGTCCTACGCCCAGAGCGGCCACATCTTCAGCGCCGGCTGGCAGCGCATGAGCGGCGACAGCTCCATGCCCTACCTCGACGGCAGCAACCCCTACCTCGCCAACTACGTGCAGGTGAACGACTTCGCCAACGCCCAGGAGCGCTCCTGGCAACTGCGCTACGACTTCGACCTGCGTAGCGTCGGCGTGCCCGGCCTGAGCTTCATGACCCGCTACGTCAACGGCGACCACATCGCCCTGGCCAACGGCAACGAGGGCAAGGAATGGGAGCGTGACGTGGAGTTCAAGTACGTGCTCCAGACCGGCACGTTCAAGGACCTCAGCCTGCGCCTGCGCAACGCCACCTACCGCACCAACTACGAACAGTCGGCGCGCGACGTGGATGAGGTGCGACTGATCGTCAGCTACAACTTCTCGATTCTCTGATCCAGCCGGGCGCGGGCACTCACCGCGTGATGCTCACCCAGGTATCGGTGACGGCTCCGGCCCGACGCTCCGTCGTGGCCGGGCCAGCATCGGGGGCGCCCAGGGTTTGGTAGAAAAAAGCTGAGGCCTTTTCCCAGCTTTCCCGTCGGTGAACGTAGCCCAGCAACTCGGTAGTCATTGCCCGAGCCATGTCGATGCCAGCCCGGTTGCTCTCGTAGGCCCCATCCTTTTCACAATGTGACTTCTGGTTCTCGGCATCGTACGTATACAGCTGCAGCAGCCTGCCGGTGCCATTCTCGCGCAGCGTGTGGCTCGCGCTGTAACTGTCCTGGATCAGGTGGGCGATCGCCCCTGCAGCCAGCGATCGCAGGTTTTCTTCCTGATCGCCCTGGCGATACATGTGCTTCATGTCGAAAACATCGAGCACCGTGCAGTCGCTGGGATCGGCCAACTGCGGATTGCGAGAGCAGCCGACCTTGCCGAAGAACTCGTGGTAGGGCGTTGACTTGCGAACGGTGTTAGCCGGCACCTTCCCGATCGCGACCCGGTAGGTGTATTCCAGCCACCGATACATCTTTGCTCTGGCTTGCGCGTCGGACTCATCCGCAGCCCGCATCGAATGAAGGAATTGCAGATCGCCATGGTGCACGCGACGGGTCAGCGTATTGGGCCGACCGGCATTTTCCTCATGAGCCTTGAACAGCAAGATATGACTCGCGCCGTTGTAGTGCCAAGCTTTGCGCGTCAGCTCTTCGGGGTCATCGTTCCACTCCACGCCGCCCAGCAACGGCAGGAGCCAGGTCCTGCCCCGAAGGACTTTCGCGTAAGCCGGTTGGTAGGCCTGCCGGGTGATGATCTCGTGGATGGCCTGATTTCGGCTGTCGAGGATGTAGGAACGCAGATGGCACTGAGCGGCGCTCGCATCGGCGCGGAATTCCAACTGAACCGCGCTGGAGTCGTAGTCATTCGCTCCTCCTCTCCAGCTGACGGGATGGATTTCGAACGCCACGGCCTGGCTGATCAGAAGAATGCCCAGTAAGCCCAATGGATTGTGCATGGTCTCTTCCTTGAAATGAGGCGGAGCGGTCAGTGACTGAGCCTGAACTTCCCAGAGGCTCCGGTCATCATTCATATCGATGATGATCGGGGCGTCGACCAGCGCCGAAGACATCGGCAAACCCTATGGCGAACGCACTGCAGCCGCTGCAAGGGCCGCCCGCAAGTGCCGGTTCCAGGTCCCCAATGTGGCTCCAGCTCCTGGCGCCGCGAAGGCCTAACCCAGTCGCGCTGGCGCCAGGACCCGTCCGCCCCGGCGCAGCCTGGCCAGCGTCCGCCTTTGCACCGCATTCACTCCCAGATTTGGGGCGAAAGGATGAGATCCATTTCATCCTGTCGGCGACGTCCCGCCGTCACCAACCGAAAAGCCCCACGAGCCATCAGCCTTGCGGCCCCATCCGCGTCACCGCCCGCTTCGCCTCGGCTTTGGCCCCACTGGCCAGGGAAGCCCGCGCTTTACGAGCTGGCCCTGGAGCGCCCGAGTGCAAGGCAGGGCCGCTGGAAGGATAAGGTCCGCAGCCGGGCCGGCATCGACGCGCCGACCCGGCAGCAGAGCCTCACTTGGCAGTGAGCGTGCTGTAGCTGGTGATCAGGTTGCGGTAATCGGGAATGTGGTTGGAGAACAGCGCAGCAAGGCCTTCGATATCGTTACGCCAGTCGCGGTGCAGCTCACAGGCCACGCCGAACCAGGTCATCATCTGCGCGCCGGCGGCTTCCATGCGACGCCAGGCGGCGTCACGGGTGACCTCGTTGAAAGTACCGGAGGCGTCGGCGACGACGAACACGTCGAAGCCCTCTTCCAGCGCCGACAGCGCCGGGAAGGCCACGCAGACCTCGGTGACCACGCCAGCGATGATCAGCTGTTTCTTGCCGGTGGCCTTCACCGCCTTGACGAAGTCCTCGTTGTCCCAGGCGTTGATGTTGCCCGGGCGGGCGATGTAGGGCGCGTCGGGGAACAGGTCTTTCAGCTCGGGGACCAACGGGCCGTTGGGGCCGTTCTCAAAGCTGGTGGTGAGAATGGTCGGCAGCTTGAAATACTTGGCCAGGTCGGCCAGGGCCAGGACATTGTTCTTGAACTTGTCCGGTTCGATGTCGCGCACCAGCGAGAGCAGACCGGCCTGGTGATCGACCAGCAGTACGGCGGCCTGGGTCTTGTCGAGACGGACGTAGGGCTTGCTCATGGCGTTTCCTCGTTGCAGTGATAGCCCGACCGGAGCCGGGCGGGGTTGGATCAGCGCTGGGAGTCCAGCACCTCGTGTTCGGTCACTACCTGCTGGGCCTTGGTGTAGCTTTCGATCAGCAGACGGTAATGCGGGAAGATCAGGCTGTAGGCCTCCGCCCATTGCGCGGCGTCGGGACGGTTCCAGGTGCGCTGGATTTCCGAGGCGACGGCGGCGGTATCCATGGGCACCACGCCGGCCTGGACGACACGGGCCAGGGTGATTTCCTGCGCGGCCTTGGAGTAGGTGCCGGAAGCATCGATCACGGCGAAGACCTTGTAGCCCGCGTTGACTGCGGCAATCGCCGGGAAGGCCATGCAGACGCTGGTGATAGTGCCGGCGATGACCAGGGTCTTCTTGCCGGTGGCCTCGACGGCGGCGACGAATTCGGGGTTGTCCCAGGCGTTGATCTCGCCCTTGCGCGCCACGTATTGTGCATGCGGCGCGGCCTCGTGGATTTCCGGGATCAGCGGGCCGTTGGGGCCCTGCGGCACCGAGGCGGTGGTGATCACCGGGATTCTTGCCAGCGTGGCGATCCTTGCCAGGGTGATGGCGTTGTTGCGCAGCTCGGTCATGGGCATGTCCTTGACCGTCTGGAACAGCCCACTCTGATGGTCGATGAGGAGCATGGCGGTGTCGTCGGGATCGATCACCGGGCGCTGGCCGTTGAAGTTGGCAATCTGGTTGAAGTGGCTCATTTTGGGGTCTCCACAAAGGGCATCCGGCCCATAAAGCCCGCGCCTCCTGCGCGGGCGTTCATCCAGACTAGGCGACGCCTGAGTCGGGGGTGTGACATCAGCGGGTCATCTGTCCGAAACGTCCGCTCTGGACGTCGGCAATGGCCTGCTGGATTTCGCTTTCGCTGTTCATCACGAAGGGGCCGTAGCCGACGATGGGCTCGTTCAGCGGCTCGCCGCTGAGCAGCAGCACCAGGGCATCGCTCTCGGCTTCCAGCTGCAGGCTGTCGCCGCGCCAGTCGAACAGCGCCAGCTGGCCTTCGCGCAGGGTTTCGCCGCTCCCCAGCCGGACGTTGCCGCGCAGTACCACCAGGGCGGTGTTGCGCTCCGCCTTGACGGCCAGCTCCAGCGGGCAGCCGGGCTGCAGGCGCAGGTCCCAGACATCCAGCGGGCTGAAGGTGTGCGCCGGACCGGCATGGCCGGCGTAGTCACCGGCGATCACCCGCAGGCGGCCAGCGCCGTCGGCCAGTTCGATGCTCGGGACATCGCCGGCCAGCAGCGTCTGGTAAGCCGGCGCGGTGCGCTTGTGGCGGGCCGGCAGGTTCACCCAGAGCTGGACCATGTGCAGGTTGCCGCCGCTGCGGGCGAAATCCGGCGAGTGGTATTCCTCGTGGAGGATGCCGTCACCGGCAGTCATCCACTGCACGTCGCCGGGGCCGATGCGGCCGCCACCACCGCTGGAGTCGCGGTGTTCCAGTTCGCCCTCATAGACCAGGGTCACGGTCTCGAAGCCCCGGTGCGGGTGCTGGCCGACGCCACGGCGCACCGTGGTGGGGCCGAAAGCGTGGGGGCCGGCATGGTCGAGCAGCAGGAAGGGGCTGAGGTGCTCGCCCAGGCTGTCGTAGGAAAACAGCGTGCGAACCGGAAAACCGTCACCGACCCAGTGCGGCCGAGCGGCGCTGTAGATGCCAAGAATCTGTTTCATGGGTACCTCCTGTTGTGCATGTAGGCCACGATACGGATGGAACAATTGCGCCGGTAGACGGCAAAAATTAGTATCAGTGTTCCACTAGAGGAACAATGGAATGGACGATCTAAACGACCTCTATTACTTCGCCCAGGTGGTGGAACATGGCGGCTTCACCCCCGCCGGCCGCGCCCTGGACGAGCCCAAGTCGAAGCTGAGCCGGCGTATCGCCGCGCTGGAAGAGCGCTTGGGCGTGCGGCTGATCCAGCGTTCGACGCGGCACTTCTCGGTGACCGAGATCGGCCAGGTGTTCTACCGGCACTGCGTGGCGATGCTGGTGGAAGCGGCGGCGGCCACCGAGGCCGTCGAGCAGCACCGTTCCGAGCCGCGCGGAGTAGTGAACCTGAGCTGCCCCACGGCGTTGCTGAATTTCTGGGTGGGCCCTATGTTGGCGCGCTTCATGGTGCAGTACCCACTGGTGGAGCTGCATGTACAGAGCACCAACCGCCAGGTGGACCTGATCCAGGAAGGCATCGACATCGCCCTGCGAGTGCGTTTCCCGCCGCTGGAAAGCAGTGATCTGGTGATGAAGGTGCTGGGCGAAAGCCGCCAGCGTGTGGTGGGCGCCCCGGCTTTGCGCGAGCGCTTGCCGGACAGGCCGACGCCCGCCGATGTGGCGGCATTGCCGACGCTGCACTGGGGCGTGGTGCAGCGCGAGTACAGCTGGCAGCTGGACGGCCCCAAGGGCGCCAGCGCGCAGGTGCGCTACCAGCCGCGAATGGTCACCGACGATCTGGTCGCGCTGCGCCAAGCCGCGCTGGCCGGCGCCGGCGCGGTGCACATGCCCGCCGTGGTGGTATGTGAGGACCTGAATGACGGCAAGCTGGTGAATCTACTGCCGGACTGGGCGCCGCGCACCGGGGTGGTCCACGCGGTGTTCCCTTCACGGCGCGGGCTGCTGCCGTCGGTACGAACCTTGCTGGATTTTCTGGGTGAGGAGTTCGAGAAGAGCGATATGTCCTAAGCGGAAGTCCTTTAGGCCTGACAGAAAATTCGCACTTTCGGCCCAAGGCACAGGTCGACTCTGCAGGAAATACAAGTCGGGAATAGGACGGACCTTTCTTAAGAAAGGCCTGACATACCTTTTCAGCGACCAACCCTTACCATTTGTCGAAATAAACGCCGTAACCAGTTCATCTGGTTGGAAATATCTGATTAATGTCTACCTTGAATACTGTTGGAAGATTGTCGAGGAGCAGCCGGTATGGCTAAGAATCTGAAAGAGCGTGCAACGGTCATCTGCCGCCTCGACGACAAGATTCTCTTCGTCCGCAAATCCAAGTCGAAATGGAACCTGCCCGGCGGCCGCATCGAGGCCGACGAACGCCCCGGCCAAGCCGCAATCCGCGAACTGATAGAGGAAACCGGGCTGGCCATCGAGCAGATGAACTATGTCGCGCCGCTGGAGCTGTACCAGACGTTGCACTACGTGTTCGAGACGCCGGTCAACCCGGCGCAGCAGCCCACGCCCCTGAACGAGATCGCCGACTGCCGCTGGTTCGCTCCCGAAGAACTGGAGCGCCGCCGGATCAACAAGTCGGCGCGCCGGTTGCTGCGTACCTGCCTGAAGGCCAGCTGACAGGCTGACGGACGCCGCGTATCAGGGTATCGTCAGCGCCTTCCTATAAGACGCCCGTACAGGATTTACCCCCATGCTTCGCGCTGCCCTGCTTTGCACCCTTGCGCTGTCCTCCGGCCTTGCCTTCGCCCAGGTCGAGGTGAAGCCCGTGCAGCATTCCAAGGTGGGCGAAGTACTGGCAGTACGGATCAGCGAGGAAATCGCTCCGGGCGACTACGAGCGCCTGTTCAAGGGGCTGATGGCCAACCCGGGCAAGTTCGCCCGCAAGGTGGCGCTGCTGGACAGCATCGGGGGCAGCGCCGCCGAATCGATCAAGATGGGCCGCCTGCTGCGCGAGTCCGGCTTCGAGACCCTGGTGCCGACCAACAGCGTCTGTCAGGGCTCCTGCGTCTACCTGCTGGCCGCCGGCAAGCACCGCACGGTGCGCGGCTATGTGGGCCTGCATCGCCCTTACTACCCCGCTGGCGATTCGTCGCAGGCGGCAGGCAGCTACAACGCCCGTACGTATTTCCGCGACATGGATATTCCGCTGGAACTGGCCGATACCATGCAGGCCATCGATCCGCAGCGCATGCGTGTGCTGACATCAGAGGAATTGCAGCGTTACCGACTGGGCGCCACGCCCAGCCAGGTCAGCGCCCGCTGACGTTCAGCGGCCACTGATCGGCCTCCAGATAGCCCAGCAGGCGCGGCGTCTGGTCCTTCTCACTGAGCACGAAGAGCGTCGAGGCGTAATCCGGCGTGGCCGGGTCATTAACGCTCACTGAGTGCTCCAAGTCCTCGATGCACTCACTGTGAGTCACCAGGATCAGGTTGCGGTGCGCGATCTTGTGCTGGAGCGCCTGTTCCAGCATCGAGCCTTCACACTTGTACAGCCAGGACTGCTCCTGCGGCATGCGGCCGAACATCGACGAGGCGGTCTGCACGGCGCGCAGCTGGTCGCTGCTGAGGATGTCGGCGTTGGCCAGGCCGAGGGCGGCGAAGTCCTGGCCGATCTCATGGGCGCTCTGCCCGCCACGCACGGTGATGCCGCTGGCGTCGGCCAGGCACGGCGCGCTTGAGCGGTCGCAGCGTTCGGCATGGCGCACCAGAACGATCAGGTCGCCGTTCTGCCAATGCTCGCGCAACTCGGCCTGGCGCTGGGCATCGCCCACCAGCGGCGTCGGCCGCGAGAAATCCAGCGGCAGAAAACCGCTGAGCAGGGCAATCACCGGAAGAATCGCGAGCAAGGCCAACCAGCCGCGGGACAGTGATCTGATGAATTTCGGGATGGGCATGGTTTGGGCCGCTACAGGGAATGGATCCGCATCCGTTTCCCCCGAAAAAAGGAGGGAGGCCCGACCCTTCCCTGGGATGACCATCGCACTGCGGGGTTGTCAGATGGCGGGCGATCAAACCCTATCCCCGGATTCGTGAAGAACCCGTTATGAATTGCTGAAGAATCCGTCTCTGTGAAAAACGACCGCCTGTCGTCTCGCCGCTTTCCGGGCTACAGCTGGCGAGATTCAACGGTTTTCGCTCATCGCAATGTGATAGAACAAGGCACAGTGCCATCAGAGAGCCGCCGCCATGCCGTACGACGCCTCCCCGGAAAATCCCGTCTACCAGACCCTCCTCGAATCCACCCGCGCCATCCCGTGGAAAATCGACTGGCGATCCATGACGTTCGCCTACATCGGCCCGCAGATCGAAGATCTCCTTGGCTGGAGCCAGGCCAGTTGGGTCAGCGCCAACGACTGGGCTGAGCGCATGCACCCGGAGGATCGCGAGCGCGTGGTGAACTTCTGCGTGTCGCAGTCCCGCGAGGGCACCGACCACGAGGCGGACTACCGCGCCCTCACCTCCTCCGGTGACTACGTGTGGATCCGCGATGTGGTGCACGTGGTGCGCGACGACAACGGCGAGGTGGATTCGCTGGTCGGCTTCATGTTCGACATCAGCGAGCGCAAGCGCGCCGAAGAGCAGCTGATCATGCTGCAGCGCCAGCTGGAGGAGTATTCGTACAAGGACGGCCTGACCGGCGTGGCCAACCGACGCATGTTCGATTCGGTGCTGGACACCGAATGGGGCAGCGCCCAGCGAAGCGGCCAGCCAATTTCGCTGGTGCTGCTGGATATCGACTACTTCAAGCAGTTCAACGATCACTACGGGCACATCCAGGGCGACGACTGCCTGCGCGGCGTCGGCAAGGCGCTGGCCGGCGCTCTGCATCGACCCAGGGACTTCATCGCGCGCTTCGGTGGCGAGGAATTCGTGCTGGTGCTGCCGGAGACCGACAGCGAGGCCGCGCGGCAGATCGCCGAGCGTTGTCGCAGTGTGCTGCGTGAGCAGCGCATAGCCCATGAGAAGTCCGCTGTCTCCGATATGCTCACCATCAGCCTGGGCGTCGGCACCGCCGTGCCCTCTTCCAGTGACCGTCCGCTGGACTTCGTCGCGGCGGTGGATCGCCTGCTCTACCGGGCCAAGCAGGCCGGGCGCGACCGGCTGGTTACCGCACAGTGGAGTCGTGGCGACGACCTGCGGCGTGATGCAGCAAGCAGCAGGCTCTGATTAGTGCGTGCCAAGCTCTGATAAAGAGCCCCCTGCGACGTCCTGACTCGACCAACCGGGCGAGCACTGGCGCCAGAGCTGTCTAAGCTCTATAGCCACACGCGCGTGCCGGCGGCAGCGCGGCGGCCTCACGAGGGTTACCGCCCACTGCGCCAACCCGATGGATCACCTGGCCCGGAGCCGGCATTGCGTAAAGCCGACCCCGTAACCAGGACCCCTGACCATGCACGATATCGACCCCGTCGAAACCCAGGAATGGCTGGACGCGCTGGAATCCGTACTGGAAAAAGAAGGCGAAGAGCGCGCCCACTACCTGATGACTCGCCTAGGCGAGCTGGCCAGCCGAACCGGCACGCAACTGCCCTACGCCATCACCACGCCCTACCGCAACACCATCCCCGTGGGCCATGAGGCCCGCATGCCGGGCGACCTGTTCATGGAGCGGCGCATCCGTTCGCTGGTGCGCTGGAACGCACTGGCCATGGTGATGCGCGCCAACCACAAGGACCCGTCGCTGGGCGGGCACATCTCCACCTTCGCATCCTCGGCGACCCTCTACGACATCGGCTTCAACTACTTCTTCAATGGCCCCACCGAGGAGCACGCCGGCGACCTGATCTACTTCCAGGGCCACGCCTCGCCGGGCTTCTATGCCCGCGCCTACATCGAAGGCCTGCTCACCGACGAGCAACTGGAGAACTTCCGCCAGGAGGTCGACGGCAAGGGCATTTCCTCTTATCCGCACCCGCGCCTGATGCCGAAGTTCTGGCAGTTCCCCACCGTGTCCATGGGCCTGGGGCCGATCCAGGCGATCTACCAGGCGCGCTTCATGAAGTACCTGGAGAGCCGTGGTTTCATTCCCGCCGGCAAGCAGAAGGTCTGGTGCTTCCTGGGTGACGGCGAGACCGACGAGCCGGAATCCCTCGGCGCAATTTCCCTGGCCGGGCGCGAGAAGCTCGACAACCTGATCTTCGTGGTGAACTGCAACCTGCAGCGCCTGGACGGCCCGGTGCGCGGCAACGGCAAGATCATCCAGGAGCTGGAAGGCGTGTTCCGCGGCGCTAACTGGAACGTGATCAAGGTCATCTGGGGGCGTTTCTGGGACCCGCTGTTCGCCAAGGACACCGCCGGACTGCTGCAGGCGCGCATGGACGAGGCGGTGGACGGCGACTACCAGAACTACAAGGCCAAGGACGGTGCCTTCGTCCGCGAGCACTTCTTCGGCGCGCGGCCGGAGCTGCTGGAGATGGTCAAGGATCTCTCCGACGAGGAAATCTGGAAGCTCAACCGCGGCGGCCACGATCCCTACAAGGTCTACGCCGCCTACCACGCGGCGGTGAACCACAAGGGCCAGCCCAGCGTAGTGCTGGCCAAGACCATCAAGGGCTACGGCACCGGCACCGGCGAGGCGAAGAACATCGCCCACAACATCCATGAGATCGACGTGGACAGCCTGCGCGCCTTCCGCGACCGCTTCGACATCCCGATCAAGGACGCGGACCTGGCCAAGCTGCCCTTCTACCGCCCCGACGAGGGCAGCGCCGAAGCGCGCTACCTGAAGGAGCGCCGCGCCGCCCTGGGCGGCTTCATGCCCCATCGCCACGGCAACAGCCAGCGTATCCCGGCGCCGCCGCTGGAAACACTCAGGGCACTGCTGGATGGCTCCGGCGACCGCGAGATTTCCACCACCATGGCCTTCGTGCGGATCATCTCGCAGCTGGTGAAGGACAAGGAGCTGGGCCAGCGCATCGTGCCGATCATTCCCGACGAGGCACGCACCTTCGGTATGGAAGGCATGTTCCGCCAGCTCGGCATCTACTCCTCGGTGGGCCAGCTGTACGAGCCGGTCGACAAGGAACAGCTGATGTTCTATCGCGAGGACAAGAAGGGCCAGATTCTGGAGGAAGGCATTACCGAGGCCGGTGCCATGTCGTCCTTCATCGCCGCCGGCACTGCCTACAGCAACTACCGCCAGCCGATGCTGCCGTTCTACATCTTCTATTCAATGTTCGGCTTCCAGCGCATCGGCGACCTGGCCTGGGCGGCCGGTGACAGCCTGACGCGTGGCTTCCTGCTGGGCGGCACCGCCGGGCGCACCACGCTCAATGGCGAGGGCCTGCAGCACGAGGACGGCCACAGCCATGTGCTGGCCTCGGTCATCCCCAACTGCCGCACCTACGACCCGACCTACTCCTACGAACTGGCGGTGATCATCCATGAAGGCGTGCGGCAGATGATGGAAGAGCAGCAGGAGGTCTTCTACTACATCACCGTGATGAACGAGAACTACCCTCACCCATCGCTGCCCAAGGGCGCCGAGGAAGGCATCATCAAGGGCATGTACCTCCTCGACGAGGACAAGCGTGCCGCCGCGCACCATGTGCAGTTGCTCGGCTCGGGCACCATCCTGCGCGAGGTGGAAGCGGCGGCGAAAATCCTCCGTGACGACTTCGGTATCGGTGCGGACGTCTGGTCGGTGCCCAGCTTCAACGAACTACGTCGCGACGGACTCGCGGTGGAGCGCTGGAACCGCCTGCATCCAGGACAGAAGCCACGGTCCAGCTATGTCGAGCAATGCCTGGGCGGGCGGCGCGGGCCAGTGGTGGCGTCCACCGACTACATGAAGGTCTACGCCGACCAGATTCGCCAGTGGGTGCCGACCAAGGAATACAAGGTGCTCGGCACCGACGGTTTCGGCCGCAGCGACACCCGCGCCAAGCTGCGCCACTTCTTCGAGGTGGATCGCCACTGGGTGGTGCTCGCCGCGCTGGAGGCCCTGGCCGATCGCGGCGACATCGAGCCGAAAGTGGTAGCCGAGGCCATCGCGAAGTTCGGCCTCGACCCGGAAAAAACCAACCCGCTGGACTGCTGAGGAGAGGCACGATGAGCGAGACCATTCGCGTACCCGACATCGGCAACGGCCAGGGCGAAGTCATCGAACTGCTGGTCAAGGTCGGCGACCGCATCGAAGCCGACCAGAGCCTGCTGACGCTGGAGTCCGACAAGGCCAGCATGGAGATCCCCGCGCCGAAAGCGGGCGTGGTGAAGGCGATCAAGGTGAAGATCGGCGATACCCTCAAGGAGGGCGATGAAATCCTCGAATTCGAGGCCGAAGGCGGCGCCGCCGAAGCCAAGGCCGAGGAACCGGCCCAACCTGCCGCCGAGGAACCCCAACCCGCCGCCGGGCCGGCGCCTCAACCTGCGTCTTCCGTTGGCGGCGTGGAAACCATCAAGGTGCCGGACATCGGCAATGGCCAGGGCGAGATCATCGAACTGATGGTCAAGGTCGGCGACCGCATCGAGGCCAACCAGAGCCTCCTGACGCTGGAATCCGACAAGGCCAGCATGGAGATCCCCGCGCCGAAGGCCGGGGTAGTGAAGGCGATCAAGGTGAAGATCGGCGACACCCTCAAGGAAGGCGACGACATCCTCGAACTGGAAACCGAGGGCGGCGCTGCGACGGCGAACACGCCGGCCGCGGCGGCGCCCGCCTCTGCCCCGGCTCCTGCGAAGGAAGAGAAGCCGGCACCCTCGCCGGTTGCCAGTGGCGGCGTGGAGACCATCCGCGTGCCGGATATCGGCAACGGCCAGGGCAACGTCATCGACCTGATGGTCAAGGTCGGCGACCGCATCGAGGCTGACCAGAGCCTCCTGACGCTGGAGTCCGACAAGGCCAGCATGGAGATCCCCGCGCCGAAGGCCGGGGTAGTGAAGGCCATCAAGGTGAAGATCGGCGACACCCTCAAGGAAGGCGACGAGATACTCGACCTGGAAGTGGCGGGCGCAGCGGTGGCTCCCGCAGCCGCCGCAGAAAAACCAGCCGCTGCGCCAGCGGCGAAAGCCGAACCGCCCAGGGCGCCGGACGTCGCCCCGGTGGGCGCGCCCAGCCGCGACGGCACCAAGGTGCACGCGGGCCCCGCCGTGCGCATGGTCGCCCGCGAATTCGGTGTCGACCTGGCGCAAGTCACCGGCACCGGGCCCAAGGGCCGCATTCTCAAGGACGACGTGCAGGCCTTCGTGAAGGAGCAGCTGCAACGCAGCAAGTCCGGCGCGCCCGCCGGCGCAAGCGGCGGCGCGGGCATCCCGCCGATCCCGGAAATCGATTTCAGCAAGTTCGGTGAAACCGAGGAAGTGGCGATGACCCGCCTGATGCAGGTCGCCGCCAGCAACCTGCACCGCAGCTGGCTGAACGTGCCCCACGTGACCCAGTTCGAGTCCGCCGACATCACCGAGGCGGAGGCCTTCCGCATCGATCAGAAAGCAGCAGCGGAAAAGGCCGGAACCAAGCTGACGATCCTGCCGATTCTGCTCAAGGCCTGCGCCCACCTGCTGCGCGAGCTGCCCGACTTCAACAGCTCGCTCGCCCCCAGCGGCAAGGCGCTGATCCGCAAGAAGTACGTGCATATCGGTTTTGCCGTGGACACTCCGGACGGCCTGCTGGTGCCGGTTATCCGCGACGTCGACCAGAAAGGGCTGCTGCAACTCGCCCTCGAAGCGGCCGAACTGGCGGAGAAGGCACGGACCAAGAAACTCTCCGCCGACGCGATGCAGGGTGCCTGCTTCACCATCTCCAGCCTCGGACACATCGGCGGTACCGGGTTCACGCCCATCGTCAACGCGCCGGAAGTGGCAATCCTCGGCGTAAGCAAGGCAGCGATCCAGCCCGTTTGGGACGGCAAGGCCTTCCAGCCCAGGCTGCTGCTGCCGTTGTCGCTATCCTATGACCACCGGGTGATCAACGGCGCGGCGGCGGCCAGGTTCACCCGCCGGCTGGGCGAAGTGCTGGGGGATATTCGGAGTCTGTTGCTGTAGCGCCCTTCCCGGCGTTGTTCGCGGGCAAGCTCGCTCCTACGAAGAGCTGATCGTACATGCCTCCCGTAGGAGCGAGCGGACGCCATCGTTATGGCACGCGAACCCGTTACATCCGGTCCAGCGGAATCCTCAGGTAACGCACCCCGTTTCCCTCCGCCTCCGGCAGCGCCCCACCACGCATGTTCACCTGGATCGACGGCCAGATCAGCGCTGGCGCATGCAGCGTGGCATCGCGCTCGTTACGCATGGCAACGAACGCCTCCTCGCCAATCCCTTGGTGCACATGGACATTCGCCTCACGCTCGCGCGCCACAGTGGTCTCGTGCTGGTGCTCGTTGCGTCCCGGCGCCAGATAGTCGTGGCACATGAACAGCCGCGTCTCGTCCGGCAAGGCGAACAGTCGCTGGATCGAGCGGTACAACTGCCGCGCATCGCCGCCGGGGAAGTCGCAACGGGCGGTGCCGTAGTCGGGCATGAACAGGGTGTCGCCCACGAACGCCGCATCACCGATCAGGTAGGTCATGCAGGCGGGGGTGTGGCCGGGTGTGTGCAATGCCTGGGCCTGCAGTTCACCGATGCAGAAGCGCTCGCCGTCTTCGAACAGGTGGTCGAACTGGCTGCCGTCGCAGGGGAAATCCTCGCCCAGGTTGAGCAGCCCGGCGAAGGTGCGCTGCACCTGGGCGATGCTCGATCCGATGGCCAGTTGGCCGCCCAGCTCGCTCTTGAGCCAGGCCGCCGCCGACAGGTGATCGGCATGCAGATGGGTTTCCAGCAACCACTCCACCGTAAGCGCCTGTTCGCGAACGTACTCGAGTATCTGGCGGGCGCCAGCGTTGCCAACGCGGCCGGCAGCTGCATCGTAGTCCAGCACGGGGTCGATGATGGCGCAGCGCCCGGTGCTGTGATCTGCCACCACATAACTGTAGGTGGACGTGGCCGGATCGAAGAAGTGCTGGATGGTGCCGCTCATACGGGTCTCCTGCTGGTCTCGACTTTCCATTCGTAGCCCGCCATCCCCACCAGCATGGCGAGGCAGAACAATGCACCCTGCCAGTAGCCGGCAGCAAAGGTCACCAGAGCCGGCCCCGGACAGATGCCGGCAATCCCCCAGCCAACCCCGAACAGCAGGCTGCCGCCGACCAGCCGGCCATCCAGGTCGCGGCGCTGCGGCAACTGCATCACGCCGCCCAGCAACGCGTGATCGTGCCGGCGCGCCCAAGTGAAGAACGGTAGACCAACCGTGATGGCGGCGAGCATTACCAGCGCCAGCGACGGGTCCCACTGCCCGGCGAGATCGAGTAAGCCCAGCACCTTGGCCGGGTTGGCCATGCCGGCCAGCAGCAGGCCGAAACCGAACAACAGCCCGGCCAGCAAAGCGACGATGCGGCTCATGCTCCATTCCCCAGCAGATGACGCGCGACAAACACAGTGGCAAAGCCGGTGCCCATGAAACACAGCGTCGCCACCAGCGAGCGACCGGACAGCCGCGACAAACCGCAGACGCCATGCCCGCTGGTGCAGCCGGAACCCAAACGGCTGCCGACACCGACCAGAAGTCCCGCCGCCACCAGCGTCATCCATCCCGCGTCGAAACGGATTTCCGGCAGTGGGCGCTGCACCGTCCACAACAACGGCGCCGCCAGTATTCCGAGCAGGAAGAACAGCCCTTCGCCCTTCCAGCCGGCGCCTTTGAACAACCCGCCGAGCAGGCCGCTGATGCCGGCGACACGACCCTCGAGCACGGCATAGAGCCCGGCCGAAAGACCGATCAGCGCGCCACCGGCCAGGGCGCTCCACAGGGTGAAATGCGTCCAGTCGATCATGTCGGTTGCTCCGCGCAGAACAGCCGGTACAAGGTCTCGATCACCGCCAGCGCCTGCTGGCTGGCAATGCGGTAGTAGACCTGCTTGCCGTCGCGGCGGGTCTCCACCAGCTCCTCGCGGCGCAAGACGGCCAACTGCTGCGACAGGGTGGGCTGGCTGATACCCGTAAGGGCTTCCAGCTCGCCGACGTTCAGCTCGCCCTGGGCCAACTGGCAGAGCAGCATCAAGCGGTCGGTGTTGGCCAGCGCCTTGAGCAACTGGCAGGCGGATTCAGCGGACTGGTGCAGGCGCAGGGCCTCGACGGGTTCGAGCGTGGTGGCGGTCATGGGAACGATCTACCAATAAACAATCTATATTTTTATAGATTGTTTTCCGCGTCATGACCAGCCCCTTGCCGCTTCCTCAGATCAGCGGCTTCTCGTACCGCCAGGCATCGGCGCCGTCTTCGTAGAAACCGGCGATCTGGCCGAAGCGGCGATAGCCACGCCGCTCATAGAGACCAATGGCGACGCTGTTATCGACACGCACCTCGAGCCGCAACGCCCTGCAACCGTGCCGCGCGGTGCTGCGCTCCGCCTGCTCCAGCAAACCACTGCCTAACCCCCGACCACGAGCCTGCTGCGAGGTCGCCAGCGAATACAGACGCGCCACCTTCGTGCCCCGGCGAAACAGCAGCAAGGCATAACCGAGCAACTCGCCACCCTCCTCCGCCACGATCAGCTCGGCGCTCGGCGCCGCGATCAGCTGGCGAAAGCCGCGCGCACTCAGACGGTCCTCGTGAAAAGTGCCTTCCTCCAACGCCACAAGAGCCGGAAAATCGGCACGGTTGGCAAGGCGACATAACAGCGACATGGGTTCTCCGTAAAACTTTCGTAATGGATCGGGACATTTCCGGAAGTTGCTGCTTAATAGACACACGGCAACTTCCAGACAGGTCCGTGAACAATGTCTTCGCTACACACTAACTTCCATGAAAAGTTGAATGCAAGCTCCCTCCAGACTGTCACCGAAGCCTCTGCGGAGCCGCCTTCAGCCCGTTCCAGCCAAGTCCTGATCATCGTCGAGCGCAAGGAAGACTGGGCTTCGTATATTCCCAGCGAAGATATGCTGAGCGCGCGGGAATACCTGGAAGACTCCCGCCAGTTCGAAGCGGGGAAACGCTTCCAGGTGATAAATCTGTGTCGCAACTACAAATACCTGGGCCACGGTTATTATTGTTCCCTGCTCGCCGAGGCGCGCGGGCACAAGGTGATTCCGTCGGTACGCACCATCAGCGAACTGGCGAAGAAATCCCTCTACGGGTTGGCCCTGGATGGCCTGGAAAAGACCCTGGAAAGAGCCCTCGACCAGCATCCCTGCGCCAGCACCGACGGCTTCACCCTGCGCCTGTACTTCGGCCGCACTGACCTCGAGCCGCTGCAGCCCATCGCACGCCAGTTATTCGATGCCTTCCCCTGCCCGATCCTGCTGGTGGACTTCCGCCGCACCGACGCCTGGCACATCGCCGGTGTACGCCCCGGCGCCCTGCACAAGCTGCGGGAGAACCAGGAAGACCAGTTCGCCGATGCCCTCGACCGTTTCAGCCGGCGCGTCTGGCGCCAGCCCAACTCGCGACGCCTGGCGCGCTATGACCTGGCCATCCTGCACAACCCGGCGGAGAGCCTGCCGCCGTCCAACGCCGGCGCGCTGGAGAACTTCGTCCGAGTCGGCCGGCAGCTGGGCGTCGACGTCGAACTGATCGAGAAGAAGGACTACGCGCGCCTGGCCGAGTACGACGCGCTGCTGATCCGCGAGACCACCCGCGTCGACGACCACACCTACCGCTTCGCCAAGAAGGCCGAGCGCGAGGGGCTGATCGTGATGGATGACCCGGCTTCGATCCTGCGCTGTACCAACAAGGTCTACCTGACCGACCTGTTGCGCGGACAGGGCCTGGGCATGCCGGACACGGAAATCCTCTACAAGGACAACCCCCAGGAGCTGGAGCGAGTCGGTGCTCGGCTGGGCTTCCCGCTGGTGTTGAAGATTCCCGACGGCTGCTTCTCCCGCGGCGTCTACAAGGTCGAGGATGCCCTGCAGCTGCGCCGCGTCAGCGCCGAACTGTTCGAGCACTCGGTGCTGCTGCTCGCCCAGGAGTACCTCTACACCGAGTACGACTGGCGCATCGGCATCCTCAACCGCAAGCCAGTGTTCGCCTGCCAATACTTCATGTCCCGCGGGCACTGGCAGATCGTCGAGCACAAGGCAGGCGGCGAGGTGATCGGCGAATGCCGCACGCTGCCGGTGGAAAGCGCGCCACCCGCCGTGGTGGAACTGGCGCTGAAGACCGCCAGCCTGATCGGCGACGGCCTGTATGGCGTGGACCTCAAGCAGGTCGATGGCGAAGTGGTGGTGATCGAGGTGAACGACAACCCCAACCTCGACGCCGGCATCGAAGACGCCTGCCTCAAGGACGACCTCTACCGCCAGGTGCTGGAGGAATTCATCCGCCGCCTGGAACTCAAGCGGCGCGGCCAGGCGCTGTGATCCACCCCCTCAAGGAGAACCCCATGGAAGCCACGCACATCGGTCTGACCATCCTGATCGCCATCGTCGTGTTCGGCACCGCGATCAACTACTTCGACCGCCGCATGAAGCCGCGCGAGGTGCGCGAGCAGGCCAGGCGCAAGGCTCAGCCGAAGCGCACGCAGTAGATCGGCGGCAGGTTCATCGACAGGCACTGCCAGTGATCGCCGCCATTCTCCGATAGCCACAGCCCGCCTGTGGTGGAGCCCATCGCCAGGCAAGCGCCATCGTCGTCCACCGCCAGGCCGTGGCGGTACACCAGGTCGAAGGCCGCGCCCTGCGGCAGGCCGCTGTCGAGCACCTGGAAACTGGCGCCGCCATCGCGGGTGCGGGTGACGACGAAGCGGGCGTCCACCGGAATCCGGCAGACGTCCTTCACGGCAGGAACGAACCAGGCGGTGTCCGGCCGGGTCGGGTGGACGGCGACGGCGAAGCCGAAGCTCGACGGCTTGACCTGCACGTCGCTCCAGCGCGCGCCGCCATCGGTGGAGGTGAAGATGCCGTTGTGGTGCTGCACCCACAGGCGCTGCGGCTGCGCAGGGCAATGCACCAGGCGGTGCGGGTCCTGGATGGCGCCCTCCTCGCGCAGCTCCGGCGGCATGTAATCGGCAAACATGCCGCTGGTGGTGAGGCGCCAGTTGGCGCCGCCATCCTCGCTCTGCCACACGCCGCCGCAGGACACGGCAACGGTCAGGTGCTGGCTGTCGCGCGGGTCGACGCTGATCGAGTGGATGCCCGGCCAGTCGTAGCCGCCGCCCATCCAACGCGATCGCTCGGGGCGGTCCCAGAGCGGGCGATTGAGCTCCCAGCTGTCGCCACTATCATCACTGCGGAACAGGCCGCCGGGAATGGTCCCGGCCCAGAGCACGCCAGGCTCCGCGGCCCCGCCGGTCTCCAGGCACCAGACCTGCTGCAGGATCCAGGGCGCAGGCGGGCCTTCACCCTCTTTAGGCTCGGGTAGCGGATCGGGTTGCGACGGGTAGGTCGGCACGGCGATCTCCTGCCAGTCCTCACTGGCACGCTGACGCCACAGCTTGCAGCCGAAGTGGCCGAGGTTGAGGGCGGCATAGAGGGTTTCATCGCGCGGGTCGGCGAGCACCGTGCTCAGCGGCTCGCCGATGAAGTCCCGGCGGGTTTCCTGCCAGCCGTCCGCGCCACGCTGAAAGGTGAACAGCCCCTTGCGAGTCGCCACCAGCAGTAGATCATCCATCTTGCTCTCCTGAAATGCCGCCTGGTCCTCAGCCACCGCTCAGAGCCTGGACCACGTAGACCTCACTGTCCGCCGCCAGCGCATCGCTGAGGCGCGCGCGGTCGCGCAGACGCAGGCCGTCGATGAAGATCGTCAGGTGCCGGCGCAGCCCGCCCTGGTCGTCGAGCAGATAGCCGCGCAGTTTCGGCGCCTCGACGAATACCGCTTCCAGCGCGCCGGCGAGGGTCACGGCCGGCAACTCGCGCTCCTCGATGGGAACGTGGCGCTGGATCGATGGGGCGAAGACGATGCGGCACATGGGCGGGCCCGTTGCGGACGCTGATTGCCCCAGTCTAGGGCAGACTTGGCGGGCGTTCCGGTCGCTTCGACGGGATGCGCGAAGGGCCACGAAATGGCTCTGGGACGGCCTTCGCGGTGGTCACCCGCGAGCATTCAGTTTCGATTTGGCAAAACCAAACGTCGTGAAAATCACATTTAACAAACCCATACGCCGTGCGAGTCTGCGGGAATCGTCAGCCAAATCCTTCGACATGCACCTGCTCGTTTCGCCCGCACCGCTGGAACCCGTCGCCGCCCGCAAGGCCGGCAGCGTCGTCCGCCTGCCGCGCAAACATGCCCGCTGGCTCGAACTGCAACCGCTGACCCTGCCTCTGGAACTGGCCTTCTGGGCGCTCTGGCATTGCCGCCACGCGCGCCCGCCGGACACCACCTCTCGCTGACCGGGCACCCCGCCCGACTTCGCCCGACGGAGCTACATTCATCGAAGAGCTCGGCTAATCACGGCCAACGCTTTTCATCGAACAAGACGTAGCCCGTTGCATCGCTTGCCTGCCTTCAATCCCGTGTCCTTCGGCGCGGCCCTGGCCTGCAGGTCGTCAGCGCATCCGCGTGGATGCTAACGAGAGCCCCATGAATTTCGCCTCCGTGCAAGAAGCCCAGTATTTCCTGGCCCAGAATCCCGATATCGAGATGGTCGAGCTGTTCATCCTCGACGCCAACGGCGTGCCGCGCGGCAAGCTGCTGCACCGGGAGGAACTGCTCGCCGTGTACCAGTCCGGTCGGCCGTTGCCCAGCACCATCCTCGGACTCACCATGCATGGCGAGGATGTGGAGGATTCCGGGCTGGTCTGGGACGTCGGCGATATCGACTGCCGCGCCTACCCGCTGGCCGGCAGCCTGGTTCGCCTGCCCTGGCGGCAGATTCCCACGGCGGCGGTGCAGGTCAGCATGCACCCCGAGGAAGGCAAGCCGGCCGACATCGCCGACCCGCGCCATGTGCTGATCCACGTAATTGACGACCTCAAGGCCGCCGGCTACCACCCGGTGATGGCCTGCGAGCTGGAGTTCTACCTGCTGGACGCAAAGCGCGACGCCAACGGCCGCCCGCAACCGGCTCTGGATGCCGACGGTGGCCGCCCGCGTGCCACCCAGGTCTACGGCCTGCGCGAACTGGAGCAGATCGAGCCCTTCCTCGCCGACCTTTATGCCGCCTGCAAGGCCCAGGGCATTCCGGCACGCACCGCCATTTCCGAGTACGCGCCGGGCCAGGTGGAAATCACCCTGGAGCACGGCGACGCGCTGGTCGCCATGGACCAGGCCGTGCGCTACAAGCGCCTGGTGAAGGGCGTGGCGCACAAGCACGGCATGCAGGCGTGCTTCATGGCCAAGCCGTTCGACGACCTGGCCGGCACTGGCATGCACATGCACGTTTCCCTGGCCGATGCCGAAGGCAACAACCTCTTCGCCAGTGAAGACCCGGCGGGCACTCCGCTGCTGCGCCAGTCCGTAGGCGGCATGCTGAAAAGCCTGCTCGACTCGCTGCTGCTGTTCTGCCCCAACGCCAACTCCTATCGCCGCTTCCAGGCCAACAGCTACGCGCCGCTGGCGCCGACCTGGGGCTGCGACAACCGCACCGTGAGCCTGCGCGTGCCCGGCGGCCCGGCCAACACCCGGCACGTGGAGCACCGCATCTGCGGCGCCGATGCCAACCCTTATCTCGCTGCGGCGGCCATCCTTGCCGGCATCCATCGCGGCATCCGCGAGCAGATCGATCCGGGCGCGCCGGTGGAAGGCAATGGCTACGCCCAGGCCAAGGAACTGCTGCCCACCGACTGGCTCACCTCGCTGCGCGCGCTGGAGCGCTCCAGCTGGGCACGGGATGCGCTGGGCCACGAATTCCTCGGCGTCTACCTGAAGGTCAAGCAGGCCGAGTACCGCCAGTTCATGGGCGAGGTCGGCGAGCAGGACTGGCGCTGGTATCTGACGCAGGCGTGAGGGCGCTCTGTTGAGTCGTGGACTCACGAGCCCCTCACCCCAGCCCTCTCCCAGGGGGAGAGGGTGCCGACTGTGCCGAGATGAGCTTTCCGCGCACTGATACACCCGGCAAAACCGAATTTACAACCCGCACCAAACTGTCCCCTCTCCCTCTGGGAGAGGGCTAGGGTGAGGGAAAACGAACAACAACAGGAACACCGAAATGAACGCTGCACTGAACCCCGCCACTCCCGCCCCCGAGCGCGCGAAGTCCTACTACTCCGCGAGCCTCAACGAAGAGACCAGCTACCCCACGCTGCAGGGCGAGGTGAACGTCGACATCGCCATCATCGGCGGCGGCTTCACCGGCGTAGCCACCGCCGTGGAGCTCGCCGAGCGCGGCTACAAGGTCGCCATCGTCGAGACCAACAAGGTCGGCTGGGGCGCCAGCGGGCGCAACGGCGGGCAGGTCACCGGCAGCCTCTCGGGCGATTCCGCCATGGAGAAGCAGATGCGCCAATGGCTGGGCGACGACGTCGACGATTTCATCTGGCACCTGCGCTGGCGGGGCCACGAGATCATCAAGAGCCGCGTGGAGAAGTACGGCATCCAGTGCGATCTGAAGTTCGGCCACCTGCACGCGGCGATGAAGCAGTCGCACATGGACGAACTGAAGGCCACCTTCGATGACGCCAAGCGTCGCGGCATGGGCGACGAGATCAGCCTGCTGGACGGCGCCGGCGTGCGCGCACACCTGGAGAGCGACCTCTACTGCGGTGCCATCAAGAACACCCGCAACATGCACCTGCACCCGCTCAACCTGTGCATCGGCGAAGCCAAGGCAGCCGCCAGCCTGGGCGCGCTGATCTTCGAGCACTCCGAAGTGCTGGATATCATCCACGGCCCGCGTCCGGCGGTGGTCACCTCGGGCGGGCGGATCAATGCCGCCCAGGTGATGCTGGCCGGCGACGTCTACCACAAGCTGGAGCGCAAGCAGCTAAAGGGCATGATCTTCCCGGCCATGGGCGGCATCGTCACCACCAAGCCGCTGGGCGAGCTGGCCAAGCGCATCAACCCGCAGGACCTGGCGGTCTACGACTGCCGCTTCGTGCTCGACTACTACCGAATGACCGGCGACGGCCGCCTGCTGTTCGGCGGCGGCGCCAACTATTCCGGCCGTGACTCGCGCGACATCGCCGGCGAGCTCCGCCCGTGCATCGAACGCACCTTCCCGGCACTCAAGGGCGTGGACATCGAGTTCCAGTGGAGCTGCGCCATGGGCATCGTGATGAACCGCATCCCGCAGCTGGGCAAGCTTTCGGAGAACGTCTGGTACTGCCAGGGCTACTCCGGCCACGGCGTGGCGACCACCCACATCATGGGCGAGATCATGGCCACGGCAATGACCGGCGACCTGGAGAAATTCGACACCTTCGCCCAGTGCAAGCACATCCGCGTGCCCATGGGCGACGTGTTCGGCAACCCGATGCTGGCCGCGGGCATGTGGTACTACCAGATGATGGAGAAGCTGCGCTGACAGCAGCTCCCGACATCAACCTGTAGGACCGAGGGGGACGCCTGGTCCTTGCTCGCGAACCACATTCTGCCGGTATAACCGAGGAGCCCGGTCATCGATGGGTATCGCTGCGCTCCACGCCATCCTACGTCCGTGCTTCGCCTTGGTTTCGATGTGGATGGGAGCGCTGATCGCGGACGAAGTCCGCTCCTACGAAGAGCCGAATCTCCCAAAAATCCTCGGCTCTGGCTCTGAAGACTTCCAGGGAAATATCCGCGCACTCCGACTGCCCCGTTCAGGAGGCCTCGTTGAAGCGGAGTTTCAGGGGTTGAGCGACATGGATGTCGCGAGAGCCGCGATGGGCCAGGGATGGCCCTTCGCGGCGGGCCCCTGAAACTTCGCTTCGACGAGGGAATTTTTCGCCTAGGCGAAAAACCGGATGTCCGGGGCAAGACCTTTGCCTACTTTGGGTCGTTTGCCAAAGTAGGTCGCCCGAGGGGGCGAAACACGGACTCTGCGCGCACGCCAAAGCGGCGCGGAAATACGCAAGCTGACGCAGCACGGAGCAAAGGGTAAACGCCGGTCCTGCCGACAGATCGCGGGCATGGCCAGCTCCTACAGGGTTTCGGCGATCAGGGAACGCCCATCCTCCGCCCGTACCCGCAGCCACTCGACACCACCGCCCCGCTCAGGGATAAAGGCTCCACTTCGAAATTGGAGTGAGCCATGCGTTTTCCCTCGATGACCGCCCTGCGCGTGCTGGACGCCGTCGCCCGCCTGGGCAGCCTGTCCGGCGCGGCCAGCGAGCTGAGCCTGACCCGCAGCGCCGTCAGCCACCAGCTGCACAGCCTGGAAGACTGCTTGGGCATCCCGCTCACCGAGCGGGTCGGCCGCGGCATAGCGCTGACCTACCACGGCGAATGCTTCGCCCGCGAAACTCAGCGCGCCCTGGCGATCCTCAACGAGGCGCGGCGCTTCGCCAATGCCGAGGAAGTCTCCGGCCGCCTGTGCGTGAGCTGCACGCCCGGATTCGCCACCTACTGGCTGTGCCACCAGATCGGCAAGTTCCAGCGCGCCCACCCGCAGGTGGAGCTGAACCTGGTCTCGCCGCGGGTGCCCGACGACGTCAGCGACCGCGACGTCGACCTGTTCATCGCCTACGGCGTCGGCGACTGGACCGACCTGCACGTCGACCTGATCGCCACCCTGGACACCTTCCCGGTGTGCAGCCCGTCGCTGATCAACTCCGTCGGCGGCCTCGATTCGCCGGAAGACCTCGCCAGCCTGCCCTTCCTGCACATGGTCGATCACTCCGACTGGCTGCTGTGGACGGCCGCCGCTGGGGTGAAGAACCTCAACGTGCGCAACGGCATCGTCTTCTCCGATGCGCACCTGGTGCAGTCGGCGGCCATCGCCGGGCAAGGCGTGGCCATGGGCGATGCGCTGGTCAGCGGCGACGCCATGGCCAAGGGGCAGCTGGTGCGGTTGTTCAACGTCGCCATAGAACCGCCCAACCGCTACTACTTCGTCACCGACCCGGCCAAGTCCGAACGCCCCGACGTACGTGCCTTCAAGGCCTGGATGAAGGCCGAGCTGCGGATGTCCGAGCAGTTCCGCCACAGCGGCCGCAGCGCGGTGATCGGTGAATGATTTCGAACAATGAGGGCGAAAAAACGCGATTGATGCGGAGAGAGATTTAACAATACTGCATTAAAAAAAGGCCGCCGATCTTTACCCGATCCTCACCCGGCGGCCGCTCGAACAAGAACAAGAAATCGAGGTAAATGCAGTGGAGCGACAGCCCCAACTACGTGCCATCGGCATCGGTAAGAGCTACGGGAGTTTCAACGCGCTGGACAACGTCTCCATCGACATCCAGCAGGGCGAGTTCCTCACCCTCCTCGGCCCTTCGGGCTCCGGCAAGACCACCTTCCTGATGATCCTCGCCGGCTTCCAGAACCCATCCCGCGGCAAGCTCGAAGAGGACGGCGCCGACATCACCCGGCGCCCCGCCGAGAAACGCAACTTCGGCATGGTGTTCCAGGGCTACGCCCTGTTCCCGCACATGAGCATCGAGGACAACGTTGCCTTCCCGCTGAAGATCCGTGGCGTGAAGGCCGAAGAGCGCAACCGCCGCGTGCGCCACATGCTCGACGTGGTCGGCCTCGGCGAGCACCTGGGCAAGCGCCCCGGCGAGCTTTCCGGCGGCCAGCAGCAACGCGTGGCGATTGCCCGCGCCCTGGTATTCGAACCGGACATGCTGCTGCTCGACGAACCCCTCTCGGCGCTGGACAAGAACCTGCGCGAGCAACTTCAGGCCGAGCTGCAGCGCATCCACCGCCAGGTCGGCACCACCTTCGTCTTCGTCACCCACGACCAGAACGAAGCCCTCGCCCTGTCCACCCGCATCGCCATCTTCAACCGCGGCCAACTGGCCCAGGTCGACGACCCGCAGACCATCTACAACCAGCCCAGCAACCGCTTCGTCGCCGAATTCCTCGGCAAGATGAACCTGTTCCCGCTGAGCCAGGTGGGCCGCGCCGGCGAGCTGGCCTGCGGACGCTTCGGCGAGGCCGAGCTGCGCGCCAGCTATTCCAACGCCATGCAGGCCGAGGCGCCGCTGCTGGCGGTGCGCCCGGAACACATGCAGCTGCACAGCGCCCCGCCGCAGGTCAGCGGCCACAACGTGGTGCAGGCGGTGCTCACCGCCAAGACCTACCAGGGCGCCAGCACCGAGCTGTGCCTGGGTGCCGGCAGCGAGGGCAAGCAACCGATGAGCCTGGCCGTGCACGCCGACCACCAGGCCTCGCGCCTGGAACAGGGCGCGAAGGTCTGGCTGAGCTGGCCCATCGAGAAAAGCCTGCTGATCGCCTGAGTCGCCGAACGTGTTCGTCCCTTATTTGCCATCCCACCTGATCGGGAGCCGCCTCCATGTTCAATCCGCACCAGCAAGACTGCATCGAAGTCCTCATCGAAAAGACCCGTCGCGGACAGATCGACCGCCGTACCTTCCTCAAGGGCATGGGCCTGATGGCCGCCCTGCCGCTGGCGCTGCGCAACGGCGTGAGCTTCGCCGCCGGCGACAAGCCGCTGGTGGTGGTGAACTGGGGCGGCGACGCCATCAAGGCGTTCGGCAAGGCCTGGACCGAGGGCTTCTCCAAGGCCACCGGCATCGCCACCAAGATCGACGGCAGCGGCCCGACCGAAGGCGCTATCCGCACCCAGCTGTCCAGCGGCCGGGTGAGCTGGGACGTAGTCGACGCGGAAAGCTCGGTGCTGCAGATCCTGGGCAAGGAAGGGCTGGTCCAGCCCATCGACTACAACGTCGTCTCGAAGGATAAGGTCCTGCCGGGCTTCGCCTATGAATACGGCATCGCCGACTACATGCTCAGCTACGTGATCGCCTACGACAGCGAACGCTTCGGCGACAAGGCGCCCAAGACCTGGGCCGACTTCTGGGACGTGAAGACCTTCCCCGGCAAGCGCACGCTCTACAAGTGGATGAACGGCATGCTCGAGGCTGCGCTGCTGGCCGACGGTGTGACGCCCGACAAGCTCTACCCGCTGGACGTGCCGCGTGCTCTGAAGAAGATCGATGAGCTCAAGCCCCATATCCTGTCTTTCTGGGGCTCGGGCGCAGAGACCCAGCAACTGCTGATCGAGGGTGAAGTGTCCATGGGCGCCATCTGGAACACCCGCGCCCAAGTAATCACCGACGACAGTGAAGGCCGCATCAAATGGACCTTCGACAACGCCCTGCTGGGTTGCAGCAACTGGGGCGTGCTCAAGGGCAACCCGGCCGGCACCGAGGCGGCCATGAAGTTCATCGCCTACGCCCAGGACCCGCAGACCCAGGTGGAGCTTTTCAAGATGTTCGGCAATGGCCCTGCCAACCCCGCCGCCGCTGCGCTGATCCCGGACGACCGCAAGCACCTGAACTGCACCGATCCTGCAAACCTGCCCAAGCAGGTAATGCTCAGCCACGAGTGGTACACCGACCACTATGGGGCAACCCTGGAGCAGTACCTGACCCACATTTCCAAGTGACACGGAGCGCAGGTCATGGCCGATAACGCCCCCTCGCGGCTCAAGCTGGGCGCCCTGCTGCTGCCGCTGCCGGTGGTTCTGATCGTCTTCTACGTACTGCCCTTCCTCGGCGTGCTCGGCTGGAGCGTGACCCTGCCGGAGCCGGGGATCGAGCAGTACCAGCGGATCATGACGGACCCGGCGATCCACGACGTGCTCTGGCGAACCTTCCGCTTGTGCACCACGGTCAGCGTGATCTCCCTGCTGATCGCCTACCTGATGGCTTACTGCTGGGTCTACAGCCCGCCGTTCTGGCAGCGCGTGGTGGAAATCTGCGTGTTCATCCCGTTCTGGCTGTCGGTGCTGGTGCGTGCCTTCGGGTGGCTGATCGCCCTGCGCAGCAACGGCCTGCTCAACGACTGGCTGCAATATCTGGGCATCACCAGCGAGCCGTTGCAGCTCACACGGAACGAAATGGGCGTGGTGATCGGCATGGTGCATTTCATGGTGCCCTTCGCGCTGTTCCCCCTGGTGTCGACCATGCGCCGCCTCGACCCGCGCGTGCTGCTGGCCGCGCGCGGCCTGGGCGCCGGTCAGATGCGCACCTTCTGGAGCATCTTCGTGCCGCAGACCATTCCCGGCATCCTCGGCGCCTTCATCATCGTCTTCGTGTTCTGCCTGGGCTTCTTCATCACCCCGGCGATCCTCGGCGGCGGGCAGACTGTGATGGTGGCCGAGTACGTCTATCTGCAGATGTTCCAGACCAGCAACTGGGGCCTGGGCGCGGCGCTCTCGGTGGTACTGCTGACGCTGGTCAGCGGGATGATCTGGGCGCTGCTGCGCATGACCCGCGTCGACAAGCTGGTCGGTTGAGGACTCAACGATGAACGCACACGAAACCAAAACCCCCAGCCGCCTGCTGGCGACCATGGCGATGATCTTCATGGTCTTCCCGCTGCTGGCGGTGATCCCGGTGTCCTTCACCAGCAAGCGCTTTTTGTCGATGCCCAACGGCAACTGGTCGCTGCGCCACTACCAGGCTCTGCTGGACAGCCCCGAATGGCTCGCGGCCATCGGCCAGAGCCTGATCGTCGCGACCGCCACCTGCATCATCGCGACCGCGCTGGCGGTGAGCTTCAGCCTCGGCATCTGGTACCTGCGCTCGCGCCTGGCGACCCTGCTGATCGGCCTGGTGCTGCTGCCCATGGCGATCCCGCCGATGATCTCGGCGATGGTCCTGTACTTCATGGAAACCAAGGTCAGCCAGTTCGCCCCCGGCCTGGGCTACGACACCCTGTTCGGCCTGACCATCGCGCACATCGTGATGGTCGTGCCCTACGGCGTGGTGACCATGCTGGTGGCGCTGAGCCAACTGGACCGGCGCATCGAACTGGCGGCGCGCAACCTGGGCGCGAGCCTGGGCCAGACCACCTTCATGGTGGTGCTGCCGAACCTCAAGCTGGGCGTGGCGAGCACGGCGCTGCTGTGCTTTGCGCTCTCCTGGGAAGAGATCGCGGTAACCCTGTTCGTCACCAGTACCGAGGTGAACACCCTGCCCCGGCAGATCTGGTCCGGCCTGCGCGACAACATCGACCCGGCCGTGGCGGCCATCTCGGTGGTGCTGATCGCCCTGACCTTCATCGCGCTGGTCGGGCGGATGATCGCCCAGCGCATCGCCACACGCCCGGTCGGCAGCTGACGACTATCTGGAATTTCGGCTCAGCTGATTACCTTCACCCAAACCCTCTCCCAGAGGGTTGAGGTGAAGGTTGCCTCGCAGAGGAGTATCCAGTCCGCTCCTTCGCGCAATCCAGCATCGGCGGAATGATCACTCCGCCTTCTTGCGAATCCAGTACAGGTAGGTCCCCGCCTCCTCCTGCTGCTCCACCAGCTCGTGGCCGAGGAAGACGCAGAACTTGGGGATGTCGCGGCGGGTGGAAGGGTCGGTGGCGATCACCTTGAGCAGGCCGCCGGCCGGCAGGTCGCGCACCTTGTTGTGCAGCATCATGACCGGCTCGGGGCAGTTCAGGCCGGTGGCGTCGAGAATCGCATCGACAGGCTGGGACATCACGTCACTCCAGAAAAACCAATGGCGCATTGTCGCGCAAAGCGCACCGTGCGGTCACCCCGCGTCCGTCCGGGTCACCGAACCTTGGTTGGGGGGTGGGCGCTGCGGGCGCCGGGCATGCTGGCGCATTCGCCCCCACTATGGAAAGTCGATGCGCGCCCTCCTCTGCCTGTGCCTCGTGTTGCTCGCCGGCTGCGCCGCCCGCGACCAGGTCCCCGACTTCAACGCCAGCGCCGGGCAGGACCTGCCGGCTACCTGGTTCGAGGCCGTCATCACCGCCCGCGACGGCACGAAGCTCTCCGCTACCGTGTTCCAACCGGTACTCAAGGCCGGCGAAAGCGCCCCGCTGATCGTCCACACCCACGGTTGGGGCGGCTGGCGGGTGACCGGACCGGACGGTTACTACGGCAAGAACATGATGTCCGGTCGCGCCGCGCTGCGCGCCTGGAAGGCCGGCTTCTGGGTGGTCAGCTACGACCAGCGCGGCTGGGGCGGCAGCGACGGGCGCATCGAGATGATGAACCCGCAGTTCGAAGTGCAGGACGCCAGCGCGGTGATCGACTGGGCCACGGCGCATCTGGCCCGGCTGACTCTGGACGGCCCGAACGATCCGCGCGTCGGCATGCTCGGCGAAAGCTACGGCGGCGCCGTTCAACTGCTGGCCTCGGCAGAAGACCCGCGCATCGACGCCATCGTCCCCATCGCCACCTGGTACGACCTGGCCGACGCCCTGGCGCCGGACGGCCAGCTGAAGATCGGCTGGGGCGGCGTGCTGGTGAGCCTGGGGCTGGCCACCGGCTACGACCTGGGCAAGTTCGTCCAGGCCGATTACCTGCACACCACCGGCGGACGCATGGCCGCGCCGGTGCAGGCCGAACTGCATGCCAACAGCCTCGCCAGTTATTGCGCGGCCGGTCGTCTGCCCCACGCCGACGCCCTGCTGATCCAGGGCCTGCGCGACACACTGTTCCCGCTGGACCAAGGCCTGCAGATCCGACAATGCCTGAAACAGGGCCCCGCGGACGTACGCCTGCTGGGCATGCAGGGCGGGCACATCCTGCCGCCGCCGCTGCAGGCCTGGAGCGGGTTGCCACCGTTCAACAACGAGCCGGTGATCCATTGCGGCTCGCGGGCGATCAACCTCTATACCGGCATCGTCGCCTGGTACGAAGAAAAGCTGCGTAAGCGCCCCGGCGCCGCCGACGGCGTGCCGGACCTGTGCATCAGCCTCGATCTCGACCAGGGCGTGGCGCTGGACGACCTGCCGGCTCCCGGCCCCACCTTCGCATTGCCGGGCACCGCCATCCGCCCGGCGGTGAGCGGTCTGCTGCAACCTTCCCGGTTCATCCCCTTGCAGCGCGTCAGCGAACACAGCGCCCTGCTCGGCAGCGCCGAAGTACGCCTGAACCAGCCGCTGACGGAGCGCCCCGAAGCGCAGCTCTTCGCCGCCCTGGCGATCCGCAGCGCCGATGGCAGCACCCGACGCCTGGACGAACAGGTGAAACCGCTCGCGAACCAGGGCAGCACACGGTTGAACGCCGTCAGCGCCAGCCTCGTGCCGGGGGATGAAATTGGATTACTGGTAAGCGGGTTCAGCGACCAGTACCTGTTCAACAGTTCCTGGCGGATTGCCCCCGTGGAATTGCAAGGTGAAGTGCAACTGCCCGGCCTTGTACCGCTGCAACCGCGCGTCGCCACGAGTCGTTGACTGCTCTGCCATGCTGTTCGCGAGCAAGCTCGCTCCTACGAAAAGCGTGCACCGATGCGAACCTGTAGGAGCGAGCTTGCTCGCGAACCAAGCCGCAATAATTCGTCCAAGCTAAGCGCCTAACGCAACGGCCCGTCCGGCGCCTCGTCCAGCTGCGCCAGCAGCATCGGCTGGCCATCGCCCTCGGCGGGCAGCAGCGCCCACTGCTCCTTCTTGCCCAGGCGACGGTAGACCTGCTTCACCTGGCTACCCAGCGGCAGCGGCGCCTTGAAGTGCGCATCCAGGCGCACGTTCTCGGCCAGGCGACGGCCGGTCAGGCTGCGCGCCAGGCCCCACATGCCGTGGGCGAAGGGTTTGCCGAAGCCATAGTGCGAGGCCATCAGCCGTGACAGGTGCAGCGGGTTGAAGTCGCCGCTCAGCCCGGCGTAGCGCCAACCGACAATCTTCGGCACGCGCCACTGCACGCCCGCATGCACCGGCGCTTCCAGGGTCTGCCACTGGGCGCGCTCGGGCAGTGGATCGGGCTGGCTCCCGTCATCGAGGAAATCACCCCGGCGCAGGTAGGTGGTGATCGACTGCCAGTAGAGCATGTCGTGGTGCCAGGCCTCGGTGACCACGTCCACCTCCAGGCCCAGCTCGCTGCGGCGACTGGTGAGGATGCGGCAGTCGAACTGCAGCGGCTCGTTCTCGTCGAGCATGCGGTAGCGCTGGATATGGCTGCGCAGGTGGATCAGCCCGACCACCGACAGCGGCATGCGCGAGCGGCTGAGCAGGCGCAGGTGCAGCGGCAGGCTGATGACCTGCGGATAGAGCAACGGCACGCCCAGCGTCGGGTCGAGGCCGAAGTGCTGGCGGTACGCGCGCAGGTGGCGCAGGTCGAATTTCAGGGTGCGGCTGTCCATCGCCAGGTAGGGCACACGCTCGCCCTGGCCGAGGCCACGGCGTGGCAGCAGCATGCGGCTGTAACTGCCCAGAAGGGAGGGCAACTTTCGCTTCACGAAGGTCTCCGGAAGATCTCGCGCCGCACAGCATGGGCAATGCCGGGCGGCTCGGCAAGTCACCGAAGGTCGGGTGGCGTGACCGGGTAGTTCCGCGTCGCTAGCGCTCGCCCTTCTCGAGTCGGCGCAGGTGGCAGGTCACTTCCTCGCGGTCATGGTAGAGCTGCTTGCAGCCGATCTGCACCTTCAGCCCGCGCTCGCGGAAGGACTCCTCCAGGCGGTCGAGGATACGCCGCACCTCGGCGTAGCGCTGCTTCATCGGCAACTTGAGGTTGACAATGGCCTCGCGGCACAACCCCTCGCCGATCCAGGTTTCGATCATCGCCCCAGTGCGCGCGGGCTTCTCGACGATGTCGCAGACCATCCAGTCCATGCGCTGGCGCGGACGGAAGGCGTAACCGTCAACGCGCTGGTGCTCGACCAGCCCGGAGTACATCAGGTTCTCCGCCATCGGCCCGTTGTCCACGGCGACCACGCGCATCTCCCGGTTCACCAGCTGCCAGGTCCAGCCGCCGGGCGATGCGCCCAGGTCCACGGCGAGCATGTCCGGCGCCAGGCGGCGGTCCCAGTCGGCGCGCGGAATGAAGTGGTGCCAGGCCTCTTCCAGCTTCAGCGTCGAGCGGCTGGGAGCCTCGCGGGGAAATTTCAGGCGCGGGATACCCATGGGCCACATGGCGCAGTTGCGCGCCTCGGCCAGGCCGATGAAGGCCTCGCGGCCGGAGCGGAAGGTCAGCAGCAGGCGCGGCAGGCTGGGGTCTTCCACCAACTTGCCGGATTTCACCAAGGCGGCGCGCAGGGGCTTCTCGAACTTGCGGCAGAAGGTCGATAGCTCCTTGCCGTCGTTGGTATCGAACACCTCCAGCCAGAGGCTGCCGCATGCCGGAAAGTCGGCCAGGGCCTCGAGGATCGCACCGATGCGGTCCGTTTCCGGCAGCGCGGTGAAGCCATTCCCACGCGCCCACTGGCGCGGGAAGATCAGCTCAGGGAAACGCAACTGGCGCATCAGGCGGCCAGCGCCATCGGCGTCCATGCAGATGAACTCGGCGTAGGCGGAAGACGGCTTGGCTCGGGCGTAGCCGGGGATGTCCAGGCGCGCGGCGTGCTCGGACAGCTCGGCACAGACCTCGTTCTCGAAGCCTGGACGGCAATGCAGTAAGAGGGTATTCATCGGGGTGTCTCCTTGGCCGCGCACTATAGAGGCTGCCCGCACAGGTTTCATGCAGATTCGCAGGAAACTTCCCACGACCATATTCACTTGATCTGAACCCCACTGGGGAACCTGGGGTCCAGAACAGATGGCAATACCCCTTCGGGCGGTCTAGCTTGAGTGGTCTGGCTCAGCCCGCCAGAAGACTACCCGATGATTGCCCTGCCTGGCGAAGATGCCACCGACCGCAGCCTGTCTGAATGGACCAGGCCTGCGATGGATCAGGACGTTAGCGCCCTCCTTCGCCAAGTATCGCCTGTGCGCCGTTGATTCGGCCGCGCCGCCGATCACGAGCAGAATCCAAGCCTGAGGAGAATGTCATGCCCGCAGTGGATAGCCTGAACAGCCTGCGCACCCTTGAGGTCGCCGGCAAGACCTATCACTACTACAGCCTGCCTGAAGCGGCGAAGAGTCTGGGGGATCTGGGCAAGCTGCCCATGTCCCTGAAAGTCCTGCTGGAAAACCTGTTGCGCTGGGAGGACGACAACACCGTCACCGGCGACGACCTCAAAGCCCTGGCCGGCTGGCTGAAGACCCGCAGCTCCGAGCGCGAGATCCAGTACCGCCCCGCCCGCGTGCTGATGCAGGACTTCACCGGCGTACCGGCGGTGGTCGACCTCGCCGCCATGCGCGACGCCATGGCCAAGGCCGGAGGCGACCCGCAGAAGATCAACCCGCTGTCGCCCGTCGACCTGGTCATCGACCACTCGGTGATGGTGGACAAGTTCGCCAGCCAGTCCGCCTTCGCCCAGAACGTCGAGATCGAGATGGAGCGCAACGGCGAGCGCTACGCCTTCCTGCGCTGGGGGCAGAACGCCTTCGACAACTTCCGGGTGGTGCCGCCGGGCACCGGCATCTGTCACCAGGTCAACCTGGAGTACCTGGGGCGCACGGTCTGGACCAAGGATGAGGACGGCCGCACCTACGCCTTCCCCGACACCCTGGTCGGCACCGACTCACATACCACCATGATCAATGGCCTCGGCGTGCTCGGCTGGGGCGTGGGTGGCATCGAGGCGGAAGCGGCCATGCTTGGCCAGCCGGTGTCGATGCTGATCCCCGAGGTGATCGGCTTCAAGCTGACCGGCAAGCTGAAGGAAGGCATCACCGCCACCGACCTGGTGCTGACTGTCACCCAGATGCTGCGCAAGAAAGGCGTCGTCGGAAAATTCGTCGAGTTCTATGGCGATGGCCTCGCCGACCTGCCGCTGGCCGACCGCGCCACCATCGCCAACATGGCACCGGAATACGGCGCCACCTGCGGCTTCTTCCCAGTGGACGAGATCACCCTGGGCTACCTGCGCCTGTCCGGCCGCCCGGATGACGCCGTCAAGCTGGTGGAGGCATACAGCAAGGCCCAGGGTCTGTGGCGCGAGAAAGGCCATGAGCCGGTATTCACCGACACCCTGCAACTGGACATGGGCGACGTCGAAGCCAGCCTCGCCGGGCCCAAGCGCCCGCAGGACCGCGTCGCCCTCGGCCATGTCAGCCAGGCCTTCGATGACTTCCTCGGCCTGCAGATCAAACCCGCTCCCACCGAGGAAGGCCGCCTGCTCAGCGAGGGCGGTGGTGGTGCCGCCGTCGGCTCGGCGGAGTCCACCGGGGAAGCCGACTATCACTACGAAGGCCAGACCCACCGGCTGAAGAACGGCGCCGTGGTGATCGCCGCCATCACCTCCTGCACCAACACGTCCAACCCCAGCGTGATGATGGCCGCCGGCCTGCTGGCGAAGAAGGCACTGGAGAAAGGTCTGCAACGCAAACCCTGGGTGAAGAGCTCGCTGGCGCCCGGCTCCAAGGTGGTCACCGAGTACTTCCAGGCCGCCGGCCTGACCCGTTATCTGGACGAGTTGGGCTTTGACCTGGTGGGCTACGGCTGCACCACCTGCATCGGCAACTCCGGCCCGCTGCTGGAGCCCATCGAGAAGGCCATTCAGCAGGCCGACCTGACCGTCGCCTCGGTGCTGTCCGGCAACCGCAACTTCGAAGGCCGCGTGCATCCGCTGGTGAAGACCAACTGGCTGGCCTCGCCGCCGCTGGTGGTCGCCTACGCCCTGGCCGGCACCGTGCGCACCGACCTGACCAGGGACCCGCTGGGCACCGGCAAGGACGGCAAGCCGGTCTATCTGAAGGACATCTGGCCGACCCAGCAGGAAATCGCCGACGCCGTACAGAAAGTGGGCACGGAAATGTTCCACAAGGAGTACGCAGAAGTCTTCCATGGCGATGAGAAATGGCGCGCGATCCAGGTGCCGGACGCCAAGACCTACACCTGGCAGGACGATTCCACCTACATCCAGCATCCGCCGTTCTTCGAGCACATCGCCGAGGCGCCGCCGAAAGTCGAGGATATCCAGGGCGCCAACATCCTCGCGGTACTGGGCGACTCGGTAACCACCGACCACATTTCCCCCGCCGGCAACATCAAGAAGGACAGCCCCGCGGGCCGTTACCTCAGCGAGCACGGCGTGGCGTACGCCGACTTCAACTCCTACGGCTCGCGCCGCGGGAATCATGAGGTGATGATGCGCGGCACCTTCGCCAACATCCGCATCAAGAACGAAATGCTCGGCGGCGAGGAAGGCGGCAATACCCTCTACGTACCCACTGGCGACAAGCTCGCAATCTACGACGCCGCCATGCGTTACCAGAAGGACGGCACGCCGCTGGTGATAGTCGCCGGCAAGGAATACGGCACCGGTTCTTCCCGCGACTGGGCAGCCAAGGGCACCAACCTGCTGGGGGTGAAAGCCGTGATCGCCGAGAGTTTCGAGCGTATACACCGCTCCAACCTGGTGGGCATGGGCGTGCTGCCACTGCAGTTCAAGGACGGCCAGGACCGCAAGGCGCTGAAGCTGACCGGCAAGGAAGTGCTGAGCATCAGCGGCCTGTCGGGCGAGCTGAAGCCGCACATGAACCTCAAGGTCGCGGTGAAGCGCGAGGACGGCAGCCAGGACAGCTTCGAGGCGCTCTGCCGCATCGATACCCAGAACGAAGTCGAGTACTTCAAGGCCGGCGGCATCCTCCACTACGTGCTGCGCAGCCTGATCTAAAGCGGTGCGGCGGCCTGCAACGGGCCGCCGCCCTCCTTCTTTCGTTTCATTTCCGTGACCAGTGGCGATACGCTATCGTCATTCCCTCGGCGTCACTCTTCTGACATTTTTTTGTGATTGCCATCAAATTTTCGATCCAGCGGCCGATAAGCTGGACAGACGTGCCAATTCGCCTTACTCCGAGATCCCAGCCTGATGCGCAACAACCAGCCGATCACCCAGCGTGAACGCTCCTTCCCCGCCGAACAGCGGCTGATCTCCACCACCAACGCCCGCGGTGTCATCAGTTACGTCAACGATGCCTTCACCGCCATCAGCGGCTTCTCCCGCGAGGATCTGGTGGGCGCGGCGCACAACCTGGTGCGCCATCCGGACGTGCCGCCGGCGGTATTCGCGCACATGTGGACGACCCTGAAGAAAGGCCGCCCGTGGATGGGTATCGTCAAGAACCGCTGCAAGAACGGCGACCATTACTGGGTCAGCGCCTACGTCACGCCGATGTACGAGCACAACGAGATCGTCGGCTACGAATCGGTGCGGGTGAAGCCCACTGCGGAGCAGGTGCGCCGCGCCGAAGCGCTGTACGCGCGGATCAACGCCGGCAAGTCGGCCATTCCCTCCCGCGACCGCTGGTTGCCGGTGCTGCTGGACTGGCTCCCGTTCATCCTGATCGGCCAGATCGGCTTCCTCATCGGCGCCTGGCTGAACTCTCACTGGGGTTTCCTGCTGGCCGCCCTGCTCTCGATCCCGCTGGGCCTCGCCGGCCTGGGCTGGCAGCAACGCGGGCTGAAGCGCCTGCTGCGCCTGGCCGAGCAGACTACCTCCGACCCGCTGATCGCACAGATGTACACCGACAGCCGCGGCGCCCAGGCACGCCTGGAAATGTCGATCCTCAGCCAGGAAGCAAGGCTGAAGACCTGCCTGACCCGTCTGCAGGACACCGCCGAAACCCTCACCGAGCAGGCCCGCGAAGCGGATTCCCTGGCCCACCACAGTTCCGCCGGGCTGGACCGCCAGCGCCAGGAAACCGAGCAGGTGGCCACCGCCGTCAACCAGATGGCCGCCACCACTCAGGAAGTGGCCGACAACGTGCAGCGCACCGCCGATGCCACTCGCCAGGCCAACAACCTGACCACCGAAGGCCGGCAGATCGCCGCCGAGACGCGCGAGGCCATGCAGCGTCTTTCCAGCTCCGTGGGCGAAACCGGTGAAGCCGTCAGCCAACTGGCCCGCGACAGCGAGCAGATCGGTGGCGTGGTGGACGTGATCAAGGGCATCGCCGACCAGACCAACCTGCTGGCGCTCAACGCCGCCATCGAAGCCGCCCGTGCCGGCGAGATGGGCCGCGGTTTCGCCGTGGTCGCCGATGAAGTCCGCTCCCTGGCCCAGCGCACTGCCGAGTCCACCGGGCAGATTCACCAGCTCATCGCCAACCTGCAGAACACCGCCACCGAGGCGGTGCGCGCCATGGACTCCGGCCGCCGCCAGGCCGACGAAGGCGTGGAGCGCGTGCTGCAGGCGGACAACGCGCTGGTGGGGATCAGCGATGCGGTGGCCAACATCACCGAAATGGCCACCCAGATCGCCGCCGCGGCGGAGGAACAGAGCGCCGTCGCCGAGGAGATCAATCGCAACATCAGCACCATCGCCAATCTCGCCGACCAGACTTCCGGCGAGGCGCAGCGCACCGCCCTGCTCAGCGAAGAGCTGACACAGACCGCGCAAAGGCAGTACTCGCTGGTGGAGCGCTTCAACCGCTAGGGCCAAAGCTCACCTAGGACCGTAGGGCGAATAACGCCCCAGGCGTTATCCGCCATTGCGGCGGATAACCCGTTCCGGGTTATGCGCCCTACGCTCTGATCCAGAGACTAGCTGTAGGAGCGAGCTTGCTCGCGATCCCCTCCCCACCGGAACTGCCGGCCCGTTCGTTCGCGAGCAGGCTCGCTCCTACAAGGTCAAGGAACGCAGCGTTCTAGCGAGTCACTTGAAATCCCACTGCATCTGAGCCGGGATGCTGACATCCCGCGAGGAATGCACGCACACGTCCACGTAGTCGGTGAAGCGCGGTGGTGCGGCAATGCCTTCATCCAGCAGACGCTGGTTATCGAACAGGTAGTTGAGGTCGGCGAAGCCGCTGTAAAGGCGTAACGCCCGCAGCACCAGGCGCGGGTTGGCCTTGCCGATGCGGCTCTCGAAGCTGCCGGCCAGTTCGCGCAGATCCTCGCTGCTGACCTTGCGGTAGCGAGCCCCCACGGGTTGCTCGCCACGCGCGTCGGCATAGGCGCGATCAATCTCGCCAAAGGTGCACGCCGAACCGTGGCCGGCGGAGATGTGATAGAGACTGTGGCTCAGCGTCGGCTTGAGCGCCAGAGCCACCAGCGCTTCGGCGCAGTAGTCCACCGGGATCACGTCGATCTGCTCATCCAGGTCGCAGGTGAAGCTCTCCAAGGCGAAGCCCATGCGGAACACCCAGAAAATGCTCCCTGACGCACGGCAGCCCAGTTCGCGGTGCCCAACCACGATGGAGGGGCGCGCGACCACCAGCGGCAACGACGGCAGCTCTTCGCGCATGCGTCGCTCGATCTCGGCCTTGGAGGCGGTGTAGTCCACCAGTTGCTCTTCAGTGTCGGGGAAGTCCCAGGACTCGCGCACCGGCGACTCGCGCTGCGGTCCGCAGCACATGGCCGTGCCCACGTGAAGGAAGCGCTTGAGGTTGCGCGACTGGCTGAGCAGGCGGGCAAACGCGAAGGTGCCCTCGACGTTTACCGGCCAGATGCTCGGGTTCTTCGAGAACGAAGCCACCGCCGCGCAGTTGATCACCTGCTCCACGCGCATCAGGCGGGCGCGCTCGTCCTGCATCCACGCAGTGTCCAGCAGGTCGCCGCAGAGAATCTGGTCCTCTTGAAGGCCCTTCAGCGCAGTCTCCGGCACGCAATGCAGGCGCAGGTTGTCACGCAACCGCTCCAGGCCCTGCTCCGAAGTTTCTGCTCGGACGAGAAACAGCAACGCTGGACCGTGGCCGTCCGCGATCAGGTGGGCAGCAACGGAGCCGCCGAGAAAGCCGGTCGCGCCAGTCAGCAACAGGCTGTGCGCGGCGCCGGGGGCGTATCGGAAGGATTGGGTGGCAATGCGTTCAGCGTAATCGGGGTTCATGGCAGCGTTCAGCCTGTCCTCTGGAAGCGGGGCGTCGACTCCGGGGAGCCGACGCTGGCGAGGATAGGAACGCCTGCATTAAGGACCGATTAGCGCAATAGAAAAGCTTCGATCCTGGCGGCTGTGCTTTCCAGATGTTGCTCGTGGGTCAGCCCGGAGGCCTTGAGCGGCTTGAGGTCGTGGTCGGCGGCGGCCAGCCACTGCAATTGGATCGCTGGCGACAGCGAGTAGCTCTCGACCGTGGGGCGATCTCCCAGCGCATCACGCTCGCCCTGCACGATCAGCGTCGGCGTCTTCAGCTCAGCGAGATGGGCAACGCGCGGCTTCTCAGGCTTGCCGGCGGCATAGAACGGGTAGCCGAGACAGACCAGCGCGTCGGCGCCCAACTCGTCCGCCAGCAGGCTGGCTATCCGCCCGCCCATGGACTTTCCGCCGATGACCAGCTGGCCCGATACCTCAGCGCGGACCTGCGCGTAAACCTGCCGCCAGCACTCGAGCAACTGCTTCTGCGGGTTCGGCGGGCGGCGCTTTCCGTCCTGTCGGCGCATAGCCATATAGGGGAACTCGAAGCGCACCACTGAGATACCCCTTTCGGCCAGGCGCGCAGCGATGTCGTCCATGAACGGACTGTCCATCGGCGCACCCGCTCCGTGCGCCAGAACCAGCGTCGCCGACAGCTCGCCACGTGCCGGGTTCCGGAGCAGCGACAAAGGACCGCAGGCGCCCGCGACAGGGGTCTCAGGTGCCAATTGATCCGAATCAATATTCCGGGAGGTGCCTTTATCCATCCTTCACTCCGCTAATTCCGAATTAGTACCTATCCCAAGGGGGAGGGGCGGCATACGCCGTAAGCCGTAAAAAACCTTGCCGGGATGGGCATAGCCCATAACCGTGGATGGAAGCCCATAAATGAGCACAACCAATCAGACCGCTTATAACTATAAGGTGGTCCGCCAGTTCGCCATTATGACAGTGGTGTGGGGGATCGTCGGCATGGCCGTCGGTGTCCTGATCGCCGCGCAATTGGTGTGGCCGGACCTTAACCTCGGCTTACCGTGGACGAGCTTCGGCCGCCTGCGTCCGCTGCACACCAACGCGGTGATCTTCGCCTTCGGCGGCTGCGCACTGTTCGCCACCAGCTACTACTCGGTGCAGCGTACCTGCCAGACCCGCCTGTTCGCGGGGCCGCTCGCTTCCTTCACCTTCTGGGGTTGGCAGCTGGTGATCCTGTGCGCCGCCATCACCCTGCCGCTGGGCTACACCTCCTCCAAGGAGTACGCCGAGCTGGAATGGCCGATCGACATCCTGATCACCATCGTCTGGGTTTCATACGCCATCGTCTTCTTCGGCACGCTGATGAAGCGCAAGACCAAGCACATCTATGTGGGCAACTGGTTCTTCGGTGCCTTCATCCTGACCGTGGCGATTCTGCACGTGGTCAACAACCTGGAAATCCCGGTCAGCCTGACCAAGTCCTACTCGCTGTACTCGGGCGCCACCGACGCCATGATCCAGTGGTGGTACGGCCACAACGCCGTGGGCTTCTTCCTGACCGCCGGCTTCCTGGGGATGATGTACTACTTCGTTCCGAAGCAGGCCGAGCGCCCGGTCTACTCCTACCGCCTGTCCATCGTGCACTTCTGGGCACTTATCGCCGTCTACATCTGGGCTGGTCCGCACCACCTGCACTACACCGCGCTGCCGGACTGGGCGCAATCGCTGGGCATGGTGATGTCCCTGATCCTCCTGGCTCCGAGCTGGGGCGGCATGATCAACGGCATGATGACCCTCTCCGGCGCCTGGCATAAGCTGCGCACCGACCCGATCCTGCGCTTCCTGGTGGTTTCCCTGGCCTTCTACGGCATGTCCACCTTCGAAGGCCCGATGATGGCAATCAAGACCGTCAACGCCCTCTCCCACTACACCGACTGGACCATTGGCCACGTACACGCTGGCGCTCTGGGCTGGGTAGCCATGGTCTCAATCGGCTCGCTGTATCACCTGATCCCGAAGGTCTTCGGCCGCGAGCAGATGCACAGTGTGGGCCTGATCAACACCCACTTCTGGCTGGCCACCATCGGCACCGTTCTCTACATCGCTTCGATGTGGGTCAACGGCATCACCCAGGGCCTGATGTGGCGCGCAGTGAACTCCGACGGCACCCTCACCTACTCCTTCGTCGAAGCCCTGGCCGCCGGCCACCCCGGCTTCATCGTGCGGATGATCGGTGGTGCCATCTTCCTGCTGGGCATGCTGGTCATGGCCTACAACGTCTGGCGCACCGTCGCCGCCGCCAAGCCGGCTGAAATGCAAGCCGCGGCGCAGATGGCCTGAGGAGACCGACATGAAACACGAAGTACTTGAGAAAAACGTCGGCCTGCTGGCCCTGTGCATGGCCGTGGCCGTCAGCATCGGCGGCCTGACCCAGATCGTCCCGCTGTTCTTCCAGGACGTCACCAACACCCCGGTGGAAGGCATGAAGCCCTACACCGCCCTGCAACTGGAAGGCCGTGACGTGTACATCCGCGAAGGCTGCGTGGGCTGCCACTCGCAGATGATCCGTCCGTTCCGCGCCGAGACCGAGCGCTACGGCCACTACTCCGTCGCCGGCGAAAGCGTCTGGGACCACCCGTTCCTGTGGGGCTCCAAGCGTACCGGCCCGGACCTGGCCCGCGTCGGCGGCCGCTACTCGGACGACTGGCACCGCGCGCACCTCTACAACCCGCGCAACGTGGTGCCGGAATCGAAGATGCCCGCCTACCCCTGGCTGGTCGAGAACAAGCTCGACGGCAAGGACACAGCAAAGAAACTGGAAGTGATGCGTGTCATGGGCGTGCCCTACACGGACGACGACATCGCTGGCGCCAGCGATTCCGTCAAGGGCAAGACCGAAATGGACGCGGTAGTCGCGTACCTGCAGGTCCTCGGCACCTCCATCAAGAACAAGCGGTGACAGCATGGATATCGGGACCATTCGCGGCCTCGGCACCGTCATCGTGATGGTGGCCTTCGTCGGCGTACTGCTCTGGGCTTACGGCGGCAAACGCAAGGAGCGCTTCGACGAAGACGCGCTACTGCCCTTCGCGGATGACCCGGCAGCCAAGCGTCACGCTGAGCAAGAGCAAGCTTCTAGGAGCAACAACGCATGACTACCTTCTGGAGTCTGTACATCACCGTTCTAACAGTCGGCTCGCTGATCGCCCTGCTGTGGCTGGTATTCGCCACCCGCAGCGGGCAGTCCTCGAACACCACCGACCAGACCATGGGCCATGCCTTCGATGGCATCGAGGAATACGACAACCCGCTGCCCAAGTGGTGGTTCCTGCTGTTCGTCGGCACCATCGTGTTCGCCGCCGGCTACCTGGTGCTCTACCCGGGCCTGGGGAACTGGAAAGGCGTCCTGCCGGGCTATGACGGCGGCTGGACCCAGGACAAGCAGTGGGAACGCGAAGAAGCGCTGGCCAAGGAAAAATACGGCCCGATCTTCGCCAAATACGCTGCCATGCCCGTGGAAGAAGTCGCGAAAGATCCGCAAGCCATGAAAATGGGCGAGCGCCTCTTCGCCACCTACTGCTCCATCTGCCACGGCTCGGACGCCAAGGGCGCCCAGGGCTTCCCGAACCTGACCGACAGCGACTGGCGCTGGGGCGGCACCGCCCAGGACATCGAGACCACCATCATGGGTGGCCGTCACGCTGCCATGCCGGCCTGGGGCGAAGTGCTGGGCGAGAAAGGCGTGCAGGACGTAGCTGCCTTCGTCACCGCTCAACTGGACGGCCGCAAGCTGCCCGAGGGCGTGACCGCCGAGAATGTCGACAACGGCGGCAAGCTGTTCGCCACCACCTGCGTCGCCTGCCACGGTCCAGAAGGCAAGGGCAACCCGATCATGGGCGCGCCTGACCTGACCCACCCGGGCGCCTTCATCTACGGTTCCAGCTACGCGCAACTGCAGCAGACCATCCGTCACGGCCGCCAGGGCCAGATGCCGGCGCAGGAGCAATACCTGGGCAAAGACAAAGTGCACATTCTCGCCGGTTACATCTACAACATTTCCGGCCAGGCGAAGTAAACTCCTCGCCCCCAACTCGCGCCCCTTAAAACGGGCGCGAGTTTCTTACCTCCGCAATATCGCGACGAAGTGTCGCACCCTCTCTATCTCCTTTCTTCACACCCTTCCGGTTCACGTCTAAGCTGGATTCCATTCGCAAACCTGCAATACGACTAACCTGACCCACTTTCCAGGTTGGTACGTGCGACCCGAAACAGGCGCAAACAGCGGCGCAAAGCGCTTCGGAGCAGGCGTCGAACCGGCACCGCGCCAAGGCTTGGCGCGTTGCAATGGCCACCTGCTTTCTCCATACTTGCCGCCGTTTTTTTGTCCATAAAATCCAAAAACCGTGGAACCTTAGAATGAGCACAGCAATCAGTCCGACTGCTTATAACTATAAGGTCGTCCGCCAGTTCGCCATCATGACGGTGGTCTGGGGGATACTTGGAATGGGGGTGGGTGTTTACATCGCCTCACAGTTGGTTTGGCCCCAGTTGAACCTGGACCTTCCCTGGACCAGTTTCGGGCGCCTGCGTCCGCTGCACACCAACCTGGTGATCTTCGCCTTCGGCGGCTGTGCTCTCTTCGCAACTTCCTACTACGTCGTACAGCGCACCTGTCAGACCCGCCTGGTCTCTGACAGCCTCGCAGCCTTCACCTTCTGGGGTTGGCAAGCGGTAATCGTGCTGGCCGGCATCACCCTGCCGCTGGGCTACACCTCCTCCAAGGAGTACGCCGAGCTGGAATGGCCGATCGACATCCTGCTGGCCATCGTCTGGGTCACCTACGCACTGGTGTTCTTCGGCACTGTGATGAAGCGCAAGACCAAGCACATCTACGTGGGCAACTGGTTCTACGGCGCGTTCATCCTCGTCACCGCCATGCTGCACATCGTCAACAGCGCGGAACTGCCGGTCACCTGGTTCAAGTCCTACTCGGTCTACGCCGGCGCCACCGACGCGATGATCCAGTGGTGGTACGGCCACAACGCCGTCGGCTTCTTCCTGACCACTGGCTTCCTCGGCATGATGTATTACTTCGTTCCGAAGCAGGCCGAGCGTCCGATCTACTCCTATCGCCTGTCCATCGTGCACTTCTGGGCGCTGATCACCCTGTACATCTGGGCCGGTCCGCACCACCTGCACTACACCGCCCTGCCGGACTGGGCCCAGTCCCTGGGCATGGTGATGTCCCTGATCCTGCTGGCTCCTAGCTGGGGTGGCATGATCAACGGCATGATGACCCTGTCCGGCGCCTGGCATAAGCTGCGCACCGACCCGATCCTGCGCTTCCTGGTGGTTTCCCTGGCCTTCTACGGCATGTCCACCTTCGAAGGCCCGATGATGGCCATCAAGACCGTCAACTCCCTGTCGCACTACACCGACTGGACCATCGGCCACGTACACGCCGGCGCTCTGGGCTGGGTTGCGATGATCTCCATCGGCTCCCTGTACCACCTGATTCCGAAGGTCTTCGGCCGCGAGCAGATGCAGAGTGTTGGTCTGATCAACGCCCACTTCTGGCTGGCTACCATCGGTACTGTGCTGTACATCGCCTCGATGTGGGTCAACGGCATCACCCAGGGCCTGATGTGGCGCGCGATCAACGCCGACGGCACCCTCACCTACTCCTTCGTGGAAGCCCTGCAGGCCAGCCACCCGGGCTTCATCGTCCGTGCTCTGGGCGGCGCCTTCTTCGCCTCCGGCATGCTGCTGATGGCCTACAACACCTTCCGTACTGTGCGCGGTTTCAAACAGGCTGACGCCGATGCCGCTGCCCAGATCCCCGCTGTAGGAGCTCACTGATGAAGCACGAAGTAGTCGAGAAGAACATCGGCCTTCTGGCCTTCTTCATGGTCATTGCGGTGAGCATCGGCGGTCTGACCCAGATCGTTCCGCTGTTCTTCCAGGACGTGACCAACAAGCCGGTCGAAGGCATGAAGCCGCGCACCGCGCTGGAACTCGAAGGCCGTGACATCTACATCCGCGAAGGCTGCGTAGGCTGCCACTCGCAGATGGTCCGTCCGTTCCGCGCCGAAACCGAGCGCTACGGCCATTACTCCGTCGCCGGCGAAAGCGTCTGGGATCACCCGTTCCTGTGGGGTTCCAAGCGTACCGGCCCGGACCTGGCCCGCGTCGGCGGCCGCTACTCGGACGACTGGCACCGCGCGCACCTGTACAACCCGCGCAACGTAGTGCCGGAATCGAAGATGCCCTCCTACCCCTGGCTGGTGGAGAACAAGCTCGACGGCAAGGACACGGCGAAGAAAATGGAAGCCCTGCGCACCCTGGGCGTGCCTTACACCGACGAAGACATCGCCGGTGCCCGTGATGCCGTCAAAGGCAAGACCGAGATGGACGCTGTCGTCGCCTACCTGCAAGGCCTCGGCACCATCATCAAGAGCAAACGGTGACAGTGATGGATATCGGGACCATTCGCGGTATCGGCACTGTAGTAGTGATGGTCGCCTTCGTCGGCGTCCTGCTCTGGGCCTATGGCGGCAAACGCAAGGAGCGCTTCGACGAAGACGCCCTGCTGCCCTTCGCGGATGACCCGGTCGCCAAAAAGCACGTCGAGCAAGAGCAAGCTTCTAGGAGCAACAAAGAATGACAACCTTCTGGAGTCTGTACGTCACCGTACTTACCCTGGGCACCATCTTCGCCCTGGCGTGGCTGCTGTTCGCCACCCGTCGCGGTCAGCGCAACGAAGCCACCGATGAAACCGTCGGCCATGCCTTCGATGGCATCGAGGAGTACGACAACCCGCTGCCGAAATGGTGGTTCATGCTGTTCGTGGCCACCTTCATCTTCGCCCTCGGCTACCTGGTCCTGTACCCGGGGCTGGGCAACTGGAAGGGCCTGCTCCCGGGCTACCAGGACAAGGCCGAATTCGCCAACGGCGAACAAGGCTGGACCGGTGTACACCAGTGGGAAAAGGAAATGGCCAAGGCCGATGAGAAGTACGGCCCGCTGTACGCCAAGTTCGGCGCCATGCCGATCGAGGAAGTGGCCAAGGACGAGCAGGCCCTGAAAATGGGTAACCGCCTGTTCGCTTCCAACTGCTCCGTCTGCCACGGTTCCGACGCCAAGGGTGCCCACGGCTTCCCGAACCTCACCGACGCCGACTGGCGTTGGGGCGGCGAGCCGAAGGACATCATCGCCACCATCGAAGGCGGTCGCCACGCGGCCATGCCGGCCTGGGGCGAAGTCATCGGCGACCAGGGTGTCCACGACGTCGCTGCCTTCGTCACCACCAAGCTGGACGGCCGCAAGCTGCCCGAAGGCGTGACTGACGAACAGGTCGCCAATGGCCAGAAGATCTTCTCTACCAACTGCGTGGCTTGCCACGGCGCCGAAGGCAAAGGCACCGCCGCCATGGGCGCGCCGAACCTGACCCACCCGGCTGCGTTCATCTACGGCTCGAGCTTCGCTCAGCTGCAGCAGACCATCCGCTACGGCCGTCAGGGCCAGATGCCGGCTCAGCTGGAGCGTCTGGGCAAAGACCAGGTTCACCTGCTCGCTGCCTACGTGTACAGCCTGTCCCATGGCGAAGGTGAGAAGAGCGCCGAATAAGCCTCTCTTTCCTACACCCATTGCGACACCCCGCGGCGCCGGTTTCTACACCGGCGCCGCTCTATTTCTGGGTCCATAATTCCTTGCGCGACCAACTGTCGCACGGTTGCAACACCCACCACGCCGTATCATTGTTAGGCGTGCAAGCATATTTCTGACCCTCTCGGCATGTATCGACAGGGCGCCCTCCCGCTGCCGTGGAATGCACTGATGAGCAAACAGATTCCGGTCCAGGACGTCACCCCGCCCACCAAGGGCAAGGGTGAAAGCGTCGACCTTTATGCCTCCCGGGAAAAGATCTACACCCGAGCCTTTACCGGGTTCTTCCGCAACCTCCGCATGGCCGGGGGCGCCCTCCTCTTCCTCCTCTATTTCGGCACCGTGTGGCTGACTTGGAACGGTCGCCAGGCGGTTCTCTGGGACCTGCCCGAGCGCAAGTTCTACATCTTCGGCGCGACCTTCTGGCCGCAGGACTTCATCCTTCTCTCGGGCCTGTTGATCATCAGCGCCTTCGGCCTGTTCTTCATCACCGTGTTCGCCGGCCGCGTCTGGTGCGGCTACACCTGCCCGCAGAGCGTATGGACCTGGATCTTCATGTGGTGCGAGAAAGTCACCGAGGGTGACCGCAACCAGCGCATGAAGCTCGACAAGGCGGGCTTCAGCAGCAATAAGCTGCTGCGCAAGATCGCCAAGCACAGCCTCTGGCTGCTGATCGGCCTGGTGACCGGCCTGACCTTCGTAGGCTACTTCGCCCCAATGCGCGAGCTGTTGAGCGATCTGGTCACCGGCCAGGCAGACGGCTGGGCCTACTTCTGGGTCGGCTTCTTCACCCTCGCCACCTACGGCAACGCCGGCTGGCTGCGTGAGCAGGTGTGCATCTACATGTGCCCCTACGCGCGCTTCCAGAGCGTGATGTTCGACAAGGACACCCTGATCGTCTCCTACGACCCGCGTCGTGGCGAGAAACGCGGCCCGCGCAAGAAAACCGTCGACTACAAGGCCCAGGGCCTGGGCGACTGCATCGACTGCACCATGTGCGTACAGGTGTGCCCGACCGGCATCGATATCCGCGACGGCCTGCAGATCGAGTGCATCGGCTGCGCTGCGTGCATCGACGCCTGCGACAGCATCATGGACAAGATGAACTATCCGCGCGGCCTGATCAGCTACACCACCGAACACAACCTGTCCGGGCAGAAGACCCATCTGGTGCGCCCGCGCCTGATCGGTTACGCCATCGCCCTGTGCATCATGATCGGCCTGCTGATCACGGCCATCATCCTGCGCCCGCTGGTCGGCTTCGACGTCAGCAAGGACCGCGTGCTCTACCGCGAGAACGCAGAAGGCCGCATCGAGAACGTGTACAGCCTGAAGGTCATGAACAAGGACCAGAAGGACCATACCTACGTGCTCAGCGCCAAGGGCATGGACGGCCTGATCCTGGAAGGCAAGAAGGAAATCTCGGTTGCCGCCGGGGACATCTTCACCATGCCGGTGGAACTGTCCATCGATCCGGAGAAGCTGCCCTCCACCACCAACGAGATCAGCTTCACCATCCAGTCGGTGGACGCCCCTTCCATCAGCAAGGAATCCACCAGCCGCTTCATCGGCCCGCGCGTTCGTTGAACCAACGCTGAACGAATTGGCACCCCATGTTGCGCATGGGGTGCCAGTACCGAACGAAGCACGTAGAATTTCGCCCGCCCCTTCACCGGGCAGCGCCCCTGCGGCACTGCCAGCGAGAGAAAAAAGACCATGCAATCGGCCATGAAAACGCCCGTGGAACCCTGGTACAAGCACCTCTGGCCGTGGATCATCATCGCCATGCTGGCTACCTCTATCGCCCTCAGCCTGACGATGGTCAACATCGCCGTGAATAATCAGGACTCCCTGGTCAGCGACAACTATTACGAGGCCGGCAAGGGCATCAACCGCTCCCTCGACCGCGAGCACCTGGCCCAGGAACTCAAGCTGCGCGCCAAGCTCAGCTTCGACGAGCTGACCGGCGAAGTGGACCTGCGCCTAACCGGCGACAGCCGTCCGACCACGCTCACCCTGAACCTGCTCTCCCCCACCCTGGAATCGCAGGACAAGCACCTCGTGCTGCGCGCCAGCCCCGCCGAGCCGGGCCGCTACACCGCCAGCCTCGACTCCGCCGTAAAAGGTCGCCGTTTCGTCGAGCTGCTCGGCGAAGAGAACGGCAAGACCTGGCGTCTGTTCGAGGAAGAGAAAGTCGCCCCCGGCGGCTCCTTCGACCTCGGCGACGAGCCCCTCAGCGGAGATGAAGCCGAGCGCCCATGAGCGCCGCGCTGCTCTGTTACCACTGCGCGCTGCCGGTTCCACCCGGCAGCCGTTTCGTTGCGCCCGTCCTGGGCGAGCCCCGCGAATTCTGCTGCCCCGGCTGCCAGGCCGTGGCCGAGGCCATCGTCGCCGGCGGCCTGGAAGGCTATTACCGCCACCGCACTGAAGCCGCGCCCAACCCTGATGCCCTACCCGAACAGCTCGCCGATGAGCTGAAGCTGTTCGACCGCCCCGACGTGCAGCAGCCCTTCGTCCAGCACATGGGCGAACTGGCCGAGACCACCTTGATCATGGAAGGCATCAGCTGCGCCGCCTGCGGCTGGCTGATCGAAAAGCACCTCAAGGGCCTGCCTGCCGTCGCCGAGGCCGGCCTCAACCTGTCCAACCATCGCCTGCATGTGCGCTGGTCCGACAGCGAGCTTCCGCTGAGCGAACTGCTCGCCGAACTGCGCAAGATCGGCTACGCCGCCCACCCGTTCCAACCGGACCGCGCCGCCGAGCAGTTGCACCAGGAAAACCGCAAGTCCCTGCGCCAACTGGGCGTCGCCGGCCTGCTGTGGTTCCAGGCAATGATGGCGACCATGGCCACCTGGCCGGAATTCAACATCGACCTGAGCCCCGAGTTGCACGAAATCCTGCGCTGGGTGGCGATGTTCCTCACCACGCCCATCGTCTTCTACTCCTGCCAGCCGTTCTTCCGCGGTGCCGTACGCGACCTGCGCACCCGCCACCTGACCATGGATGTCTCAGTGTCCCTGGCCATCGGCGGCGCCTACCTGGCTGGCATCTGGACCGCCGTCACCGGCCATGGCGACCTGTACTTCGATGCCGTCGGCATGTTCGCTCTGTTCCTGCTCGCCGGCCGCTACCTCGAACGTCGTGCCCGCGAGCGCACCGCGGCAGCCACCGCGCAGCTGGTCAACCTGCTGCCGGCGTCCTGCCTGCGCCTGGATGACAGCGGCCAGAGCAGCCGCGTACTGCTCAGCGAATTGAAAATCGACGACCGCGTTCTGGTGCAACCCGGCGCGGTGATCCCTGCCGACGGCCTGATCCTCGAGGGCCAGTCCAGCGTCGATGAATCCCTGCTCACCGGCGAATACCTGCCGCAGGCGCGCCAGAGCGGCGACAGCGTCACCGGCGGCACCCTCAACGTCGAAGGTCCGCTGACCGTGCAGGTCAAGGCACTGGGTGGCGACAGCCGGCTGTCCGCCATCGTCCGCCTGCTGGAACGCGCCCAGTCGGACAAACCGCGCCTCGCCGAGCTGGCCGACAAGGCCGCGCAATGGTTCCTCATCGCCCTGCTGGTGCTCGCCGCCGTCGTCGGCCTGTTCTGGTGGCAGCACGACGCTTCCCGCGCCTTCTGGGTGGTCCTGGCGATGCTGGTAGCGACCTGCCCCTGCGCACTGTCCCTGGCCACGCCGACCGCGCTGACCGCCGCCACCGGCAGCCTGCACAAGCTCGGCCTGCTGGTGACCCGCGGCCACGTGCTGGAAGGGCTGAACCACATCGACACGGTGATCTTCGACAAGACCGGCACCCTCACCGAAGGCCGCCTGACGCTCCGCGCGGTCCGGCCACTGGGCGCACTGAACAGTGATGCCTGCCTGGCCCTGGCCGCCGCGCTGGAGAACCGCTCCGAACACCCCATCGCCCGCGCCTTCGGCCGCGCACCGCAGCCTGCCGAGAATGTCGAGAGCCATCCCGGCCTGGGCCTGGAAGGCCTTGTGGGCGAGCACCACCTACGCATCGGCGAGCCCTCGTTCGTCTGCGCCCTGAGCAACAGCGAAGCGCTACTGCACCCGCAAGAGCCCGGTCAGTGGCTGCTGCTGGGCGATGAAAGGGGAGCATTGGCCTGGCTGGTGCTGGACGACCGCATCCGCGACGACGCCGCCGACCTGCTCGAAGCCTGCCGCGCCCGCGGCTGGCGCACCCTGCTGTTGTCCGGCGACAGTTCGCCCATGGTCGGCCGCGTGGCCGCGGAACTGCGCATCGACGACTGCCGCGGCGGCCTGCGCCCGGACGACAAGCTCGAAGTGCTGCGGCAGCTGCATCAGGAAGGTCGCCGCGTACTGATGCTGGGCGACGGCGTGAACGACGTGCCGGTCCTGGCCGCCGCCGACATCAGCGTCGCCATGGGCTCGGCAACTGATCTCGCCAAAACCAGCGCCGACGCTGTGCTGCTGTCCAACCGCCTGGACAGCGTGGTGCAGGCATTCGCCCTGGCCCGCCGCACGCGCCGGGTCATCATCGAGAACCTGGTCTGGGCGGGGCTGTACAATGGGCTCATGTTGCCCTTCGCCGCTCTCGGCTGGATCACGCCCGTGTGGGCTGCGGTGGGCATGTCGATCAGTTCGCTGACCGTGGTGCTCAACGCCCTGCGCCTGACCCGGCTGCCCAAGGGCGCCGGCGCCCCGCCAGCGACCACCGCCCTGCCCGCGACATCACCGGCGGTGCAGGCGCTGCCACGGAGTTGAAATGCCCGCTCTCTACATCATGATTCCAGTCGCCGTGGTAATCGTCGGCATCTGCATCGCGATCTTCTTCTGGGCAGTGAACAGCGGCCAGTATGACGACATGGACGGGCCCGCCCACAGCATCCTGTTCGACGACGAAGACCCCAAGCACCAGGCCGGCATCGACGAAGCCGAGGGTGACGACTCGCACGCCAGCCACAAGCAGGACAAGCGCGATGCCTGAGCTGACGCCTCTGCTGGCGTCCGCCCTGATCCTGGGCCTGCTCGGAGGCGGCCACTGCCTGGGCATGTGCGGCGGCCTGATGGGCGCGCTGACCATGGCCATACCGCCGGAGCAGCGCGGCCGACGCCTGCGCCTACTACTGGCCTACAACCTCGGGCGCATCCTCAGTTACGCTTGCGCCGGCCTACTGCTCGGCCTCGCGGGCTGGGCCGTGGCGCGTACGCCGTTCGCCTCGGCACTGCGGGTGATCGCCGGCCTGCTGCTGATCGCCATGGGCCTGTACCTGGCTGGCTGGTGGAGCGGCCTGACCCGCATCGAAGCCCTGGGACGCGGCCTGTGGAAACACATCCAGCCCTTTGCTAGCCGCCTACTGCCGGTCGCTACGCTGCCGCGCGCGCTGCTGCTCGGCGCACTCTGGGGCTGGCTGCCCTGCGGCCTGGTCTACAGCACCCTTCTCTGGGCCACCAGCCAGGGCTCGGCGGTGGACAGCGCGTTACTGATGCTCGCCTTCGGCCTGGGCACCTGGCCAGTACTGCTCGCCACTGGGCTCGCCGCCGAACGCATCACCGCCGTGCTGCGCAAGCGCAGCGTGCGCATGGCTGGCGGTATCCTGGTGATCCTCTTCGGCCTGTGGACCCTCCCCGGCCCTCACCAGGCCTGGATCATGGGCCACGACATGCACGCCAGCGCCGATCTTCCCCACCATAAAGCCGCTTGATACAGGTCAACAGGCCTCTGTCGGACTCTCCCTAGACTGCGCAGGAAAAGCTCGCCACCGGGGAACATCGGCATGCTAGACAATATTCGCTGGGACGCAGATCTGATACGCCGATACGATCTGTCCGGCCCGCGCTACACCTCCTATCCCACAGCCGTGCAGTTCCACGAAGGAGTCGGACCCTTCGACCTGCTGCACGCGCTGCGTGATAGCCAAAAGGCCCAGCGCCCGCTCTCGCTCTACGTGCACGTCCCGTTCTGCGCGAACATCTGCTACTACTGCGCCTGCAACAAGGTCATCACCAAGGATCGTGGCCGCAGCGCCCCCTACCTCGCCCGTCTGATCCACGAAATCGAAATCGTCAGCCGTCACCTGGGTCGCCAGCAGCAAGTCGAGCAGTTGCACTTCGGCGGAGGTACCCCGACCTTCCTGAGCCCCGGCCAACTGCGGGAACTGATGGCGCAATTGCGCACCCACTTCCACTTCGTCGAGGGCGACTTCGGCGACTACGGCATCGAGATTGACCCGCGCGAGGCTGACTGGTCGACCATGGGCCTGCTCCGCGAACTGGGCTTCAACCGCGCCAGCATCGGCGTGCAGGACTTCAATCTGGACGTGCAGCAGGCTATCAACCGCCTGCAGAGCCTCGACGAGACCCGCGCCATCATCGATGCGGCGCGCACGCTGCAATTCCGCTCGATCAACATCGACCTGATCTACGGGCTGCCCCGGCAGACCCCGGATACCTTCGCACGCACTGTCGAGCAGGTTATCGCCCTGCAGCCCAACCGATTGTCCGTGTTCAACTACGCGCACCTCCCTGAGCGCTTCCCGCCGCAGCGGCGGATCAAGGCCGAGGACCTGCCCTCCCCCGGGCAGAAGCTGGAGATGCTGCAGCGCACCACCGAGCAACTGGAAGCCGCCGGCTACCGCTACATCGGAATGGACCACTTCGCACTGCCGGACGACGAACTGGCGATGGCCCAGGAAGACGGCACCCTGCAGCGCAACTTCCAGGGCTACACCACCCACGGGCACTGCGACCTGGTGGGCCTCGGGGTTTCCTCGATCAGTCAGATCGGCGATCTCTACTGCCAGAACAGTAACGATATCGTCGACTACCAGAACACCCTCGACCAGGGCCAGCTCGCCACCCGCCGCGGCCTGCACTGCAACAAGGACGACCTGATCCGTCGCGCGGTGATCCAGCAGCTGATCTGCCATTTCCAGCTGGACTTCGAGGACATCGAGGACCTCTACAACATCGACTTCCGCGGCTACTTCGCGGAAATCTGGGGCGACCTCGAACGCTTCGCCCGCGACGGCCTGATCACCCTCGGCCCGCGCGGTATCGATGTGAACGCTTCCGGCCGGTTGCTGGTGCGCTCGCTGTGCATGCTGTTCGATCGCTACCTGCCGATGCAGAACCTGCAACGCTTCTCGCGGGTCATCTGACCCGCGGGTTCCCTTCTGCGCGACCGACGGTACGGGGCCAACTGTCGCACCCATTGCTACAGGATATGTCTGTAGTCCTAATCTGTAGGAACAGCCCTGAACCGGCACTTTTCGAAAGGATTCGAGACCACTCCAACCCCTACGAAACCCTGATCCCCATCGCTGGAACCAGCGATTCAGACAGGTCGCCAGCTGGCGCGCGACTTGCGGTCTGCGGTACCCTTGGTTTTTGTGTGCCATCCCATTCAAGGAACACTCATGGCCGAAACCATCAAAGTGCGCGCCCTGCCCCAGGCGCACTGCAAGGATTGCAGCCTGGCTCCCCTCTGCCTGCCACTTTCGCTGAACCACAGCGACATGGACGCCCTCGATGAAATCGTCAAACGCGGTCGTCCGCTGAAGAAAGGCGAATTTCTGTTCCGCCAGGGCGATACCTTCGGCTCCGTCTTCGCGGTGCGCTCCGGCGCGCTGAAGACCTTCAGCATCACCGATGGCGGTGAAGAGCAGATCACCGGCTTCCACCTGCCCAGCGAGCTGGTCGGCCTGTCCGGCATGGACACCGAGAGCTACCCGGTATCGGCCCAGGCCCTGGAAACCACTTCGGTCTGCGAGATTCCCTTCGAACGTCTGGACGAGTTGTCCGAGCAACTGCCGCAGCTGCGCCGCCAGTTGCTGCGCGTGATGAGCCGCGAGATCCGCGACGACCAGCAGATGATGATGCTGCTGTCGAAGAAGACCGCCGACGAGCGCATCGCCACCTTCCTGGTGAACCTCTCTGCGCGCTTTCGCGCCCGTGGTTTCTCAGCCCAGCAGTTCCGCCTGGCCATGTCGCGCAACGAGATCGGCAACTACCTGGGCCTGGCGGTGGAAACCGTCTCCCGCGTGTTCACCCGCTTCCAGCAGAACGGCCTGATCGCCGCCGAAGGCAAGGAAGTTCACATCCTCGACTCTATCGAGCTGTGCGCACTGGCCGGCGGCCAGCTGGAAAGCTGAACCCACACGAAAGCTGACCTATTGGTTGACTTTCCGGTCATCGAAAACGGGCTCGCCGACTGGCGGGCCCGTTATACTTTGGCCTCTGCAAAAACCGCATCAGGTGCACATCCAGCATGATCCTCAATCAACTCGACCTGAAGTCCGTGATACGTGCCGTTCCCGACTTTCCCAAGCCCGGCGTCATGTTCCGCGACATCACCCCGCTGTTCCAGTCGCCGCGAGCCCTACGCTTCGTTGCCGACAGCTTCATCCAGCGCTACGTCGAGGCCGACTTCACCCACATCGGCGCGATGGATGCGCGCGGCTTCCTGATCGGCTCGATCATCGCCTACGAGCTGAACAAGCCTCTGGTGCTGTTCCGCAAGCGCGGCAAGCTGCCGGCCGACGTGCTGGCCCAATCCTACGAGACCGAGTACGGCGAAGCCCTGCTGGAAGTCCATGCCGACAGCCTGTGCGAAGGTGACAGCGTGCTGATCTTCGATGACCTGATCGCCACCGGCGGCACGCTGCTGGCCGCCGCCCAACTGGTACGCCGCATGGGCGCCAGCGTGTTCGAGGCCGCTGCAATCATCGACCTGCCGGAGCTGGGCGGTTCGACCAAGCTCAATGACGCGCAGATCCCCACTTACAGCCTGACTGCCTTTGCCCTCGACGAGCAGTAACAGACCTCTGTGGTAAAGAACGGGCGCTTCTGCGCCCGTTTTCATTTCCACCCTGCCCCGCACGCGCCCATCCGCAGACGCCCCATCCAATGGCTGGTCGTAGCCCGTTTGGCCTGATTCGACCCGGCCACGGCCACATATGACCTTTCGATTGTCCGACAAGACTCCGAACATGACATCAACCGATGACACATTCCCAGGTGACATCGCGAACTAACGACAGGGCTTGCCCGGGTCGCCGCAGTTGCCACTTGCCGCGCTCCCGTCGTCCAGGCGCCCGCACAACAACAAGGAGTTAGTCATGAACGCCAGTACCACGCCGATCCGCGCCAATTTCCCGGTCCGCCGCATGGATTTCACCTTCAGTGAGACGCCGAAATACTGGTGGGACGGGCAGCCCTTCATGACCCACTTCATGAACAACCTGTCCTCGTTGTTCCCCTATGGCGAGAAGTTCTTCGTCGATAGCGTGCGCGCCGTGCGCGAGCGCATCCAGGATCCGCAGCTGCAGAAGGACGTCAGCGCCTTCATCGGCCAGGAAGCCATGCACTCCAAGGAGCACGCGGCCTACAACGAGTATGCCGACGAGCACGGCATCGACCTGGAAACCCTGGAGCTGCGCATCAAGGTGCTACTCGAATCCATCAGCAAGGTCACCACCAAGAAGCACCAGCTGGCGATCACCTGCGCCCTGGAACACTTCACCGCGACCATGGCCGAGCAGTTGCTCAAGCGTGAAGACCTGAGCAGCCAGATGAAGTCGGACAAGATGTACAAGCTGTGGATGTGGCACGCCGTCGAGGAGAACGAGCACAAAGCGGTGGCCTACGACGTCTACCAGCAGGTCTACGGCGGCTACTTCACCCGTACCGCTGTAATGCTGCTGACCACCGGGATATTCCTCGGCGTCATCGCCGGCTTCCAGATCAACCTGCTGCGCCGCGATGGCCAGCTGTTCAACTGGCGCAGCTGGAAGCACGGCCTGGGCGTGCTGCTGCACCCGCGCCGCGGTTACTTCGTCAACCTGATCCGCCCGTGGCTGGACTATTTCCGCCCCGGTTTCCACCCCTTCGACCATGACACCAAGGCGCTGGAAACCCGCTGGAAGGAAACACTGGACTTCGCCGGCTGATCTTCATGCACGAACGAAAACGCCAGGCATTGCCTGGCGTTTTCATTTCACACTTTCAGGGGCTGGCGTCAGCCTTCCTGGCGGCGCGGCAGATCATCCACCGTGTCGAACCATGACAGCTGCGACGAACACCAGACATGACACTGCGGCTGAATCAGCTCCGGCTCGTCCAAGGTCACAGTGTTGAGCCCTACCGTCTCGCCGTCGCGCACGCGGAACTCCATCGGTGTGCCGCACGTCACGCAGAAGCGCCGCTCGCCGTCCGAGCTTGAGCGCCACATCCCCAGTTCGCCGGCAGTATAGGCAAAGCCCGTCAGTGGGATCACCGCCCAGGGCACCGCGGGCGCGGCATTGGATTTCTGGCAGATGCGGCAATGGCAGTAACCGGTCTCTTCCGGCTCGGCATCCACCCGGTAGCGCACCGCGCCGCAGGCGCAGCCGCCGAACAGGGGCAAAGGCAACATGCTGACGCTCCCGCTATGACCCAAGAAGACTTACAGCCTAGCGAGCATGCCGAAAGTCTGCAGCACCGCGACACCGGTGAAGAGCAACAGGATTTGTCGTTCGGCCAGGGCGCAGACTTCCCCGCGCAGCTCCGGCGGGCGCTCGAGATAGTCCAGCGACTGCTGGAACAATTGCCGGCTGATCAGCCGCGACAGCTGGTTCAACTCGTTCTCGTCGATGTCCGGCAGCAGGTGGAACTGGCGGATGTCCTCGGCCATGTCCTCACCGAACTCGTCCATCACTCGCGCCAACGCCTCGCGCAGCACCGGCGACGGCCCATGCAGCTCGCGCACACCAATGATGAAGGCCTGCGGGTTGCCTTCCACGAAGTCGAAGAACAACCGCACGGTCTCCCGCGTCACCCGCTGGCCACGCTCCAGGTCCAGTCCGAAAGGCACGCTGGCCGCGCCCTCCCCCGGCTGCGCGCGCTCGGCGGCCTCGCGGCGCAGGTCGCGCAATGGCTGGCGCAGTTGAGTGGCGATGTCGCGAATGATCGCCAGGCCCAGATCATCCACGTCACCGAAGTGCCGGTAGAAGGTATTCGGGTTCAGCCCCGCTTCACGCGCCAGCTCGCGCAGTCCGAGGCTGCTCAGGCTGCGCCGGCTGGCAGCCAGGCGCAGCGCCGCGTCGATCAGCGCGCGCTTGCCGGCAGCTTCCGCTGGCCGTTCTTCCTGTCCGATTTCCATGTGTCTGGCGCCCGACCCCATCTAAGGTTGGTTGTTCCTGAAGTATACAAATGTCTACATTTCATCACGTAGACAGTTGTATACGCCAGCAATAATCATAACAGGAGCGTGGCCATGAGTACGGTTGTGAGTACCCAACCAAAGACTGCCCCCAGACACTGCAAGGTCGCCATCATCGGCACCGGGTTTTCCGGGCTGGGCATGGCAATACGCCTGAAGCAGGAAGGCGAGAATGACTTCCTGCTGTTCGAAAAGGATGCCGGCGTCGGTGGCACCTGGCGGGTCAACAACTACCCGGGCTGCGCCTGCGACGTGCAATCCCACGTCTACTCCTTCTCCTTCGAGCCGAACCCGGACTGGACGCGCATGTTCGCCCGCCAGCCGGAAATCCGCGCGTACCTGGAGAAGTGCTGGGCGAAGTACCGCCTGGAAGACAAGACGCTGCTCAACACCGAGATGGCGCGCTTTGAGTGGAACGAGGAACAGCAGCTCTGGCACCTGTTCGACGCCGCCGGCAACCACTACACCGCCAAGGCCGTGGTCTCCGGCATGGGCGCCCTGTCGATTCCCTCGATACCCGCGCTCAAGGGCCTGGAGAACTTCCGGGGCAAGGCATTCCACTCCCAGCAGTGGGACCATGACTACGACCTCAAGGGCAAGCGCGTCGCGGTGATTGGCACCGGCGCCTCGGCCATCCAGTTCGTCCCGGAAATCCAGCCGCTGGTGGCCAAGCTCGATCTCTACCAGCGCACCGCGCCATGGATCCTGCCCAAGCCCGACCGCGCCATCAGCGAGAAGGAGCGCGCGCGCTTCCGCCACTTCCCGGCCGTGCAGAAACTCTGGCGCGGCGCCCTCTACAGCATGCTCGAAGGCCGCGTACTGGGCTTCTCCTTCGCGCCCTGGACGATGAAGCTGGTGGGCAAGCTGGCCGAGCGCTTCATCCGCCAGCAGGTCAAGGACCCGGACCTGCGCCGCAAGCTGACCCCGGACTACACCATCGGCTGCAAGCGCGTGCTCATGTCGCACAACTACTACCCGGCGCTGGCTGCGTCGAACTCCTCGGTGATCGTCGACGGCATCCGCGAGATCAAGGCCGGCAGCATCATCACCAGCGACGGCCGCGAGCGTCAGGTGGACGCCATCATCTTCGGCACCGGCTTCACCGCCAACGATCCGATCCCGCGCGGGGTGGTGTTCGGCCGGGACGGCGTGGACCTGCTGGATACCTGGAAAAACGGCCCGGAAGCCTACAAGGGCACCATGACCTGCGGCTTCCCCAACCTGTTCTTCCTCATGGGCCCGAACACCGGCCTGGGCCACAACTCGATGGTCTACATGATCGAGTCGCAGATCGCCTACGTGCTGGGCGCCATCAAACTGATGGATCGCCGCGAGCTACAGAGCGTCGAAGTCAAGGAAGAGGTACAGGAACGCTGGAACGAGAAGCTGCAGCGCGGCCTCAACCACAGCGTGTGGAACACCGGTGGCTGCAAGAGCTGGTACCTGCACCCGGTGAGCGGGCGCAACTGCACGCTGTGGCCGGGCTTCACCTGGCGCTTCCGCGCGCTGACCAGCCAGTTCGACCCCGGCGCCTATCATCTGAAGGCCAAGCCGCTGTCTAACCCTGTCGTACAACCGCAACGCCACGCAGAAGAGGTGCCGGCATGAAGAACTTCGAGAACAAGGTCGCCGCCATCACCGGCGCAGGTTCCGGCATCGGCCGTGCCCTGGCCGTGGAACTGGCCGCCCGTGGTTGCCACCTGGCCCTGGCGGACGTGAATGCCGCAGGCCTGGAGGAAACCCGCCAACTGCTCTCTTCAACCGGCGTGCGCGTGTCCATCGACACGGTGAACGTCGCCGACCGCGACCAGGTGCACGCCTGGGCCGACAAGGCCGCCCGCGAGCACGGCAAGGTCAACCTGGTGTTCAACAACGCCGGCGTCGCCCATGCCGGTACCGTGGAAGCCAGCGACTACGAAGAGTACGAGTGGATCACCAACATCAACTTCTGGGGCGTGGTCTACGGCACCAAGGCCTTCCTGCCGCACCTGAAGGCTTCCGGTGACGGCCACATCGTCAACGTCTCCAGCGTGTTCGGCCTGTTCTCACAGCCGGGCATGAGCGCCTACAACGCCACCAAGTTCGCTGTTCGCGGCTTCACCGAGTCACTGCGCCAGGAACTGGACATGGAGCGTGGCGGTGTCTCCGCCAGCTGCGTGCACCCCGGCGGGATCAAGACCAACATCGCCAAGACCGCGCGCATGAACGACAGCATGGTCAAGGTCACCGGGCAGAACGCGGAAGCAGCGCGCACCCAGTTCAACGACCAGTTGCTGCGCACCACTCCGCAGAAGGCCGCGCTGGTGATCATTCGCGGCGTGGAGCGCGATTCGCGGCGCATCTTGATCGGCCCGGATGCCCACGCCATCGACGTGATGCTGCGCCTGCTGCCGGTCTGGTACCAGAAAGTGGTCACCGGCAGCATGAAGCTGGCCAAGCGCTTCGCACCCAAGCCCAAGCGCAAGTCCCCCGCCGAGGGCTACGAGGCCAAGTAACGCTTCACTCCCAAGCGTCCCTTTTTCCCTGTCGGGCCGGCGTCCATCCCCCTTACCCCCGGATGGGCGCCGTTTTTTCCAGCACTCATGGCGCTGCGTATACTGGCCCTGTACCAGGACATACGCCCAAGGACGACGACCATGAGCCAGACGCTCCCAGCCTTCCGCTATCATCCCGCCCCACTGGCCACCGGCAGCGTGGTCGCATCTGATGCGACCTGCCTGCGCTGCGGGCAGGCACGCGGCTTCATCTACTCCGCCTCCGTCTATACCCGCCACGACCTGCCGGAAAACTGCCTGTGCCCCTGGTGCATCGCGGACGGCAGTGCGGCCGAACGCTTCGAGGCGAGCTTCGTCGATGACTATCCGTTACTCGATACCGGCGTGCCCGATGCCGTGGTGCGCGAAGTCTGCGAGCGCACTCCCGGGTTCGCATCCTGGCAGCAGGAGCACTGGCTCAGCTGCTGCGGTGACGCCTGCGCCTTTCATGGCGATGCAAAGCGCGAAGACATCATCGCCCTCGGCGCCGCAGGGCTGGCCAGGCAATTCCCCCACCTGGGCTGGCCGGAGAAGGCCTGGCTACAGGTCGTCGAGCACTACCAGCCGGCGGGCAACCCGGCGATCTACCACTTCCGCTGCCTGCACTGCAGCAAGACGCACTTCGGCATGGATTTCACCTGAGTCCGAAGAGACTCAGAGCCCCATCTGCTTGGCGATGATCTCGTTCATGATCTCCCGCGTGCCGCCGCCGATGGAGAGGATGCGGTTGTCGCGGTAGAGCCGCTCCACCAGGCTCTCGCGCATGTAGCCCATGCCGCCCAGCACCTGTACCGCGTCGTAGGTCACCCGGTCAGCCACGTCGGTGGCAAAATTCTTGGCCATGGAGATTTCCTTGATCACGCTCTTGCCCACGGCCATCTTCGCTGCCTGGCGGTAGGTGAACTCGCGGGACACTTCGACTTGCGTGGCCATCTCCGCCAGCCGGTGCTTGAGCACCTGGAACTTGCCGACCGGCTTGCCGAACGCCTCGCGCTCGCGGCTCCAGGCCAGCGCCTCGTTCAGCGCCAGCTGCGCGGTCATGTTGGCCATGATCGCCAACGCCAGGCGCTCGCTCTGGAAGTTCGCCATGATGCAGGCGAAGCCCATGTTCTCCGCACCGATGAGATTCTCCACCGGCACCTTGCAGTCGTCGAAGAACAACTCGGCGGTGTCCGACGCCCACCAGCCCATCTTCTTCAGCCTGCGGCTGACGGTGAAGCCCGGCGTACCCTTCTCCACCAGCAGCAGACTGACGCCGCCGAAGCCATCGCCGCCAGTGCGTACGGCCACGGTGTAGTAATCGGCGCGCACGCCGCTGGTGATGAAGGTCTTGCTGCCGCTGACGCGGTAGTGATCACCGTCACGCACGGCGCGGGTCTTCAGGCTGGCGACATCGGAGCCGCCGGACGGCTCGGTGACCGCCAGCGCCATGATCTTCTCGCCGGCCAGCACCTGCGGCGCGATGCGCTCGCGCAGATCCGGGCGGCCCCACTTGATCAGCGGCGGCAGGCCGATATCCAGCGAGCCCAGCCCCGCCACCAGCCCCCCGGAACCACAGCGCATCAGCTCCTCGCTGGCCGCCACCTTGGCAAACAGGTCGCCTTCATGGCTACCGCCGAGCGCCTCGGGATAGCCAATGCCAAGGATGCCGGCCTCGCCCGCCTTGCGGTATAGCTCGCGGGGAAACTCCTCGGCCTCCTCCCAGTCGGCGACGTGGGGCAGGATTTCACGCTCGACGAAGCGCCGAACGCTGTCACGGACCAGGCGGTGGCTGTCATCGAAGTATTCGGCGAACACGGACATGGCAAGGCTCCAGACGGTTTGACTGAAACTTACCGAGCGCTTGCTTGGTTTTCAAGGCGAGACACCCGCCATCGGCTAGGACAGATGCGCCGTCCCGAATCGCTCGCGGTAAGCCGATGGCGCTACGCCCGCCGCACCACGGAAGGCATTGCGGAAGCTTTCCACGGTGCCGAAGCCGCATTGCTCGGCTATCCGCTCGACGCTGTCGGCGCTGCTTTCGAGCAATTCACGGGCGCGCAGCATGCGCTCGTGCTGCAGCCAGGCCTTGGGCGTCATCCCCGTGGCTTCGCTGAAACGGCGCAGAAAGGTGCGCTCACTCATGGCCACACGGCTCGCCAGTTCGCCGACGCTGATCGACCGGTCCAGCCGCTGCCGGGCCCAGTCCAGCAGCCCGGCGAGGTCATGCCGGGGCGCCTGCGCTACCGGCGCGGGGATGAACTGCGCCTGACCGCCGCCGCGCTGCGGCGACATCACCAGGCGCCGCGCGACGGTATTGGCAACCTGCGCACCGAAGTCCCGCGCCACCAGGTGCAGGCAGGCATCGATGCCCGCCGCGCTGCCGGCTGAGGTGATCAGCTGACCGGCATCCACATAGAGCACCTGGGCATCGACCTCGATGGCAGGGAAGCGCGCCGCCAACTCCTCGGCGTAGCGCCAGTGCGTGGTGGCGCGCTGGCCGTCCAGCAACCCGGTGGCGGCCAGGACGAAGACTCCGGAGCAGATCGACAGCAGCCGCGCACCTTCGTCATGAGCCTTGCGCAGCGCCCGCACCAACTTGGCGGACGGCGCCTCGGCACGATCACGCCAGCCCGGCACGATGACGGTCCCCGCCGTGTCGAGCGACTCCAGCCCACCGTCGGCTAGCACGCGGATTCCACCCAATGCCCGCATTGGCCCTTCGTCGACGGCTACGACCCGGTGGCTGTACCAGGGAAAGTCGAACTCGGGACGCGGCAGGCCAAAGATCTCCACGGCGATGCCGAATTCGAAGGTACACAGGCCGTCGTAGGCGAGCACAGCGACTTCCAGGGGATTGCGCAGCATTTGGCGGAAAACTTCCGATCACTGTCCAGTCCGCCACTGTAGCTGATCCGAAGGGCCGCATACAGTGCTCCCACTATCCACAGGAGCCTTGCCATGCCCAGCCTCGTCAGCCAGTTCCCCGCCGCCTTGCCCGCCGACGCCCTTGCCCACTTCAGCCACCGCCTGGCCTTCGAGACCGACTGCTCGGACGTCAATCACGCCCTGCAGAACGGCGAGCAGGATTTCGTCCTGCTCGATGTACGCAATACCGCCGCGTTCGCCCGCGGGCACGTGCCCGGAGCGCTGAACCTGCCGACCCGCGAGATCGATGCGCGACGCATGGCACAGTTCGCACCGGGCACCCTGTTCGTCGTCTATTGCGCCGGGCCGCACTGCAACGGCGTGCACCGCGCCGCCGCGAAGCTCGCCGCGCTGGGCTTGCCAGTGAAGGAGATGATCGGCGGAGTAACCGGCTGGCTGGACGAAGGCTTGGCGCTGGTCAGTGCCGATGGCCACGGGCAACGCAGCCAGACAGAAAGCATCTCGTGCGCCTGCTGAGCATTCGCGAGGCACGGCCGAACGATTTTCCAGCCGTGCTCGAGCTGATGCGCGCGCTGGCGGAGTACGAAGGCTATCTTGACGACTTCGCGGTGGACGCCGACGCCCTGCTCACACGCGCCTTCGGACCGGCGGCGCAGTGCCAGGTGTTCATCGCCGAGACCGACACGATCTGCGGCTACGCCGTCGTGCAGAGCCTTGCCTTCACCTTCGATCTACGCCCGAGCGTTCGACTCAAGGAGCTGTATGTCGTCCAGGGACAGCGCGGCTGCGGCGCAGGCGGGCAATTGATGCGGCGCGTTGCCCAATGGGCGCTGGAACAAGGTGCGGGCCGCCTGCTCTGGGATGTGCTGGCCGGCAATCACGCCGCCGAACGCTTTTACTCGCACCTGGGCGGCCGGCGAGAAAGCCAGTGGATTGCCTATCGAATGGATGATCGCGAGCTGTTGCGCCTTGCCGGCGGTTAGCTGCTGATCGGCCGGCGCCCTGCCAGGGCATGAGCCAGGGTGCCGCCATCGACCAGCTCCAGCTCGCCACCCAGCGGTACGCCGTGAGCGATGCGCGAAAGCACCAGGTCACCGCCGCCGAGCAGTTGGGCGATGTAGTGGGCGGTCGCCTCGCCTTCCACCGTGGGGTTGGTGGCGAGGATGATCTCGCTGAAGCTGCCGGCCTTGATCCGCGCTTGCAGTTCGGGAATGCCGATGGCTTCCGGGCCGAGGCCATCCAGCGGCGACAAGTGCCCCTTGAGTACGAAATAGCGGCCACGGTATCCGGTCTGTTCGACAGCGAACACGTCCAACGGACCTTCCACCACGCACAACAGGCTGTCGTCACGGCGTGGGTCCGTGCACTGCGGGCAGAACTCGTCCTCGGACAGGGTGCGGCATTGCTTGCAGTGGCCGACGCCCTCCATTGCCTGGGTCAGGGCCTGGGCCAGGCGCAGGCCGCCGGTGCGGTCACGCTCCAGCAGCTGCAGTGCCATGCGCTGGGCACTTTTCTGCCCCACTCCGGGCAGGGTGCGCAGGGCATCGATCAGTTGGCGGATCAGCGGCGTGAAGCTCATGGGGCGGTCTCAGGATACTTTTCGGTGTGTAGAACGACTGTAGGAGCGAGCTTGCTCGCGAACCCTGCCGGCCGTGAAGGGCCGGTAGAGCGTTCGCGAGCAAGCTCGCCCCTACAGGGGAAGAGCCTGGATCAGAAAGGCATCTTGAAGCCGGGCGGCAATTGCATGCCGGCGGTCATGCCGGACATCTTGTCCTGGTTGTTCTGCTCGATCTTGCGCACGGCGTCGTTCACCGCGGCGGCGATCAGGTCTTCAAGGATTTCCTTATCTTCCTGCATCAGGCTGTCATCCAGGGAGACGCGCTTGACGTCGTGGCGACCGGTCATCACCACGCTCACCAGGCCGGCGCCGGATTGACCGGTCACTTCGGCGTTGGCCAGCTCTTCCTGCATCTTCTGCATCTTTTCCTGCATCTGCTGGGCCTGCTTCATCAGGCCGGCCATGCCACCTTTCATCATGTCGAGTTCCTCGATTCGTTCAGTCGTCGGCTAAGGCTCAAACCTTGGCCTCCAGGGGTTCGATAGTACCGTCGCGGACCACCGCGGCGAACTGTTGCTTCATCTGTAGCACATAGGGGTCAGCCGCAATCGATGCCTCGGCCTGGCGCTGACGCTCGGCACGCTTGCGTGCGGCGGCCTGGGCCGGAGTTTCCTGCTCGGGCTTCTGCTGGGTGACCTGCAGTGTCAGGGTACGCCCGTGGAACTGGTTCAGCGCATCGTTCAGGCGGCGCTGCTGGGTCGCGTTGAACAGCGCGCTCTGGCCCGGGTCCAGGTGCAGGTGCCAGTTGTCGCCGTCCACGGCCACCAGGGTGCAGTTGGCGCCGATGCTGGCGGTCAGGCCGGCCAGGCCCAGGCGCGGGAAGAGGTCCAGCCACTCGGCGGCGAGTCCGGTCGCGGGCATGGCGGCGGGCTCGGGTTCCGGCTCGGCCTGCTCCTGCGGCGCCTCGCTCTCGAGATAGCCGTAGGACTCCATGTCGACTTCGTAGTAGTCCTCGACGGGCGGCGGCTCATCGTCGCGATCATCCTCGTCGGCCGGAGCTTCAGCCGCGACGGGTGCGGGTGCTTCCACCGGGACGGGGGCAGCCGCAGGCACAGGAGCCGGCGCTGCCGCTACAGGTGCAGGTGCAGGTGCAGGTGCAGGTGCAGGTGCAGGTGCAGGTGTGACAGGCTCTGGAGACGCGGGAGCGGCCGCAACCGGTGCCGAGGGTTCATCCCACGGCAGATCGACCGGCGCTTCGGCCACCGACGGCTGCGGCTCGACAGCCGGAGCAACAGGCTCTGCAGCGACGACGACTTGCGGTGGCACTTCGACCGGCGCTGGAGTCGCTTCGACAACCGGCGCGGGTGCAGCGACAGGCGCCGCCTCCACCACCGGAGCCGGAGCCGGAGCCGGAGCCGGAGCCGGAGCCACCTGAGGCTGCGGCGTGGCAACAGCCGGGGCAACCTCCGGCGTTACAGGAGCGACCGGCGCTGGCGCAGCAGGCGGCGGAGCAATGGAGGCAACCGGCGCTGCAACGGCGGCGCCGGCCACTGGGTTCGGGTTGGAATCAGCCGTGGCCTTGCTGATCCCCAAGTCCTTTAGTGGCGACCTGGGCGCGCCGTCGGCATCGGCCGGACGGAACGCCAGCATGCGCAGCAGCACCATCTCGAAGCCGCCACGGGGATCGGGCGCCAGCGGCAGGTCGCGGCGGCCGATCAGACCCATCTGGTAGTAGAACTGCACGTCCTCGGCCGGCAGTGCCTGGGCCAGTGCCAGCACCCGGTCACGGTCGCCCTGGCCGTTGTCCACGGCCTCGGGCAGCGCCTGGGCGATGGCCACGCGGTGCAGCACGTTGAGCATTTCGGCCAGCACGCCGCCCCAGTCCGGGCCTTGCTCGGCCAGGTGGCGAACGGCTTCCAGCAGAGCGCGGGCATCGCCTTCCAGCAGTGCATGGAGTACACCGTAGACCTGACCGTGATCCAAGGTACCGAGCATGGCGCGCACATCGGCGGCCAGCACCTTGCCTTCGCCGAAAGCGATAGCCTGGTCGGTGAGGCTCATGGCGTCACGCATGGAGCCATCGGCCGCGCGACCGAGCAGCCACAGCGCATCGTCCTCGAACGGCACGTTCTCGGCGCCCAGGACGTGGGTGAGGTGCTCCACCACGCGCTCCGGCGGCATGTTCTTCAGCGAGAACTGCAGGCAGCGCGAGAGGATGGTCACCGGCAGTTTCTGCGGGTCCGTGGTCGCCAGCAGGAACTTCACGTGGGGCGGTGGCTCCTCCAGAGTCTTCAACAGGGCGTTGAAGCTGTGACTGGAGAGCATGTGCACTTCGTCGATCAGGTAGACCTTGTAGCGCCCACGGCTCGGCGAATACTGCACGTTGTCGAGCAGCTCGCGGGTGTCTTCGACCTTGGTGCGGCTGGCGGCGTCCACTTCGATGAGGTCGACGAAGCGGCCTTCATCGATCTCGCGGCACACCGAGCACTGCCCGCAGGGAGTCGAGCTGACGCCGGTCTCGCAGTTCAGGCATTTGGCCAGGATGCGCGCGATGGTGGTCTTGCCCACGCCACGGGTACCGGTGAACAGGTAGGCGTGGTGCAGGCGCTGGTTGTCCAGCGCGTTGATCAGGGCCTTGAGCACATGGGTCTGGCCGACCATTTCGCGGAACGAGCGCGGACGCCATTTGCGGGCAAGAACCTGATAACTCATTGAAATCCATCGCGACAGGTGAGCAGAAGTGCGCTAATCCTAGCGAAGCGGACCGTAAATTGCACCCGATGTCCGCACCGGTCGCTGTCACATCTTGGCAAGGGCCGGGCTACACGGCATTGTGTCGTCGTTCTGCCATCAACGGAGCCTTGATGCGCTTCCTTGCCACCACCCTGCTGCTGACCGCCACCCTCGCCCAGGCTGACGACCGCCCCCTGCGCTTCTCGGTGGTCGACAGTTGGGCTATGCCGCTGGCGCAGATCGAGAATGGCGAACTGACCGGCGGCATCATGTTTGAGCTGTTCAACGAAACGGCACGCGAACTGGGCCGCCCGGCAGCCTTCCACATCGTGCCCCGCGCACGTATCGAGCAAGCCGTACTGAGCCACTCCGTCGATGTACGCTGCTACGTGTCGCGCACCTGGACCGAGCATGAATTCAACGACTACCGATGGACTGCACCGCTGATGGTGCAACGCGACCTGCTGGTAGTCCGGGATGCCCCCGCCGACAAGCTGGAAACCCTGCCCAGCCAATCTGTCGGCACCGTGCTGGGCTATCACTACCCGCGCCTGCAGCCGCTGCTGGACAGCCACTGGCTGACGCGCGACGACGCGCGCAACCAGGAACTGGTGCTGAAGAAGCTGCGTATCGGCCGCTATCAGTACGCGATCAGCAGCGAGTTCGCGCTGAACTGGTTCAACCGTGAATTGCCCGAGGCGGAGCGACTGAGAATCGCCAGCGTAATCGAGGAAACGCCGCTGTCGTGCATGGTGCTGGATGCACCTGAAGTCCACGCCGACGAAGTGCTCTCGGTGCTGGCGAAGATCAAGGCGTCGGGAAAGATAGAGGAAATCCTGAGTCACTATCGCTGAGGCGACGCGTGCATCGACAGGATGGGGCGGATTTTACCGACCCCGAAATGGAGGCGGCCCCGCCAGCCACACCCCGGCACACAATGTCCCCGCCTTGGCTGCTTCCTTCCGGACCTGACCAGGTAAGCGAGTAATCGTTGCGGGGGGACCGACAGGGCCACCATCACGAGAAGCTCGCCAGATCAGCGAGCCGCGCCATTGTAGCGGCTTGAGCGCAACTTACAAGCACTTCAAGCACTTAGCGACGTCACACATGCAATTCCCGATATTCATCACGAATCTCCCTTTTGATTAGGGGAATCGCCCTATAGCCGATTCAGAAAATTCAGACGGTGCCGATGCTATAGGAAGAACCCGTCGCTGAGAGGCGGGCCATGACCGAGCGAGGAATGTCAGCATGTCCGTTGCACTGCGATCCACCACTCTCGTTGCCCTGCTCTTCTGCGCCCCGCTCATGGCCTACGATGGCGTCATCCATTTCAGTGGCGCCGTGGTCGAGCCGACCTGCCAGGTCGGGCTGAGCGAAGTCACTGCGAAAAGCGCGCGGGTAAGTCTGAGCGAGTGCAACCAGGCCATGACAATGATGCTGAACGAGCCGCGCGGCGCGATACCCAGCGTCAGCTACCGGCTGACCGACACGCACGGCAAGGCGCTGGTGGAAGGCATCGTGGCCACCGGAGACACCGACAGCGTCATCCGCGAGATCGCCAAGGGTGGGGTGGCCGCGGACCAGCGCAACGTGGTGCTGGTGGCCGAGTACCTGTAAAGGGCGTTACTGCCCCTGGAGCAGCCCTTCGGGCCGAGGCTGGGTGGAGACCTCCAGGTTCGGCCCGATGAACAGATCCATCTTGCTGTAGCCCGGCCGGGTACTGAAGGTGGAGTAGCGCTCCGCCCCCTGGTGGAACTGGAAGGCGACGCGGTATTCGCCCGAACGCAGCAGGCGCAGCGGGAAGGCGCGCGCCTCGCCCGGCTTGATCTCGCCCGCGAGGGTTTCCTCGCCGTTTTCCTTGAAGCTGTAGCTCACCGCCGGCCCGCCCACGCCTTCGTAATGCAGGACGATCTGCGGGCGCTCGGTCCAGGCCACGTAGGCCCCAAACAGCACTACCAGTGCCCCGACGCCGAGCAGGCGCTGCTTTCTTGCCTTGTCCATCTCGCTCTCCGTCAATCGTTGGCCCGCCCTGCGCCGCAATGTAGAGGCCGGAGCGGGCCGGCCGATCAGTTCAGGCTGTCGACCAGGGCCTTTGCGGGCACCAGGCGTACCACCTTCTTCGCGGCGATCTCGATGGTCTTGCCAGTCTGCGGATTGCGACCGGTGCGGGCAGCGCGTTCGCTGACCTTAAGCTTGCCGATACCCGGCAGGGTCAGCTCACCGTCGTTTTCCAGGGCGTCCTGGGCGATCTGCGCCAGCTGCTCGAACACGCCGCGCACGGCAGCCTGGGTCAGGTCGAGGGATTCGGCGATATCGCGAACCAGTTGGTCCTTGGTCATGGGCATGGATTGTCTCCTTGATGCGTTTATCTTGATTCTTTGATCGGAAGAAAGGCGTGTCAGGCGCCGAGACCGTGGTCGGCCAGCAGCTTGATCAGCTGCTCTTCGTCCATTACGGCGACGCCAAGTTCCTGGGCCTTGGCCAACTTTGAACCCGCTCCCGGCCCTGCAACGACGCAGTGGGTCTTGGCCGAGACGGAGCCGGCCACCTTCGCGCCCAGGCTTTCGAGCTTTTCCTTGGCGACGTCGCGGCTCATGGCCTCCAGGGTGCCGGTCAGCACCCAGGTCTGGCCGGCCAGAGGCAGGCCTTCGACGACCTTGCGCTCGCTGCGCCAGTGCATGCCGAACTCCGCCAACTGCGCTTCGACCGCCTTCGCGCGCTCGACGCGGGCGGCATCGGCGAAGTACTCGCGCACCGACTGCTTGGCCTTCTCGTTCACCCCTTTTAGGGTGCTGAGATCCAGCCAGTCCTGGCTGAGGGTAATGAGCGCGTCGAGGCTGCCCGTGCGGTCGGCCAGCTTCTCGGCGCCGGTGGCGGCGATGAAGGGGATGTTCAGCTTGTCGATGAAGCCCGCCAGCGTGGCGACGGCAGCGAACTCGGCGGAGACCTCGCCTTCGTCCTGCAGCTCGATGCCGCGCTCCAGCAATTGCCGGATCACGCCGCGGTTGTGCTCGTCATCGAAGAAGTTATGGATCTCGTAGGCTACCTCGCCGCCGACATCCGGCAGGTAGGTCAGCACTTCCGGCAGCGCCTTCTGGATGCGCGCCAGGGAGCCCAAGGAGCGCGCCAGCAGCTTGGCGGTCTCTTCGCCCACGTCCGGAATGCCCAGGGCGAAGACGAAGCGCGCCAGTGCGGGCTTGCGGCTGTCGGCGATGGATGCGAGCAGGTTGCGCGTGGAGACTTCGGCGAAACCCTCCAGCTCGATGACCTGCTCGAAGGTCAGGGTGTAGAGGTCAGCCGGGGATTTCACCAAGCCCTTGTCCACCAGCTGCTCGACGATCTTGTCGCCAAGGCCGTCGATGTCCATGGCGCGGCGCGAGACGAAGTGGATGATCGCCTGCTTGAGCTGCGCCTGGCAGAACAGCCGGCCGACACAGCGATAGATGGCGCCTTCGCTGACCGACTCCTTGCCCTTGCTGCGCTTGACCAGCTGGGTGCGCTCGACCTGCGAGCCGCATACCGGGCACTGGGTGGGGATCGCCACCGGGCGAGCATCCGCTGGACGGCGCTCGGTGACGACCTGCATGACCTGCGGAATCACATCGCCAGCACGGCGGATGACCACGGTGTCGCCGATCATCAGGCCCAGGCGGGCGACTTCGTCCATGTTGTGCAGCGTGGCGTTGGACACGGTCACGCCGGCCACCTGCACCGGCTTCAGGCGTGCCACGGGCGTCACGGCGCCAGTACGGCCGACCTGGAATTCCACGTCGAGCAGTTCGGTGAGCTCTTCGCGCGCCGGGAACTTATGGGCAATGGCCCAGCGCGGCTCGCGGGCTCGGAAGCCCAGCTCACGCTGGAAGTCGATGCGGTTGACCTTGAACACCACGCCGTCGATCTCGTAGGCGAGGCTGTCGCGGCGGGCACCGATATCCTCATAATAGGCGCGGCAACCTTCGACGCCCTTGGCCAGTTTCAGCTCGCGACTGATCGGGATGCCCCAGCCCTTGAGGGCTTCGAGGATATCGACCTGGGTACCGGGCAGCGCACCGCCCTCGACCCTGCCGAAGCCGTAGCAGCAGAACTCCAGCGGGCGGCTGGCGGTGATTTTCGAATCCAGCTGGCGCAGGCTGCCGGCTGCGGCGTTGCGCGGGTTGGCGAAGGTCTTGCCGCCGGCTTCCATCTGCCGCTCGTTGAGCGCGTCGAAACCTGCCTTGGACATGAAGACTTCGCCACGCACTTCCAGCACCGCCGGCCAGCCCTCGCCCTTCAGGCGCAGCGGCACATTGCGGATGGTGCGCACGTTGACGCTGATGTCCTCGCCGGTGGTGCCGTCGCCACGGGTGGCGCCGCGGGTCAGCACACCGCTCTCGTACAGCAGGCTGACCGCCAGGCCGTCGAGCTTGGGCTCGCAGCTGTACTCCACTTCGGCGCCGCCGCCGAACAGGTCGGAAGACGGCAGCTGGTCCGCCAGGCCTTCACGCACGCGGCGGTCGAAGTCGTTGAGATCCTGCTCCTCGAAGGCGTTGCCCAGACTGAGCATCGGCACTTCATGGCGCACCTCGCCGAACGCCGAGGCGGCCGCACCGCCGACGCGCTGGGTCGGTGACTCGGGAGTGATCAGTTCGGGATGTTCGGCTTCCAGCGCCTTCAGCTCGCGGAACAGGCGGTCGTACTCAGCGTCCGGCACGCTCGGCTCGTCGAGCACGTAGTAGCGGTAGTTGTGGTCGTCGAGTTCGCTGCGCAGCTGGGCGATGCGTTCGGCAGCGGTCTGGGAGTCGGTCATGCGGGAATCTCGGGCGGCAAGAGGTTGCGGCTAGAAATGCGAAGCCCCAAGGGTCGCTTGGGGCTTTTTGTGCAGCGTGCGGAAAGCTTAGCGCTTCTGGGTCAGCGCGCGTCGCTCGAAGTCGATGATGCGCTGACGGTAGTGCTCGATGGTCTGCGCGGTCATCACGCTGCGCTGCTCGTCCTTCAGCTCGCCATTGAGCTCCTGAGCCAGCTTGCGGGCGGCGGCAATCATCACATCGAACGCCTGCTTGGGATGTCGCGGGCCCGGCAAGCCAAGGAAGAAGCTCACCGCGCGGGTGCTGAACTGGTCGATGTTGTCCAGATCGAAGGTGCCCGGCTTGACCGCGTTGGCCATGGAGAACAGCACTTCACCGTTGCCGGCCATGCTCTCGTGACGGTGGAAGATGTCCATCTCGCCGTAGCGCAGGCCGCTTTCGAGGATGTTCTGCAGCAGCGCCGGGCCCTTGAAGCCGTTCTCGTCGCGGCTGATCACGTTGATGATCAGCACTTCGTCGACCGGCGCCTGCGGCGCCGACGGAGCAGCAGCTGCAGGAGCTGTGCGCTCCTTGTCCTTCTTGCGGTCTTTCTTCGGCTTGTCCTTCTCTGCCGGCACTTCGTCCAGCGGATTGGGGAAATCCTCTTCGTCCAGCGGGCCGAGCAGGTTCGGCGCCGGGTCGTCCAGGTTCAGGTCACCCTGGCGCGGCTCGCCGCGGCGCTTGCCGCGAGATTCCTTGGCGCTGACCTTGGGCAGGTCTTCCTCGTCCAGCCCCGGCTCTAGGTGTTCGACTACCCGGGAAGGCCCGAGCAGTTCCGGGTTGGTTTCGTCCCCGTCATCGGGCTGGTTGGCAAACTGGCGATCCAGCTTGAAACGCAACTTGCCCTTGCCACCCCGCATGCGACGCCAACCGTCGAACAGAATGCCGGCGATGACGATAAGCCCAATGACGATCAGCCATTCGCGCAGACCGATATCCATCTAATCCCGTAGCCCCTGAACAAAAAATGATGATGAAAAAAAGGACATCCTATCCCTTGAAAACGTGGAGCCAACTTCATGTTCTGACTGATGTTTTCCACGCGATACAAAAGTGGGGGTTAAGCTAACACGCTCTCACATAACTTTACACTGTCTGAGGCGACACTCCGCCGCACTCTTTGCAACTTTTCATAGCGGTCGCCAGTTGCGCACCCGAAGTGAACCCTACCCCAATCAAATCAATGCGTTAGGCTGGAAACAAAGCATCTTGCCAGCATAGCTCAAGTTCGCCTGGACGATCACGCTTCGGCGAGCGCAACAGCCTCTTCCACATCCACTGCCACCAGACGCGAACAACCCGGTTCATGCATGGTCACGCCCATCAACTGATCGGCCATCTCCATGGCGATCTTGTTGTGGGTGATATAGATGAACTGCACTTTCTCCGACATCTCCTTCACCAGCCGCGCATAACGGCCGACGTTGGCATCGTCCAGCGGCGCATCGACTTCGTCGAGCATGCAGAACGGTGCCGGGTTCAGCTGGAAGATCGCAAACACCAGCGCCAGAGCGGTCAGGGCCTTTTCGCCACCGGACAGAAGATGGATGGTGCTGTTCTTCTTGCCCGGCGGCCGCGCCATGATCGCCACCCCGGTATCGAGTAGATCCTCGCCGGTAAGTTCCAGATAGGCATGACCACCGCCGAAAACCTTGGGGAACAATGCCTGAAGGCCAGCATTGATCTGGTCAAAGGTTTCCTTGAAGCGATTGCGAGTTTCCTTGTCGATCTTGCGGATGACGTTTTCCAGGGTATCCAGCGCTTCCACCAGGTCGTCGTTCTGGTCGTCCAGATAGCGTTTGCGCTCGGATTGCTGCTGGTATTCCTCGATCGCCGCAAGGTTGATCGGGCCTAGGCGACCGATGCGCGCGGCCAGTTCTTCCAGGCGGGTTTCCCAGACCTTCTCGGCGGCGTCGTGGGGCAAGGTGGCCAACACGCCGTGCAGGTCGTAGCCATCCTCGTGGAGCTGTTCCTGCAGCGACTTGCGCCGCACGTTCAGGGCCTGCCACTCCATGCGCTGCTGCTCCAGCTGGCCGCGCAGCAGTTGCGACTGCTGCTCGGCCTGGGTGCGGCGCTTCTCGGCGTCACGCAGCTGGCGGTCGGCGTCTTCCAGCGCCAAGCGCGCGTGCTTGAGTTCGTCTTCCACCGCCATGCGCCGGTCGAGCAGCTCTTCCAGGCGCATGCGCAGCTCTTCCAGCGGCGCGGCGCCCTCCTCCAGATTGAGATTAAGCTGCTCGCAACGCTCGACCAGGCGCACGGCCTGGCCGTCCAGTCGCTCCAGCGCCTGGCGGGTGGATTCGTGCTGGGCGCGCAGGGAGCCCACGCGCACAGCCAATTGATGGGCGTGATCCTTGTGCTGGCGGGACTCCTGGCGGATGCGGTCGAGCTTCTCGCGCATGCCGTCGCGCTCGGCAAGCAGCGATTCGCGGCGCTCGGTGTCCACGGCCATGGCGTCCAGCGCTTCCTGCAGGCTCAGGCGGGCCTCGCCCAGTTGTTCCTGCTCCATAGCGTGCTGCTCGGCCAGCTCGGCCAGCTCTTCGTCCAGACGGCGACGGCGCAGGGTCAGCTGCTCGACCTTGGCCTGCTGCGCGGACAGCTGCGCCTTTAGCTCGCCCTGGCGGCGGCCTTCGTCCTGCAGGCGGCGACGCACCTGGTCGCGACCTTCCTCGGCCTGGCGCTGCTCATCGCGCAGGCGCACCAGTTGTTCATCGATCTCGGCAAGGCGCTGCTCCAGCATCTCGCGCTCGCCGTACAGGCGCTCCAGTTCCTGGCCGCGCGCCAGCACGCCGCCGTCGGCGGATTCGCCCCGGCGCACGCGCAGGAAGTTGCGGCCAACCCAGTAGCCGTCGCGGCTGATCAGGCTTTCTCCGTCACCCAGCGAGGCACGCTGGACCAACGCCAGTTCCAGGGTTTCCACCGGGCGTACGCGGCCCAGCCAGTAGCTCAGGTCGACGTTGGTCTCGACCTTGTCCAGCAGGCTGCCGGGACGGGAAACGGCACCAGCGGCCAGATCGAGAAGGCGCAGCTCGCCTTTCTCCAGCGCGTCGAACGGCAGCCCCTTCACGTCATCCAGCAGCACGCCGTGCAGGTCGGCGCCGAGCACGGTTTCCACCGCCAGCTCCCAACCTGCCTCTACGCGCAGGCCTTCAGCGAGACGCGGGCGCTGCTCCAGCCCTTGCTGGCGCAACCATTGCGCGGTGCCGTCGCCCGGATCGAGCGCTGCCTGCTGCAGAGCCTCCAGCGAGGCGATGCGGCCGTTCAGACGTTGCAGCTCGCCTTGCGCCTGGTGTTGCGCGGCGGTGCTTTCCTGCAGGGACTGGCGTACGCGCTCCAGGCGCTCGGCCAGTTCCTGTTCCTCGATCTGCGACTCTTCCAGCAACAATTCAATGGCGGCGACCTGCTCGCCCAGTTCGAGGATCGCGGCGTCTTCCGGGTCGGCGGCCAGTTGCGTGCGCTCGTCATTCAGGCGGCGCTGGCGCTCGCCCTGGCGCTCCAGGCTCTGTTCCAGGTGCTGAATGCGCGACTGCTGCACTTCCGCCTCACGGCGCGGTTCGGCGCTTTGCTGGTTGAAAGCGTCCCAGCGCTGCTGCCAGTCGTGCATGCGCTGCTCGGCGTCTTCCAGGCCGACACTGGCCTCTTCGGCGGCGGCGGCGCTGATTTCCTGCTCCGGGGCCAGGCGCTCCAGTTCCTCGCCCAGAGTGGCGAGCAGGGTACGGTCGTGACCCAGGTGGGATTCGGTTTCCTGGCGGGTCTTTTCTGCCTCGCGCAGATCGTCCTGCAACTGGCGCAGGCGCTGCTGGCCGTGCTGGATGCTCTGCTCGACGCGGGCGATGTCGCCGCCCACGGAATAGAAGCGGCCCTGCACCTGATTGAAGGTTTCCGACAGCTCGTGGTGGCCGTCACGCAGGCGCTCGATGCTGGCGTCGGCGCTGCGCTGCTCGGCCACCAGCGCCTCGAAGGCCACTTCCTGGTCGCCGATGACCTTTTCCTTCTGCCCGACCTGCTCGTTCAGGTCGCGCCAGCGCAGGGCGCCAAGTTGGGCCTTGAGGGTGCGTTCCTCGGCCTTGAATTCCTGGTACTTCTCCGCCGACTGGGCCTGGCGGTGCAGGCGTTCGAGCTGTCGCTCGAGCTCTTCGCGCAGGTCGGTGAGGCGCGCGAGGTTTTCCTGGGTACGACGGATGCGGTTCTCGGTCTCGCGGCGGCGCTCCTTGTACTTGGAGATGCCGGCGGCTTCCTCGATGAAGTTGCGCAGATCCTCGGGCTTGGCCTCGATCAGCTTGGAGATCATGCCTTGTTCGATGATCGAGTAGCTGCGCGGGCCCAGGCCGGTGCCGAGGAAGATGTCGGTGATGTCGCGGCGCCGGCACTTGGTGCCGTTGAGGAAATAGGTGTTCTGGCCGTCGCGGGTCACGCGGCGGCGGATGGAAATCTCGGCGTAGCTGGCGTATTCGCCCAGCAGGGTCTGGTCGGAGTTGTCGAACACCAGTTCGATCGACGCCTGGGTCACCGGCTTGCGCGTGTTGGAGCCGTTGAAGATGACGTCGGTCATCGACTCGCCGCGGAGGTTCTTCGCCGAACTCTCGCCCATCACCCAGCGAACGGCGTCGATGATGTTGGACTTGCCGCAGCCGTTGGGGCCGACCACGGCCGCCATATTGCTCGGGAAATTGACCGTCGTCGGGTCGACGAAGGACTTGAAGCCCGCCAGCTTGATGCACTTGAGCCGCATGCGCCCTCTTCCCCCTTTCCGTCTCTTATTGAGAGCTTATCGTTCAGCCAGTGCGGCCAGGACCAGTTGGCTGTTGTGCCTACCGTAGTCGAGCAGGACCTCGCGGATGCCCGCCTCGTCGCGGCCCACCACCGCGCGCAGCAGGTTTTCGAAGCTGCCAATGAACTGACTCATCTCGCCTTTGCGGCGTTCCAGGGCCAGATGATAGGTGCGACTGATGGCCGGCAGGAGATTTTCCACGGTTTCCTGCAGGTAGGGGTTGGCGGCGAACGGGAAGGCGGCGCGCATGATGTCGAAGCTGGATTCGACGAAGGCGTTGATGTCTCCGCGCTCGAGTTCGTCCAGCAGGCGCTGCTGGATCGCCATGAACGGCGCCAGGTCGGCTTCTTCGCGCCAAGTCCGCGCCACGCTGCTGGCGAGCATGATGTAGAGCTCCATCACCAGCGAATAGAGGCTTTCGACGTGCGCGGCGGACAGTTCGGAAACCTGCGCACCGCGCCGCGGCAGGATGACGACCAGATGGCGGCGCTCGAGGATCAGCAGCGCTTCGCGGACCGAGCCGCGGCTGACATTGAGGGTCTGAGTGACCTTCTGCTCCTGGATACGCTCGCGTTCCTTGAGTTCGCCCCGGATGATGCGTTCGGCAAGGTGATGCGCGATCTGCTCAGCCAGGCTGTCCGGGGCCTTGAACGTCATGGTTGTCCTTAAGAATCGGGGCGCTTTCGAGGGGGTATTGCGGACGCGAAGTGTAACACAGGGTGTTACCGCGCCATCCCCCGCCCAAGGGGGACGACAGAACAAAGGTTGGTGCGTGCTTCCGATGGATCAGGCGCAGGATTGTCTGACAATCCTACATAAAAGACGTATCGGGAGTCGTCCATGTTCGCCTTGTTTCTTTCCCCTGCCTGGATGTTGCGTCTTAAAAAAGCCGGCTACTGGATCTGGCTGGTTCCCGTATTCGGTATTCCCGTCAGCTACTGGTGGTCCTATGGCAGTCAATACCCCAACGCCTGGCCCTGGCTGGTTATCACCGTGGTATTCGGGGTGATCCCATTGCTGGACTTCGTGGTCGGCCGCGACCCGGCCAACCCCGACGAGGTCGAAGAAGTCCCGCCCATGGAGCGCGAGGGTTACTACCGCTTCCTCAGCCTGCTGACCGTGCCGCTGCTGCTGGGCATGCTGGTCTACGGCGGCTGGGTGCTGGCCACGTATGACGCCTGGAACTGGGTCGGTCAGCTCGGCTGGATTCTGTCGGTCGGCACGGTCATGGGCGCCATCGGCATCACCGTCTCCCACGAACTGATCCACAAGGACCCGGAACTTGAGCAGAACGCCGGAGGCCTGCTGCTGGCGGCGGTTTGCTACGCGGGCTTCAAGGTGGAGCACGTGCGCGGCCACCACGTGCATGTCTCCACACCGGAAGACGCCTCGTCCTCGCGCTACGGCCAGAGCCTGTACGCCTTCCTGCCCCACGCCTACAAGCACAACTTCCTCAATGCCTGGCGGCTGGAGACCGAACGTCTCAAGCGCAAGGGCCTGCCGGCGCTGCACTGGCGCAACGAACTGATCTGGTGGTACGTGATCAGCGCGCTGTTCCTGGTCGGCTTCAGCGTCGCCTTTGGCTGGATCGGCGCGGTGTACTTCATCGGCCAGTCGGTGATGGCCTTCACACTGCTGGAGATCGTCAACTACGTCGAGCACTACGGCCTGCACCGCCGCCGCCTGGACACCGGGCGCTACGAGCGAACCACCCATGAGCACTCCTGGAACAGCAACTTCCTGCTGACCAACCTGTTCCTCTTCCACCTGCAGCGCCATTCCGACCACCACGCCAACGCCAAGCGCCGCTACCAGGTGCTGCGGCACTTCGACGAGAGCCCGCAGTTGCCCAACGGTTACGCCGGGATGATCGTCCTCGCGCTGTTCCCACCGCTCTGGCGGGCGGTGATGGACCGCCGCGTGCGCGCCTACTACGCCGGCGAGGAATACCAGCTGAGCGCTACCCAGCAGGCCTGATCGACGAGTTCCACGCCTTGGCGGCAAGCCCTACCCCGGCTTGCCGCCTTTTTTCTTTCTGCCTTCTTGAATCCGCCGCTCTACGCAGGATGGCGTGGAGCGCAGGATGTAAGGCGCATAACCCGGGACGGGTTATCCGCCGTTGCCCCGCGGCGGAGAACGCTGGCGCGTTATGCGCCCTACGGAGCGGCAGGAGCGCCCGCCTATCTGCCCCCATCACACCATTCATCACCCGCCGAAAAACTTTCTGACCATTGAGACAGAAATTTTATTGACTCAAAAGTCAGCTTTCCATAGATTCGCCTCCAGTGCCCTACCAAAAACAAGAATCAGCCTGGAGGCAAGCCTTGATCAGGTTCCTGCTCAATCGCGAGCTGCGTGTCGAAGACCGCCTCGATCCCAATCTCACCGTGCTCAACTACCTGCGCCAGAACCTGGGCAAGACAGGCACCAAGGAGGGCTGCGCCTCCGGTGACTGCGGTGCCTGCACGGTGGTCGTCGGTGAACTGGTCGGCGCAGAAGGTGCCGAGCGCATCCGCTACCGCACCCTCAACTCCTGCCTGACCTTCGTCTCCTCGCTACACGGCAAGCAGCTGATCAGCGTCGATGACTTGAAGCACCGCGGCGAACTGCACGGCGTGCAGCAGGCCATGGTCGACTGCCACGGCTCGCAGTGCGGTTTCTGCACCCCCGGCTTCGTCATGTCGCTGTTCGCCCTGCAGAAGAACACCGCGGGCGAGACCGCCGACGAGCGCAAGGCCGAGGCCCATGAAGCGCTCGCCGGCAACCTCTGCCGCTGCACCGGCTACCGCCCGATCCTGGATGCCGCCGAGCAATCCTGCTGCCAGAAGCAACCTGACCAGTTCGACGTCGCCCAGCCCGAGATCATCGCCCAGCTGAAAGCCATCGCCCCGCGCGAGACCGCCGAACTGAACAGCGGCGACAAGCGCTGCCTGCTGCCGCTGACCATCGCCGACCTCGCCGACATCTACACCGCCAACCCGCAGGCGCGCCTGCTCGCCGGCGGCACCGACCTGGCCCTGGAAGTCACCCAGTTCCACCGTGAACTGCCAGTGATGATCTACGTCGGCCACGTCGAGGAAATGAAGCGCGTCGAAGTCTTCGACGACCGCATCGAGATCGGCGCCGCGACTCCGCTGACCGACTGCTACGAAACCCTGGCCCGCGACTACCCGGACTTCGGCGAGTTGCTGCACCGCTTCGCCTCGCTGCAGATCCGCAACCAGGGCACCCTGGGCGGCAACATCGGCAACGCCTCGCCCATCGGCGACTCGCCGCCGCTGCTGATCGCACTGGGCGCGCGCCTGGTACTGCGCAAGGGCAACGAACGTCGCGAACTGCCGATCGACGAATACTTCATCGACTACAAGGTCACCGCGCGCCAGGAAGGCGAGTTCATCGAGCAGGTGATCATCCCGCGCCCGCAGGCCAGCCAGGCGTTCCGCGCCTACAAGGTCTCCAAGCGCCTGGACGACGACATCTCCGCCGTTTGCGCTGCCTTCAACCTGACCGTGGAGAACTGCCGGATCACCGCCGTGCGCACCGGCTTCGGCGGTATGGCCGCCATCCCGAAACGCGCCGCCGCCTGCGAAGCCGCACTGCTCGGCCAGACCTTCAACAGCGCCACCTTCGAGCGTGCCGCGCAGGCACTGAGCGAGGACTTCGCTCCGCTCACCGACTTCCGTGCGAGCAAGGAATACCGCCTGCTCACCGCGCAGAACCTGCTGCGCAAGTGCTTCCTGGAACTGGAAGCCCCTCAGGCCGTGACCCGGGTGACCCACTATGCATAAGCACCAGAAGAGCCAGGAAGAACTCACTGCCCTGTTCCGCGCCGACCTCACCACCGGCGTGGGCCGCAGCGTCAAGCACGAGAGTGCGCCCAAGCACGTCAGCGGCGAGGCGATCTACATCGACGACCGCCTGGAGTTCCCCAACCAGTTGCACGTCTATGCCCGCATGAGCGACCGCGCCCATGCGCGCATCACCAAGCTGGACGTCAGCCCCTGCTACCAGTTCCCCGGCGTCGCCATCGCCATCACCAAGGATGACGTCCCCGGCCAGCTGGACATCGGCCCGGTCGTCGCCGGCGACCCGCTGCTGGCGGATGGCAAGGTCGAGTACGTCGGCCAGATGGTCATCGCCGTCGCCGCCGACAGCCTGGAAACCGCACGCAAGGCCGCCATGGCCGCGATCATCGAGTACGAAGACCTGGAGCCGGTGCTCGACGTGGTCGAAGCGCTGCACAAGAAGCACTTCGTGCTCGACAGCCACCAGCACAAGATCGGTGATTCCGAAGCCAAGCTCGCCACCGCGCCGAACCGCATTCAGGGCACCCTGCACATCGGCGGCCAGGAACACTTCTACCTGGAGACACAGATTTCCTCGGTGATGCCTACCGAAGACGGCGGCGTGATCGTCTACACCTCGACGCAGAACCCCACCGAAGTGCAGAAGCTGGTCGCCGAAGTGCTGGGCATCTCCTTCAACAAGGTCGTCATCGATATGCGCCGCATGGGCGGCGGCTTCGGTGGCAAGGAAACCCAGGCTGCCGCACCGGCGTGCCTGTGCGCGGTGATCGCGCGCCTCACCGGTCGCCCGGCGAAGATGCGCCTGCCGCGCGTCGAAGACATGCAGATGACCGGCAAGCGCCACCCCTTCTACGTCGAATACGACGTGGGCTTCGAGGACGACGGCTTGCTGCACGGCATCCACATCGAGCTGGCCGGCAACTGCGGCTACTCGCCGGACCTCTCCGGCTCCATCGTCGACCGCGCGATGTTCCACTCCGACAACGCCTACTTCCTCGGCAACGCCACGGTGAACGGTCACCGCTGCAAGACCAACACCGCGTCGAACACCGCCTACCGCGGCTTCGGCGGCCCGCAGGGCATGGTCGCCATCGAGGAGATCATGGACGCGGTCGCGCGCCACCTCGGCAAGGACCCGCTGGAAGTGCGCAAGCGCAACTACTATGGCAAGGACGAGCGCAACGTCACCCACTACTACCAGCAGGTGGAACACAACCTGCTGCAGGAAATGACCGAGGAACTGGAAGCCAGCTCCGAGTACGCCAAGCGCCGCGCCGAAATCCGCGAATTCAACGCCAATAGCCCGGTGCTGAAGAAAGGCCTGTCGCTGACCCCGGTGAAATTCGGCATCAGCTTCACCGCCACCTTCCTCAACCAGGCTGGCGCGCTGATCCACATCTACACCGACGGCAGCATCCACCTGAACCACGGCGGCACCGAGATGGGCCAGGGCCTGAACACCAAGGTCGCCCAGGTGGTGGCCGAGGTCTTCCAGGTCGACATCGACCGCGTGCAGATCACCGCGACCAACACCGACAAGGTGCCCAACACCTCACCAACCGCCGCCTCGTCGGGCGCCGACCTGAACGGCAAGGCCGCGCAGAACGCCGCCGAGACCCTCAAGCAGCGCCTGGTGGAGTTCGCCGCCAAGCACTGGAAGGTGACCGAGGAAGACGTCGAGTTCCGCAACAACCAGGTGCGCGTGCGCGACCAGATCCTGCCTTTCGAGGAACTCGTGCAACAGGCCTATTTCAGCCAGGTATCGCTCTCCTCCACCGGTTTCTACCGCACGCCGAAGATCTTCTACGATCGCAGCCAGGCGCGCGGCCGGCCGTTCTACTACTTCGCCTACGGCGTGTCCTGCTCGGAAGTGATCGTCGACACCCTCACCGGCGAGTACAAGATGCTGCGCAGCGACATCCTCCATGATGTCGGCGCCTCGCTGAACCCGGCCATCGACATCGGCCAGGTGGAAGGCGGCTTCGTCCAGGGCATGGGCTGGCTGACCATGGAAGAGCTGGTCTGGAACGCCAAGGGCAAGCTGATGACCAACGGCCCGGCGAGCTACAAGATCCCGGCCATCGCCGACATGCCCATCGACCTGCGGGTGAAGCTGGTGGAGAACCGCAAGAACCCCGAGCAGACGGTGTTCCACTCCAAGGCCGTCGGCGAGCCGCCGTTCATGCTGGGCATCTCGGTGTTCTGCGCGATCAAGGATGCCGTGGCGAGCCTGGCCGACTACCGCGCCCAGCCGCAGATCGACGCCCCGGCCACCCCCGAGCGCGTGCTCTGGGGCGTGGAGCAGATGCGCAAGCTCAAAGCTGCCCAGGCCGAGAAGGCACCGGCTCAGGTCGAGCCGGCGTGATGTGACCATGGGGCACCACTGGCCGGGAGAGGCGTCCCCACTTCCGTCTTCCGCCCTGCCCGTGGCGCCCCACCCTTTCAGGAACCTGTGGGAGCGAGCTTGCTCGCGAACCGCCCAGTGCCGTAGCCGCCGGGAAATCCATTCGCGAGCAAGCTCGCTCCTACGAGAAGCCCAGCCTCAGAGGTTGAAGCCATGAACTGGATCAGTGCCCTCGCCGACCTGCAACAGCGCGCCGAAGCCAGCGTGCTGGTGACCATCATCGAAGAGCGCGGCTCGACCCCACGCAACGCCGGCTCGAAGATGGTCGTCAGCGCCGACAAGGCCTACGACACCATCGGCGGCGGCCACCTCGAATTCAAGGCCATGGCTATCGCCCGCGAGATGCTCCAGAACCATGAGCGCGAACCGAAGCTGGAGCGCTTCAGCCTCGGCGCCAGCCTCGGCCAGTGCTGCGGCGGCGCGACCGTGCTGCTGTTCGAACCCATGGGCCAGCCGCAGGCACACATCGCCGTGTTCGGCGCCGGCCACGTCGGCCGCGCGCTGGTACCGCTGCTCGCCAGCCTGCCGTGCAAAGTGCGCTGGATCGACTCGCGGGAGGCCGAATTTCCCGGCTACATCCCCGAGGGCGTGACCCGCGTGATCAACGAGGAAGTGATCGACGAGATCGACGAGATGCCCGCCGGCAGCTACTTCATCGTCATGACCCACAACCACGCGCTGGACCTGGAGCTGACCGCGAAGATTCTTGAGCGCAACGACTTCACCTATTTCGGCCTGATCGGCTCCGACACCAAGCGCGCCAAGTTCGAACACCGCCTGCGCGACCGTGGCTTCACCGCCGACACCGTGCAACGCATGCGCTGCCCCATGGGCATCAGCGAGGTGAAGGGCAAGCTGCCGGTGGAGATCGCCGTGTCCATCGCCGGCGAGGTGATCGCCACCTACAACGCCACCTTCGGTCAGGAGACCGGCAAAGGCGAGAACACCGTGGCCAAACTGTTACCCACCAGCCGCCGCGCCCGCACGGCCGAAAGCGGCGCCTGAAATTTCCGTAGCATGGGCGCATGCCCATCTCGCCCCGGCGCCTGCGCGCGCCCCGGCCCCGAAACACGACTGAAGAGAGATCGATGAGCACTCAAGCCAAAGCCTACCGCGCCAGCATCCTGCACAGCGTCGCCGACCCGGCCGAAGTCGGCGTGGAGAAGTCCTACCAGTACTTCGAGGACGGCATCCTGCTGGTGGAAGACGGCAAGGTCGCCCGCCTCGGCCACGCTGCCGACCTGCTGCCGCAACTGGGCAGCGTCGAAGTGGTGGAATACCGTGACGCGCTGATCACCCCCGGCTTCATCGACACCCACATCCACTATCCGCAGACCGGCATGATCGCCTCCTACGGCGAGCAACTGCTGGACTGGCTGAACACCTACACCTTCCCCACGGAAAAGCAGTTCGCCGACCCGGCCCACGCCGCCGACGTCGCCGGCATCTTCCTCAAGGAACTGCTGCGCGCCGGCACCACCACCGCGCTGGTATTCGGCACCGTGCACCCGCAGTCGGTGGACGCGCTGTTCGGCGCCGCGCAGAAGCTCGACCTGCGCCTGATCGCCGGCAAGGTGATGATGGACCGCAACGCGCCGGACTACCTTACCGACACCGCCGAAACCAGCTACACCGACAGCAAGGCGCTGATCGAGCGCTGGCACGGCAAGGGCCGCCTGCTCTACGCAGTGACCCCGCGCTTCGCGCCCACAAGTACCCCGGAACAGCTGGACGCCGCCGGCCGTCTGCTCAAGGAGCATCCGGGCGTGTACCTGCACACGCACCTGTCGGAAAACCTCAAGGAAATCGAGTGGGTCAAGGAACTGTTCCCGGAGCGCAAGGGCTACCTGGACGTCTATGACCACCACGGCCTGCTCGGCCCGCGCTCGGTGTTTGCCCACGGCGTGCACCTGTGCGACGGCGAATGCCAGCGCCTGGCGGAAACCGGCTCGGCTGTGGCCTTCTGCCCGACCTCCAACCTGTTCCTGGGTAGCGGCCTGTTTGACCTGGCGAAGCTGGAGAAGCACAAGGTCAAGGTCGGCCTGGGCACCGACGTCGGCGCCGGCACCAGCTTCTCCCAGCTGCAATCGCTGAACGAGGCCTACAAGGTCATGCAGCTGCAGGGCATCAAGCTCGACCCGTTCAAGTCGCTGTACCTGGCCACCCTCGGCGGCGCCCGCGCGCTGGAGCTGGACGACAAGGTCGGCAGCTTCGCCCAGGGCAACGAGGCCGACTTCGTGGTCCTCGACTACAAAGCCACCCCGCTGCTGGACTATCGCCTGCAACAGGCGAAGACCCTGGAGGAGAAACTCTTCGCACTGGTCATCCTCGGCGACGACCGTACCGTGAAGGAGACCTTCGCGCACGGCCGCAACGTGCATCGCCGCGGTTGACCCCTTACGGCTCCGGCGCCGGGTCCTCGCTCAGGACCAACCCGGCGCCGGGGCCGCTTTTCTTTCCGGCACCTTTGCGCGGCAACCCGCGTAAATCCACCCAGGTAGGAGCGCGCCAAGCGCGCGATCGCGGGCATGGCCGGCTCCTGCAAGGAGCCTCGGCGTTAGCCGGCAATATCGGAATCCGGTAGGGTTCGCGAGCAAGCTCGCTCCTACGAAGAGCACGCCGGCGTTGACCTGTAGGACCGAGGGGGACGCCTAGTCCTTGCTCGCGAACCGCACCGCACGGCACGGAGCCAACAGGCGCTCCTACTCCCGCACCTCGACCAGCACCGGACACGGCGCCCGCTCGATCACCCGCTGCCCCACAGAGGGGTCCAGCAGCCGTTCGATGCGTCCCAGGTGCCGGTGACCGATCACGATCAGGTCGCACTCCAGCCTCTCGGCCTCGCGCAGGATAGCCCGTGCCGGATCACCCGCCACCACGGCGCCCGACGCAACACAGGGCTGCAACTGCGCCACCGCCTCGTCCACCAGCGCCTGCGCCTCGTGTTGTTCCTGTTCGGCCGGCGGGTACTCCAGGGCGTCCTGCCGCGGCATGGCGAAGGCACGGTCCACCGCGCAAACCACATGTACCTGCGCCCCGTTGCAACGTGCCAGCTCACCAGCTGTCGCGATAATGCGCGGTGACTGCGGTGCGCCGTCGATGGCCAGAAGAACCCGTTTGAACATGCCTTTCTCCTTGGTGAAACGAAATCCGCCACCATTCTTCGGGCCACCGCGCGGAGCGTAAAGGCACGCAAAACGTAAAGGACCATTGCATGAAACGCACGCTTGCCCATCGGGCCCGTCGCAATGGAACATGAATGACATTGCGCCAACCCTCCGGAGTCGCCATGGCCCTGCCCGATCTCAACCTGCTGGTCGCCCTCAATATTCTGCTCGAAGAGGGCAGCGTGGTCGGCGCTGCGCGGCGCATGCACCTCAGCCCACCGGCGATGAGCCGTACCCTGTCGCGCATTCGCGAGGCGGTGGGCGATCCGATCATGGTTCGCGCCGGGCGCAGCCTGGTGCCCACGCCGCGAGCGCTGCAATTACGCGAAGAAGTCAGCGACCTGGTGGAACACGCCATGCGCCTGTTCAACGCCAAGGAAAACCTGCGCATGGACCAGCTCGAACGCTGTTTCGTGCTGCGTTCCAACAACGTGCTGGTGGGCGGTTTCGCCTCGCGCATGCTCGCGGTGATGAAGGAAGAAGCGCCGCGCTGCAGCCTGCGCATCGCACCGGAAGCCGACTTCGACGATGAAGCCCTGCGGCAGAACCGCATCGACCTGTATATCGGTGGCGCCTCCACGCTCGAGCCGGAAATCCGCACGCAAACGCTGTTCACCACCAACTTCGTCGGCCTGGCGCGGCGCGACCACCCCATCTTCAACGACGAAATTACCGCAGAGCGCTTCGCCTCCTTCCCTCAGGTCAGCGTGTCGCGGCGCGGCAAATCCCGCGGACCGATTGACGAAGAACTGGCCAACCTTGGGCTGCAACGGGAAATACGCCTGACCGCCCCGACCTTCCATTCTTCGATCTTCGCGCTGCTGGAGTCCGACCTGGTGCTGCCCATTCCGGAGCACTCGCTATGGCGCCTGGACCGCCTGGGCTTCGCCCTGCGCCAGTTCGACATTCCGTTGCCGCTCAAATCGGTGGTGATCATCCAGGCCTGGCACCCACGCTTCGACAATGACCCCGCGCACAGTTGGCTGCGGCAAACGGTGAAGCGCGTCTGCATCGAATTGCGCGAGAGCTCCGGGCTGCTGGGCTGACCGCACATAAAGTGCACCCAGCGCACTAATTAGCTGCAATCATTTCAATTTCCACAGCTATCGCCCTTCCCTAGACTCGGTCGCAAATACCCGAGTTGATTCCTATGCCTTGCACAGCACCGCCCCAGGGCGGCGGTATCGGCCATCCCCGTGGAGGCCGGCCATGACCGCGCTCGCCCCGATTTCCGCCACCAGCCCGCAACCCGCGAAGCCTGCCGCCCCTGTTGCCCAGCCATTCGGTCTGCGCATCGTGGTCGGCATGATCGGCGTGCTGATCGCCTCCCTCAGCGCCGGCCTCAACGAAAAAGTCACCGACCTGGCCATGACCGACGTGCGTGGCGCGCTGTCCATCGGCCACGACGAAGGCACCTGGCTGATCGCCCTGTACTCGGCGGCGCAAGTTGCCGCCATGGCCTTCGCGCCCTGGTTCTCGGTCACCGTGTCGCTGCGCCGCTTCACCCTCGGCGCCATCGCCTGCTTCGCCCTGCTCGCGCTGCTCTGCCCGTTCGCGCCGAACGTCGAGACGCTCTACCTGCTGCGCCTGCTGCAGGGATTCGCCGGCGGCTGTATGCCGCCGATGCTGATGACCGTGGCACTGCGCTTCCTGCCGCCGGGGATCAAGCTCTACGGCCTGGGCGCCTACGCACTGACTGCCACCTTTGCGCCGAACCTGGGTATGCCGCTGGCAGCGCTGTGGACAGAGTTCGTCGGCTGGCAGTGGGTGTTCTGGCAGGTCATCCCGCTTTGCGCGGTCGCGCTGGCCGCCGTCGCCTGGGGCATCCCGCAGGACCCGCTGCGCCTGGAGCGCCTGCGCCAGTTCGATTACCTCGGCCTTGCCCTCGGCCTGCCGGGCATCCTGATGCTGGTGATGGGCCTGCTGCAGGGCGAGCGGCTGGACTGGTTCGAATCCGATCTGGTCGTCCTGCTGGTCATCGGCGGCGCCGGACTGCTGGCAGCCTTTTTCATCAACGAATGGACGCACCCGCTGCCCTTCTTCCGCCTGGACATCCTCAAGCGGCGCAATTTCACCCACGCACTGATCACCCTGGCCGGCGTGCTGGTGGTGCTCGGCGCATGCTCCGGCGTGCCGGCGTCCTACCTCGCCTCGGCGCACGGCTATCGGCCGCTGCAATCGGCACCCATGGCACTGCTGGTAGCGCTGCCGCAACTGCTCTCGCTGCCGCTGGTGGCCGCGCTGTGCAACATCCCTAGGGTCGACTGCCGCTGGGTGCTGGCCATCGGCATCTGCCTCTGCGGGCTTTCGGCCTTCGGCATGAGCCAGCTCACCAGCGAGTGGACGCGGGAGAACTTCTACTGGCTTCTGGCGTTGCAGATTATCGGCCAGCCGATGGCCATCGTGCCGCTACTGATGTCCGCCACCAGCGTCGTCGCCCCCATCGAAGGACCGTTCGCCTCGGCCTGGTTCAACAGCGTGCGCGGTTTCTCGGCGGTAATGGGCAGCGCCATCGTCTCGTTCCTCATGACCTGGCGCGAGCACTACCACTCCAACCGCCTGGTCGATCATCTGGGCAACGCCTCCCAAGCTCTCGGCCTGCGCCTGGAGCAACTGGGCGGCGCCGAGAACATCGGTCGCCTGGCCGGCCAGGTGCGTGGCCAGGCCGGCGTGCTCGCCGCCTCCGACACACTGCTGGCGATGTCGTGGCTGGCCGCCGCCCTGCTCGTGCTGATTCCCCTGATGCCGCTGCGGGTCTATCCGCCGCGCCCTGTCGTCCCTAATCAATGAAAGGTCTGCCCATGTCGAAACTGAGCTCCCGTCGCGGCAGTCTGGCCCTGGTTGCCGTGCTGCTTCTCGCCCTCGTCGTCTACCTGCTGCTGCGCCTGCTGGGCCCCACCCGCGAGCAGAGCACCGACGACGCCTATATCCACGCCGACTTCACCCTGGTGGCGCCGAAAGTCGCCGGTTTCATCGAGGAAGTGCTGGTGGAAGACAACCAGTCGGTGAAGGCGGGGCAGGTCCTGGCGCGCATCGATGCCCGTGACTACCACGCCGCGCTGGAAGCCGCCGAGGCCGACGTGCTGGCCGCCGAGGCGCGTCATCACCACGTCGCCGCCGACCTCGAACGCCAGCAGGCGGTGATCGCCCAGAGTGCCGCCCAGGTGCAGGCCGATCAGGCTGCGCTGACCTTTGCCACGCAGGAACTGGACCGCTACCAGCACCTCGCGACCCAGGGCGCCGGCACGCTGCAGAATGCCCAGCAGGCGCGCTCGCGCGTCGACTCGGCGAAGGCCGTGCTGGACAAGGACAAGGCTGCCGCCCTCGCCGCCCGCAAGCAGCTCGACGTGTTGCTGGCTCAGCAGGCCGAAGCCCTCGGCGCATTGAAGCGTGGTCAAGCGCAACTGCGGCAGGCGCAATTGAACCTGTCGTACACCGAGATCCGTGCGCCCTTCGACGGCATGGTCGGCCGCCGCGCCGTGCGCGTCGGCGCCTACACCACGCCGGGCAATGCGCTGCTGGCGGTGGTGCCGCTGCAGAACGCCTACGTGGTCGGCAACTTCCAGGAAACCCAGCTGACCGAGGTGCAACCCGGCCAGGCCGTGGAAATCAGCATCGACACCTTCCCCGGCGAGACGCTGCGCGGCCACGTCGACAGCATCGCCCCGGCCACCGGCCTGAGCTTCGCCCCCATCGCCCCGGACAACGCCACCGGCAACTTCACCAAGATCGTCCAGCGCATCCCGGTGAAGATTGTCCTCGACGCCGACCAGCCGCTGCGCGACCGGCTGCGCGTGGGCATGTCGGTGATTGCGCGGATAGATACCGAAAAGCAAACCGGCCAGACCGTCGAAAAAGAACAGAAGGTGGCTGCGCAATGATCGCCGCCCGCACGCCTCTGCTGCTTGCCCTGCTGGCACTCGGCGCTTGTAGCGTCGGCCCGGACTTCCAGCGCCCAGGCGATGCCGACGCGGTGGACTGGTCCGCCCGGCGCGGAGACACGCCTAGCCAGGCGCTCAATGCGCCGCTGGAAGCGCAGTGGTGGACGCTGCTGGGCGACCCGCAGCTCAACGACCTGCAACGCCGCGTGGCAGAAGCCAACCTCGACCTGCGCGAAGCCGACGCGCGCCTGCAGCAGAGCCGGGCGATCCGCGAGGCGCTGGGCGGCGATGCCGTGCCCAACGTCGGCGCGGACCTGGGCTACCAGCGCAAGCGCAATAGCGCGGTCGGCCTGAGCGACCCGTCCGGCCAATCCGGCAAGGACAATTTCAATCAGCTCGACGGCGGTTTCGACCTGTCCTGGGAGCTTGATTTCTGGGGCCGCGTGCGCCGCGAACTGGAAGCCGCTGACGCCAACGTCCAGGCCACTGCGGAAAGCCGCCGCGACGTGCTGGTCTCGGTGCTCGCAGAAACCGCTCGCAACTACCTGCAACTGCGCGCCGAGCAGGACCTGGAAGCCATCATCCGCAGCAACCTGAAGATCGCCCAGCGCAGTCTGGAGCTGACCCGCCTGCGTCGCGCCGATGGAGTCGCCACCGAACTCGACGTGGCAGAAGCGCTGACCCAGGTCGCCAGCATCGAAGCGCGCCTGCCCGACAGCCAGAAGCGCCAGGCGCGGCTGATCAACGCCCTGGGCTACCTGCTCGGCGAAGCACCCGGCGCGCTACAGGCCTCACTCGCCCAGGCCAAGCCTCTACCGCAGCCACCGCATGGCGTACCAGTCGGCCTGCCTTCGGAGCTGGCCCAGCGCCGCCCGGACATCCGCCGCGCCGAAGCCGCGCTGCACGCCGCCACCGCCAGCATCGGCGTGGCCAAGGCGGACTTCTATCCGCGCATCAGCCTCAACGGCAACTTCGGCTTCCAGGCGCTGCAACTGTCCAACTTCGGCGACTGGAACAGCCGCACCTTCGGCATCGGCCCGAGCCTGTCGCTACCGATCTTCGAAGGCGGTCGCCTGAAGGGCACGCTCGCCCTGCGCGAGGCGCAACAGCAGGAGTCGGCCATCGCTTACCGCCGTACCGTACTCAACGCCTGGCGCGAAGTGGACGACGCGCTCACCGACTACGCTGCAGACCAGCGCCGCCTGGCGAGCCTTGATACGGCCGCCGAGCATGGCCGCACCGCCCTGGCCAACGCCCGCGAGCAGTACAAGGCCGGCGCCGTGGACTTCCTCAATGTGCTCAGCGCCCAGCGCGAACTGCTGGCCACAGAGGAACAGCAGGTGCGCAGCCGCGAGGCCGTGGCGACCACGCTGGTGTTGCTCTACAAGTCCCTCGGCGGCGGCTGGCAGCAGGCCGAGGAGAACGCCAAAAGTCTGTAGGAGCGCAGTGCCAGTACGAAGACGAGAAGCGGTTCTTGCTCCAACAAAAAAGCCCCGCATCCGCGGGGCTTTTTTTCTGGCTCGGCGATCAGGCCGCCGAGTCGGCGTCGGCCTTGCTGCGGCGCGGCTTCTTCTTGCCGGCCAGCAGATGCGAGAACACCGCGTGCAGGTCGCCGGAGGCTCCGTCCACGTCCAGGTTCAGTTTGTCGTCGATGTGCGCCATGTGGTGCATCATCAGGGTCACGGCCTTTTCTTTGTCGCCTTTCTCGATGGCATCGAGGATTTCGTTGTGCTCGTCGAACGAGCAGTGCGAGCGGCCGCCACTTTCGTACTGGGCGATGATCAGTGAGGTCTGCGACACCAGGCTGCGCTGAAACACCACCAGCGGCGCGTTCTTGGCCATCTCGGCGAGCTTGAGGTGGAATTCGCCGGAGAGGCGGATGCCGGCGCCGCGGTCGCCGCGGGCGAAGCTGGATTGCTCCTGTTTCACCATGTCGCGCAGCTCAGCGAGGGTATCGCTGCTGGCATTGTCCACGGCCAGTTCGGTGATCGCGCGCTCGACGGTGCGGCGGGCGAAGAGAATCTGCCGGGCTTCGTCGATGCTCGGGCTGGCCACCACGGCGCCACGGTTCGGACGCAGCAGCACGACCTGCTCGTGGGCCAGGCGCGACAGGGCGCGACGGATGATGGTGCGGCTGACGCCGAAGATTTCACCGAGGGCCTCTTCGCTCAGCTTGGTGCCGGGCGCCAGGCGCTGTTCGAGGATGGCGTCGAAGATGTGCGCGTAGACGATCTCGTCCTGAGTGCCGCTGCGCGCCTTGCCATTGCGCGGCTGCTTCCTGATCTGTTGCAACTGGTCGGTCATCGGAGTCGAACCCTGCTCAGCCGGGTTGAACCGGCGCGAAATCCGTGGGGGCGTGAGTGAAGCTGGCCGCGGGCCAGGCATGGGGCACAGTGTACACAAAGTGGCCACTATCGTGCAGCCGTCGCGAGCGACTCCCAATCCGCTCCAATGCCGCGCGGCGCAGGATCTTGGCGAAGGTCAGCGTGCGACCATTCCGATGCTTTGCTTGTAAAAATCTTTCCGCCAGACACTAAACATTATTTGAACTTTTTGTACACAACTGCATAATCGCGGCGTGACTTCCTGACCCAAAGGTCAACATTCACACCCTCACAACTCTTTCCGTTAGCGCAAGGGACGCAGGTGAACCAGCCGACGGCAAGGGACCAACAACAAGAGCGTTGAGGAGTACCGCTGTGGAAAGCACCAAACAAGAACAACAAGCCTTTGCAACCAGCCCGCCTGCCACCGGCCTGCTCGAACGCCTGTTCAAGCTCAGCCAGCACGGCACCACCGTGAAGACCGAACTCGCCGCAGGTCTCACGACCTTCATCACCATGGCGTACATCATCTTCGTCAACCCCAACATCATGGCCGACGCCGGCATCGACCACGGCGCCGCCTTCGTCGCGACTTGCCTTGCCGCGGCGCTCGGTTGCTTCTTGATGGGCCTCTATGCCAACTGGCCCGTGGGCCTGGCGCCGGGCATGGGCCTCAACGCCTTCTTCACTTACACCGTGGTCAAGACCATGAACTACAGCTGGGAGATCGCGCTGGGCGCGGTATTCATCTCCGGCATCGCCTTCATGATCCTGACTTTCTCGCGCATCCGCGAATGGCTGCTCAACAGCATCCCGGTCAGCCTGCGCTTCGCCATGGGCGCCGGCGTCGGCCTGTTCCTTGGGCTGATCGGTCTGAAGACCGCCGGTATCGTGGTCGCCAGCCCCGCCACCTTGGTCCACCTGGGCGACCTGACCAGCCCGGGCCCGCTGCTCGCCGCCATCTGTTTCCTGATGATCGCGGTACTGGAATACCGCCGCGTGTTCGGCGGCATTCTGATCAGCATCCTCACCGTGACCGTAGCCGGTATCGCGCTGGGCATCGTCCAGTTCGGCGGCGTGTTCTCGATGCCACCGAGCCTGGCGCCGACCTTCATGGCGATGGATATTTCCGGCGCGTTCAACGTGACCATGATCAGCGTGATCCTGGCCTTCCTGTTCGTGCACATGTTCGACACCGCCGGCACCCTGATGGGCGTCGCCCAGCGCGCGCACCTGGTGCGTGAAGACGGTCGCATCGAGAACCTGTCGAAAGCCATGAAGGCCGACAGCACCTCCAGCGCCTTCGGCGCGGTGCTCGGCGTGCCGCCGGTGACCAGCTACGTGGAAAGCGCCGCGGGCGTCGCCGCCGGTGGCCGCACCGGCCTCACCGCGGTGGTGGTGGGCGTGCTGTTTGTAGCCGCGATGTTCTTCGCCCCGCTGGCCGGCATGATCCCCGCCTACGCCACCGCCGGCGCGCTGATCTACGTCGCTATGCTGATGATGGGCGGCATGGCCCATATCGACTGGAACGAACACACCGAGACCATCCCGGCCATCGTCACCGTGATCATGATGCCGTTGACCTTCTCGGTCGCCGACGGCATCGCCCTGGGCTTCGTGACCTATGTGGCGATGAAGGTCTTCACCGGCCGCCACAAGGACGTGACCATCAGCCTTTATGCGCTGTGCGCGATATTCGTGGCCAAGTTCATCTTCCTCTGAATCTCTCCCCTCGTGATGCAGAAGGCCCCGGCAATTGCCGGGGCCTTCTGCTTTCCAGCGGTCATATGGGCTGGTGAGCGCTGCCTAACAGGGCCATCTCGGCGCGGGAGATCGAGCACTGGCACGGGCAAGTACCGCGCAGCAGGGCCGGTCCGGCGTTGATCAGGCGGCCCGCATCACGCCCCCGATGCCATCTGCCAAGCCAGGGAGACCTACACAAACGACAGGCAAAAAAAAGCCCGCAGTGTGGGCGGGCTGAGGAAGACTCCACGAAGAGTCCGGGGGAAGACCTACGGGCGGGAACTAACTGCCGCGATAGGTGGAATAGCTGTAGGGGGAGATCAGCAGCGGCACATGGTAATGGTCGCTTTCCGAGGCGATGCCGAAGCGCAGCACAACCTGGTCGAGGAAGGCTGGCTGGGGCAGCTCGACGCCACGGGCACGGTAGTAGTCGCCGGCATTGAACAGCAGCTGGTAGACGCCGGCGCGGAAGTCCTCGCCCTGCAGCAGCGGCTCGTCGCAACGGCCATCGTCGTTGGTCACGCGGGTCGCGATCAGCTCCAGCTGCTGGCCTTCGACGCGGAACAGCTCGATCTTGATGCCATGGCCGGGGCAGCCGTGGGCGGAATCCAGTACGTGAGTGGTCAGGCGTCCCATGGGCTTATCGGTGTCCTGCGGCGAGGCCGGCCGACACCTTCCTCCTCTGTCTTGTTGATACGAAATAGCGGGCCGCCATCAAAGCGGCCCGCGGGTGCGTTTGGTGAAGCGAATATACCCAGCGATTCCACTTATTGTATACAAAAAACTGATTCAATCTGCCAAAAATGCCCCACCGCGTCGTCCCGCTGCCTGCAACAGGAGTGCTCGAAATACCATCTGAGCCCGCGTCACAGCAGGGCAGAAGAGGCATCCGGAGTCCTTCGAGCACTGATGAACAGAATCAAACGACCGTTGCGCAGATTGTATTTACAGACCGCTCCACATTTTGTATACAATGCACCCATCAACGGCAGCGCACAGTCCACCGACCCGGCGCCGACCGCCAACCACAAGAAGGAACACTGCAGTGAGCGCTGACTACCCACGCGACCTGATCGGTTACGGCAACAACATCCCCCATCCGCACTGGCCGAACGATGCGCGCATCGCCCTGTCCTTCGTCCTCAACTATGAAGAAGGCGGCGAACGCAACATCCTGCACGGCGACGCCGAATCCGAAGCCTTCCTCTCCGAAATGGTTGCCGCCCAGCCGCTGAAGGGCGAGCGCAACATGTGCATGGAATCGCTCTACGAATACGGCAGCCGTGCCGGCGTTTGGCGCCTGCTCAAGCTGTTCAAGAAGTACGACCTGCCGCTGACCGTGTTCGCCGTGGCCATGGCCGCCCAGCGCCATCCCGAGGCGATCCGCCAGATGGTCGCCGACGGCCACGAGATCTGCAGCCACGGCTACCGCTGGATCGACTACCAGTACATGGACGAAGCACAGGAGCGCGAGCACATGTTCGAGGCCGTGCGCATCCTCACCGAACTGACCGGCCAACGCCCGCAGGGCTGGTACACCGGCCGCCTGGGCCCGAACACCCGGCGCATCGTCCGCGAAGACGGCAACTTCCTCTACGACTCCGACACCTACGACGACGACCTGCCCTACTGGGACCCGGCCAGCACCGCCGAGAAGCCGCACCTGGTGATCCCCTATACCCTGGACACCAACGACATGCGCTTCACTCAGGTGCAGGGCTTCAACAAGGGCGACGACTTCTTCGAATACCTGAAAGACGCCTTCGACGTGCTCTACGCCGAAGGTGCCGAGGGCGCACCGAAGATGCTGTCCATCGGCATGCACTGCCGCCTGCTCGGCCGTCCGGCGCGTATGGCCTCGCTGGAGCGTTTCATCCAGTACGTTAAGGGTCACGAGAAGGTGTGGATCACCCGCCGCGTCGACATCGCCAAGCACTGGCACGAGAACCACCCGTTCAAAGCGCAGGAGAACAAGGCATGAGCCGCTTCCAGACCCTGACCCCGGCCAGCCTCGACCGCGCGGCTTTCGTTTCCGCCTTCGCCGATATCTACGAACACTCCCCGTGGGTCGCCGAGCAAGCCTACGACCTGGGCGTCGACGACAGCCTGAACGACATCGAACTGCTGCAGCAGCGCATGGCCGACATTCTCTTGTCCGCCAGCCATGAAGCCCAGCTGGCACTGATCAATGCGCACCCGGACCTGGCCGGCAAGGCCGCCGTCCGTGGCGAGCTGACCGCCTCCAGCACCGCCGAACAGGCCGGCGCCGGCATCCAGGACTGCACGGCCGAAGAATTTGCCCGCTTCACCGAACTCAACGACGCCTACAAGGCCAAGTTCGGCTTCCCCTTCATCAAGGCGGTGAAGGGCAGTAACCGCCACCAGATCCTGGCCGCGTTCGAAGAGCGCATCCACAACACGCCGGAGCAGGAGTTCCAGACCGCCCTGGCGGAGATCAACAAGATCGCGATGTTCCGCCTGCAGCAGCTCTGAGCGAGCGGACCTTCACTCCCCTTCCCAGCGAAGGGGCCAATGCGAACAACGAAAAAGAAGACCAGCCATGCGTACCCTGAAGATCGAGCCGTTGACCAAGGAAGCCTTCGCACCGTTCGGTGATGTCATCGAAACCGAAGGCAGTGACTTCTTCATGATCAACAACGGCTCCACTCGCCGATATCACAAGCTCGCCACCGTCGAAACGGCGCAGCCCGATGACAAGGCGATCATCAGCATCTTCAGCGCCGAATCCCTGGAGATGCCCTTGCGCATCCGCATGCTGGAACGTCACCCGCAGGGCAGCCAGGCGTTCATTCCGCTGCTCGGCAATCAATTTCTGATCGTGGTCGCGCCAGTTGGCGATGTACCTGTATCGGGTCTCGTCCGCGCTTTCCTGTCCAACGGCAAGCAGGGCGTCAATTACCACCGCGGCGTCTGGCACCACCCGGTGCTGACGATCGAAAAGCGGGATGACTTCCTGGTGGTCGATCGCAGCGGTTCTGGCAACAACTGCGACGAGCATTTCTTCACCGAGGACGAACAGCTCCTCCTCGACCCCCAAGCAAACTAATAAGAGAGGCCCGCGCAGCGCGACGGCGATGCCCGGGCAAGAGGTAAAAAACTGTGGAAGCACATCTCATCGAATGGCTGAACCTGCTGGTCCGCTGGATCCACATGATCGTGGGTATCGCGTGGATCGGCGCCTCGTTCTACTTCGTCTGGCTGGAAAACAACCTCAACCGCGCCAACCCGCGCGAGGGGCTTTCCGGTGACCTCTGGGCGATCCATGGTGGCGGCATCTACCACCTGGAGAAGTACAAGCTCGCCCCGCCGAAAATGCCGGACAACCTGCACTGGTTCAAATGGGAGGCCTACTCCACCTGGATGTCGGGTGTCTGCCTGCTGACCATCGTGTTCTACCTGAACCCGACCCTGTACCTGATCGCCCCGGGCAGCGACCTGTCTCCGGCCGCCGCCGTGGCCATCGGCATCGGCTCGCTGATCGCCGGCTGGTTCGTCTACAGCACCCTGTGCGACTCCCCGCTGGGCAAGAAACCCGCCCTGCTGGGCGCCATCCTGTTCGGCCTGCTTGTCCTCGCCGCCTACCTGCTCAGCCAGGTGTTCAGCGGTCGCGGTGCGTACCTGCACGTGGGCGCCATCATCGGCACCATCATGGTGGGCAACGTGTTCCGCGTGATCATGCCGGCCCAGCGCGCGCTGGTTAAGGCCATCGAAGAAGGCCGCGAGCCCGACCCGGTGCTGCCGGCCAAAGGCCTGCTGCGTTCGCGCCACAACAACTACTTCACCCTGCCGGTGCTGTTCATCATGATCAGCAACCACTTCCCGAGCACTTACGGCAGCCACTACAACTGGCTGATCCTGACCTGCATCGCGGCGCTGGCGGTGATCGTGCGTCACTACTTCAACACCCGCCACAATGGCAACGGCATGGCCTGGGCGCTGCCCGCCGGCGCCGTCGGCATGATTGCCCTGGCCTTCGTCACCGGCCCGAACTTCCCCAGCAACGACAACACTGCCAGCACCCAGCCGGCGAAGGTCGAGTACCAGCCGCTGCCGGAGACTGCCATCGGCGGCAAGACCCCGGCCGAGCGCGCCAAGGACGAGGAAGCCGCCAAGGCTGCCGCCGCCCAGCAGGCTCAGGCTGCTCCGGCGCAGGCATCTGCCGCGGGTTCGACCGATGGATTCGACAAGGTCCACCACGTCATCCAGGAACGCTGCGCCGTGTGCCACTCGGCCAAGCCGACCAGCAACCTGTTCAGCACTGCGCCGGCTGGCGTGATGTTCGACACCCCGCAGCAGATCCAGCAGCTCGCCCCGCGCATCCAGGCGCAGGCCGTGGCCTCGCAGGTGATGCCGCTGGGTAACATCACCCAGATGACCCCGGAAGAGCGCAAGCTCGTCGGAGACTGGATCTCCAGGGGCGCCCAGGTTAATTGAGCCTGCGGCACGGCCAGAGAAACCGCACCTTCGGGTGCGGTTTTTTTATGCCCGTGCGATACCGGATCTGTAGGAGCGAGCACTGAAACAAAAAATGTAGTCCACTCGACCAATGGCTACAGAAATATCGAAGCCAGGAAACACGCGGCCTAGAGCCATGCAGCACCACGGAGACAAAACGTGACCGATGAGTTGTATACAAAAATCGATTGAACGTAATACACATCGCGTTTATAAAGTCCCGCACCGCTTCACCCGCTCGGCCCCGGGGGTGAGATCGGCCAGTACTTCCCGGTTGTCGTGCCCGTCCGGCAACCAGCGACTGACAACAATAAAAACCGAGGTGTTGCATGTCCGTGGTAACTGAGCGCTCCCATACCGGCTCGCCCGTCGACCAGCGTTTGCCCTTGCTGCAGCTGCTGCTGGTCGGCTTCCAGCACGTTCTCCTGATGTACGGCGGCGCCGTCGCCGTCCCGCTGATCGTCGGCCAGGCCGCCGGCCTCTCCCGCGAAGAAATCGCCTTCCTGATCAACGCCGACCTGCTGGTCGCCGGCATCGCCACGCTCGTGCAATCGCTGGGCATCGGCCCGGTGGGTATCCGCATGCCGGTGATGATGGGCGCCAGTTTCGCCGCCGTCGGCAGCATGGTTGCCATGGCCGGGATGCCCGGCGTGGGCATGACCGGCATCTTCGGTGCCACCATCGCTGCGGGTTTCTTCGGCATGGTCATCGCGCCGTTCATGAGCCGCATCGTGCGCTTCTTCCCGCCGCTGGTGACCGGCACCGTGATCACCTCCATCGGCATGTGCCTGTTCCCGGTGGCGATCAACTGGGCCGGTGGCGGCAAGGCCGCCGCCAACTTCGGCGCCATCGAATACCTCGCCCTGTCGTCCTTCGTGCTGGCGGTGATCCTGCTGATCAACCGTTTCATGAAAGGCTTCTGGGTCAACGTCTCGGTACTGATCGGCATGCTACTGGGCTACATCATCGGCGCCAGCATGGGCATGGTCAGCCTGGACGGCATCGAGCAGCGCCCGTGGTTCGACGTGGTCACCCCGCTGCATTTCGGCGCGCCGGAATTCCACCTCGCGCCGGTGCTGTCAATGTGTCTGGTGGTGGTGATCATCTTCGTCGAGTCCACCGGCATGTTCCTCGCACTGGGCAAGATCACCGAGACCGAGATCTGCCCCAACCGCCTGCGCCGCGGCCTGCTTTGCGATGCCAGCGCCTCGTTCATCGCCGGCTTCATGAACACCTTCACCCACTCCTCGTTCGCCCAGAACATCGGTCTGGTACAGATGACCGGCGTGCGCAGCCGCTACGTCACCGCTGCCGCCGCACTGTTCCTGATCGCCCTGTCGCTGCTGCCCAAGGCCGCCTTCCTGGTCGCCTCGATCCCGCCGGCGGTGTTGGGTGGTGCCGGTATCGCCATGTTCGGCATGGTCGCCGCCAGCGGCATTCGCATCCTCCACGAAGCGGACATCGTCGACCGCCGCAACCAGCTGCTGGTCGCGGTGAGCATTGGCATGGGAATGGTGCCGGTGGTGCGCCCGGACTTCTTCGCCGCCCTGCCCCAGTGGATGGAGCCGATCACCCACAGCGGCATCGCGATGACCGCGATCTGGGCCGTGGTGCTGAACATCCTGTTCAACATCCTCGGCGAGCATGGCCGCGACGCCCTCTGCGGGCATCACTGAGCCCCTTTCGCGAGCGTCTCCCGGACGCCCGCACCAAGCCGCGTCCAACTCCTTCGCGGCTTTTTTTACTACTGCAGCTCTCTCCTACGGTATGGCTTTCCTACGGACCTCCGGGCTCAGACTTCCGGACGGTAGCCCAGCCGCAGCCCACCCCACTGGCGACCGCGTACAAAGATGGGCACCGAAAGGTCATGCATCAGCTCGCCAGTATCGCGGCAGTAGGTCTGCAGCAGCATCGGCTGGTTGTGACTGCCGCAGCGCACCCCGGTGCGGTCGTTGAACAGGCGCTTGCTGCGGCTCTTGAGCATGTCCACCTGCAGGTCGCCACTTGGCGGATGGCTGAACGCCTGGTTGTGCGTCGGCACATAACCCTCGGCGGTACAGGCGATGGCGAAGACCAATCCCTCATGGCGTTGCAACAGGTCTTCCTGGATGCGCGGTAGCACCTCGTCGGTGTAACGGTCGAAGCGCGTGCGGAACTTCTGCGGGCGGGTGCCGGGCATCGGCTGGTAATCGCGGTCGAACAGGTCGTCGAAGCCGATCCGGCCGTTCTCCACGTCCGTCTCGAACTTCGCGCCGATGGCCTGGGCGCCGGCACGGGCGAGGTCGTAGGCGCGCTGGTGATAATCATCCAGCGCCACCTCGGCGAGGCGCTCGCTGATGGTCTCCGCCTGGCTTTCCAGCTGCATCGCGGCATCGGCCAGGCGGTGGGTCTGCTCATCGCTGGCGCGCAGGTCGCCGCGCACCTGCTCGACAGCGGCGAACAGACTGTCCAACTGGTTGCGGTTGATCTCCGCACCCTCGGCGATCTCGGTGATCTGGGTTTCCACGGTGGCGGCCAGCCGGGCGATATCCTGCAACTGGCGGCCGGTGTTCTCCACCTGGCTGACGCCCAGGCCCAGGTCGTCGGTGAGCTGGCGAATCTGCTCCACCACCTCGCCGGTCTGGCACTGGATATCCTCGATCATCTGCCCCACCTCGTCGGTGGCCTCGGCAGTACGCCCGGCGAGCCCGCGAACCTCCTCGGCCACCACGGCGAAGCCACGGCCGTGCTCCCCTGCCCGCGCCGCCTCAATGGCCGCGTTGAGGGCCAGCAGGTTGGTCTGACTGGCAATCGACTGGATCACCTGGGTAACGCGCTGAATATCTTCGCTGCGGGCGTTCAGCGTCTCGATCAATGCGCGGCTGGCACTGGCGCGCTGGCTCAACTGGTGCATGCATTCGATGGCAGCCTGCAGCTCACTGCGCCCGCTATCGCTGCCTGCGCGAGCAAGCGTGGCAGCCTCCTTCGCCTGACGCGCCAGGTTCGAAGTCGCCCGTTCGGTATGGATCATCACCTCGGCGCTACCGACGATCTGCTCGGCGGCAACCACCTGGGACTCCAGCTTCTCCACCAGTCGCTGCACCGAGAAGGACACCCCGGCAGCGGACAGCGCATTGCGGCTGGTGCCCTGGGACAACTCGCGGGTCAGCTCGGCGACGTCCGGCAACACCGCCAGCGCTCCGGCCGGCGCCGCCCGCTCGGGGACGAACCACGGCCCCCAGAGCAGTATCGCGGCAAGCAGCAGGCACACAGACAACGGCCAGCCGCCCAGCGCCTGGGCGATGAACAGCAGCACCAGGCCGCAAGTCTGCAGGGTAAGGATGAGGACGATACGCGGACGCGTGATATCCATGGCAACAGCTCTCTTCTGGCGAGCCCTGCCGCTGCGCAGCGCGGGCGCGCTGCCGGGAGCCCGATTATTCTTGTCAGAGCCATTAGGCCGCCTGCTGCATGCGGCGGCTATCGTTCCTTAGTGGTAGACGAGGCGCTGCTTGAGTCGCTACAGGCAGCTACGCGCCGCCAGGGTGAGCGCATCGTCCGGGCTCGGAGCATCGCGGCGATAGAGCACCACATCGCTGCCCTTGTCAGACGCCGTTGCTTCCAGCAGCACCTCGGCGGTATCGCCGGCGGCGACTGGCACCAGCAACCGGTAACCAAGACGAATTTCCTTCACCGCCGCCGAAGGGCGCGTGGCCTGCCATTTCGGCAGCAGGCAGCTCATGTAGACCGAAGGCGACCTGCCGCTCTCCAGCCGCAACGCCGGGGCGTCCTCCTTCAGCTTGCTCGGCGAGGAACAGGCGACCAGCAGGATCAGCGGGAGCGTCAGCAATAGGGGGTTCATCGAGTGAGATCCTTCTGTCAGGAACCCAGAGGGTAGCAGTTGCGACGAAGCGGACCGCCCGACCAGGTCAGGTCAGTCCGTCGGCAGACCGCCTGCCGGATTCCGTGCGCTGCGCCGGCAACCTCGGTAAAATCTTTGCCCTTTCCGTCGGCGCGAGCGGTTTCGCGCCCCTTGCAAAGCCAGATTCGACGTAACCATGACCACTGCCGCACCGACCGCCACCTCCCATCCCGAGCCTTCCCGCCGGTTCAGCGTTGCACCCATGATGGATTGGACTGACAGACATTGTCGGTTCTTCCTGCGCCAACTTTCCAGCCACGCGTTGCTTTATACGGAAATGGTCACCACCGGCGCCGTACTGCACGGCGATACCGCGCGCTTCCTGCGCCACGACGAGTGCGAGCATCCGCTTGCTCTGCAACTGGGCGGCAGCAACCCCGCAGACCTGGCGGCCGCGGCGAAGCTGGCGGAGGAAGCAGGCTACGACGAGGTCAACCTGAACGTCGGCTGCCCTAGCGATCGCGTGCAGAACAATATGATCGGCGCTTGCCTCATGGCTCATCCGGCGCTGGTAGCGGATTGCGTGAAGGCCATGCGCGACGCGGTGTCGATCCCAGTGACGGTCAAGCACCGCATCGGCATCAACGGCCGCGACAGCTACGAGGAGCTCTGCGACTTCGTTGGCCAGGTGCGCGACGCCGGCTGCCGCAGCTTCACCGTGCACGCCCGCATCGCCATTCTCGAAGGCCTGTCGCCCAAGGAAAACCGCGAGATCCCGCCGCTGCGCTACGACATCGCCGCGCAGCTCAAGCGCGATTTTCCGGAGCTGGAGATCGTCCTCAACGGCGGCATCAAGACCCTGGAGGAATGCCGCGAGCACCTGCAGGTGTTCGACGGCGTAATGCTCGGCCGCGAGGCGTACCACAACCCCTATCTGCTGGCCCAGATGGATGCCGCGCTGTACGGTTCCCAGGAACCGGCCATCACCCGCGCCGAGGCCCTGGCGCGGATGCGTCCTTACATCGAGCGGCACATCGCCGAGGGTGGCGCGATGCATCACGTGACCCGCCATGTCCTGGGACTGGCCCAGGGATTCCCGGGCGCGCGCCGCTTCCGCCAGCTGCTCTCGGTGGACGTTCACAAGACCAAAGATTCCCTCGGACTGCTCGATCAGGCCGGAGAACTTCTCGCCGGTCACTGAGTCCCGTTGAGTGGCGCATCTGCCTCGGGTAAGGTCGATGCACTCTCTACGGAAGACGCGCCATGACCTCCAAGCTGGAACAACTCAAGCAGTACACCACGGTTGTCGCCGATACCGGCGATTTCGACGCCATAGCCCGCCTGAAGCCGGTGGATGCCACCACCAACCCGTCTTTGCTGCTGAAGGCCGCGGCCCTGCCACGCTACACCGAGCACCTGGCCCGCGCCACCGAAGGCGCGCATGGTGACGCAGGCCTCGCCTGCGACCGCTTCGCCGTCGCCGTGGGCAAGGACATCCTGGGAGTGATTCCGGGGCGCATCTCCACCGAAGTGGACGCGCGCCTGTCCTTCGATACCGAAGCCACACTGCAGCGCGCCCATCGCCTGATCGAGCTTTACGACCAGCAAGGCATCGGCCGCGACCGAGTGCTGATCAAGATCGCCTCCACTTGGGAAGGCATCCGCGCCGCCGAGCAACTGGAGCGCGAAGGTATTCAGACCAACCTGACCCTACTGTTCTCCTTCGCCCAGGCCGCTGCCTGCGCCGACGCCGGCGTGTTCCTCATTTCGCCCTTCGTCGGGCGCATCTACGACTGGTACAAGAAGGCCAACAACCGCGAATACGTGGGTGCGGAAGATCCGGGCGTGCAGTCCGTCTCGCGTATTTATCGCTACTACAAGGCCAACGGCTACGAGACCGTGGTGATGGGCGCCAGCTTCCGCAACCTCGGACAGATCGAGCAGCTCGCGGGCTGCGACCGCCTGACCATCAGCCCGGATCTGCTGCAACAGCTGGCCGATGCCGAAGGCGACCTGCCGCGCGCTCTGCAGCCGGGCGGCGGCGAAGCCCGCCAGGTGCTGGACGAGAGTGCCTTCCGTTGGCAGATGAACGATGACGCCATGGGCACCGAGAAGCTGGCCGAAGGCATCCGCCTGTTCGCCCGCGACCAGGAGAGGCTCGAGGCACTGCTCGCCGGCCGCTGATCGCGGCAGTAAGCTGTAGACGAGCAAATGCAAACCGGCGCCCCAGGGCGCCGGTTTGCATTGGGTCTCATCGAATCAGTGGCGCTCGAGCGCGCTCACCAGATCGTGGAAGGCCTCGCGGTTAGTCTCATTCAGTCCCATCAGGATACGGTGGGCTTCGAGCACCTTGCCGCGCACCACATCCTCAGACTGGTCCTGGGGAGGCAGATCGGTCAGGCAATCCGAGCACGGAATGGGGCGATCAACGATGTTGAACACCTGGTCGAAGCCCATCGACTGCAGCAGCCGGGTGATGTCCGCGTTGGTGGTGACCAGCGTGGGCAACAGACCGATCTTCTGCCGCGAGAGAATGGACAGCTTCGCCAGGAGGCCCAGCGTGGTGCTGTCGATACTCTGGGTTTCCGTGAGATCGATGATAATCGCCGAGAAATTCAACGCGGCGAAGATTTTTTCAATGGTGGCATCCAGCGCCGAACACAGGGTCAGTCGGACTTCGCCCACGAACTTCAGGACAAACGAGCCATCCTGCTCGGCGAACTGGATTTTACCGGTACTCATGCAAGGTTCCTGCTCAACACCAGCAAGGCAATATCATCCGGCATCTCGGACAACTTGGCCAGTCCGAAGACTTGGCGCAGGCCATCCAGGGTCCCGCCGGCGGCGACGACCTGCTCGGGCAGGGCCGTCTCTTTTTCCTTAAGCGTAGCTCCCGGAAGGACGTCGAGAATTCCGTCCGAGAACAGGGAAAGGCTGAAGGACTTGGGAAGATCGAGGACATGATCCTCGTAGGTCGCTTCGTCGAACAACCCCACCGGCAGACCACGGCCTTCCAGGTAGCGGGCTTCGCCGTCGACATAAAGCACAGGCAGCGGCAGGTGGCCGCCGATGCTGTAGGTCAGGCGGTCGGTATCCAGGTCGATCACGCCACCGAGCATGGTCACGTGCTTGCCCAGGTTGCAGTTGATCAACCCGCGGTTGATATGACCGAGAACGTCCGACGGCTTGAATTCCGGCAACATGTCGTTGCGCTTGGATTCATACAGCAGCCGCGTGGTCATGAACTTCAGCAGCACGGTGACGAAGGCGGACGAAGCGCCATGGCCGGAAACGTCGGCCAGGTAGAAGCCGATGCGACGCGCGTCCACGCGGAAGTAATCGACGAAGTCACCCGACAGGTACAGCGATGGGATGATCTGGTGGGAAAAGGCCAGGCCTTCTGATTCCCAGGGCGTCTCCGGCAGCATGTTCATCTGCACCTGGCGACCGGCGTTCTGGTCTTCCTGGAGCAGGTTCAGGCTGGCCTGCAGCTCGCGGTTTGCAGTTTCCAGCTTCTCGCGGTAGCGGCGGTTTTCCGAGCGCAGGAAGGCGCGATCCAGGGCACGGCGTACCGAATGCTCCAGGACAGCGAGGTCTTCCAGCGGCTTGATCAGGTAGTCGGCGGCGCCAAGGCGCAAGGCCTCGACGGCGTCGCTCATGACGCCGGCACCGGAGAGCACGATCACCGGGGTTTCCACCGCCATTTCGGTGACGCGACGGATCAGCTCGAGGCCGTCCATCTGCGGCATGCGCAGATCGCAGATCACCAGATCGGGGAGTTCGTGCTCGAAGACTTTCAGGCCTTCCAGGCCGTTGGTGGCCTGTGTGACCTTGAATCCGCTGTCTTCCAGGTAGGCGGCGAGGCTTTCGCGGACGACGTCGTCGTCATCGATAATCAGCAGCGAGGCACTGGCTTTGTGCATGGGTCATCCAGGCAAACGGCGCCGGGGTTGTGGTTTGGCGCTCATTCTAGGGAACAGCGGCGCGGGTCGGTCGCGACAAGGCGCAGACACTACTCCCATCCGCTCAAGGGTTCAAGCAGGCACCGCCCGCGCCACGAATGGCGCGGGCTGGAGGACAGGAAAGGTATTCGCGCAGGGCCGATCAGAAGTCGTCTTCGACTTCGCCGTCCTTGACCTTGAACTCGCGGTTCTGCAGGTAGGCGTTGCGGATGAAGGTGTACTTGTCACCGCTGATCAGCTTCTCGGACTTGAGCAGGTCGGCACGGGTGTCGACCACGTCCACGGCACGCATGCTGTTACGAACCGGCACGTTGTCGATATACGGATACGGTCCGGTGTAGGAGTCCGGGATCAGCGAAGGCGCATCGCGCAGCGTGCTCGGGCCGAGCAGCGGCAGCATCACGTAGGGGCCGCTGCCCACGCCGTAATGGCCGAGGGTCTGGCCGAAGTCTTCGTCGTTGCGGCGCAGGCCCATGTGGGTGGCCACGTCGATGAAACCGGCCAGGCCGAAAGTGGTGTTGAACAGCAGGCGGCTGGTGTCGACGCCGGCATCGCGGAACTTCAACTGCAGCAGGTCGTTGACCAGGTTCTTCACGTCACCGATGTTGCCGAAGAAGTTGTGCACGCCATCCTGCACGACGTTCGGGGTGACGTACTGGTAACCCTGGGCCAGCGGCTTGAGGGCGTAGGTGTCCAGGGTGTCGTTGAAGGTGAAGATCGGACGGTTGATGCTTTCCCACGGGTCGTCTTCGCTGGCAGCCTGCGCCAGGAAGGGGATGGTGGCCAGGCCGGCGGCGGCGAGCAGGCTGAAGCAGCGTTTCGTCCATTGGACGCCAAGTGGGCGCATCGGGAATTCTCCAGTGAATGTGAATCGGGCCAGCCATGGCGGCCCCGCTATGCGGGCAGATTATATAGAGGCGCAACGGTTTTGCAGACCCGGACCGATCTCGCAGGATTTCGATTCACGGGCGCTGGATGCCGTTTCGCTTGCTTCCAGTTGAAAGCATAGTGCCACTTCAGTCGGGATACCGTGCGTCGATGACAATTTCCAACGCATCGGAGCGCCAGAACTCCTGGTCCCACTCCACCAGCCGGCCGTCCTCGATATAGCTGGCACGTTCCACGTAGAGCCCCGGCGAGCCCGGCGTCAGTTGCAGCGGCGTCGCCCGCGCCTCCACCAGCGCCGTGGAGTGCATGGCCAGCTCGGAGCGCGACAAGCTCAATCCCAGCTCCTCGCGCAGCACGCGGGTGAGCGAGGTATCCAACCCGTGATCGAGCAGGCCGGGACACCAGCTGGCATCCAGGGTGATTTCCTCGAGCATCACCGGCCGCTCGTCAACCCAGCGGCGGCGCAGTACGTGGAATACCCCGGCCTCTTCGTCCAGCCCCATGCGGCGCGCCAGTGCAGGTCCGGCGGCGCGGCGCTCGGCAGCCAGGACCTCGGTACGCGGCACGCGGCCCTGGGCCTCGACGTAATCCATGAAGCCCGTGGTGCGAGTCGGGTTGTAGCGGATGCGCGGCGGCGAGACGAACCAGCCGCGGCGGTTCTCGCGGTACAGCACGCCCTCGGTCTCCAGTTGCTGCAGCGCCTCGCGCAGGGTCACGCGGGTGCAACCGAAGCGCTCGGCCAACTCGCGCTCGGCGGGCAGGCGCTGGCTCAGGGTGGCATTGGCGATGTCCTGCGCCAGCTGGTCACGGATGCGCAGGTAATGAGGCGTGGGTTCGACCGGCATGGGCGTCTTCCGCAAAAAGGCGCGGCGATTATAGCGACATGGCGGCGGACTTCATCGGACCGTCACATTGGCCCGCTAGTCTGGCCTAGACCAATTATCAGAAAAGCCCACCATGCCTGCGACCGCCGACTTTCCGCGCTTCACGTCCCTGCTGTTCGGACTGTCGGGCGACCTGGTGGACTTTGGCGCAAGGACGCTGCCGGTTGCCCTGCAACGCACCTGCCCCGATTGTCCGCCGGAACGCCTGACCAGCGCCCTCGCCCTACCCCCGCAGGATGCGCTGGACCTTGCCCTGGGCCGCTGCGCCGAGCCGCAGGAGCGCAACCGCTTCCAGGCCGCCCTGGACGAAGCCGCCCAGGCCCACGCCGAGGCCACTCCCGGCGCCCTGGACGCCCTGCAGGCGTTGCACCAGCGCGGCGTACCCTGCGCCTGGCTCGATGAGCTGCCCAACGCCACCACGCTGCACCTGGCCGCTGCCCTGGACGATCGCCTCGCCACCGGCCTGGACATCGCCGGTCGCCAATGGCCTGCACCGGACTCCTGCTGGCAGGCGCTGATGCAGCTGGACAGCCCGCACCTGGACGGCTGCGTGCTGGTCAGCGGCCAGCCGCGCCTGCTCCAGGCGGGTCTCAACGCCGGCCTGTGGACCATCGGCCTGGCCGCCAGCGGGCCCCTTTGCGGCCACGCACCGGGGGACTGGGACGCCCTCGGCAATCTCGACCGCGACCGCCTGCGCGCCCAGGCAACGCTGGGCCTGTACCGCCTCGGCGTGCACTCGGTCATCGATCATCTGGGCGAGCTGGATTCCTGCCTGCAGGACATCGCCGGCCGCCGCCTGAAAGGAGAAAAGCCATGAAGCACGCACGCCACCGTTTCCTCGACGAGCTGGCCGAGCGCTTCGCCAGCCACGGCGCCGAGCCTTATGGCGAAGCTGTCAGCCAGGCCGAGCACGCACTCCAGTGCGCCACCCTGGCCGAGCGCGCGGGTTGTTCCGACAGCCTGGTGATCGCCGCCCTGCTCCACGACATCGGCCACCTCTATGAAGACCCGCAGATGATCGAGGATAAGGACCAGCGCCACGAGGAGCTCGGCGCCAACCTGCTGCGCGAGCTGCTGCCCGAATCCGTCTGGCAGCCGATCCGCCTGCACGTGGCCGCCAAGCGCTACCTCTGCGCGGTCGACCCTGCCTACCACGCCGGCCTGTCCTGGGCTTCGCGGCAGAGCCTGGCGCTGCAGGGTGGACCGTTCGATGAGCGCGGCTCCAGCGCCTTCCTCAACGCGCCTTTCTCCCAGGACGCGCTGACCCTGCGCCGGCTGGATGACCTGGGCAAGGACCCGGCCATGCGCACACCGGAGCTGGAGCACTTCTTCCCGTTGCTAGAACGCCTCCTGCGAATTGATCGGCATCAGGCAAGGGTGCGCGCAGCGAGTTAAGCTCAAAGGCATGGCGATGGACCTTTTCCCCGTCGGGCGAGGTCCATCTTTGGGTACGTACCGCAGAAGGACACCACCATGCCGACACAACGCCTCCAGGAAGAGCTCCAGGCCCTGCGCGACCAGCTGCAACACCAGCCGCCGCTGAACGCGGATGAGCGCGAATCGCTGCAAGCCCTGATCAAGGACATCGAATTGCAGTTGGCCAACGAAGAGGCGCTGGCCGACGAGACCCTGATGGACAACGTCAACCTGGCCGTGGAGCGCTTCGAGGCGAGCCATCCGACGCTGGCCGGCACGCTGCGCTCCATCGTGCAGAGCCTGGCGAACATGGGGATCTGATTGCCCCTGACAGACGCTCCCGACATGAAAAACCCGGCTTCGGCCGGGTTTTTCGTATCCGCGTTTTGCAGGCGTGCTGAGAGTTACTGGCGCACCAGCCGGCGATTGTCGGGCTGCACCGCCTCGCTGCTGCGGTAGGGGTTGATGTCCAGACCGCCACGGCGCACGTAGCGCGCGTAAACGGTCAGCCGGGTCGGCTGCAGCAGGCGCTGGAGGTCGAGGTAGATGCGTTCGACGCACTGCTCGTGGAAATCCTGGTGCTGGCGGAACGACACGACATAGGCCAGCAGGCTCGCGGGGTCCAGCGCCGGACCGCTGTACTCCACGACAAGCGTGCCCCAGTCCGGCTGGCCGGTGACCGGGCAGTTGGATTTGAGCAGATGGCTGTAGAGCACTTCGTCGACGCGGCGGGTGTCGTCACAACGCAGCAGTTCCGGGCGCGGATGGTCGTAGCTCTCCACCGCGACGTCCAGGTCATCGACGCAGGTGCCTTCGATGACGGCCACGCCCTCGCTCGCCACTTCATCCAGGCCACGCACACGCACGCTCACCGGCGCGCCAGCGGCGGCGGACAGATCGCGCTCCATCACCACGCACACGGCTTCGGCGCTGTCGAAAGCGGTCTGGTTCAGCGAGTTGAGGTAGAGCTTGAAGGACTTGGATTCGATGATGTTCGGCGACTGCGCCGGAATCGCGAACTCGCCGATGGCCACCACCGGCTTGCCCGATGCGGTCAGCCAGGACAGCTCGTAGCAGTTCCACAGGTCCACGCCCTGATACTGCAGGGTATCTGCGGTCAGGCCCAGCTCCGCCCACTTGGTGGTGCGGGAGATCGGGAACAGCAGCTCCGGCGCGTAGGTGGAGACGTATTCGCTGGATTTGCCCAGGGGCGAGTGTTCGGCGGGATGCTGCATGAGGGATGACCTGCTGGATCGGCGATGCGGACGGTGGCGCGAGGCGGCGAGTGTATACAAATCCGCCATTCCTTTCAGCAATGGGCGGACGAGCCGAATGCCGAGACGCCGGCCCTTGTAGGAACGAGCTTGCTCGCTCCTACCAAGAGCAGCCGAAGCGTCAGAACCACATGCGCACACCCGCAACCCAGTAGCCTTCCTCATCGTCCTCGCCCTCCGCGCGGGCGAGGTCGCCGCTGCGGCCATAGGTCTTGCTCCAGACGTAGCCGAAATACGGCGCGAACTCCCGACGCACTTCGTAGCGCAGGCGCAGCCCCGCCTCCAGTTCGCTGCCTCCGGCACCCACCCCGATGTCGCGGTCGTCGGCCAGCGCCAGGTTGTATTCCAACGAGGGTTCAAGGATCAGCCGCTGGGTCAGCAGCAGCTCGTACTCGGTTTCCAGCCGCAGGGACGGATCACCTCGCTCGCTGAGGAACAGGTTGGCGTCCACCTCGAACCACTGCGGCGCCAGGCCCTGGATACCGAGCACCGCATAGCTTCGCGACGGGCCCGGCTGGTCGTCGTGGCGCACGCCCACCTGCCAGTCCCAGAAGTCCGCGACCATGCGCTGGTAGAGCAGCTGCACTTCGTTGTCAGTGGTGGGGCCACCGGCGTCGCGCTCGCCTTCCAGCTTCAGGCGCAGCTTCTGGTAGTCGGTGCCGTACCAGCCCTGGGCTTCCCAGCCCAGCGCCTGGTCGTTGCCGTGGAAGCGGCTTTCCAGGCGCTGGATCAGCAGCGAGCCCATGGGCATGTCATCCATCTCGGCACTTTCAGCGGGTAAGGCGAGGCTCAGGGTCGCCGCGCAGGCCACCGTTGCTATGCGTTTCATGGCGGTTCCTCAGAGACTGGCGCTGGCGGGAGCCGGCTCGACTATGACCTTGCGCATCATGCCGGCGGCCATGTGGTAGATCAGGTGGCAGTGGAAGGCCCATTCACCCAGCGCATCGGCGGGCACGTCGACGTCCAGGGTGCTGCCCGGCGCCACGCTGACCACATGCTTGAGCGGGTTGAAGCGGCCGTTGCCCTTGTCCAGCTGCATCCACATGCCGTGCAGGTGCATGGGGTGGGTCATCATGGTGTCGTTGACGAAGCGGATGCGCACTCGCTCGCCGTAGGTCAGGCGGATCGGATCGGCCTCGGAGTACTTCTTGCCGTCGATGGACCAGAAGTAGCGCTCCATGTTGCCGGTCAGGCGGAACTCGATGGTACGGTCCGGCGCGCGGTAGTCGGCATAGGGGCGCATGGCCTTGAGGTCCGCGTAGACCAGCAGGCGGTTGCCCGGCTCGGTCGGCTGCGGCGTCAGCCCGCTGCCCGGTGCGTAGTCGGACTTCGGCGCAGCCATGGCCGAGTGATCCATGCCGGCCATCTGCGAGTGGTCCATGCCGGCCATGCTGGAATGATCCATGCCGGACATATCCGCGGCCTCAAGTCCAGCCATCGCCATCCCGCCATGGTCCATGCCCTCGTGGTTCATGCCCATGTCGGCCATGGTCAGCAGCGGCCGTTCACGCAGCGCCGGCACCTCGGCCTGCAACCCGGCGCGCGGGGTCAGGGTGGCGCGGGCGTAGCCGCTGCGGTCCATGGCTTCGGCGAAGAAGGTGTAGGCGCGGTCTTCCTGCGGCTGGACTATCACGTCGTAGGTCTCGGCCACGGCGATGCGCAGTTCGTCCACCGTCACCGGCTGCACGTCGTTGCCGTCGGCCTGCACCACGGTCATCTTCAGGCCGGGAATGCGCAGGTCGAAGTAGCTCATGCCCGAGCCGTTGATGATGCGCAGGCGCACTCGCTCGCCTGGCTTGAACAGGCCGGTCCAGTTCTGCTCGCTGTCCTGGCCGTTGACCAGGAAACGGAAGCCGGCGATGTCGGCGATGTCCGTCGGCGTCATGCGCATCCCACCCCAGTCCAGGCGGTCGCGCACGGTCGCCATGAAGCCATTGGCGCTGGAGTCGGCGATGAAGTCGCCCAGGGTGCGCTGGTTGCGGTTGTAGTAGTCGCTCTGCTTCTTCAGGTTGGCGAACACGGTTTCCGGCCGGGTGTCGTGCCAGTCGGCCAGCAGCAGGGTGTACTCGCGGTCGTAGCGGTACGGCTCGCGCGCCTTCGGTTCGATCACCAGCGGGCCGTAGAGCCCCTCGATCTCCTGGAAGTCGCTGTGGGCGTGGTACCAGTAGGTGCCGGACTGTTTCACCGTGAAGCGGTAGGTGAAGGTCTCGCCGGGCTTGATGCCGGGGAAGCTGATGCCCGGCACGCCGTCCTGAGTGTACGGCAGGATCAGCCCGTGCCAGTGCAGCGAGGTGTCGCGGTCGAGGGTGTTGGTGACGCGCAACTCGACGTCTTCGCCCTCCTTGAAGCGCAGCTCCGGCGCGGGCGTGCGGCCATTCACCGTGAGCGCCTTGCGGGCGCCGTCGGACAGCTTCAGCTCGCCCTCGCCAATCGTCAGGTCATACACGCCCGCCTGCACCGCCAACGGTGCCAGCAGCAGCGCCCCCAGAGCCCATTCCCTTGCGCGGATCATCACGGCGCTCCCGCTCAGGGCTTGACGGTCAGTTTGCCGACCATGCCGGCCTGGTAGTGGCCCGGAATGTTGCAGGCAAATTCCAGGCTGGTGGCCTTGCTGAAGGTCCAGGTCAGCTCGGCGGTCTTGCCCGGTTCCACCAGCACACTGTTGGGGTCGTCGTGCTTCATCATCTGGCCCATCGGCTGGTCGCCATGGCCCATTTTCGAATGGTCCATCTGGCTCATGTCGTGCTGCATGCCGGTGGGGGTTAGCATCCCGGAGTCCATCATCTGCTGCATTTCCTTCTGGTGGCCGGCGTGCATGGCGGCGCTGCCCAGGTTGAATTCATGCAGCAGGCTGCCCGTGTTGTGGATGACGAAACGCACAGTCTCGCCCGGCTTCACGTCGATGCTTTCGGGCTCGAAGAACATCTCGCCCAGCTTGATATCGACGGTGCGGGTGGCTTGGGCGGCCTTGGCCGGCTTGCCGAAGTCGTAGGCGTGCCCGGCGTCGGCCAGGGCCGGCAGGCTGATGGCGGCGGCGAGGCCGAGGACGGAGGCTTGGAGCAGATGACGCAGGGACATGGCGACTCTCCTTTAAGGTCTGTGGCCATGGTCGCTGCCGGCGGCTGAGGGTTACCTGTCGGGAAGATTACAACTCTGTCAGCTTGGCGCTCTCCCGCGCCGCGCAGGGTATAAGGAAGGCGAAAAAAAGCCCGCCAGAGGGCGGGCAAGGGGCAGCACGATGAATCGGATTCAGCAGGCCTGGCGCACCGTGGCGGCCTGTTCCTGCATGCGCTGGAAGGTGATGTCCCCTCCCCCGTCAGCCCAGGCTGGCGTGGCGGGGAAGAACAGCACGGCAAACAGCGTGGAGATGATCAGGTGCATGGCAGGTTCCTCGATGTCACTGGAAAATGAACACATCGCCAGTCTGCAATACCCACACTGTCAGTTCGCTGACCGCCCCATTACCCTGATGACAGCTGCGCCCCGAGCGCCTGAATGGATACCCGGATGAAACTCCTGATCGTCGAAGACGAACCGCGCATCGGCCAGTACCTGCAGCAGGGCCTGAGCGAGGCCGGCTTCGCCGTCGACCTGACCGCCGACGGCGATGAAGGCCTGCAACTGGCCCTGGCTGGCGAACACGACCTGCTGATCCTCGATGTGATGCTGCCCGGCCGCGATGGCTGGCAGATTCTCCAGGCGCTGCGCCAGACCGGCAGCGCCGTGCCGGTGCTGTTCCTCACCGCCCGCGATGCCGTGGAGGACCGCGTGCGCGGCCTGGAACTGGGCGCCGACGACTATTTGGTGAAGCCCTTCGCCTTCGTCGAACTACTGGCCCGCGTGCGCACGCTGCTGCGTCGTGGCGGCCAGCAAATCCAGGAAACCACCCTGCAACTGGCGGACCTCGAACTGGACCTGCTGCGTCGTCGCGTGCAGCGTGCCGGCAAGCGCATCGACCTGACCGCCAAGGAGTTCGCCCTGCTGGAACTGCTGCTGCGCCGCAGCGGCGAGGTGCTGCCCAAGTCGCTGATCGCCTCCCAGGTATGGGACATGAACTTCGACAGTGACACCAATGTCATCGAAGTCGCCATCCGCCGTCTGCGTGCCAAGGTCGACGACGACTTCCCGCAGCGCCTGATCCACACCGTGCGCGGCATGGGCTACGTGCTGGAAGAGCGCGAAGCATGAGCGCGCGCCTCTCCCTCGGCCTGCGTCTGAGCCTGCTGTTTGCCGCGTGCACCGCCGCCGTGTCGCTGCTGGCCGGGATCGTCTTCAGCCGCGCCAGCGAAGCGCACTTCATCGAACTGGATCACCAGTTGATGGCCGGCAAGCTGACGATCTTCCGCGACCTGCTGGACGATGTTCGCGGCCCGGAACAGCTGGCGCCGCACACCGCCGAACTGCGCCGCGAGCTGCGCCGCCACCCCGACCTCGGCCTGCGCCTGCAGGGGCCTGATGGCCAGTCCTGGTTCTGGCAGTTGCCGGCGATGAACATGAGCAGCAACGAAGCCCCAGCCTACCGCGAGCTGCAAGCCCCACTGGAGGCTGGCCAGCCCAAGGGGCCCCAGCTGACTCTGATCCTCGACATCACCCACCACCAGCACTTCCTGCAGCGCATGCAGCGGCTGATCTGGATGACCATGGGCCTCTCCGCCCTGGCCACCGCCCTGCTCGGCGCCTGGGCCGCCCGCGCCAGCCTGCGCCCGCTGCGGCGCATGAGCGAGGTGGCGGCGCAGGTCAGCGCGCACTCGCTGACCACTCGCCTGGATGCCGGGCAAATGCCGCAGGAACTGCGCGGCCTGGCCGGCGAGCTGAACGCCATGCTGGCGCGCCTGGAAGAGGCCTTCCAGCGCCTCTCGGCGTTCTCCGCTGACATCGCCCACGAGCTGCGCACGCCTCTCACCGGGCTGCTGACCCAGACCCAGGTGGTGCTGTCGCGCTCGCGCAGCCTGGAGGACTACCGCGAGGCGCTGCACGGCAACCTGGAAGAGCTGGAGCGGCTCACCGCGATGGTCAACGACATGCTGTTCCTGGCCAAGGCCGACCACGGCCTGCTCACGCCCAACAGCCAGCCCCTGGCGCTGGCCGGCGAGGTGGACGAGTTGCTGGAGTTCTACGGACCGCTGGCCGAGGAAAAATCCATTCGCCTGGAGCGCGATGGCGAGCTGTCAGTGCAGGGCGACCGCGCACTGCTGCGCCGGGTCCTGGCCAACCTGCTGGACAACGCCCTGCGCTTCACCCCGGACGGCGGGCAGATTCGCGTACGCCTGGAACCGGACCGCCTGAGCGTGGAGAACCCGGGACGGGAGATTCCCGCTGAGCGCCTGCCGCGCTTGTTCGACCGTTTCTACCGCGCCGACCCGGCTCGCCGCGAAGGCCAGGGCGAACATGCCGGGTTGGGGCTGGCGATCTGCCGCTCCATCGTCCGCGCCCATGGCGGGGAGATTCGCTGCGAGTCGGCGCAGGGGTGGACGCGGTTCGTCATCGAGTTCCCGCAGTAGCGCCTTTCGTAGGAGCGAGCTTGCTCGCGAACGGACTTGCCGACAGCTCCCGCGTTGGGCGAGTTCGCGAGCAAGCTCGCTCCTACAAGATCAAGAGCCTTCGCGGCAACGCACCGAATGCTCCGAAAAAGAAAAGGCCCCGATTGGGGCCTTTTCCATCAGCGCAACGAAGCGCTCACTGGCGCATGCCGCGCCCACTCACCAGCAGGCGCACGCAGAAGATACACAGCAGCACCGTCGCCACCAGCATGAAGACCACCGCCGTCCCAATGCGGATGTCGGACACGCCGAGGATGCCGTAGCGGAAGGCGTTGACCATGTGCAGGATCGGGTTGGCCAGCGACACGGTCTGCCAGAACGGCGGCAGCAGCGTGATCGAGTAGAACACCCCGCCCAGGTAGGTCAGCGGCGTCAGCACAAAGGTCGGGACGATGGAGATGTCGTCGAAGTTGCGCGCGAACACGGCGTTGACGAAGCCGCCCATGGAGAAAATCCCGGCCGTCAGCACCACCACCAGCACGGTGATCCCCAGGTGGTGGATCTGCAGGTCGGTGAAGAACAGCGACAGGAGGGTGACGATCACGCCCACCGCCAGCCCGCGCAGCACACCGCCGCAAACGAAGCCGAGGAGAATGGTGTGCGGCGACACCGGCGAGACCAGCAGTTCCTCGATGTTGCGCTGGAACTTGCTGCCGAAGAAGCTCGACACCACGTTGCCGTAGGAGTTGGTGATCACCGACATCATGATCAGCCCCGGCACGATGTACTGCATGTAGGTGAAGCCGCCCATGTCGCCGATCTGCCGGCCAATCAGGTTGCCGAAGATGACGAAGTACAGAACCATGGTGATAGCCGGCGGCAGCAGGGTCTGCGGCCAGATGCGCAGGAAGCGGCGGACTTCGCGGTAGACGATGGTGTTGAGGGCGACCCAGTTGGCGCGCAGTTCGTGACTCATACCGCCACCTTCGACAGATTCTTCTCCACCAGCGACACGAACAGTTCCTCCAGGCGGTTGCTCTTGTTGCGCAGGCTCAGCACCTGGTGGCCCTGGGCGTTGAGCTGGACGAACAGCCCGTTGATGCCCAGCGACTTGTCCACCTGCACCTCCAGCGTGTGGTCATCCACCAGCCGCACCGGGTAGCCGTCCAGCTTCGGCGCCTCGCTCAGGGTGCCTTGCAGGTCGAGGTAGAAGGTCTCCACATGCAGCTTGTTCAGCAGCTTGCGCATGCTGGTGTTCTCCACGATGGTGCCGTGGTCGATGATCGCGATGTTGCGGCACAGCTGCTCGGCCTCCTCCAGGTAGTGCGTGGTGAGGATGATGCTGATGCCCTCCTGGTTGAGTTCGGTGAGGAAATTCCACATCGAGCGGCGCAGTTCGATGTCCACGCCGGCGGTGGGTTCGTCGAGGATCAGCAGGCGCGGCTCGTGCACCAGCGCGCGGGCGATCATCAGGCGGCGCTTCATGCCACCGGAGAGCTCGCGCGAGGCGGAGTTGCGCTTGTCCCACAGGCCCAGCTGGGTCAGGTACTTCTCGGCGCGGCCCTTGGCCACGCTCATCGGGATGCCGTAGTAGCCGGCCTGGGTGACGACGATGTCGAACACCTTCTCGAACTGGTTGAAGTTGAACTCCTGGGGCACCACGCCCAGGCAGCGCTTGAGGCCATACGGGTCCTTGTCCAGATCATGGCCGAACACGTTGACCGTGCCGCTGGTCTTGTTCACCAGGGTGGAGAGGATGCCGATGGTGGTGGATTTGCCGGCGCCGTTGGGGCCCAGCAAGGCAAAGAAATCGCCCTCGGCGACGTCCAGATCGATGCCCTTGAGGGCCTGGAAGCCGTTGCCGTAGGTCTTCGTCAGTTGACGGATGGACAGCGCGGAACTCATGGGTTTTCCCGTTGCAAGTCGGTGGAAAGACGCATGTCTTTGGAAAAAGGCCTGTTTGATAAGGCTACGCCGCGCGGATTGCAACCCTGGCGGTGCGCGCAGTCGTTCAGGTCAGGGCGGTCATCACCGCATCACGGTAGGCCGGGCGCGCCTTCAGGCGTTCGTACCAGGCCGCCAGGTGCGGCTGGGCCGGGCGCTCGATGGGCATTTCGAACCAAGCATAGATGAAGCAGCCCAGCGGAATGTCGCCAATGCCGAATTGTTCGCCGGTGAGGTAGGGCTGCTGCGCCAGGGTCGCCTCGGGAATGGCCAGCAGGTTGGCGCAGATGTCGATCGCGGCCTGAATGGCGTCCACGTCGCGCTGCTCAGGCGGTGTGCGCACGGTTCCCCAGAACACGGTGCGGAATGGCGTCGCCAGGGACGAGGTGGTCCAGTCCATCCATTTCTCGGCGCTTGCGCGTTGCTGCAGGTCCTGCGGGTAGAACTGCGGCGCGTAGCGCGCGGCGAGGTAGCGGACGATGGTATTGGATTCCCAGAGGACGAAGCCCTCGTCCTCCAGGGTTGGCACCACGCCATTGGGGTTCAGCGCACGGTATGGCGGGTCGTTGACCACGCCGAAGGCGCCGCCGGCGTCGATCCGCTCGTAGGCCAGGCCCGCCTCTTCCGCGCACCAGAGCGCCTTGCGCACATTGGAGGAGTTCTTCCGGCCCCAGATCTTGAGCATGCTGCGCCTCTCTTGTCGTCGTCATCGGATGAAGGCACGAGCTGAAGGCGTGACTTCGGATGACGGCACCCTACCGACAACGGCGCCAGGAAAAAAGACTCATCTACTGATGGTCACTATCGATTGCGTTCATGGGGGCGCTTGCGTTCATGTTTGAGCCGCTTCGCTGCGCAGGTCACCTGCAGGCAGCGCGTCGTCGCCGGCGAACAAGTGCGGGTAGCACTGCTTGAGGTAGCCGAAGAAGAACTCCTCGGGCACATCGGGGAACTGGCCGTGATCGCGCAGGTATTCCATGTGCCGCTCCCCTTCGCGATTGAACGGGTGGAAGACGCTGTCGTTACGCCCGTCGAACTCCAGCGGCAGCACGCCGAAGGCCTCGCACAGACCGATGTCGAAGGCCGGCGTGGCCTTGACCCAGCTGCCCTCGAGGAACAGCTCGGTGTAGCCGTGCATGGCGAACACTTCGCTGCGCAGCAGTTCCAGCAGGCGCGGCGTGGCCAGGTGGTTCTTCACATCAGCCAGACCGATGCGCGCGGGGATGCCGCAATGCCGGGCACAGGCCGCCAGCAACGTAGCCTTGGGCACGCAGTAGGACTGCCCCGCCTCAAGCGCATGGCTAGCCTTGAGCGTCTGCGGGTCGCGGCTGAACACGTAGGGGTTGTAGCGAATCTGGTCGCGTACCGCGTAATACAGGGCCACAGCCTGCTCCAGCGGGGTACCGCCATCGCCCCGGTGATTTAGAGCGAACTCGATTACCCGAGGGTGGTCACTATCAACGAAGCGGCTGGGCTTGAGGTATTGCTGCATGGCGCTGTCTCCGGGCTTTCATCCTTGATGGCGGCACCAGTCTAACCAGCGCAAGCGCCAGCCCGACAAGGCGATCCGGCCAAGCTGTCCGGCCATGCGGCCATCGGTCCGATTCGGCCAGCTAAGCTTCCGGTGCATTGTGAAGGGGCTCCTACAGGGAATACCTGCCGCTGTGCTCGCGCACTCTCGTTACCAAGCCCGCTACGGCCTGCTGTTGCCGCGTTGGGCTGTCATGGAGGAATCCGCATGCTGCTCGTCTGGTTACTGGTTCTGATCCTCGGCGTTGCCTGGCTCGCGCATCGCCGCGCCGCGCCTCTGAAAGCACTCGGCATCGTCGCCGTGTACCTGGCTCTGATGAGCCTGTTCAGCCATGCCCATGGCTGGATGGTGCTGTTGTGGCTGCTCTGGGCGGTGGTCGCGGTAACCCTGCTCGCCACCGACCTGCGCCGCAGCCTGTTCACTTCGCGACTGTTCGCCTGGTTCAAGAAGACCCTGCCGCCGATGTCCGAGACCGAGCGCGAGGCCATCGAGGCCGGCACCGTGTGGTGGGATGGCCAGCTGTTCAGCGGCCGTCCGGACTGGCACACCCTGCTGGGCTACCCCAAGGCACAACTGACCGAAGAAGAGCAGGCCTTCGTCGACGGCCCCACCGAGCAGCTGTGCGCGATGATCAACGACTACCAGGTCGGCAAGGACATGGACCTGCCGCCCGAGGCCTGGACCTACATCAAGAGCCAGGGCTTCTTCGGCCTGATCATTCCGAAGGAATTCGGCGGCAAGGGCTTCTCCGCCTTCGCCCACTCCCAGGTGGTGATGAAGCTGGCCACCCGCAGCGGTGACCTCGCCTCCACCGTGATGGTGCCCAACTCCCTCGGCCCGGCCGAGCTGCTGCTGCACTACGGCACCGATGCCCAGCGCCAGCGCTACCTGCCGCGCCTGGCGACCGGCGAGGAAATTCCCTGCTTCGCCCTGACCAGCCCGCAGGCCGGCTCCGATGCCGGCGGCATGACCGACGTCGGGGTAGTCTGCAAGGGCCAGTGGGAAGGCGAGGAAGTCATCGGCCTGCGCCTGACCTGGGAGAAGCGCTACATCACCCTCGGCCCGGTAGCCACCCTCCTCGGGCTGGCCTTCAAGTGCCATGACCCGGACCACCTGCTGGGCGAGCAAGAGGACCTCGGCATCACCCTGGCGCTGATTCCCACCAGCACCCCCGGCGTGCAGATCGGCCGCCGCCACGTGCCGCTGGGCGCCGCCTTCATGAACGGCCCCAACTCCGGCAAGGACGTGTTCGTGCCGCTGGAGTACATCATCGGCGGCCAGGAAATGATCGGCAAAGGCTGGATGATGCTGATGAACTGCCTGTCAGTGGGCCGCTCGATCTCCCTGCCGGCGGTGGGCACCAGCGCCGCCAAAGCCGGCAGCTATGTCAGCGGCCGCTACGCCCAGGTGCGCGAGCAGTTCAACGTGCCGCTGTCGGCCTTCGAAGGCATCCAGGAAGCCCTCGCCCGCATCGGCGGCAACGCCTGGATGATGGACAGCGCGCGCATCCTCACCGCCAACGCAGTGGACCTGGGCGAGAAACCCTCGGTGCTCTCGGCCATCCTCAAGTACCACCTTACCGAACGCGGCCGCGAGTGCATCGCCCACGCCATGGATATCCACGGCGGCAAGGGCATCATCATGGGCCCGAACAACTACCTGGGCCGTTCCTGGCAGGCCGCGCCGATCTTCATCACCGTCGAGGGCGCCAACATCCTCTCGCGCAACCTGATGATCTTTGGCCAGGGCGCCATCCGCTGCCATCCGTACGTGCTCAAGGAGATGGAACTGGCCCGCCGCGAGGACCAGGACCAGGCCGAGCGAGAGTTCGACGAGCTGCTGCTCAGCCACATCGGCTTCGCCGTCAGCAACGCCGCCAGCAGCCTGCTGCTGGGCTTGGGCTTCGGCAGCTTTGACCAGGTGCCGGGCGACCGCATCAGCCGTCCTTACTACCGCGCACTGAACCGCCTGGCGGCGTCCTTCGCCCTGCTCGCCGACTTCAGCATGATGATGCTCGGCGGCGAGCTGAAGCGCCGCGAACGCCTCTCCGCGCGCCTGGGCGATGCGCTGAGCCACCTCTACCTGGGCTCCGCCGCGCTCAAGCGTTACCACGACCTGGACAACCCGGACTACCTGCATCCGCTGCTGCACTGGGCCATGGAGGAAAACCTGGAGAAGGCCGAAGCCGCGCTGGCCGACCTGATCGACAACTTCCCCAACCGCGCCTTCGGCTGCCTGCTGCGCGTGCTGGTGCTGCCGCTGGGCCGTCGCCACCGTGGCCCGAGCGACGCGCTGGATGCCGAGATCGCCCACATCCTCGGCCGCCCGCTGAGCGACCCGGCGCTGCAGGCAATCCTCGCCGGTGCACATCTACCCAGTGGCCCCGATGATCCGGTCGCCAAGCTCACCTTCGCTTACGACCAGCTAGCTGCCGCAGCGCCCTTGCAGAAGAAGCTGCACAAGGCGCTCAAGGAGCACGGCGTCAATCCCAAGCCAGGGCAGTCGCCCATCGATGCCGCCGCCGAGGCGGGCGTGCTGGAAGCCGCGGAAGCGGAAACCCTGCACGCCGCCGAACGCGCTCGCCGCGCGGTGATCGACGTGGACGACTTCTCCAAGGAAGAACTGGCCGGCAAGGCCGATTGACCAACGTCATCCACCCCCGGGGCGCCTTCGGGCGCCCTTCTTTTTGTCCGACGCAAAGCAATGCCAGTTCGAGCTATCGGGTGCACACTCAAACAATCACCGCAATGGAGAACCGCACCATGCGTCGATCCCTTCCCCTCCTACTGCTGGCAATGCTGCTGGCCGGTAGCGCCCACGCCGATCCCTGGCTCTACCCCAGCCGCCCGCGCCCGGCACCCGCGCCCAGCCCGGTCATCGACCCGATCCAGCAACAGCAGGACAGCCTGCGCCGTCAGCAGCAGCTGCGGCAGAACCAGCTCGACAGCCAACGCCTGAACTACGAGGACCAGCGCCTGCAGATGCAGCAGCAGGACCTGCAGCGCCAGCAGGACAACCAGCAGCGCTGGAATGAGCAGCGCAGGCAGAGCGACCAGATGATCCAGCGCCAGAAGAACGAGCTGCAGCAACAGCAGTTGCAACAGCAGCAGCGGATACTCGACCAGCAACGCCAGCAGATCGACAACCAACGCCGGCAAATCCAGATGCGCCCGCTCCGCTGATCGCTCCGGCGGCAGCGACAGCGAAACCCGATATACTCCTCGGCCGTTTGCACACAGCTCCAGAGGAATCCCATGGCCAGCGCCTATCTCGACCACCACATCGCCCTGCTCAACCACCTGCGCATGATCCTTGGCGCCCTGGGCGAAGCCGAGCAGGTTCCCGAGGACAACCACGGCCTGTTTCTCGAACGCTTCGACGAGCTGCTGGTGGAATTGCCGCGCGATCCGGAAGGCGCCCAGTACCTGGGCCAGGACCTGATCAGCCAGATCTTCCACCGCTACCCGCAGATCGCCCACCTGATCCCGCGCGACCTGCTGTGGTTCTTCGGCGGCGATTGCCTGCACTACATGCCCGACGAAGAGCTGCAGATGTACCAGCAGCTCGACGAGCGTCGCTTCGAAGCCGAAGAAAACGGCGAGCCCTTTGACTGGAACCGCGAGAAGCAGGTGCTGGCCTTGCCGGATGACGCGCCGAAGCACTGACGGTCCGCTGGTGCGACGCGCCAGCCGCTGCGACGTAGCGCCAAACGCCAGAAACGAAAAAGCCCGCTATATACGGGCTTTTTCATGGGCGTTGTTTCTCTGCACAAACGAAAACGCCGCCCAACTGGGCGGCGTTTCGATTCTGGAGCGGGAAACGAGACTCGAACTCGCGACCCCGACCTTGGCAAGGTCGTGCTCTACCAACTGAGCTATTCCCGCATCAACTTGCTGTAACCTTCAGCGTTCGCCGGTGGTTAACGAAAACGCCGTCCTGATGGACGGCGTTTCGATTTTGGAGCGGGAAACGAGACTCGAACTCGCGACCCCGACCTTGGCAAGGTCGTGCTCTACCAACTGAGCTATTCCCGCAGCAACTTGTTGCAACCTTCAGCTTTCGCCGAAGGGTAACGCCATTTCATCTTTCGGTCACTGCCTTGGCGATGATCGAGAATCTGGAGCGGGAAACGAGACTCGAACTCGCGACCCCGACCTTGGCAAGGTCGTGCTCTACCAACTGAGCTATTCCCGCAATGGCGTCCCCTAGGGGACTCGAACCCCTGTTACCGCCGTGAAAGGGCGGTGTCCTAGGCCACTAGACGAAGGGGACGCGGCCCGGAACTTAACATCTTTCCGACTTCGCCGTTCCAGCATGTTCTGCGTTTCGCGTCGAAGTGGCGCGCATTCTAGGGACGCTTTGTAAGGTCGTCAACCCTCCAAAGAAATATTTTTTAAATCAAAGACTTCTGAGTAAAAACTGAGCTGCCGCTATCAGCAGTATCACTAAGACATTACACTCGGGAAAAACATCCGGAGCACTCCACGGTGTCGCCAATCGTCATTACGGTCCTGGTTCTCGTCGGTATCGCCCTGCTGGTCGCCATCGGCTACATCAATCATCTGGTGGAAAACCGCAAGCTGGAGCAGGCGCGCCTGAAAGCTGATCTGTCAGACCGCTGCCGGCGCTGCGCCGATGTGTCCGAGTCACTGCCCGGCCAGTTCATGTCGCCGGCGCTAAAGCTGCTGCTCAGCGGCTTCGAGCTCAACCTCAGCGAGCGCCTCCTCACTGTCGATAAACAGAATGCCGCGCTGAAGCAGCGCATCGAAGAGCTGCGTGGCCTGCTCGCCAAGGGCGAGACCATCCCGGTCAAGAATGCGCCGCAGCCGATTCTCACCGAGGCCAAGGCCAAGGACGTGCGATTCCTCTTTGAAGCGCTGCATGCCCAGCTCACGCGCTGCGCTCAGGACAACATGCTACCGCGCGCCGAAGCACAGAAGTGGGTGAAGGAAATCCGCCACCTGCTCACCCTCCTCCATATAGAGTTCTTCGGTAACCTCGGCCAGCAGGCACTCCAGCAAGGCCAGCCGCGCCAGGCACGCCTGGCCTTCGAACGCGGCGCGCAATACCTGCAGAAGCAGCCGGAGATCGGCCGCTACCAGGCGCAGCTCAAGCAGATGGAAGCCCAGCTAGCCCACGCCAACGCCCTGGTGCTGGAAACCTCGCAGCCCGCCCCGGACGAACCGAGCGAGCTGGGCGACGGCCTCAAGGCGCTGGACGAAGACGATATCTGGAAGAAGAAGAACCTTTACGACTGATTCGTCGTCGAATCAAAAACCCGGCCACCTTCGCCCCAGGAGCCTTGCATGAGCCTCGTCGTCTTCGGCGCCCCGCTTTCCCCATTCGTCCGCAAAGTCCGCCTGTTCGCGGCCGAAAAAGGCTTCGACTACCAACTGGAGAACGTCAACCCGTTCAACCAGCCGGACTGGTACCGCGAACTGAACCCGCTGCGCCGCGTGCCGGCCATCCGTGATGGTGACTTCACCCTCGCCGACTCCAGCGTCATCTGCCATTACCTCGAAGACCGTGACCCGCAGCGCGACCCGCTGTGCGGCACAGGAGCCGAGTCCCGCGCGCGGATCAACTGGCTGGAAAAGTACGCCGACTACGAGTTGGCGCCGTTGACCACCTTCACCGTGTTCCGCAACCGTCTGCTCAAGCCGCTGATGGGCAAGGTCTGCGATGAAGTGGCGGTAAAAGGTGCCATGCAGGAGAAGCTCCCGGAGCACTTCGATTACCTGGAGAAATGCCTGGGCGAGCAGCAGTGGTTCATCGATGACCGCTTCAGCCTCGCTGACATCGCCATCGCCTGCCAACTGGTAAACCTGCGCCACGGCGAGGAAGAGCTGGATGCCGAGCGCTGGCCGAAGCTGGCCGCACACTTCGAGCGCACCCTGGCCCGCCCTGCCCTGGCCGAGATCGTCCAGGGCGAGCTGCAGATTATTGCCAAGATCCTGGCCAAGCGCTGACCTGCCACCCTCTGTGGGAGCGGGCCATGCCCGCGAAGCGCGGACAAAAGTTCGCGCCTACGAAAAAGCCCCGCCTAGGCGGGGCTTTTTGTTGCCAGCGAACGATCAGCAGTCAGAGAGACGCAGGAAAATCTCCACCAGGCGCTCGATACCGGCCTGGTCTTCTGCGCTGAAGCGACCGACCGATGGGCTGTCGAGATCCAATACGCCGATCAGGCGCCCCTCCTTCACCAGCGGCACCACCAGCTCGCTGTTGGAGGCGCTGTCGCAAGCAATGTGGCCGGGGAAAGCGTGCACATCTTCCACACGCTGGGTTTCAAGAGTACGTGCCGCGGCGCCGCACACACCCTTGCTGAAGGGGATGCGCACGCAAGCGACCTTGCCCTGGAACGGGCCGAGCACCAGCTCTTCGTTGCGGTTCAGGTAGAAGCCGGCCCAGTTCAGGTCCGGCAACTCATTGAACAGGAACGCGGAAAACTGCGAGGCGTTGGCGATGAAGTCGCGCTCGTCGGCGAATAGCGACTCCGCCTGGGCGGCCAGCAGCGCATAACCGCCAAGGCCGGCACCGGCCTGTTGCAGATCGATCATGGGGTGTCTCCTTCCAGCAATTGTCGACCCACCCAATAGCGGGCGAATTGATAGGCACAGCGGCCATTACGGTTGCCGCGGCCGAGTGCCCAGCGGATGGCTTCCTTCTCCAGTTCCTCGTCCCAGGTCCAGGCGGCGAGCCCGGACTTCTGCGCGAGCGACTCGACCCAGTGGCGCACCACGCTCAGGAAGTGCTCCTGGGTAAAGGGGTAGAAGGACAGCCAAAGGCCGAAGCGGTCGGACAGGGCGATCTTGTCTTCGACGGCTTCGTTGGGATGCAACTCGCCGTCGACCATCTTCCAGTTCTCGTTGTCGCTCTGTTTTTCCGAAACCAGATGGCGCCGGTTCGAAGTGGCGTAGAGCAGCACGTTGTCCGGAGCCTGCTCCAGCGAGCCGTCGAGCACGCTCTTGAGGACGCGGAAATCGCCCTCGCCCGCATCGAACGACAGGTCGTCACAGAACAGCACGAAACGCTGCGGCAGCCCCTGAATCAGTTCGACCACACGCGGCAAGTCGGCTAGGTGGTCGCGTTCGATCTCGATCAGACGCAGCCCCTCACCGGCCAGCTCCGCCAGCAGCGCGCGCACCAGCGAGGATTTGCCGGTGCCTCGGGCGCCCCACAGCAACGCATGATTGGCCGGCTGGCCAGCCACGAACTGCCGTGTGTTGCGGGCAAGTTGCTCGCGCTGCCGGTCGACGCCCAGCAGGTCGTCCAGGCGCAGGTCGAGGCAGACCTTCAGCGGCTGCAGGTAGCCGCTGCGGCCGTCACGGTACCAGCGCGCCGCCAGACTGTGCTGCCAATCAACCGTTTCACGGACGGCGGGAAGCAAAGGGTCCAGGCGCGCCATCAGCACTTCGGCGCGGGCGAGAAAGTCGTTCAGACGGGAATCCACGCTTGTCTCCATATTCTCAAGGCGTAGTTTCGAGGGCAGACCCCGGAATTTCATCGCCTTCGGACTATCCCGACAGACGGTTCCGATGGGCTATGCTACGCCGCAGGAAAGCTTCTGCGAGGCGACGCTCCGCAACCATGGATATTGCGCTTACACATCGCCTCTCGTTCAAGCAGGCCAGCCTGACGGTGCTGGTGGCGTTCATCCTGGGCACCCTGCTCAGCCTCATCCAGGTAGGCGTCGATTATGCCAGCCAGGACGCCTCCATCAACCGCGAAGTGCGCGCCCTGCTGGACGTCAGCCATAACCCCGCCGCGCGCATCGCCTACAACATCGACGCCGAACTGGCCCAGGAGCTGGTCGTGGGCCTGCTGCGCTCGCCCGCGGTGATTCGCGCCGAGATCATCGACAACGCCAACGTGCCCCTGGCCAGCGCCGACCGGCCGCCGGCGGAAAGCCACCTGCGCGGCCTCAGCGACTTCCTCTTCGGCGAGCAGCGCTCTTACGAGGAACCGCTGTTCGTCGAGCATGCACCGGCCGAGTCCCTTGGCGTCCTGCGCCTTGAGATCGACACCTTCGTCTTTGGCAACGATTTCCTGCGCCGTGCCGGGATGACCTTCATCTCCGGCTTCGTCCGCAGCCTGCTGCTCTCGCTGATCCTGCTGGTGCTCTTCTATGCCCTGCTGACCAAGCCGCTGGTGAGCCTGATCGACGCCCTCTCCCGCCATGACCCGCGCTCACCCTCGCGCCTGCGCCTGCCTTGCCCGCGCGGCCATGAGCGCGACGAAATCGGCGTGCTGGTGGAGGTCACCAACCGCCAGCTCAATCGCATCTCGGTGGAGATGGAACAGCGCCGCGATGCCGAAGACCGCCTGACCCAATACCTGGAAGAACTGGAAAGCATCGTCGCCGCGCGCACCGCCGAACTGAAGGCGGCCAACGCACGCCTGACACTGTCCAACCAGGAGCTGGAACAGGCGCGGCAGACCGCCCTGGCCATGGCCCAGGCGCGTGGCAACTTCCTGGCCAACATGAGCCACGAGATCCGCACCCCGCTCAATGGCCTATTGGGCATGCTCGGCCTGGCGCTGGACGGCCCGCTGACCGCCGAACAGCACCAGCAGCTATCCATTGCCCACGACTCGGGCAAAGTGCTGGTGGAATTGCTCAACGATGTGCTCGACCTATCCAAGTTCGAAGCCGGCCAACTGGAGCTGGAGCAGATTCCCTTCGACCTCGGCACTCTGGTGGAAGACACCGCCAGCCTGTTGTCGCAGAACGCCGGCCCTGCCGTGGAGCTCACTTGCCTGATCAGCCCACAACTGCCGGCGCAACTCTCCGGCGACCCGACGCGGGTGCGCCAGGTGGTCAGCAACCTGCTGTCCAACGCCCTCAAGTTCACACGCCTCGGCCGTGTGGACGTGCGTGTCGAGCCGCTGGGCATCGGAACCAGGAATGAAGGCGTGCGCATCAGCGTACGCGACACCGGCATCGGCGTGGCACCCGAGGCCCTGCAGAAGATCTTCCAGCCCTTCACCCAGGCCGACGCCGGCATCGCCCGCCAGTACGGCGGCACCGGGCTTGGCCTGGCGCTGACGCGCAAGCTTTGCGAGGCGATGAAGGGCGAGCTGAGCGTCACTTCCGAGCCCGGCATTGGCAGCGAATTCATCGTCACCCTCCCCCTGCAGGCGCTGGAGCCGCCGCAGCCGCTGGCGAAGCTGAACGGCAAGCTCATCGTGCAATGCGCAGCCAGCAGCGGGCTGGCTGCGCTGCTGCAGAACTGGCTGCCGGAATGGGGGGTGGACTATCAACGCCTGGACATCGATGAAAGCCTCGCCAACGTAGAGCTGGACGCACTGCTCTCAGACTGCCCGGATTGCCTGGTCGTGCTGCGCCAGAACGTCACCAGGCCGGTGCTGTTGGTCACCGCTTACGGCAACTTCCTCGAACCCGAGCTGGCCCAGCGCCTCGCCCCGCTGCGACAACTGGCGCGGCCGTTGTCCCGCGCAGTGCTCTACCAGGCGCTGAAGCAGGCCTTCGAGCACCAGCCGCTGCCCTCATCGAAGACAGTTGGCGCCACCTCGCCAGAGCAGTTCTCCGCCCGCGTGCTGCTGGTGGAAGACAATCCCGTCAACCAGTTGGTCGCGCGCGGCCTTCTGCAAAAACTGGGCTGTCAGGTGGGCATTGCCATCAACGGGGAGGAGGCGCTGAAGCAACTCGACAGCGCCGACTTCGACCTGGTGCTGATGGACTGCAACATGCCGGTAATGGACGGCTACCAGGCCACCCGTGAAATCCGCGAAAGCGGCCGCTGGCCGGACCTGCCGGTGGTTGCCCTGACCGCCAACGCCCTGCCGGAGGAGCGTGAGCGGTGCCGCGCCGCCGGCATGGACGATTACTTGGCCAAGCCCTTCCACCGCGACGAGCTGGCGGCCATCCTCGAACGCTGGACCGGACCACAGCCGCGCAGCTGAGTCAGGCGTCCAGCTTCGACAACTGCAGCAGCAGGCTATCCAGCTGTTCGCGCAGGCCGCCGGTGACGCTCAGATCGATGCCGCTGCGGCACAGCAATTCTTCACGCAGCGGTAGTACCTTCTCGCGCAGTACAACTCCTTCGGCCGTCAGCCCCAAGTGCACTTCACGCTCGTCATGCTGCGCACGGCGGCGCTGCACCAGGCCCAACTGCTCCAGACGCTTGAGCAACGGAGTGAGGGTGCCCGAGTCGAGCATCAGGCGCTCGCCGAGCGCCTTCACCGACGGCTGCTGCGGCGGCTCGGCCTGCCACTCCCAGAGCACCAGCATGGCCAGGTACTGCGGGTAGGTCAGACCGAGCGCCTCGAGCATCGGCCGGTAGCCACGGATCACCGCGCGGGACACGGCGTACAGGCGGAAACACAGCTGGTTGTCCAGCTGCAGTTCAGCCGGCAGGGATACAGCGTCTTTCATCACAGCAGCGCTTCGATCTCGGCGGACAGTTGCTCAGGCTTGGTGGTCGGGGCGAAACGCTTGACCAGCTGCCCGTCCCGGCCGATCAGGAACTTGGTGAAGTTCCACTTGATGCCCTGGCTGCCCAGCAGGCCGGGAGCGCGCTTCTTCAGCTGCACATAGAGCGGGTGGGCTTCGGCGCCGTTGACATCGATCTTCTTGAACAGCGGGAAGCTCACGCCGAAGTTGAGCTCGCAGAACTGGGTGATCTCGCCTTCGTTGCCCGGCTCCTGCTTGCCGAACTGATTGCAGGGGAAGCCAAGCACCACCAGGCCCTTGTCCTTGTACTGCTTCCAGAGCTTTTCCAGCCCCTTATACTGCGGGGTGAAGCCGCACTGGCTGGCGGTGTTCACCACCAGCAGGGCCTTGCCGCCGAAGTCTGCGAGGGTTTTCTGTTCGCCCTTGATGGTGGTCACGGGAATGTTCAGCAGTGCATCGCTCATCGGACATGGCTCCTGGGAAGTGGGAAACCCAAGAATAGTGATCAATTAAATTGCACGCAATTCAATTGATCGCGAATCACCCGATGAATACGGCAACATCAGCATTCCTGTAGGAGCGAGCTTGCTCGCGAACAAGGTTACCGAGGGATAACGGAGCCGGGCTGTTCGCGAGCAAGCTCGCTCCTACGAAGAGCCCCAAAGAAAAGGCCCGCTCGTGGCGGGCCTTGAGGTCACTCTTTCGGCACCAGCTTCAGCGATGCCGAGTTGATGCAGTAGCGCAGCCCAGTCGGCCGCGGGCCGTCAGGGAAGACGTGCCCCAGGTGCGCATCGCACTTGCCGCAGCGTACTTCGATGCGATGCATGCCGTGGCTGAAGTCTTCCAGTTCCTTGACCACCTCGCCATTCACCGGCTGGAAGTAGCTCGGCCAGCCGCTGCCCGAGTCGTACTTGGCGTCGGAGTCGAACAGCGCAGTGCCGCAGCACACGCAGTGGTAGATACCGGGAGTCTTGGTGTCGTGGTATTCGCCGGTGAAGGCACGCTCGGTGCCGCCCAGACGGCAGACATGGAACTGCTCGTCGGTGAGTTCGTCACGCCAGGAATCCAGGGGCTTTTCCAGCTTTTCCATCGATCTGCCTCCATTAATGGAAAAAATGCCCGATGCCTCCTTTTCCGGGAATCGGGCCGCACGTATGATGCGCGTGGTTAACGTCATGTTCAGAATCTGCCGCACAGAGACGTTCTCGCGATAGAAAAGCCTTAAAAACTCTACTTTTTCGAGAATTCCACTGTTTTCCTGTCGATTTTCAGGGTCGATACCAGGGAAAAGCACTTCCGAACCCATCATTTGACGCCAGTCTGTCACCCGCGTTACAGCCTGCCAAGTCGCCGGCCGCGGACAATTTCGGAATCCCAGATCATGCAGGTCACCAAATCGAACAAGCTCGCCAACGTCTGCTACGACATTCGCGGGCCCGTGCTCAAGCACGCTAAACGCCTGGAAGAGGAAGGCCACCGCATCCTCAAGCTGAACATCGGCAACCCGGCGCCGTTCGGTTTTGAGGCGCCGGATGAAATCCTCCAGGACGTCATCCGCAACCTGCCGACCGCCCAAGGCTACAGCGACTCCAAGGGTCTGTTCAGTGCGCGCAAAGCAGTGATGCAGTACTACCAGCAGAAGCAGGTGGAAGGCGTCGGCATCGAGGACATCTACCTGGGCAACGGCGTGTCCGAGCTGATCGTCATGGCCCTGCAGGCGCTGCTCAACAACGGTGACGAGGTGCTGATCCCAGCGCCCGATTATCCGCTGTGGACCGCATCCGTCGCCCTCTCTGGCGGCAAACCAGTGCACTACCTGTGCGACGAGCAGGCCGGCTGGTTCCCCGACGTCGCCGACATGAAGGCAAAGATCACCAGCAACACCAAGGCCCTGGTGCTGATCAACCCGAACAACCCCACCGGCGCGGTCTACTCGAAGGAAGTGCTGCTGGACATCGTCGAACTGGCGCGCCAGCACAACCTGGTGATCTTCTCCGATGAGATCTACGACAAGATCCTCTACGACGAGGCCCAGCACATTTCCACCGCGTCGCTGGCGCCGGACGTGCTCTGCCTGACCTTCAACGGCCTGTCCAAGTCCTACCGCGTGGCGGGCTTCCGCTCCGGCTGGATCGCCATTTCCGGGCCGAAACACAAGGCGCAGAGCTACATCGAAGGCCTGGATATCCTGGCCAACATGCGCCTGTGCGCCAACGTGCCGAGCCAGCATGCGATCCAGACCGCCCTGGGCGGCTACCAGAGCATCAACGACCTGGTGCTGCCGGGTGGGCGCCTGCTGGAACAGCGCAACCGCGCCTGGGAGCTGCTCAACGACATTCCCGGTGTCAGCTGCGTGAAGCCCATGGGCGCGCTCTATGCCTTCCCGCGCATCGATCCGAAGGTCTGCCCGATCCACAACGACGAGAAATTCGTCCTCGACCTGCTGCTTTCCGAGAAGCTGCTCATCGTTCAGGGCACCGCTTTCAACTGGCCCTGGCCGGATCACTTCAGGGTGGTTACCCTGCCGCGTGTCGATGACCTGGAGCAGGCCATCGGACGCATCAGCAGCTTCCTGAAAAGCTACCGCCAATAACTCATCGCCAGTGAATCCCAGCGCATAAATGGACCTGCAGATCGACGACTTCTACAAGGATGCCGCTTCCGGCCTGCTGACCCTCTACCAGGCCTTCCCGCGCAAGATCGCCCTCTATGTCGAGGACCTGATCGGGCGGGAAGAGCCCGACGAGTTCGGCCTGCCCAGTACCCGTCACCAGTGTTGCCTGGGCGCGCTGCTGTGGCTGGCCGATGAAGGCTATCTGCGCTTCGAGGCAACCATTCGTTACGAAGCGCTGGATCAGGCGGTGCTCAGCGAAAAGGCCTTCATGCGCCTGACCCGCGTAGTCCTCCATGCGGTGCGCGACGGCGAGGAACTGCCGCCCAGCGTGCGCCGCGACCAGGCCACGCTGGCCAACCAGTTGCGCGAGGCACTGGCCGCCCGGCACGGTGAACGCATCGCGCGGCTGACCCGTCTACTCTTCGAGAGCGATCCGGGGCGCCCGTAATACGGGCAGGCGACACAAGTTGAAATAGTCCCCGAGTTGAATCGCCTGGGGGCCAACCGTATATACCCCGCATACTATTCAGCGATCCCGTGCCTGCCTGTGCCCGGCGATCCGGAAAGCCGCGACCCACTGCGGTTTTCGCCAATGTCACCGTGAGGAGAAGCTTTACGCCATGATGCGCATCCTGTTGTTCCTGGCCACCAACCTGGCTGTTCTGGTGATCGCCAGCATCACCCTGAAACTGCTCGGCGTGGACCGTTTCACCGGCCAGAATTACGGTAGCCTTCTGATTTTCTGTGCCGTCTTCGGCTTCGCCGGCTCCCTGGTTTCGCTATTCATCTCCAAGTGGATGGCGAAGATGAGCACCGGCACCGAGATCATCAGCCAGCCGCGCACCCGCCACGAGCAGTGGCTGCTGCAGACCGTGGAAGAACTGTCCCGCGAGGCCGGCATCAAGATGCCGGAAGTCGGTATCTTCCCTGCCTACGAGGCCAACGCCTTCGCCACCGGCTGGAACCGCAACGACGCTCTGGTCGCGGTCAGTCAAGGCCTGCTCGAGCGCTTCTCCCCCGAAGAGGTGAAAGCCGTGCTGGCCCACGAGATCGGCCACGTGGCCAACGGCGACATGGTCACCCTGGCACTGATCCAGGGCGTGGTGAACACCTTCGTGATGTTCTTCGCACGCATCTTCGGCAACTTCGTCGACAAGGCGATCCTGAAGAACGAAGACGGCCCGGGTATCGGCTACTTCGTCGCGACCATCTTCGCCGAGCTGGTCCTGGGCATCCTCGCCAGCATCATCGTCATGTGGTTCTCGCGTAAACGCGAATACCGCGCGGACGAGGCCGGCGCCCGCCTGGCCAGCACTGGCGCGATGATCGCTGCCCTGCAGCGCCTGCGCGCCGAACAGGGCGTGCCGGTGCAGATGCCCGACACGCTGCAGGCCTTTGGCATCAATGGGAACCTCAAGCACGGCCTCGCCGGCCTGTTCATGAGCCACCCGCCGCTGGAAGACCGCATCGAAGCCCTGCGCGCCGCTGGCCGCTAAGCTTCAAGGCAATCCAAAAAGGGCGACCCTCGGGTCGCCCTTTTTCATGCCTGCAACTCAACCTCGACGCAGCGCGAACACCACTTCGTCCAGGTGGCTGACGCCACGCTTGAGGAACTTCGGGTTTTCCACCAGCACGTCCACACGCTCAACCTCCTCCACTTCCCAGTCCTCGGCGAAGAGCCCGCTCACTTCCTCCGCCAGAACGGCAAACGGCGGGCCATCCATCTCGGCCTGGGGGTATTCCAGGCTGACCACCAGCCCACGAGCCTGATACGGGAGGATACGCTGCAGGTGCGCCGCATAGTCGGCACGCAGGTCCAGCGGCAGAGCGATCAGCGCCGCGCGGTCGTAAAGGCCACTGCACCCGGCCACCTGCCCGGCCGTGACGTCGAAGAAATCCCCCTGGAGAATCTCCAGGCGCTCGTAGCTGTAACGCCGCAAAGCGCCGTCGTCAGTGGTCTGCGGGGTGACACCCAACTCAGCGAAGAAGTCGACGGCGGCCCGCTCGGCCAGTTCGACACCCAGCACGCGATAACCCCATTGCGCTAGCCAGAGCATGTCCAGGCTCTTGCCGCACAGCGGCACCAGCACCTGCGATTCCTCGGGCAGCTCCAGGTTCGGCCAGTGCCGTTGCAAGCCGGGGTTCACCGATTGCTGGTGGAAGCCGATTTCATTGCGCGCCCAGCGCGACTGCCAGAATTCATGCTGCATACGTCACCTGTTCAAACACTGCGCATCGCACACGGCATCAGCCAGCGCCACCAGGCGCCACGCCGCTCGCGCTGACTATCTCCGGCTTCTAGGATCTTCAGCCGCACCTGGTCACCACGGACCCTCTGCACACATATCTCGGTGCCGTCCTCCAGGCGGAGGCAGTCGCCGATCTCGAGCATTAGGACTTGTTCAACTTGCTGCATAGCCGAATTCGCCATTCGCTTCGGAAATTTCCGCAAACTCTAACGCATCATCCGACTGACATCCTGCCAAAGCGCTCTATGGCGACTGCCTCCATGACTCTGCAACCGAGTTGGCACTCCCACGACGATGCGCTTCAAGGGTGAGCGCGGCCATAACAATCGACATAAACGATTATTTCGGTCAAAAACCTATACTGGATTTCGATCTTTACTCGCGTAAACATAGAGGCATTCAAGTAGCGAGGTTCGCCATGCTCCCTGCCCTGTTCATCTCTCACGGCTCCCCCATGCTGGCCCTGGAGCCCGGCGCCAGCGATGCGCCCCTGAAGCGCCTGGCCCGCGAGCTGCCACGCCCGAAGGCCATCCTGGTTGTCTCAGCCCACTGGGAAACCGCGGATCTGCGCGTGACCGCATCGCCCAAGCCGGACACCTGGCACGATTTCTACGGCTTCCCGCCCGAACTCTATGCCGTGCAGTATCCGGCCGCCGGCTCGCCGGACCTGGCCCGGCGTGTGGTCGAGTTGCTGGCCGAGGACGGCCTGACAGCCACCCTTGACCCCGAACGCCCGCTGGACCATGGCGCATGGGTGCCGCTGAGCCTGATGTATCCGGACGCCGATATCCCCGTCGTCCAGCTGTCCCTCCCCAGCCGTCTCGGCGCGCCCATGCAGCACCGAATTGGCGCGGCCCTGCGTGCGCTGCGCGAGGAAGGCATCCTGCTGATCGGTTCGGGCAGCATCACCCACAACCTGGGCGAACTGGACTGGCACGCCGGCCCGGAAGTCATCACGCCCTGGGCGAAGGCCTTCCGCGACTGGATGGTGGAGCACCTGGAAGCCGACGACGAAACCGCCCTGCTCGACTACCGCCAGCAAGCGCCGCATGCGGTGCGCAACCACCCGCGCGATGAGCACCTGCTGCCGCTGTACTTCGCCCGTAGCGCAGGCGGTTCGACGATGACGGTGGAGCACGCCGGCTTCACCCTCGGCGCGCTGGGGATGGATATCTATCGCTTCGGCTGAATACGCCCCCCCCCTACAGGGGAGGCCATCCAAGACCGGAAACGAAAAAGCCCCGCCAATGGCGGGGCTTTTTCATGCGCTGTGACTGACGAATCAGTCTTCGCGGTAACGACGCAGGCGCAGAGCCTTGCCAGCAACGCGGGTGTCCTTGAGCTTGGTCAGCAGACGGTCGAGGTTCTCTTCCGGCAGCTCGATCAGGCTGAAGGTCTCGCGGATCTGGATGCGGCCAATGGCCTCGCGAGACAGGCCGCCCTCGTTGAGGATGGCGCCCAGCAGGTTCTTCGCCTGCACGCCATCACGAGCGCCCAGGGCGGTACGGCAACGGGCCTTGCCTTCGGACGGCGGAGCCATGGTGCGCGGCGCGCCGCTGCGCTCCGGACGGTCGCCGCGCTCAGGGCGATCGCCACGCTCACTGCGCTCGTAACGGTCGCTGCGCTCACGCGGGGCGGCCGGGGTCAGCGGCTGTTCGCGGCGGACCGATTCCAGGTCCAGCGCCTTGCCTTCGGTCAGCTTGGCCAGCAGCACGGCGGCCAGGGTGTCCATGTCGGTACCCAGGCGACGGCACAGCTCGTCACGCACGGCGCCACGGCTGGCAACAGCGTTGGCCAGCAGCGGTTGCAGGCCGGTGGCCAGACGGTTCAGGCGCGCTTCGAGGACGGTTTCGGCGTCCGGCAGGCGAACTTCGCCAACCTTCTGCCCGGTCACGCGCTCGATCACCTGCAGCATGCGGCGCTCACGCGGAGTCACCAGCAGCAGGGCGCGGCCTTCACGACCGGCGCGGCCGGTACGGCCGATACGGTGTACGTAGGATTCCGGATCGTAGGGCATGTCCACGTTCAGTACGTGGGTGATACGCGCTACGTCGAGGCCGCGGGCAGCAACGTCGGTAGCGATGACGATATCCAGCGAGCCGTCTTTCAGCGACTCGATCACGCGCTCACGCTGGGCCTGCGGCATGTCGCCGTTCAGCGCGGCGGCACGGTAGCCTTGACGCTCGAGCAGTTCGGCGATGTCCAGGGTGGCCTGCTTGGTGCGGACGAAACCGATCAGCGCGTCGAATTGCTCGACTTCCAGCAGGCGCAGGATCGAGGCCGGCTTCTGGTCGGCGTGAACCATCAGATGCACCTGCTCGATGCGGGCGACGGTCTGGGTCTTGGCGGCGATGCGGACGTGCTTGGGTTCTTTCAGGTGGCGTTCGGCGATGCTGCGGATCGAGGCCGGCAGGGTCGCGGAGAACAGCACGCTCTGGCGGCTGGACGGCATGGCTTCGAAGATCACTTCGAGGTCATCCATGAAGCCGAGCTTGAGCATCTCGTCCGCTTCGTCGAGCACCAGGCTCTTAACGGTGGACAGCAGGTTTTCGTCGCGGCGCAGGTGGTCGCACAGGCGGCCCGGCGTGGCGACCACGACCTGGGCGCCCTGGCGCAGGGCTTTGAGCTGCGGGCCCATGGGCGCGCCGCCGTAGACGGCAATGACGCCGACGCCCGGCATCTGCTTGGAATAGGTTTCGAAAGCGGTAGCAACCTGCAGGGCCAGCTCGCGGGTCGGTACCAGTACCAGCACCTGCGGGACGCGACGGCTCGGCTCGATCTGCGACAGCATCGGCAGCGCAAAGGCAGCGGTCTTGCCGGTACCGGTCTGGGCCTGGCCGATCATGTCGTGGCCTTCGAGGATCACCGGGATCGACTGGGCCTGGATCGGCGACGGCTCTTCATAACCGACAGCGGCAATGGCAGCGAGAACATTGGGGTGAAGACCGAGCGCGGCGAAGCCGGCGGTTTCCTGGGTCATGGGTTTTGCCTCTAAGTACATCCGCAAAGACCCAATAGCCGAGCTGCGCATGCCCTGTACGACAGTGAAGTCACCCAGGCAGCTGGAAGCGGGGATTTGCGAAATGAAGATTGGAAGAATGCGTCAAGGAAGTCCGCACTGCGGACACATAGCCCGAGTGTGAAACTGCGGGAGAATGCGGGATCCGAAACGAGGCCAGCGTTTGGCCGGCGCGTATCATACCGGAAAAACCTGACCAATGTGTTTCTTTTCGGAACATGGCCGGCGAACGGTCGTTCCGTGGACAACCCCGTGCCTGCCGGCTATACCGTGCAAGCCACCCGACCGGAGCCCGCCAATGACCGCCAGCAGCGCACCGCGCATCACCGTCGAACGCCATGACCACATCCTGCTGCTCGGCCTGAACCGGGTCGACAAGCGCAACGCCTTCGACCTGGAGATGCTCACCCAGTTGGTGCTGGCCTTCGGCGAGTACGAGAGCGACGACGACCTGCGCTGCGCCCTGGTTTTCGCCCATGGTGATCACTTTACTGCCGGCCTGGACCTGGCCAACATCGGCGAGACCTTTCGCACCGGCTGGACCATGCCCGAAGGCTCGGCCGATCCCTGGGGCACCTTCGGCGGCCGGCGCCTGACCAAGCCGCTGCTGGTGGCTGCACAGGGCTACTGCTTCACCCTGGGCATCGAATTGATGCTCGCCGCCGATATCAACCTGTGCGCCAGTAATGCGCGCTTTGCCCAGCTCGAAGTGCAACGCGGCATCTTTCCCTTCGGCGGCGCCACCCTGCGCATGCATCAGGTGGCCGGCTGGGGCAACGCGATGCGCTGGCTGCTCACCGGCGATCCCTTCGACGCCCACGAGGCGTATCGCATAGGCCTGGTGCAAGAAGTCACCGCGCCGGAAGAGCTGATGCCCCGCGCACTCTGGCTGGCCCAGCGAGTTGCCTCCCAGGCGCCGCTGGGCATCCGCGCAACCCTGGCCTCCGCGCGCCGCAGCCTCGATGAAGGCGAGGAGGCAGCGGCGCGACTGTTGCCGGAGATGGCCAGCGAACTGCTGTCCACCGAGGATGCGCAGGAGGGTTTGAATGCCATGCTGGAGCGACGGGAAGGCCAATTCCGAGGCAAATGAGCGCAGCACGAAATTGCAAAACGGAACCATCGTGCGAAAAGCACTATATCCAAGGTATTAAAAACGCCTGGCAAGTCGCCATAATCCTTTAGTTTTCCCTTTTGATTCAATGACCTGCCAAACACAAAACGGCTATATACAAGTTCCAATTTCGCGCCTGAAAACAAACCTCTAGAACTGACTCCAGAGCAGCGCAGCGACTCGCCGGGATACCGAACCGGGCAGCCAGCTGACTGACGTTCTCATGGAGGAATTCGCTATGTCAGGTCCGATTCGTGTTTTCGCACTTTCCCTTCTCGTCGTTGCGCTCTCCCTGCAAGGTTGCAGCAGCCACGGCGGCAGCAGTCATCACCGCGCTTCCGATAGCAGCACTACCGATGACGGTTCCGGTTCCGGTTCCGGCGGAGATGGCAGCGGCGGCAGTGGCGGCACCGGGGGAACCGGTGGTGGCACAGGCGGCACGGGCGAAACCGGTGGCACCGGTGGCACCGGTGGTACGGGTGGCACAGGTGGCACAGGTGGCGGCGACAATGGAGGCACCGACGGCGGCACCACCACTCCCCCGCCGGCGAGCACCACCGGCAATATCCTGACCAATACCGGCGAAGCGGTCTCCAATGTCGGCGACACGGTGGGCACCGTCGGCGCCGTAGTGAAGACAGTCGACCTGCCGCTATTGGGCAACGGAGTCACGCAGAACGCCGGCACCCTGGTCCAGGAAGTCGGCGCCGGGGTAGACAGCGTCGGCACCGGCGTCACCAACGGCCTCGGCCAACTGGGCAACAACCCCAATGCCATCGGGACTACCGTCGCTGGCGCCACAGGTCTGGTCAGCCACACAGGCGGAGCAGTCAGCAGCCTGGGCGATACCGTGGCGGCCATCGGCGATGCGCCGGTGCTGGCCAATACTCCGCTCAACGGCCTGACCGGCCAGGTCGGCGGCCTGGTGGATGGCGTCGGCGGCAAGATCACCATGCTCGGCGATTCCCTCAGTGGCGCGGTCACCACCGGCCCACTGAGCCAACTGACCACCCAGCTGAGCGGAACCACCGCCGGTCTGGTCGGCACGGTCGAAGGAACCACTCGCGGCGTCGGCGCCGCCACCGGACTGGGAACGCCGGTGAACAACCTGTTGACCACCGTCGGCGGCGTTGTGACCCAGACAGGCAACCAGGTGGCCAGTGCGAATCCTGCTCTGGCGCCGGTCGGCGGAGTCGTCAGCAATGTGGGTCAGGCAGTCAGCGCTTCCGGCGGCTTGGTCAATGGCAGCAACCCCGGCGGCGGACTGCTGGGCAGCGTCACCGGGTCGCTGGGCGGCGCTGCCGGTGGCAGTAATCCGGTGGGGGGTGTAGTCAGCGGCGTGACCGGAGCAGTGGGCGGCCTTACCGGCTCCCTGGGCGGCGCCACCGGCGGGAGCAACCCGGTGGGCGGCTTGGTCAGCGGTGTGACCGGCGCAGTGGGCGGCCTTACCGGCTCTCTGGGTGGAGCCACTGGCAGCAGCAACCCGGTGGGTGGTCTGGTCAACGGTGTCGCCGGCACTCTCGGCGGCGTGACCAGCAGCCTCACCGGTGGCGGCGGCCTGATCGCCGGGGCAGGCGTAGGCATCGGCAGCAACACCCAGAGTTCGGGCGTGGCGGTCGGCGCAGGCGCCGGTACGACTGGCGGTACCAGCGGTCAGGGAGGCCTGCTGGGCAATACGCTGGGCGCCGTGGGTGGCGCGCTGGGTGGTGTGACCGGCGGACTGGGTGGTGGATTGGCGATCGGTACGCCCAAGCAATAATCCGAATTACACCCATACTGTGGTTACCAGGAGCCGCCCACGGCTCCTGGTCCTTTATCGAAGTCGGTCTCATGGAGGAGCCAGATGCGCAAACTTGCTGTCCTGCCCCTGTTGTTGGCTGCACCTTTCGCCTGGGCCGAGCGCCCCATCCAGCTCCCCGGCTCCGATATCGAACAGACACTGCCCCGCCCCAACCTTCCTGGCGGCGACATTCGCCCCAGCGCCCCCAAGGTCACCGCGCCGGAACCTTCGGCCACCCAGCCCGCCCAGATCCTCCAGCAGCGCATCCGCATCAAGCGCATCGAACTGGCCGGCGGCAAGCACTACCCCGTCGCAACCTGGAAACCCCTGCTGGAGCCCCTGACCAAGCGCACCATCGCAGTCAGCGAACTGGTGGCCGCGGCCAAGGCCATCACCCAGCGTTACCAGGACGACGGTTACTTCATCTCCTTCGCCTACGTGCCCAACCAGGACTTCCGCAGCGGTGTCGCGCGCATCGTGCTGGTCGAGGGCCATATCAGCCAGGTCCGCGCTGCGGGCGACCTGGGCGTACACCAGATGCGCGTGGACCGCTGGATCGAAAAACTGAAGGCGGAAAAACCCCTGACCCGCGAGAGCTTCGAGCGCTTCAGCGTGCTGATGAGCCGGGTGCCCGGCATGCAGATGGCCATGGCGCTCAATCCGCCCACCACCAGCGACGGCGGCGCCGTACTGGAACTGGCCGGCAAGCAGAAGCGCTTCGACACCGGGATGAACCTCGACTCGCGCCGCGGCGAGCAGCGCGGCCTGTTCAACGCCGAGGTGATGTCGATGCTCGGCTGGGGCGAGCAGCTGCAGTTCAGCTACCTCTACCCGCCCGGCGACGACCACGAGTATTACCGCGCCTGGAACTACAGCCAGTTGCTGGGTGACAACGGCCTGCAGCTGCTGGCCGGCTACAGCAAGTACAACTCGCGCCCCGGCGAGAACCTGCGCCTGGCCAGCGGCCTGGAGTTCGAGCGCAAGCGGCAGAACGAGCGAGTCAGCGCCGGCCTGGGCATCCCGCTGGTACTGCGCCGCGACCTGACCTGGGACCTCAACCTGCGCGGCTACACGGTCAACGACACCAGCACCTACGACCTGGTCTACCCGGCCATCCCCTTCCGCATCGAACAGAAGAGCAAACTTCGCGTAGTGGGCATTGAAACCGTCGTCCAGCAGTTCGCCGAGAAGCGCGTGCGCGCCGGCAGCGTGGCGGTTTACCAGGGCCTTAACGGCATGGGTGCGGAAGCGCCGGAGCCGATCAAGAAGAACTTCACCCGCCTGCTCGGCTTTGGCGCGCAGCAGGACCAGTTCGGCTCCAACTGGCAGGGCGTAGTCAGCGCTGCCTTCCAGTGGAGCGACGACGTGCTGCCCGACTCCGAGCAGGTCACCTATGGCGGCGGCAACTTCGGCCGCGGCTATCCGGACGACCAGGCCAGCGGCGACAAGGGCTGGGGCGCCTCCTACGAGGTGAACTATTCCTTCCTGCGGCAGAGCGTGGTGCTCAACCAGATCCAGCCCTACTTCGTCGTCGACACCGCGCGCACCCGCTACAACCAGGACGGTCTGAGCGAAGGCAAGCTCGGCTCGGCGGCGCTGGGCGTGCGTTTTTCCAACCGCAAGCACTACCTGGTGTCGATGGAAGTCGCCAAGCCATTCGGTGACCGTGCGCTGGATAACAACGAGCGCAGCCCGCGGCTGAACTTCACCTTCAGCTACCAGATCCCCTGAGGGATGCGGAGAGTCACTGCGCCGGGCGCAGTGACTCGATGTAGGTGCGCAGCGAATAGCCCAGCTTCGGCTCCAGCTGGCCGACGCGTTTCTTCAGGCCGCGCAGGTTCAGATCCTGGTCCAGTTCGGCAGGGACGAAGACGATCACGTTGCCCTCCGGCACCGGGCATTCCCAGTAGTGCCGGTTGAAGCGCCCCCGCAGCAACGCAGCGCCCAGAGGCCGGCCATCATCGGTGGTCCACTGGTTGATCACCAGCCAGCCGCCGGGCTTCAAGCGCTCGCGACAGGCTCCGAGGAAATCCCAGCCGATGTGCGCCGGCGCCGGCCCAGTATCGGTGTAGAGATCGAGGAAGATCAGGTCCGCCGGCTCGCACTCGGCCAGCTCCTGCACGGCGTCGCCGATGCGCAGGTTCAGGCGCTCATCCTCCACCAGCCCGAGGTGCTCGCGGGCCAGGCGCGGGATGGACGGGCGCAGCTCGATGGCCTCCACCTCTTCCAGCGGCAGGTACTTCAGGCAGGCCTGGGTCAGGCTACCCGCGCCGAAACCGAGGAACAGCGCCCGGCGCGGGCGCGCATGGCACAACGCACCGACCAGCATGGCGCGCGAGTAGTCATACTCCAGCCAGCTCGGATCGCCCATCAGCACGCAGCTCTGCTCGACCTCGTCGCCGAACTCCAGGTAGCGGAAGGCGCCGCTCTCCACGACGCGGATCACGCCGAAGTCATCGCGCTCCTCGACGATCAGCAACTCTTCGCTCAGCAGCTCCTCGCTCATGGCCGGTTCCCGACAGAAACGGCCGTGACAATGCGGTCCGCCAGGAGCAGCGAACGGCACGGATTGCCATTGAAATACAGGGGCTCGCGCACGCAATAATCCTTCGAATCAAGACGGCCAGCCACGACCGCCCGGTCGGCAAAGGCGCAAGAATAACAGCCCAAGAGGCACAACCGAGCATGCTCCAGCGCAACGCCCTTCGCGATCCCGCCCAACGACACCCTTTCCCGCCGACACTTCCACAGCGGCGCTCACCCGCGTGCTGCGCAGGCAGCTGATCGCGCCAACGAGTCGCGAAGACCCGTGTTCCCCTGGACAAGGATGTCCCCCTCTTCCTCACGCGCCAGCGACCACGCGCGGGGCAAAAGCCGAGCTGATACCATGGGCGGATACCGTCCACAGCCGCGAAGACCCCGCCGATGAGCCTGCCCTGGAGCCCCGATAGCTGGAGAAGCAAGCCGATCCAGCAACAGCCCGCCTACCCCGACGCCAACCGCGTGAGCGAAGTCGAGCGCACCCTGGCCAGCTTCCCGCCGCTGGTGTTCGCCGGCGAGGCACGCGAGCTGCGCCGGCAATTCGCCGAGGTCACCGCCGGCCGTGCGTTCCTGCTGCAGGGCGGTGACTGCGCAGAAAGCTTCGCCGAGTTCTCCGCGGCGAAGATCCGCGACACCTTCAAGGTGCTGCTGCAGATGGCCGTGGTGATGACCTTTGCCGCCGGCTGTCCGGTGGTGAAGGTCGGGCGCATGGCCGGGCAGTTCGCCAAGCCGCGCTCAGCCAACGATGAAACCATCGGTGGCGTGACCCTGCCCGCCTACCGTGGGGACATCGTCAACGGCATCGGCTTCGACGAGAAGAGCCGCGTGCCAGACCCGGAACGCCTGCTGCAGGCCTACCATCAGTCCACCGCGTCGCTGAACCTTCTGCGCGCCTTCGCCGGCGGCGGCTTCGCCGACCTGCACCAGGTACACCAGTGGAACCTGGACTTCATCGCCAACTCGGCGCTGTCCGAGCGCTACCAGCAACTGGCCGACCGCATCGACGAGACCCTCGCCTTCATGCGCGCCTGCGGCCTGGATACCGCGCCGCAACTGCGCGAGACCAGCTTCTTCACCGCCCACGAAGCGCTGCTGCTGAACTACGAGGAAGCCTTCATCCGTCGCGACAGCCTCACCGGCGGTTGGTACGACTGCTCGGCGCACATGCTGTGGATCGGCGACCGAACCCGCCAGCTCGATGGCGCCCACGTGGAGATGCTGCGCGGCGTTGGCAACCCCATCGGCGTGAAGGTCGGCCCAAGCATGGACAGCGAGGAGTTGATCCGCCTGATCGACATCCTCAACCCGGACAACGACCCCGGCCGCCTCAACCTCATCGTGCGCATGGGCGCGGACAAGGTCGGCGACGGCCTGCCGCGCCTGATCCAGACCGTGCAGCGCGAAGGCAAGCAGGTGCTGTGGAGTTCCGACCCCATGCACGGCAACACCATCAAGGCCTCCAGCGGCTACAAGACCCGCGACTTCGCGCGCATCCTCACCGAGGTCCGGCAGTTCTTCGAAGTGCATCAGGCCGAGGGCAGCTACGCCGGCGGCATCCACATCGAGATGACCGGGCAGAACGTCACCGAGTGCATCGGCGGCGCGCGGCCGATCACCGAGGATGGCCTGAGCGATCGCTACCATACCCATTGCGATCCGCGCCTGAACGCGGATCAGTCGCTGGAGCTGGCCTTCCTCATCGCGGAAACCCTGAAACAGGTTCGCCGCTGAATCCGACACAGGTCTCGGAGCAGCCCTAAAACCACTTCTGCAATTGACGATGCCGGGGCGCCTACCTAGAGTGGCGCCCCGCGCGGCAGTCGCCGCGCCATGGAAACCGTCAACCAAGGAAGATACCGATGCAACTGCACCGCTCCCTGCTCGCGCTCCTCATCGGCGCCACCGCCGCGCTCTCCGGCTGCCAGAACATGAACACCGACAGCCTCGTGCAGTCCGGCATGATGGCGATGAAAGCCGCCACCCTGAGCGACGCCGAAATCAAGCAGGTCGCCGATGAAGCCTGCGCCAAGCAGGACGCCGAAGCGCAGATCGCCCCGGCCAACAGCCCCTACACCCAGCGCCTGGACAAGATCGCTGCCGCTCTGGGCAACCCGCTCAACGGCACCGCGGTCAACTACAAGGTCTACCTCACCGACGACGTCAACGCCTTCGCCATGGCCAACGGCTGCGTGCGCGTTTACTCCGGCCTGATGGACCTGATGAACGACAACGAGGTGGAAGGCGTGCTCGGCCACGAGATCGGCCACGTCGCCCTGGGCCACATCAAGAAGGCCACCCAGACCGCCTACGCAGCCGCTGCCGCCCGCAACGCCGCTGCCGCCTCGGGCAATGCCACCGTATCCGCGTTGTCGCAGTCGCAGTTGGGTGAGATCGGCGAAGCACTGGTCAATGCGCAATTCTCCCAGTCCCAGGAATCGGCTGCCGACGACTACTCCTTCGACCTGCTGAAGAAGCGCGGCATCCCGCTTGAAGGCCTGGCCACCGCCTTCGACAAATTGGCCAAGTTGAGCGGCGGCAAGGAGAGCAGCATGTTCGACTCGCACCCCGGCTCGCAGCAGCGCGCGGACCATATCCGCCAGCGCATCGCCAGCGGCAAGTGATCCCAGACGGGCCTCTGCGGAGGCCCGTTTCTTTTCAGGCCCGCGCCAGCAGTTCTTGCAGGCGTTCGCCGGACGGCCGCCGGCAATTCACCGCCACCCGCTCCAGGCCGAGCCAACCCGCCATCTCGCCCAATTGCTGCGCCAGCGCGACGTGTCCCTCTTCGCTCAGCCCCTTTTCTTCCTCATGGACGGCATGCACCACCAGCTTCCCGGAGGCGCGATCGGAGCGCAGATCGACCCGCGCGGCCAGGTGCTCGTCGAACAGGAACGGCAACACGTAGTAGCCGTACACCCGCTTGTGCTGAGGCGTGTAGATCTCCAGGCGATAGCGGAAGTCGAACAGCCGCTCGGTGCGGGCGCGCTCCCATACCAGTGAATCGAACGGCGAGAGCAAGGCACTGGCGCGCACCTTGCGCGGAATCACCGGGTTCGCCAGACAGTAGGCTGGCGCCTGCCAACCCTGGACCTGCACCGGCAACAACTCACCCTCCTCCACCAGCTCGGCCAGCCGCGCTTTGCTGTCGGCAGGGTCCAGGCGGAAGTAATCGCGCAGATCTTTCTCGGTAGCCACGCCCAGCGCCTGTGCCGAATGCAGCAGCAGTTGGCGCTGAGCCTCGTCTTCATGCAGTTCGGGTTGCTGCAGCAGGTCGGTCGGGAGGACGCGCTCCGGCAAGTCGTACAGACGCTCGAAACCGCGCCGCCCGGCGACCGTCACCTCACCCGCGGCGAACAACCACTCCAGCGCGTGCTTCTCGTCGCTCCAGTCCCACCAGGGGCCGGCACGCTCCTCGCGGGTGGTCAGGCTGCCGGCCCCCAGCGCGCCCTGTTCGCGCACGGCACTGAGTACCCGCTGGATCACCGGTTGCTGCTCGCGCCCGAAGCGCGCCAGTTGCTGGTAGATGCCACGTCCCTCGGCCGCGCGACGCATGCGCCAGCGCATAAGGGGATAGAGCTCCAGCGGCAGCAACGAAGCTTCATGCCCCCAGTATTCGAACAACCGGCGATGCCGTCCGCCGCTCCAGGCAGCCTCTTCCAGCAGCGTGGGAGAGTAATGGCCCAGCCGCGAGAACAACGGCAGATAGTGCGAGCGCACCAGCGCGTTCACCGAGTCGATCTGCAGGACGCCCAGTCGTTCCAGCAGGCTTCGCACATGGCGGCGCTGCACCTCGCCGCCAGGCTTGCGCAGGGTGAAGCCCTGGGCAGCCAGGGCGAGGCGGCGGGCCTGCTTGAGGGACAGGGATTCGACGGTCGGCATCGTGGACTCCGGGTCTGGGCGAGCCCTAGAGCCTAACGCCAATCGCAGCGCCTGACTGCATCAGGCGGGTTCCCCGAGCGACGTGGGTACCGGGAAGGGACGTGCGAAGGTGAAGACCTCCGCCGAGGGGCCCTCCAGCCGCAGACGCTCCAGGCGGTCGCGGGCCATCGCCACATCCGGCAGCTCGCCTTCGGGCAGCCACCACAGCGCGAGGCTCGGCGAAGGCAGGCGCTCCATCCAGTCGCGTTTGCTGCGCAGTACCTGCAGATGCTCGCCGGTGTAGACGTAATCCTTGAGCGCCTCGACCGACTCCCACAGCGACAGGTTGACGATGATCAGCGGGTCGTCGTAGACGCGAATCGAGGTGGCATCGCCCTCCTCCGTCTGCAGGCGCCAGACGAAACCGGGGCTGCGCTCGGCGAGGGAATTGATGTGATCGAGCTGGTCGACGAAGCCTTTCATCAGGGGATGATCCAACGGGGCACGGGCCTTGGCGATGTTGACCTGAGCGAGGTGATACGGCGTGGACATGGGCTTCCTTGTCATGGTTCTGCAGTCATGGACGCGGGCGACACGGCGAGGGCCATGCCACCCGGTCAGTTCAAATGGAGCAACTCAACGGCGGACATAATCCATCCAGAACGGGCGCTCGACTTCCTGCTGGATGTCCGCGCGGCTCAGGCCGATATCCTTGAGCGCCTCATCACTCATGGTCGCCAGCTCACGACGCTGGCGGGCCAGTTCGTGCCAATGCAGGACACGTTGCATGGCGCGCTTCCAAAGCGGAACGGGGGAGACTTTGTGGACATGGTAGGACGCTGCTACGAAACCAAGTTGACCTTTCATCATGCTTTCCTCCCTGTGGGGTTGGATGCAGTTTCCCGCTCGCGCTAAGATCAATCCAACGAATCATTCTTATGCGACCCATCTCGGAGATTGATGAATGAGCAGCTTCCCCAGCATCGATAGCGAACTGCTGCGCACCTTCGTCGCCATCGCCGACCACGGCGGCTTCACCCGCGCAGCCGAGATGGTCAACCGCACCCAGTCGGCGGTAAGCATGCAGATGAAACGCCTGGAAGAAGACGTGCTGGAACGCAGCCTGTTCGAGCGCGACGGCCGCCAAGTCCGACTGACGCCGGAGGGACAAATCCTGCTGGGCTACGCGCGGCGCATCCTGCGGCTGCAAGGCGAGGTGTTCAACACCTTCCGCCAGCCACACATGGTCGGCTCGGTGAAGATCGGCACACCCGACGACTATGTAATGCGTTTCCTGCCCAGTATTCTCTCGCGCTTCGCCGAGGCCTACCCGCTGGTGCAGGTCGAAGTGCACTGCGAGTCGTCCGCGCAGTTGCTGATGCGCAACGACCTGGACCTTTCCATCGTCACCCGCGAGCCGGGTACCGAGATCGGCCAGTTGCTGCGCCAGGAGTCCTTCGTCTGGATGGCGGCCGAGAGCTTCTGCCCGCAGGAGCAGCGCCCACTGCCGCTGGCGATGTTCAACACCGCCTGCTTCTGCCGCGCCTGGGCCTGCAATGCGCTGGAGGCGATGGAAGTGGACTACCGCATCGCCTACAGCAGCCCGAGCCTGTCGGCGCTGTTCGCCGTGGCCAGCGCGGGGCTGGCGGTCACGGCTCAACTGCAGAGTCTGCTCACTGGCAATCTGCGCATCATCGGCGAGGACGAGGGCCTGCCAATGCTCCCCAACGCCAGCATCGTGCTGCTACGCGGGCAGAAGATGACCCCGGTGACCGACAAGCTGGCCGAGTACATCGTCGAAGGCTTCCGTTCGTAACACGGCTCAACGAACTGCCAGCAGCACTGCGCAGACGATCAGGAAAGCGCTGAAGGCCAGACGCAGCTGACGCTCGGGCAGCGCATGGGCCAGGCGCACGCCCCAGGAAATGCTCACCAGCCCGCCCAGCGCCAGCGCGCTGCCCATGCGCCAGTCCACGTGGCCATGCGCTGCATAGGTCGCCAACGCTACCCCCGTGCTGGGCGCCGCCAGCGCCAGCGCCAGACCCTGGGCAATCACCTGGGTCAGGCCGAAGACGGAGGTCAGCACCGGTGTCGCCAGCACACCACCGCCCACGCCGAACAGCCCGCCGAGAGAACCAGCACCCAGCCCCAGCACGCCGATCCACGGCAAGCCGTAGCGCGGCGTGCTGCCGCCCAGGGGAACGCGCTGGAACAGACGCACCAGCAGATACAGCGCCAGCAGCACGAGGAAGACCACAAAGGCGGCACGCATGCTGCGAGCATCCAGGTTCACCGCAATGCTGGACGCAAAGAACGCGCAGACCAGGCCGGTCAGCGCCAGGACGCCGGCCGGAGCGAAATCGATTCGATTGCGCTGGTGATAGCGCCAGATCGCCAGCAGCACGTTCGGCACCACCATCACCAGCGCGGTGCCCTGCGCCAGCTGCTGATCCAGCCCGAACAGCACGCCCAGCGCCGGAATCGCCAGCAGCCCGCCGCCGATACCAAAAAGTCCACCCAGGCTGCCCAGTAAGACGCCGAGCAGAAAGTCCAAGACCAGATCCCACATGACGCACCTCCACAACGAGGCGTCCATGCTAGAAAACTCCGGCTGGATGGGAAACGCAAAGCGCAGCACAATGGCTTTGTCTTTTTCGCAAAACCACAACGCACCATGACTCCTTCCAGCCTCGAAGACCAGCTCGACCTCTACCTGGACGTGCTCGACAACGGCAGCTTCTCCGCCGCCGGCCGCCTGCGCCAACTCACCCCTTCCGCTGTGGCACGGCGCATGGACGCACTGGAGCAGGGATTGGGTTCCACCCTGCTGGTGCGCAGCACCCACAACGTGCGCGCCACGCCGGCAGGCCTGGCGTTCGCCGAGCGGGCGCGGCGGATAGTCAATGAGCTGCGCCAGGCGCGAGCGGAAGCGGTGTCCCTGAGCACCGCGCCGGAAGGCCTGATCCGCATCGACGCGCCGGTGCCCTTCGGTCGCCGCCACCTGGCACCGGCGCTGGCGGACTTCCTCACCGCCAACCCCGGCCTGGACGTGCAACTGCGGCTGATCGACAGCTTCACCGACACCCGCGGGGAAAACCTCGGCCAGGTCGACCTGGTGCTGCGCATCGGCACCCTGCCCGACAGCCGCCTGGTTGCCACGCGTCTGGCGCCCATGCGGCGTATCGTCTGCGCCAGCCCCGCCTACCTGCAGCAGCACGGCAGACCGGCCTCACCATTGGAGCTATCGGAGCATATCGGCCTCGATTGGGAAGGCCTGGCGCCGCCGCTGGCCTGGCGTTTTCTCATCGAAGGCAAGCTGCAGCACCTGCGTCCACGCCGACTGCGCATGACCGCCAACAATGCCGAAACGCTGGTGGAAGGTGCACTGCAAGGCATCGGCCTCGCTCACCTGCCCACCTGGCTGTGCAGCGAGTACCTGATCAGCGGCCAGTTGCTGCCGCTGTTCTGCGAGAACGGCCTTCCCGAACCAGAGCCCGGCGTTATCCACGCATTGCGCCTGGAGCGCGGCACCCACCCACGCAGTGAGCGCCTGCTGGGCTTCCTGCTGGAGCGTTTCGGCTTCCCGCCGCCCTGGGATGCGGCACTTGCAGAAGCGCTGTTCAAGAATTAACCATCGCGCTAAATTAATGCGCAATCACCTCTTCGCTTCGAGCGCCCCGGCCAGGAGCACGCCATGACCCAGCAAGACCCGACCTGCGAAGCCCTCAAGCTGGATAACCAGCTGTGCTTCGCCCTCTACTCCACCTCCCTGCAGATGACCAAGGTCTACAAACCCCTGCTGCAGGAGCTGGGCCTCACCTACCCGCAGTACATCGCCATGCTGGTGCTGTGGGAAGAAGACGGCATCACCGTGGGCGAAATCAGCTCGCGCATGCTCACCGACCCCGGCTCACTCACGCCCCTTCTCAAGCGCCTGGAAGCCGAAGGCCTGATCACCCGTACCCGTAGCCAGGCGGACGAACGCGTAGTGCAGCTGCGCCTGACCGAAAAGGGCCGTGATCTGCGCCGACGGGCGGAGAGCATTCCGGCCTGCATCCTGGCCAGCAGCGGTCTAACGTTGGACAGTCTGAAGCGCCTTCAGGAGGAGCTCGTGGACCTGCGCGGACATCTGCAAGCCCCGTAATCCGGGGCTTATGCCAAAGCTGCAGGTTCCTTAGTCAGAAATCTTCCAATAATTATCTTGCGCGCTAAATTAAATTGAACTAACTTTCATCTCACGAACTGATTAGCGCACAAGATATTAAGCAGCAAGACATTCCCGACCAGACACACCTGACAGCGAACCGGAGACCACCATGCAAACCATCAAAGCCCTCTACATCGCCACCGCTACCGCCACCGGAGGCCGTGATGGCCGCGCCGTTTCCTCGGACGGCATCCTCGACGTGAAACTGTCCACCCCGCGTGAACTGGGCGGCGCGGGCGGCGAAGCGACCAACCCGGAACAGCTGTTCGCTGCCGGCTACTCGGCCTGCTTCATCGGCGCCATCAAGTTCGTTGCCAGCCAGAGCAAGAAGCAGATCCCGGCGGACGCCTCGATCACCGGCAAGGTCGGCATCGGCCAGATCCCCGGCGGCTTCGGTCTGGAAGTGGAGCTGAACATCAACCTGCCGGGCCTGGACCAGGCCGAGGCCGAAGAGCTGGTCGCCAAGGCCCACCAGGTCTGCCCCTACTCCAACGCTACTCGCGGCAATATCGACGTGCGCCTGAACGTCAGCGTCTGATACAGCGCTCACGATCCCAAACCGCAGAAACGAAAAAGCCCGGCATAAGCCGGGCTTTTTTCTGTCTCGGATCAGGCTCAGGCCTTGACGCGGGACTTGTACTCGCCAGTGCGGGTATCGATTTCGATCGAGTCGCCGATTTCGCAGAAGGCGGAAACCTGGACTTCAGCACCGTTCTTCAGGCGGGCGGTCTTCATCACTTTACCGGAGGTGTCACCACGGACAGACGGCTCGGTGTAGACGATTTCGCGAACGATGGTGGTCGGCAGTTCAACGGAAATGACTTTCTCGTTGTAGAAAACGGCTTCGCAGACGTCGGTCATGCCGTCTTCGATGAAGGTCAGCACGCCTTCCAGGTCGCCCTTTTCGATCTCGTACTGGTTGAACTCGGTGTCCATGAAGACATACAGCGGGTCCGCGAAGTAGGAGTAGGTCACTTCCTTGCGATCGAGGATGATCGGCTCCAGCTTGTCGTCGGCCTTGAACACGGTCTCGGTGCCGGCGCCGGTCAGCAGGTTCTTCAGCTTCATCTTGACGACCGCAGAGTTACGGCCGGATTTGTTGAACTCGGCCTTCTGGATTACCCAGGGGGTGCCATTGATGTTGGCAACCTGGCCAGCGCGGAACTCTTGTGCGGTTTTCATACGATTATCCGATTGGATTGGAGACAAAAATCAGGGGCCATATCATAGCCAATTTGTATAAAAACGCACCAGCCCCGCAGCAAGATCGGTTTGTTCGGTCAATCGGCGCTGCCAATCGCCAATCCACGTCGCCCACTCCGGCAGCCGGTTTTCCAGCTTTTGCCAGGCATCGCCGACGTCACCTTGGCCATTCCAGGCCATCCAGAACGACTGCAGCTCCACCCGCAGCGTTTCGTCCATTCCTTCGCCAAACAGGGCCAGGAAAGCTTCCAGCTTCTCCAGGTGGACATCCTCGTCCTGCTGGTAGATGTGCCAGACGAATGGCCGCGCTGCCCACTGCGCCCGCACGAACGAATCCTCGCCGCGCACCGCATTGAAATCGCAACTCCACAGCAGCGAGTCGTAGTCTTCCTGACGCACGAACGGCAGCACCTGCACCCGCAGCGCCTCCCTACGGTACTGCTCCCCAACTCCCAGAGCCTGCCCCGCCCAGCGCTCGACATCAGCAAGCACCCTGCCCTCTGGCACCAACAACAAGGTGGCGGTAGTACTTCCAGCCAACGCATCCAGCCAGCCAGCCAGCGCGGCATTCTCATAAGCGAACAGGGAAACGCGCCGCTCGTAGTCCTGCGGGTGCACACCGAGACCTTCAAGGAAACGCAGGCTGGCCGCTGGATCGGCCTGGAAGGCATTGCGCCGGGCAATCAGGTCGCGCTCGCGCAGCAGCCCGCCGGTCGCAGCAGTGAAGCCAGGGAAATAGAAGTACTTCTGCAGCCCGTTGGCCTGCATCGACGGCAAGCCATGGCAAGACTCCACCCAGGACTCGGCACTGAGGTATTCCAGGTTCAGCCATAGGGAAGGCCTCTGTCGCTCGCGCATCGTCTCTATATAGGCAGCCGGCATTTCGCAGGCGAAGGCCTCGACCACCACGTCCGCCGCGGGAGAGTCCTGCCAGGGTTTCGGCCACAGCCGAACTTCCACACCCGATTGCTGTTGCGAAGCAGCCGCGCCATCGGCTGTCGGACAGATGCGCAGGAAGGCCGCCAGGTCGTCGACCCACAGGCGCACCTGTTGGCGATGATCTCCGGCCAGTTGGCGGGCCAACCGCCAGGTGACGCCGATATCGCCATAGTTGTCGACTACGCTGCAGAAGATGTCCCAGCTGGCCATGCGCTTTCCTACGTACCTGAGCATGTCTCAGAAGGCGCCAGTATACCCGCGATCCCGATCATGCTCCTTAAGCCGATGAATCCCTTGGAAAAAATTTTCAAAAAAGATTTGCCAAGGAGGAAACCTTTGAGTAAAGTGCGCGCCTCGACAGACACAGCGCTGTCGAGAAATCTGGTGAGGTGTCCGAGCGGTTGAAGGAGCACGCCTGGAAAGTGTGTATACGAGAAATCGTATCGAGGGTTCGAATCCCTCCCTCACCGCCAGATTCATGAAAAAGCCCGGCTAAGCAATTAGCCGGGCTTTTTCGTTTTTCCCTTCACACTATCTTCACCTGTTGCGACCTAATTGCAAGTTGTCAGAAGGACAAATGCGCAACGGCGATTAAACAGTTGTTCGACCATTGTCGACAGTCTTCTGACAGCATGGTTCCGCAGCCCGGAAACTCGCCCCAGGCCCCGCTTGACACCTGTTAGCAACACTCCTTTGCCAGATTGGACAGTTTTTGCCCAAATCGGCCTCGCACAACTGCTAACAGCACCCGTAACATGAAAAAAAAGTGCCGTACTTGCGCTTGGTCAGTTTACTTACTACAAGTAATGGGTACTATGTAGTCCGGCTAATTTCCCAGTCATGGGAGATTGCTTTTAATGGAAATGTCCACCTTAAGGGGAACACGATGAACAACGTTCTGAAATTCTCTGCTCTGGCTCTGGCTGCTGTTCTGGCCACCGGTTGCAGCAGCCACTCGAAAGAAACCGAAGCACGTCTGACCGCTACTGAAGACGCCGCTGCTCGCGCTCAAGCCCGTGCCGATGAAGCCTATCGCAAGGCTGACGAAGCTCTGGCCGCTGCTCAGAAAGCCCAGCAGACCGCTGACGAGGCTAACGAGCGCGCCCTGCGTATGCTGGACAAAGCCAGCCGCAAGTAATAGATCTTCGGATCTGTTCGAAAAAACCGACCCCTCGGGGTCGGTTTTTTTATGCCCGCAGTTTGTCTCCGCGACAAACAGGCGGGCAACAAAAAGCCCGCTCGACCGATAACGGTCGGCGGGCTTCTTAGTGCACGCTGCGAGTTACTGCAGCGGCACGGCATCCTGGTCAACAGTGGCAGCAACCGAGCCACCCTGCTGCACTTGCTGCGGTTGGGCAATGGCGACCGGCAGGCCATCTTCGGCGGCAACTACTTCACGCACCACGTTCCAGTCCATCTGCATCTGGCTGGCGATGTCTTCGCGCTTGAGCAGGGCGTTGATCACCGCGGTGTGCTTGTCGACCACGGACGGGTCGCCGTTGTCATCGATGGGCGCATGGGCTTCAAGGTAGATCTTTCCTTCGCTGCGACCGAACTTGTACGGCTCGTTGATGATGCGCACCTTGGTGCCCACCGGAATCATCGAGAACAGCTGGGTCACGTCCCAGTTGTACATGCGGAAGCAACCGTGGCTGGTGCGGGTACCGATGCCGAACTTCTTGTTCGAACCGTGGATCAGGTAGCCGTGGAAGCCCAGGCTCATCTTGTACGGCCCCAGCGGGTTGTCCGGGCCGGGCGGCACAACGGTCGGCAGCGGGTCGCCATCGGCGGCGTGTTCGGCGCGGATCGACGCCGGCGGGTACCAGGCCGGGTCCTTGGTCTTGGCGATCACGCTGGTACTGCCCACCGGCGAACCCCAACCTTCACGACCGATACCCAGGGCGTAGGTGTAGACGACGTTCTTGTCCTTGGGGAAGTAGTACAGGCGGTACTCGGCGAGGTTGATCACCACGCCTTCGCGCGGACCGGCCGGCAGGACGAAACGGGTCGGAATGATGACCTCGGTGCCCACGCCCGGCAGCCAGGCATCGACGCCCGGGTTGGCGGCGATCATCTCGGAGTAGCCGAGGCCGTATTTCTCGCCCAGGTCGGCGAAGGTGTCTTCGTACTTGGCCTTGATCACCTGGACTTGGCCGACGATATCGTCGCCCGGCGCCGGCAGCGGCAATTCAATGGCGGAAACGGGGCCGGCCGAGAGCAGCGCGGCGAGGGACAGCGAGCAGGCGGCAATGACGCGCGACAACATCCGAGGATCCTTGACGTGGGCAATGAGCAAAGGGTGACCAGTTTACCACCGCAAGCCCCGTCAACGGGAGATATCAGACGAGCCAGGAACTGCGGGCGCCGCGCTTTTCCTCTTCGAGTTGTTTCAGGCAGGCCGCGCAGATGCGCCGATCGCGCAGCAGAGGCTTCTCGGCTCCGCGCCACATCGGCTGCGCCGGCAGCAGGCTGCCGCACAGCGTGCGGTCTGCAGGGGTTCCCAGCTCCAGCTGGCGTGCGACCAGATGAACCCGGACCTCGCGGCAGGCGAACAGGTCCAGCTGCTCATCGGGCTCGATCAGCTGGTAGGCGAAGAGGGTCCAGGCGGGGCGCGACATAGGGGGTTCCAGAAGGGTGCGCAAACATAGCCGAAAGGCCGGGCGCGGGGAAGCCTCGATTCTGTGGTTTCTCGCGCTCCAAGCTATTACAGCAAAGGCTTGAGCGTCGGCCACACGTTGTCGAGCAGCTTAGGCTGCGCCGCCACCGCCGGATGGATGCCGTCGGCCTGCATCATGTCCTGCACACCCCCTACCCCTTCAAGGAAGAACGGCACCAGCGCAATCTTCTGCTCACTCGCCACGCTGTCGAAGACCTTGGCGAACGCGTCGGTGTAACGCTGCCCGTAGTTGGGCGGCAGGCGCATGCCGAGCAGGATTACCTTGGCGCCCGACTTCTGCGACTGCTCCACCATGCCGCTAAGATTCTGTTGCAATTGCGCCGGCGCCATTCCGCGCAGGCCATCGTTACCGCCCAACTCGATCACCACCAGCTTCGGCTTCTGCTCCGAAAGCAGCGCCGGCAGCCGCGCCAGGCCTCCTGCGGTGGTGTCGCCGGAGATCGACGCATTCACCACCTGGTAGTCGAAACCCTGCTCCTTCAGGCGCTTGTCCAGCAGGTTGACCCATCCCAGGCTGGTATCCAGTCCCAAACCGGCGCTGATACTATCGCCGACGACCAACAGCGTCTGCGCCGCGGCCTGCTGCGTGATCAGAAGCAACGCCAGGCAGCCGCCCTTTAGCCATGCACGCATCGGATTCTCCATGAGCGAAAGCATTCTCACCGCGCGGAACCTTAGCAAGGTTGTTTCCAGCGCGGAAGGCAAGCTGACCATCCTTCACGACCTCTCCCTCGACCTCGTCCGCGGTGACAGTCTCGCCATCGTCGGCAGCTCCGGCTCGGGCAAATCCACCCTGCTCGGCCTGCTCGCCGGGCTGGATCTACCCAGCGGCGGCGAGATCGTCCTGCTCGGCCACACCCTCGGCAGCCTCGATGAAGACCAGCGCGCGCGCGTACGCGCCGCCCACGTAGGCTTCGTCTTCCAATCCTTCCAGTTGCTCGACAGCCTCAATGCGCTGGAGAACGTCATGCTGCCGCTGGAGCTGGACGGCCGGAAAGACGCCGAGCAGCGCGCCCGCGAATTGCTGGAACGCGTCGGCCTCGGCCAGCGCCTGACCCACTACCCGCGCCAGCTCTCCGGTGGCGAACAACAGCGGGTCGCCATCGCCCGTGCCTTCGCCGCCGAACCGGACGTACTGTTCGCCGACGAACCGACCGGCAACCTCGACACCCACACCGGCGAGCGCATCAGCGACCTGCTCTTCGAACTGAACCGCGAGCGCGGCACCACCCTTGTCCTGGTGACCCACGACGAACGCCTCGCCCACCGCTGCCAGCGCCATATCCGCCTGGAAAGCGGCCACCTGATCGACCACGTCGAACCCTGACGGACGAGAGCCGATGAAGCCACTGTCGCTGCCCAACCTGTTCCGCCTGTCCCTGCGCCAGCTATGGCGCGAGGGGCGCAGCGGCGAGCTGCGCGTGCTGTTCTTCGCCCTGCTGGTCGCGGTGGCGGCCAGCTCCGCCATCGGCTATTTCAGCGCGCGCCTGAACGGCGCCATGCTGGTGCGCGCCGCCGAATTCCTCGGCGCGGACCTGGTACTCACCGGCACCCAGCCGGCGCAGCGGGAACAGATCGACCGCGGCCTCAAGCTCGGCCTGCAGCACGCGCAGAGCGTGGAATTCTCCAGCGTGGTGGCCACCGACAACGGTATCCAGCTGAGCAGCGTGAAGGCCGTCGGCGACAGCTATCCCTTGCGTGGCGAACTGAAGAGTTCACCCGCGCCGTTGCAGCCGGAGGTCGAAGGCGGCCGCCCGGCGCCGGGTGACATCTGGGTCGAGTCGCGCCTGCTGGCCAGCCTCGATCTGAAGATCGGCGACAGCGTCGACATCGGCCGCAAGTCCCTGCGCATCGCCCGCGTGCTGACCTACGAGCCGGACCGCGCCGGCGACTTCTACAGCCTCACCCCGCGGGTGATGATGAGCCTGCACGACCTGGATTCCACCGGAGTGGTGCAGCCCGGTAGCCGGGTACGCTACCGCGATCTCTGGGGCGGCGCGCACGAAGCGCTGCAAATCTACCGGCAGTCGACCCAGAGCAACCTGGCCGCCAACCAGGAGTTGCAGGACGCCCACCACGGCAATCGCCAGATCGGCGATGCCCTGGGTCGCGCCGAACGCTACCTGAACCTCGCCAGCCTCGCCGCTGTACTGCTTGCTGGCGTGGCCGTGGCGCTGTCGGCCAACCGCTTCGCCACCCGCCGCTTCGACGCCAGCGCACTGCTGCGCTGCCTGGGCCTGTCGCGCCGCGAAGCCCTTCTGCTGTATGGCAGCCAACTGCTCACGCTGGGACTGGCCGCCAGTGTTTGCGGCGCCTTCCTCGGCTGGCTCGCGCAACTCGGCCTGATGCACTTGTTAGGCAACCTGCTGCCGCCGGAAATCCCCGAGGCCGGCATTGTTCCCGCACTGGCGGGCATGGCGACCGGCCTGGTCGCGCTCGCCGGCTTCGCCCTGCCGCCGCTCGCCGCCCTCGGCCGCGTACCGCCACTGCGAGTGCTGCGCAGTGACCTGCTGCCCGTACCGATGCGCACCTGGGCCGCCTATGGCTGCGCGCTGCTCGCCCTCGGCCTGATCATGTGGCGCCTGAGCCTGGACCTGAAACTCACCCTCGCCCTCCTCGGCGGCGGAGCCATCGCCGCAGTGATCCTCGGTTTCATCCTGCTGCTAGCCTTGCGTGGCCTGCGCCGCGCCCTCCAGGGCGCGAGCCTGCCGTGGCGCCTGGGCCTGGGCCAGCTGCTGCGCTACCCGCTGGCCGCCGCCGGACAGAGCCTCGCCTTCGGCCTGATCCTGCTGGCCATGGCGCTGATCGCCCTGCTGCGCGGCGAATTGCTGGACACCTGGCATTCCCAGTTGCCGCCCAATGCGCCGAACCACTTCGCACTGAACATCCTGCCGGCTGAGAAAGACAGTTTCGAGCAACGGGTGAAGGTCCTGTCGCCCAACGCCGAAGACCTCTATCCAATGGTGCCGGGCCGGCTGGTGGCGGTGAACGGCAAGCCCGTCCAGACATTGAAGGAAGACGTGCGCAGCGAACGCGCCCTGCACCGCGACCTCGGCCTCACCTGGTCAGAACGCCTGCCGGCGGGCAACCAGATTGTTGCCGGGGAATGGTGGAAGACTGGCGAGAACAGCGAAATGCCGGGCGTCTCGGTGGAAGAGAAGCTCGCCGGCAACCTCGGCCTGAAGGTCGGCGACCACCTGAGCTTCACCGTCGCGGGGCAGACTCGCGAAGCGCAGATCCGCAGCCTGCGCTCAGTGAAATGGGACAACTTCCAGCCCAACTTCTTCATGGTCTTCGAGCCCGGAACTCTGACCGACCTGCCGGTAACCTACCTGACCAGCTTCTACCTGCCGGAGAGCCAGGAGCGCCAGCTGATCGAACTGGCCCGCGCCTACCCCACCGTCACCCTGCTGCCGGTGGACGCACTGCTGGCGCAGCTTCGCAGCATCCTCGACCAGGTGACGCTGGCTGTGGAGTACGTGCTTGTGTTCGTCCTCGCCGCCGGCTTCGTGGTGTTGTTCGCCGGCCTGCAGGCGACCCTCGACGAACGCCTGCGCCAGGGCGCGCTGCTGCGCGCCCTGGGTGCCGAACGCGGCCTGCTGATGCGCACGCGGCGCAGCGAATTCGCCCTCCTCGGCGCGGTCAGCGGCCTGCTGGCGGCGCTGGGCTGCGAGCTGATCAGCTACCTGCTCTACCGGCTGGTGTTCGACCTGCCGTGGAGTCCGCATCCCTGGCTGCTGGGGTTGCCGGTGCTGGGTGCGCTGCTGGTGGGAGGCGCCGGTCTGCTCGGTACCCGTCGCGCGCTCAACGTGAGCCCATTACGCCTGCTGCGCGAGAGCTGATCGGGTAGACTCCCCCGATCACTCTCGCCGCACTGGATGTCATGAGCCGCTATCGTCCGCCCCGCCCTGCCGGTACCCCGCTGATCACTCCCGAAGGCGAAGCGCGCCTGCGCGCCGAACTGCATGAACTGTGGAACGTGCGTCGGCCACAGGTGACCCAGTCAGTCAGCGAGGCCGCCGCGCAAGGCGACCGCTCGGAGAACGCCGAATACACCTACGGCAAGAAGATGCTGCGCGAGATAGACAGCCGCGTGCGCTTCCTGCGCAAGCGCCTGGAGAACTGCAAAGTGGTCAGCGAGCGCCCAGCGGATCCGAACAAGGTCTACTTCGGCGCCTGGGTCACCCTGGAAGACGAGGATGGCGAACAGGCCCGCTACCGCATCGTCGGCCCGGACGAGCTGGACCTGCGCAACAACCACATCAGCATCGACTCGCCCCTGGCCCGAGCCCTCGTGGGCAAGGAGCTCGACGCCGAGGTGATGGTGCGCAGCCCATCGGGTGAGAAGATGTGGTTCGTGGTGGAAATCGAGTATCCCTGAACGCCAGATTTTCCCCTGTAGGAGCGAGCTTGCTCGCTCCTACAACGTCAAAGCGGCTGCGGGCGCCGGGTAATCAGCCCCTGACGAGCCACGCGGGTGAGTTCGTGAACCGCCGATTCCAATTGCTCGGCCACCGGCGACTGCACCACCGCGAAGTCGAAACTGTCGGACGGGAAGCGCGCGAGATCGGCAAAGGTTTCGGCGAACTGGATCAGGAAGGTGCGCGAGCCGTTCCAGCGCTTGGGCCAGCCATCGAGGTAACGGACGAGTGTGGGCTGGTGATTGCCGCCCAGGAGAATCTTCGGATTGCGGCGCAGCAGGCCAGTGGTGATCGGGGCCAGGCGCACATGCGGGTTGGGACAGGTCATGGTGTCACGTCTCCGCCTCAGGGGTCCTGCTGGACGCGGCGAGAGGCACACCGAACCAGCGCTTTAGCGGTATTTCGATGTCAGCCATCGCTGCATCCGCGCCCCGCAAGTTGCTACTTAAATCGGCGCTGTGCGGCATCCTAGAGAAGCCCCGGCAAAGCTGTCAAGGAGACTTCAGTCGATGACCACACCCCCCATGCGGCTGTTCTTCGCCCTGCCCTGCCCGGCGGAACTGGCGGCGCGCATCTGCGCCTGGCGTGACAGCCTGCAGCACGACGGCCAGCCCGTAGCCCAGGCCAACCTGCACCTGACCCTGGCCTTTCTCGGCTCCGTGCCGCGCGGTCGCAAGACGGAATTGCGCGCCATCGGCGAACGCCTGCCGCGCCAGGGCTTCAACCTGGAACTGGACCACATCGCGCGGTGGAACAACGGCATTCTGCACCTGGCGCCGAGCAACGCACCGGCTGCCTTGCACGAACTTGTGCACGTCCTGCGCGAGGAGCTGCATGCAGGTGGATTCGAGGTCGAGCATCGCCCGTTCCATCCGCATATCACGCTCGCTCGCCATGCCCACCACACGCCGATCGTACAAGCCTCCTTTCTGCTGCCAGCCCAGGCCGTGACGCTGTTCAGCTCGGAGAACAGCCCCGCCGGCGTTCGCTACCGCGCCATCGGCGAGTGGCCGCTAGACAGCATCTGATCGCGCCGCCCAGTCCTGGGCGTAATCGAGAAAACGACGCAGGCCCGCCGTGGGGTACTTGTCGATATGCAGCGCCCGGAAGAAGGTGCGCCGCAGCGGCCCCAGCGGATTGTCCAGGCGCACCAGCTCGCCGCGCGCCAGCTCCGCCTGCACCACGCGCTGCGACAGGCAGCCGATGCCGAAACCGCTACCCACCAGATGCTTGATCGCCTCGGCGTTGCTCACCTCCAATGGCGCGTTGACACTGCCCAGGCGCGGCAGCACCTGCTCCTCGAAAGTCACCCGCGTGCCCGAGCCCGCCTCGCGCAGCACCCAGCGCGCCGCCGCCAGATCCTTCAGGCTGACACGTTCGGCCAGTGTCAGTGGATGGTCCGGCGACACCACCAGCAGCAGTTCATCCGCCATCCAGGGCGTGAGCTGGATCTGCGGATGCTGGATCGGCGCCTCGATGAAGGCCACGTCCAACCTGAACTCGGCCAGCGCCTCGATCACCCCGCCGCTATTGGCAACCTGCAGTTCCAGGCGGCTTTCGGGCAGCTCGCCGAGAAAACCGGCCATCACCTGCGGCAGCAGGTAGCCGCCGATGCTGCGACTGGCGCCGAGGCTCAACTGCACTGGCGCAGATTGGAACAGGCTCTCCAGCTCCGCGCTCTGCGCCAGCAATGCGCTGGCCTTGGGGTAGAAGGCGCGGCCATTGTCGTTCAACGCCAGTCGCTTGCCGCTGCGGTCGAACAGACGTGTGCCCAGGGTGCGCTCCAGCTCCTGCAACGCCTGGCTAGCGGCGGACTGCGACAGCGCGATGCGCGCGGCTGCCTGGGTCACGTTGCCCAGTTCGGCGATGGCAGTGAAGGTCGCCAACTGGCGAAGGGTGATGCGCGGGGCCATATCGATAAAACCGGTCAACCTAATAAGAACAATCCGTTTTTACACTAAGCAACGCGGCGGCACCATGGCTTCACCTTACACAAGGAGCCTGTAATGAACGCCCTTCGCCGCCTGCCCTACTTCGTCCCCGGCGCCCTGCTCTGCCTGGCCATCGCCTTCGGCTCCCGCCAGCTCATGGAGATCCCCGTGCTGCAGCACCTGGGGCTCGGCAGCCTGACCCTGGCGATCCTCATCGGCCTGCTGGCCGGCAACCTCGGCCTCGCCCGCTTCGGCAGCATCCGCCCCGGCATCGACCTGTCGCGCCAGCAACTGCTGCGCCTGGGTGTGGTGCTCTACGGCCTGCGCCTGACCTTCCAGGACATCGCTGCCCTCGGCCCGGCCGCGCTGATCATCGACGTGCTGATGGTCGCCAGCACCCTGACCGTCGCTTGGTGGATTGGCGAACGCTGGCTCAAGCTGCCGCGTGAAAGCGCCCTGCTGATCGGCGCCGGCAGCGCCATCTGCGGCGCGGCGGCGGTGATGGCGAGCAGCCCGGTGCTTAAAGCGCGCGCCGAGCACACCGCCGTCGCGGTGGCCACCGTTGTCCTGTTCGGCACCCTGGCGATGCTGCTGCACCCACTGATCTACGCTGCGCTGCCCAACCTGTTCGGCAGTGAGCAGGCCTTCGGCGTGTTCACCGGCTCGACCATCCACGAAGTCGCCCAAGTAGTTGCCGCCGGCCGGGCAATGGACCCGACCGCCGCCGACGCCGCGCTGATCAGCAAGATGCTGCGCGTCCTGCTGCTGGCTCCAGCCCTGTTGATCCTCGGACGTGTGGGCTGCGCCGAAGCCGCCGAGCCAGGCACGCGCCGCAAGCTGCACATTCCGGGCTTCGCCGTGTTCTTCCTGCTGGTGACCGGCCTGCGCTCGCTGGGCTGGGTGCCGGAAAGCTGGCTGGCGCCGTTGCAGCAGCTGGACGACGTGATGCTCGGCATGGCAATGGCCGCCCTGGGTCTGGCCACCCGCCTCGGCGACCTGCGCAAGGAAGGCCCCAAGCCGCTGCTGCTGGGCGCCGGGCTGTTCGTCTTCCTGCTGGTGGGCGGTGGTCTGATCAATGGCGGCGTGCAATTTCTCTTCCACTGAATCGCGCTCAACTGATTCAGGGACAAACAAAAAGGGCGGACACCTTGGGTGTCCGCCCTTTTTCGTTACCGGCTTTCTGCCAGGCCTTGGCGATCAGCTGGACAGCTTGCGGTCCAGGGAGAACGGGCCGGCGCCGCTGATCAGCAGCGCGACGCTGATCATGATCAGGGTGAAGGCGTATTCGAAGCCGTTGGCGGTGATGAAGAAGCCGTTGGCCAGGTGCACGCTGAACACGGCAACCAGCATGGCAACGATCAGCGGGATGCTCGCCAGGCGCACCAGCAGGCCAAGGACGAGGGCCAGGCCGCCAAAGAACTCGGCGCTGCCGGCCAGCGCGGCCATCAGGTAGCCAGGGGTCACGCCGAGGGATTCCAGCCAGCCCGCCATGCCTTGCAGACCCGGGCCACCAAAGGCACCGAAGAGTTTCTGCGAGCCGTGCGCCATGAAGGTCAGGCCGGTGGTGATACGCAGTACAGCGATGCCGGCGCCGGCGTTGGTGGTCAGGATGGATTTGATCAGCGAGTTCATGGTGCGTCCTTATGGAAGCTCGAGTGGGAGCGAAGGGTTGCGTAGGAAGTTGGTGACAACCGTGGTTGCTTGGCGACCAATATATCCAGTTTTTCCGATATCAAAAGCGCAAAATCGCGCTAACAACTATCGAATAAACCGATTACTTCTTGATTGCCGCCACGCTTTCACGTGGCTCGAGGCCATCACGTTCCCGCTGATATGCAAGATAGTACTTGTTGACGCTACTGACGTAATTCACAACGCCCATGCCCAGTTGCTCGGCGGCCACCCGCTCGACTTGGAAGAACCACTGATTGGGGTTCAGGCCCTGGCGCTTGGCCTCCGCTCGCAGGCTTTGCACCCGCTCCGGACCGGCGTTGTAGGCAGCAAGAACGAAGGCCATGCGGTCCCGTTCATTGATGCGCGGGCTGGAGAAGAAGCGCTTGCGCAGCATTGCCATGTAACGGCTGGCGGCCTGCACATTGCTGTCCTTCTGGTGCACGGTATCCACGCCCACGGCGCGGGCCGCTGCCGGGGTGATCTGCATCAGCCCGGTGGCGCCGCCAGCGCCGCGCGCGCTGGCATTGAGATTGGATTCCTTGAAGCCCACGGCAGCCAGCGCCAGCCAGTCGACCTTGCTCTGCTCGCCATAGCGCTGCAGGGTCGGGCGCACCGCTTCGAGGCGCTTGCGGTCAGGCACCTGCAGTGGATTACGCACTTGGTAGGCACGACGATAGAGGCGCTGGAAGGCCACGTCCTGGTCCGCCGGCGCGCGGTAGTCCTTGAGGAAGCGGTTGACGCTGGCACGCAGCATCGGCGCGTCGCGGCGCACGTACCAGGCCATCGGCTCGCTGTTGTCCAGCACCAGATGACGGTCGACGCGCAGCTTGGTGAAGACCTTGCTCCAGCGCTCGGCGATGGGTTGCTCGACCACGGTGTAGTTGAAGATACCGGCCTGGACCATCTCCAGCACATCTTCCACGGCCAGGGACGAATCGGTCCACTCCAGCACCAGCGGCGCCATCCGCTTCTGTGCCAGGCGCTCGTTGACCTTGCGCACGGCCTCGCCAGCGGCGCTGCCCGCCGGGAGGGTGATGGTGCGGCCGGCGAGCTGCTCCAGGCGCACGAACTTGCGGTTGCCCTGCTTGGTTACCAGCACCAGCGGTACGTCGGCCTTCCACGGGAGGCTGGGACTGACGTTCTGGCCGTCACGGGCCAGCAGGACTTCCCCAGGCGCGACCAGATCGCCTTCGCCGCGCTGCAGCGCGCCGAGCAATTGATCCTTGGCCTTGGGAATGAATTTGATGGTGAGCGGCTTGCGCCCCGGGGCGCTGTCGTTCAGGTACTGCTCGAAGGCGCGCAGGCGGCGGTACTCGATGCCGATGGGTTCGCCCTTGATTTCGCCGGAGCTGTTGCGACTCTGGTTGACCAGAACCCGCAGGGTGCCGCCGGAGCGGATGGTGGCCAGGTCGCGGGCGTCGCTGCTTTCCTGCTCCCAGTTTTCCGGCTGGGCCGTCAGGCGCGCGGCCGCCGGCAGTGGCGTCAGGGCCACGAGGCACAGCAGTAGCAGCAACAGTCGGGTCATCCAGCTCTCCGGGGGCTCGCACTCGGCGGTGGGCCGATTTGAGTGCGGTTTCGACCGGTAGTTCCCGGTCGCCAAGGGCGCGCAAGACTCTCACAGGAGGGGATAAACACCAACCCGAAACTTCCGATAGATCTTCGGAATACTCCTCAACCTGTTGTTTTTGAAGAATTTTCGTCAAAAAAGCGGCTTTTGCTATGCTCCGCTTCCGAACAAAGGGAACAAAAATGCAACTGATCGACATCGGCGTCAACCTCACCCACCCTAGCTTCACCCCGGAACGTGAAGCGGTCCTCGCCCGTGCGGTGGAAGCGGGCGTCGTGCAGATGGTGCTGACCGGAACCAGCCTGGACGACAGCGAACAGGCCCTGGAGCTGTGCCGGCAACTGGACAAAGAACAGCGTCTTTACTGCACTGCCGGTGTCCACCCACACGAAGCCAGCCACTGGGACAGCGGCAGCGCCAAGGATCTTCGCGGCCTGCTCGCCGAGTACCGGGTCAAGGCGGTCGGCGAATGCGGGCTGGACTTCAATCGCGACTTTTCGCCGCGCCCGCAGCAGGAGAAAGCTTTCGAAGAACAGTTGGGCCTCGCCGTGGAGCTGCAGTTGCCGGTGTTCATCCACGAGCGCGACGCCGGCGAACGCCTGCTGGCGATCCTCAAGGACTTCCGCGACAAGCTGCCGGCTGCCGTGGTGCATTGCTTCACCGGCGAGCGCCGCACACTTTACTCGTACCTCGACCTCGACCTGCACATCGGCATCACCGGCTGGATCTGCGACGAACGCCGGGGAACCCACCTACAGGAATTGGTGCGGGAAATTCCCGAAGGCAGGCTGATGCTGGAAAGCGACGCGCCTTATCTATTGCCGCGCACCCTGCGGCCGAAGCCAAAAAATGGCCGCAACCAGCCGGCCTACCTGCCCGAAGTGCTGACCTGCGTGGCCGAGCACCGGGGCGAGAGCGCAGAGCGGGTTGCGGCCCATACGACCGAGTGCGCACGGCGCTTCTTTGACCTGCCGGAGATTTGAACCGGCTCTCAAGATTGCCCTTCGTCGGCCGATAAGTCGGGAGCGAAAGGTGGCTTGATTCCCATCAATAGCCACTTTCATCCTTTTCACGACAATAATGGCGCCTCGCCACTATTCGACCGACAAGAAGAGATTTATGGCCGCCTGGATCCGCGATATTTCCCTCAAGTACAAGTTCTGGGCCGTCAACGCGGTCGCCTTCGTCACCACTTTGCTTCTGGTCATGTTCGCCATGCACCAGGAGCTCGATGGACGCAACCAGCAGGCACGCCAGGGTGCCGAAGCCCAGGCCCAGTTGCTGAAGAACTGGCCGGCAGGCTCGGCACTGCCGACCTCGCCGAACCTCGTCGCCTTTGCCAGCGGCAGCGCGCCGCAGATCACTGGCATCGACAGCTCCGCCCTCGCCCGTGCCAATGGGTGGGTTGACCTGCAGGGGGCGCAGACCCGCAATGGCACCCTGGCAGGCGCCTACGTGCAGGACATCGGCAACGGCCAGCGCGTCGCGGTGCTCGCACCCGGCGCCGACTTCTGGAGCGTCTTCGAGGATCGCGCCCTGCCCTTCGCCGGCGCCGTGCTGGTGTTGATGCTGGCCCTGCTGGCCGCCTCCCAGTTGCTGATCCGCTTCATCCTCACCCACCTGCTGACCCTGCGCGATGTGATGCTCCATGTCGAGAAGAGCGGCGACCTGTCCGCCCGCGTGCCGCTGGAAAGCCGCGACGAAGTCGGCCAGATGGCAACCGCCTTCAACGCCATGCAGGCCGGCTACCAGCGCGTGGTCGGCACCGTCGCCCAGGCCGCCGGGCGCCTCGACGAAGGTGCGCGCAGCCTCGCCAGCAGCATGGGCCAGGTGCGCCAGGGCATGCTTGGCCAGCAGAGCGAGACCGACCAGGCCGCGACCGCCATCAACGAGATGTCCACCACGGTCCACCACATTGCCCAGCACGCCGCCGATACTCGCGACCAGTCGCAGGAAGCGGACCGCCTCGCCGGCAACGGCCAGCAAGTCGTCGGCCGCGTTGGCCAGTCCATTGCCGGCTTGTCCCAGGGCGTGCAGCAGACCGCCGAGATGATTCAGCAACTGGCCCAGGACAGCCACAAGATCAGCAGCGTGGTCAGCGTCATCCACGGCATCGCCGAACAGACCAACCTGCTCGCCCTCAACGCCGCCATCGAGGCCGCCCGCGCCGGCGAGATGGGCCGTGGCTTCGCCGTGGTCGCCGATGAAGTGCGCAACCTCGCCAAACGCGTGCAGGACTCCACCGACGAGATCACCCAGATGATCAACGCGCTGCAGTCCGGCACCCGCGACGCCGTGGAGTTCATGCAGGAAAGTTCGATCAAGGCCGACGGTTGCGTCGAGGAGGCCCGTGAGGCCGGCGAAGCGCTGGCGGCTATCGCCTCGGCCGTGGCGCTGATGCGCGAGAGCAACACGCAGATCGCCGTGGCCGCCGAGCAACAGAGCCAGGTGGCCGAGGAAATGACCCGCTCGGTCGTGGGCATCCGCGACGTCACTGAGCATACCGTGCAGCAAACCGTCGATTCGGCCGGTACCAGCCACCAACTGGCGGACCTCGCCGGCGAACTCAGTCGCGCCATCCGCCAGTTGCGCCTGTAATCCCTATCGCCCGCATAGCCTGCGCCCATTGGCGCAGGCTCCGGGGCAGCACCTAGACTGCTGGCATTCCGCCCGCCTGCGCACAGGCGGGCTTCTCAGTCTCGGGAGCAGCACCATGGGCAAACGTCACCCCAACCTCCTCGCCTGGCAGTGGCAGGGCTACGCCGCCAACCACCGCAACCCGACCAACCTCGCGCTGCACATCATCGCCGTGCCGCTGTTCATCCTCGGCGCCCTGACGCTGCTCAGCGGGCTGTTCGGCCTGAGCCTGACGGCGATACTGCTGGGCGTGATCGGCATGGTCGCCTCGCTGGCCATCCAGGGCCGCGGGCACAAGCTCGAGGAGCAGGCGCCCGAGCCCTTCAGCGACCGCACGGACGCCATCGGTCGGCTATTGGTCGAGCAGTTCGTCACCTTCCCGCGCTTCGTCCTGAGCGGCAAATGGTGGCGCGCCTGGCGCAATCGCGACCACTGAGCCGGCCATAACAGCAGGGCGCGGCATTTCGGCCATTCAAGTACCTGCCAGGTTCGCCGATATAATCGTCGAGATTTCGTCACGAGCTGTTGAGATGTCGGCTTTTCGTCATTTTATTGGCATTCTAGTCTGCCTGTTTATTGTCATGCATGCGCACTCGGCCCCTGAACCGGCGGCAGGGCGCACCGTGCTGACTATCGCAGTGAAGGACCAGCCGCAGCTCCAGCGCCATTACAGCCTGCGCGACCTCGAAGCGCTGCCGCAGACCGAGCGGCGCTCCACGCTTCCTGAAGAAACCCAGGTCTACGGCTGGCAGGGCGTGCGCCTGAGCACCCTGCTCGCCAGCTTCGGACGTGCCGATGTCCAGCGCCTGCGAGTCGAGGCATTGAACGACTATTCCGCACTGATTCCTCTGAGCGACCTCGACGACTTTGACCCCATCCTCGCCTACCGTCGCGACGGCCAAGCCATCGGCATCGCCGAGCGCGGCCCGCTGTTCGTCATCTATCCGATGGTCGATCACCCGGAGTTGCGGACCCAGGTCTACTTCAACCGCACCGTCTGGCAGGTTAGCCGCATTACCCTGGAGTGATCGCCGTGCCCCCGCAGCCATCCAGGCGGCGCTATCGCCGCCTGACCGTCATCATACTCAGCGGCCTGATCGGCGCGCTGACCGCCGGCGCCGGCGCGGCGTTGCTGATGGTGCACCAGCACGTCCGCCAGTTGGCCCATCCCGACGCCCACAGCGAGCTGTGGCAGGCTTACCAGTTGCGCGCCGAACTGGAACGCTCGTTGAACAGCGCCCGCCAGGTGCTCGCCGGAAAGAGTGACAGCGATGCCCTGGCAATCCGCGTCGAAGTGCTCGCCAGCCTCCTGCCGCCGCTGCGCACCACCCCCGTCTACAACTACCTCGTCGTGCCGCGTCCGGAAGTACAGGCAACGCTGGAGACGATCCAGCAGCTGAGCGAGGCCTGGCTCCAGCGCGCCCCCTGGGGCCAGCCGGCTGCGGCGAAGGTGCTGGCCGGCGAGATGCTGCGCGAACTGCCGCCCCTGCTCGAACCCACTCATGAACTGATGGTGGTCACCAACATCGCGCTGACCAACTACATGGACGCCGAACGACTCGACCTGCAGCGCGCCTTCAACCTGCTGGCCTGGGTGCTCTTCGGCCTCGGCCTGTGCAGCGTGCTGCTGGCCCTGCGGGTGATCGCCAACTCGCGGCGCAAGCTGCAGCTCACCCAGCGCCTGCACGACCTCAACCAGTCGCTTGAGCAACGCGTCGAACAGCGCACCCAGGAGCTGAGCGAGCGCAAGGCACTGCTGCGCTACATCCTCGACACCAGCCCCAGCGATGTGGCGCTGCTCAGTGACGAAGACTCCCGCGCGCACTATGTCAGCCCCCGCCTGCTGCAGCGCACCGGGATCCACCCGGACGAACCCTTCACCCTGCACCGCCTGTTCGATGACCCGGACGAGGAAGCGCGCTTCCGCCAGTCGCTGGCCGACAATGGCCAGTTGGACAGCTGGGAAACCCGGCTGGCGGGCAACCCCGCTTACTGGGCGATCGTCTGGGCGCGCAAGATGGAAGTAGAGGGCCGTCCCGCCTCGCTGGTGTGGAGCTTCGACATCAACCAGCGCAAGGCCATGGAACAGGAGCTGCGCCTGCTCGCCACCACCGACCCGCTGACCGGCCTGCAGAACCGCCATGCCTTCGTCAAACGCGGCGTCGCCCTGCTCAAGAGCGCGCAGCGCTATGACCGCCAGTGCGCGGCGCTGATGCTGGACATCGACTTCTTCAAGCCGATCAACGACAGCCACGGCCACGCCTTCGGTGATGCGGTGCTGCAGGCCGTAGCCAAGGAGCTGACGCAAGGGTTGCGCGAAGTCGACCTGCTCGGCCGCCTGGGTGGCGAGGAGTTCGCCGCGATCCTCCCGGAAACCGACCTGCAGCAGGCGCTGCAAGTCGCCGAGCGAGTACGCAACAGCGTGCAGGCGCTGTCCTTCACCAGCGAGGACGGCAGCCGCGTGCGCCTGACCCTGAGCATTGGCGTGGCCGCACGCCGCGAAGGTGAACTGCGCCTGGAAGACCTGCTGGCCCGCGCCGACCGCGCGCTCTACCGGGCCAAGGCCGGCGGGCGCAATCGTACCGAGACTGCGCCCGGCCTCTAGCTGAAGGCTCTTTAGCTGAAGAGCGACTAGCCGAAGATGGTCACCGTTTGCCGGCCGATCGCCAGGAGCTGGCCATCCGCCGACCAGGTCTGCGCCGCAATATGGCCGTAGCCATCGCGGGCATGCTCGATGGTCGCCAGGTACTGGCACCAACCATTGGCCGGCATCGACGGCAGCGGCTGGACGAACTCCACGGTCCAGGTCAGCGAACTGGAGGGCGCCGGCGATTTCAAGTGCGGCAGGTTGGCCGGCGGCCAGGCGTCGATCAGCGCCAGCAGGTGGCTGATCTCCATCGGTTCGTCACCCACGTCATCACCACGGAAACGCATCCAGCCGCCCATCTCGCGCTCGCGACTGGCCGAGAACGGCATGTGCCCGACGGCCCAGCGCATGGCGATGTTCTGGGTGAAGGCCGGCATGATCTTGCGGATGTAGGGCAGCTCCTGGCAGTCCTCGATGGCCTTGAACGCCGGCGGCGGCAGGCCCTCCATCTGCACGCTGGATTCGCGCGCCACACCGAAGCTGCCCTGAGCCAGCAGCACCACCTGGCCGTTCTGCACGGCGCGGCAGAATACCTGGCTGACCGACTTGCCCTCGCGCAGCACTTCGGCCTCGAAGCTCACCGGCACTTCCACCTCGATGGGGCCGACGAAGGTGATCGCCAGCGAACGCACCGGCCGCCCGGCCTCGGCCACCGATGCCATGGACTCGTAGGCCAGCGCCGCCACCAACCCGCCGAAACTGGCGCGGCCCTGGGCCCAGGCTGCGGGAATGACGATGGACAACGGCGCAGTACGCACCGCCCGGAGCATTTCGCTGAAGGACATGTCGGACTTCCCTGAGACGTCTGGAGAATAAAAGCTGGATGCGATCTTAGGGGCATCGGCAACCACGGCAAACCATCCAAAGCCTTGTCTCTTGCAGGAAATGCCCTGTTATCAATGGCCTCTATGCAGGGCCTTCTCCAAGGTCCCCAGGCTCTCATCGGCAAGACGCTCGGCGAGGTCGTGGCGGGCGTTCCAGTGCGGTTGCAGCGGCATCAGGTCCAGCTCGCGCTCGCTGCGGATCAGCCACTGCTCGTAGTCATGCCAGTCGCCCAATGCCGATTGCGCTTCCTTCAGCGGCGCCAGAAGGCGCTGCGGCACGGCGGATTCCTCTGGATAGGCCTCCAGTGAATAGCGCACACGCTTGATCAGCAGGCGCAGGCGATGGCGGTCATGGGCCGGGTCTTTCAGCGCATCACGCAGCTTCTGCCATTCCTTGGCTAGGCGTTTTTCCACCTTGCGGTGCAGGCCCTTGAGCACGCCGTGACGCTGGGAGGTGCGCCACAGCTGCGGCCAGCCGTCCAGGCGCATCATCAGGCGCTCCCACTGCGGGCTGGCGAGCAGCGTGGCGTAGCCAGAGATCAACGCAGGCCGGCGCAGCGCGGCGGCACGTTCGTAGCCTTCGGCCTCCAGCACCGGCAGCAACACCTCCAGATCGCGCAGCGGCCCACTGAGCCGGCCCATATCGCCCAGCGCCTGTTCCAGTTCGTCGATACCGGGCATGCCACGCACCGGGTGCAGCAGGCTGCGCAACCGGCGGACGGCAATGCGCAGGTCGTGCAACGCTTCCGGGTCGGACCCGGCCTTCAGGCGGGAAGACGCGGAGAACAGCGCAACCTCCTGCTCGATCAGGTGACTTACCAGGTAATCGCAGAAGGAGGTCACGGCGGGCTCCACTCAGAGGATGAAATATCAGGTTAGCCCCGGCCGACGCAGCGGCAAGGGGCGCAGTGTCACGTTCCTTTTCCGCGGGACAGCCGCAGGCGCCAGGGCAGCTCGCGGCGCAGGCATGCCAGGTGCCCGCGCAGCTCGGCTGGCGACGCAGCCGCGCCGCCGTAACGCTGCTTCTCGAAGGCATCCAGGTAGCTGCGGATTGCCTGTGCGTGGGCCGGCAAGACCTTGATGGCGCGGCGACAGAAATCCCGCGCGCCCTCGCCCGGTTCGCGGCGTATGCCCAGCGGCGCGAGCATCTGCTCGAAGCGATGAAAGCTACGTAGCTGGACATCGGAGGTATGCCGCCAGGGCTTGAACAACACCAGTGCCAGCAATCCCAGCAACAACGCGCCGCCGCCGATCAGCAGGGCGCCAATCCATTGCTGGTCGAGTCCGCCGAACCAGCGTTTGAGCATGTCGCCCTGCTGCTCGGCCTGGTAGCCCAGCACCCAGCGTTGCCAGCCATAGTTGGCGTCGTCCCACGCCATGCGCAGCTGGTTGAGCAGCGCGAAATGGCGGTAGCGCAGGGGCGAAAACGGATCGGACTCCAGGAAGCTGCCTTCCTGGCTCAGCGCCGCCTCCAGCCCCTGCTCGATGCGTTCGGGCGCCACGGCGCCCGTCGGGTCGACCCGCGTCCAGCCCCGCCCCGCCTGCCAGTACTCGACCCAGGCATGGGCGTCGAACTGGCGGATCACCAGGTAGTTGCCCGAGGTACTCGCCTCGCCGCCCTGGTAGCCGGTGACCACGCGGGCCGGAATACCGGCAGCGCGCAGGACGAAGGTCATGGCGCCGGCGTAGTGCTCGCAGAAGCCGGCGCGGGTGTCGAAGAGAAAGCCGTCGATGCGTTCCGGGCCGGCATCCGGCGGCCGGAGTGTGTAGCGGAACGGCTGCTCGCGCAGATGCTGGAGCATCGCCTGCACCAGCGCTGCCGGCTGCGGGTAGCGTTCGCGCAGTTGCTGCGCCCAGGCGCGGGCCCGTGGGTTGCCGCCCTGTGGCATGGCAAGGTTGATCCGTTGCGCGCGGGCGGCGTCATCCGGCTCCAACTGTGCGTCCGGCCAGGAGGTGGCACGGTACATCAGCCCCTGGCGCACCGGCAGGCGTCGCTCCAGGTGGAAGTCGCTCATCATTCGCGCATCGCCCAGGCTGGTCTGCGCCACGTCGAGGGCGAACAGCCAGGGCCGGCCGTTGGGCTCCATGATCACCTGGTACTGCAACGGCTGGCCCCGCTGCTGCCATTGCGGCGGACGATCGCCACGCTGGAACGCGGTACTCCAGCGCACACCGTCGAAGCGCTCCAGGGTCAGCGCCCGCCAGTACAGCTGCGAACGCGGCGGCGGCTGACCGTCAAAACTCACCCGGAAAGCCAACGCGGGTGACTGGCTCAACTCGACCATGTCTCCTGGCGCCATGCTGTCGCTCAGCCCGGTCATGGCCTGGTCGCCCGGCATCGGCAGCGACCACAGCGGCCCCATCCGCGGGAACAGCAGGAACATCAGCAGCATCAGCGGCAGCGCCTGCAACAGCAGGCCGCCGGCCAGGCGCAGGGTCGGCATCGGGCGCGCGGCGAAGCTGCTCTGCTGCAGGCCGATGGCCGCCGCCAACAGGGCCAGCACCGGCAGCAGGCTGAATGCGGCAGCGATGATGTCGTCCTGGAACAGGTAGCTGGTGGTCACGGCGAAGAATCCCAGCAGGATCAGCACCCAGGCGTCGCGGCGGGTCTTGAGCTCCACCAGCTTGACCACGAAGGCGGCGATCAGCAGCACCACGCCAGCATCCAGCCCGATCACCGAGCCACGGGAGAACCACACTCCTACCCCGGCCGCCGCCACCAGCGCCAGCTTGGCGACGCCGCTGGGGTAGTTGGTGCGCATGCGGAACACCTGGATGCGCCAGGCCGCACAGCCCAGCCAAATCGCGACGATCCACAGTGGCAGGTGCTCCAGGTGCGGGATGATCACCACCGCCTGGGCTACCAGCAGCCAGGTGAGCGCGACCCGTGGAATCGGTTGGGTGGAAGCGGCGGCAGCGCTGCTCATCGCTTCGTCCCGTGCAGCGCCAGGGCGCGAAGGCAGGCATCGCGATGGGTATCGTCCAGGCCGACCGCCAGTTGCGCATCCGGCAAGCGCAGACCGAAGGGTTGCTGGCGCAGCGACAGCTGCAGAACCCAGAAACACAGGCGTGAAAGGCGCCCCTCGGTGTCGCCGCCCAGGCTGTTGAACTCCAGCCAGACGTTGCGCCCCGCCAGCGCCGAGAAGTCCTTCACCAGCAGGCCCTGGCCGCGCGAATAGGCCTTCCAGTGCAGACGCCGGCGCGAGTCGCCCGGCTGGTAGGGCCGCAGCCCCTGGTAATCGTCGACTCCGCGGCCGCTGGGACGCACACCCTCTTCGTCATTCTCTGCTGGCCCGCCTTCGAGCGGCAGATCGCCGGGCTGCGGATGCGGGTAGACCAGTACCGACTGGTCCAGGTCCACCCAGCTCCAGGCCACCAGCAGCCCCAGCGGGAATCGGCTTTCCACGCGCAGGCGACCGGGACGCAGCCAGCCGCGTCGCTGCGCCGTCATCGTCAGCAGCACTTCTTCGGCCTGCTCTGCCGTGACATCGGCGAACTGCATGCGCTCGGTTTCCCAGCCCAGGCCGATGGCCTGTCGGGCCCGCCCCTCGCCCTCCAGGCGCACGCGGAAAGCTGCCTGTTCGCCAACGAACACCGGCTGCGCGCCGAGCGCCGTCAGACGCAGGCCGCCGAGGTTCCGGTAGGTGTGCAGGATGGCGACGATGAACAGCGACAACAGCAGGAAGGTCAGGCCGTACGCCAGGCTGTTCTGGTAATTGATTGCCGTGAGCAGCATCAGCAGCAGGGCGACGCCGAACGCCATGCCCTGCCGCGTAGGGATGATGAAGATGCGTCGCTGGTTGAGCTGCAGCGACGGCGCAGGCGGTATGCGCCGGGCTATCCAGCTCTGCCACAGCGGCCTGACCCTGACGAGCATGGCAAGCCCCTCAGAGAGCCGGGACTTCGCGCAGCAACCACTGCACCAGTGCGCCGCCACCATGACCCGCCGGGTCCGCCTGGTCACGCAGGCGGTGGCCTGCCACCGAGGGCAGAACGGCCTGCACGTCTTCAGGGATCACATAGTCGCGCCCGCCCAGCAGCGCCCAGGCACGGGCCGCCGCCAGCAACGCCAGGCTGCCGCGCGGCGACAGGCCAAGGGCGAAGGCCGGCTGGGTGCGAGTGGCCTCCACCAGGCGCAGCACGTAATCCACCAGGGCATCGCTGGCACGCACTTCCAGCACTTCGCCCTGCAGCGCCTGCAGTTCCTGCGGATCGAGCATCGGCTCCATGCGCGGCAGCAGGTCGCGGCGCGCCTCGCCCAGCAGCAGCGCCTTCTCGGCGGCGCGGCCAGGGTAGCCCAGGGACAGGCGCATGAGGAAGCGGTCCAGCTGAGATTCGGGCAGCGCGAAGGTGCCACCCTGGGTCACCGGGTTCTGCGTGGCGATGACGAAGAAGGGCTCGGGCAGCGGACGGGTCGCGCCCTCGATGGTCACCTGCCCCTCCTCCATCGCCTCGAGCAGCGCGCTCTGGCTCTTGGGCGTGGCACGGTTGATCTCGTCGGCCAGCACCAGCTCGGAAAAGATCGGCCCGGCGTGGAAGACGAACTGCCCGGTGTCCTTGTCGAACACCGAGGTGCCCAGCACATCGCCGGGTAACAGGTCGGAGGTGAACTGGATGCGCTGGAAGCTCAGCCCGAGCACCCGCGCCAGCGCATGACTAAGGGTGGTCTTGCCCATGCCGGGCAGGTCTTCGATGAGCAGATGCCCACGCGCCAGCAGGCAGGTCAGCGCCAGTCTTACCTGCACTTCCTTGCCCAGCAGCACCTGATCGACTGCCTTCAGACAATTCTCCAGCTTGGCGTGCATCCCGTCCCTTCCTTACGCGGAAAACTCCGATCCTACTGGTCCACGACGGAGCATCAAAGGCTCCGACACATTTAGTCCGCAATCTGTGATCTAGAGCCGTGATCCAGAGCGCCTAGCGCCCCAGCAGGCGCTCCGCCAACCAACTCGCGGCGGGGCCCAGCCGCCGTTGCCGCGACCAGATCACGTCCACCGCCACCCGGCGTGGCCAGCCAGCGACCTTCAGTTCCTGCATACGCCCACTGGCGAAACGTCCTACCATCCAGCTGGGCAATTCGATCCAGCCGAAGCCCAGTACCGCCATGTCCAGCAATAGCAGGTAGTTGGGCGCGCTCCAGCAGCGGCCGCCGAGCATCGGGGCGGCGTCATCCAGGTAGGTGTTCAGGCGCAGCGCCCGGTACGCCAGCAGGTCCTCGCGCTCTACCTGGGCGCGGCCGGCCAGCGGATGATCGCGGCTGACGAAGAGGCCGAACTCGGCCTGTTCGCTCAGCGTCGCCGAGCTGACGTCCGGTGGGTAATCCTTCTGTGCCGCCAGCAAACCAAGGCTGGCGCGGCCCTGGACGACCAGGTCGAGCACGTCGCTGTCCTCGGCGATCAGCCATTCGAACTCCAGGTCCGGATAACGCGCATCGATCTCCGCCAGCCGGGCCTCGAATTCGGCCGACTGGTAGGTGTCCGACATCGCCAGGGTCACCCGCGACTCCAGTCCTCCGACGAGCTGATGGGCGAGCTGGCCGAGGCGGTCGTTGGCCATCAGCACTTCCTCCACCCGCCCGAGCAGCGCGTGGCCGGCCTCGGTCAGCTGCGGCTGGCGACTGCTGCGGTCGAACAGGGTCAGGCCGAGGTCGATCTCCAGGCGGGCGATGGCCTCGCTGACGGTGGACTGGCTCTTGCCCAGCTTGCGCGCGGCGGCGCTGAACGAGCCCAGGCAGGCGGCCTCGGCGAAGGCCTGCAGGGATTCGGGGGAGTATTGCATGGTGGCAGCCTCTTCCATCGGTTAAGCCGATGGTATCCAACTTAGATCCAGCCGGTCGACCGATGATAATGGCGCCGGACCGACGGAGTCGGCCTTCTCGTGAATTGAGAGCTTTATGCCTGGAGATACCCCATGACTCCCACTAAAACCCTGAAAGAGCGGATGTTCCACGCCGGCCTTTTCGAACTGCTGGCGGTGGTGATCTGCGCACCGACCCTGGCCTGGCTGATGGATAAACCGCTGGGCCACATGGGCGCCATGACCCTGATGTTCTCGGCCATCGCCACCGTATGGAACATGCTGTTCAACGCCGCCTTCGACCGCGCGCAGCGCCGCATGGGCTTCAGCCGCACCCTGGCCGTGCGCGTGCTGCATGCCTCGCTGTTCGAGCTGGGCCTGATCATCCTGCTGGTGCCGCTGGCCGCCTGGTGGCTGTCGGTGAGCCTGCTGGAGGCGTTCATCCTCGACATCGGCCTGGTGCTGTTCTTCCTGCCCTACGCGCTGGTGTTCAACTGGGTGTACGACGTGCTGCGCGAGCGTTGGGTTGGTCGGGCTCAAGCGACCGCTGAAGCACACGGCTAACACTTGTCTCTTCGTAGGAGCGAGCTTGCTCGCTCCTACGAAGAGACACAACAAAAAGCCCGCAGCGATGCGGGCTTTTTGTTGTCCGAAAAAAGCGTCAGGCGAGGCTGGCAGCGATCTCGGCCAGGGCCTTGGCTGGGTCGGCGGCCTGGCTGATCGGGCGGCCGATCACCAGGTAGTCGGAGCCGTTGTCCAGCGCCTGGCGCGGGGTGAGGATGCGGCGCTGGTCGTCCTGGGCGCTGCCGGCCGGACGGATGCCGGGGGTGACCAGTTGCAGCGCCGGGTGCGCGGCCTTCAGCGCGGGCGCTTCCTGGGCGGAGCACACCAGGCCGTCCATGCCAGCCTTTTGGGCGAGACTAGCAAGCCGCAGCACCTGCTCCTGGGGCTCGACGTCCAGGCCGATGCCGGCCAGGTCCTCGCGCTCCATGCTGGTCAGCACGGTCACGCCGATCAGCAGTGGCGACGGGCCATTGAAGGCGTCCAGGGTCTCACGGCAGGCGCTCATCATGCGCAGGCCGCCGGAGCAGTGCACATTGACCATCCACACGCCCATCTCGGCGGCGGCGCGCACGGCCATCGCGGTGGTGTTGGGGATATCGTGGAATTTCAGGTCCAGGAAGACTTCGAAGCCGCGGTTGTTCAGGGTCTCGACGATACCGGCGGCGCAGCTGGTGAACAGCTCCTTGCCCACTTTCACCCGGCACAGTTTCGGGTCCAGCTGGTCGGCCAGCGCCAGCGCGGCTTCGCGGGTGGGGAAATCCAGGGCGACGATGATCGGGGTCTGGCAGGCGGACATGGGCTCTCTCGCGGGTATCGAAAAAATCGGCGCGCATTGTCGCAGAAACGCGCCGACTTCCGTAGCCCGCCCGGCAGGAATGCTGCGTCGCCGACGGCGATCAGGCACTCAGCCGCTCGCGCAGGCGGCCGAGCATGCCCAGCAGGCTGCCGACCTTCTCGCGCTCGCGCTCCTCGCGCGGCACCTCGGCGATGCGGGCGACCTTCTGCTCTGGCTGCGCGCGCCACAGCAGCGCCTGCTCGGCGGCGGCCTTCAGGCCCTTCTCGAACAGCCCGCGACGGATCGGCTTGGGCAGGTAGCGAAAAATCTGCGCCTGGTTGATCAGCGCCAGCAGGTCCTGGGTGTCGCGGAACGGCGTGACGACGATGCTCAGCAGGCGTGGGTGGGCCTGGGCCAGGGACTTGAGCAGCGGCGCGGTGTCCTCGCCGGCAAGCTTGAGGTCGCTGACGAGGATGTCGATCGGCTCGCTGTTCAGCCGCAGGATGGCCTCGGCCAGGTTGCGCGCGCGGTGCAACTGGTGGGTGCCGGCGCTGCAGAACTCGCCGACGCTGGCCAGGGTCTCGGGGTCCTCGTCCAGCAGCAGCACATTGAGCGGCGCTACCACACGGCTGATGGCCTTGGTGTCGATGGGCTCGACCGGCGCCTGGCGCAGGGCGATCTCGGCCGCCTGACGCAGGGTGAAGGCCATTTCCTGCGGGTCCCAGGGCTTGGTCAGGTAGCGGAAGATGCCGCCGCTGTTTAGCGCGTCCACCGCCGCATCGAGGTCGGAGTAGCCGGTCAGCAGGATGCGCAGGGTATCCGGGGCGATCTCCTGGGCCTGGGCCAGCAGCTCGGCGCCGGTCATCTGCGGCATCCGCTGGTCGCTGACGAGGATGTCGATGCGCTCCTCGCGCAGGCGCTGCAGGGCCTTGTGCGGGTCGGTCTCCACCAGCACGTCGTAGTGACGGCGGAACTGCATCGCGAGGCTGCGCAGGATGCGTTCCTCGTCGTCGACGAAGAGGATGCGGACAGGCTGCTGGCTCATGTTCAGGCGCTCCGTTTCAGTTCGCTGACCTGCGCAAGCGGCAGGCTGATGAGGAATCGCGTGCCGCGTCCGGGTTCGGACGCCACGCGGATGCGGCCGCCGTGGTCCTGGACGATCTTGTAGCTGATCGACAGGCCCAGGCCCGTGCCCTGCCCCACCGGCTTGGTGGTGAAGAAGGGGTCGAAGATGCGCGCACGCACCTCCTCGTTCATGCCCTTGCCATTGTCCTGCACCGAGAGGTGCACGTGGGTTTCATCGGCCCAGGATTTCACCTGGATCAGGCCGAACTTCTCCATGGCCTGGGCGGCGTTGGTCAGCAGGTTGAGCAGCACCTGGTTGATCTGGCTGGCGGCGCAGGCGACCTTGGGCAGTGCGCCGAGCTGGGTGGCGACCTCGGCCTTTTCCTTGATGCTGTTGCGGGCGATCAGCAGCGCACTGCGCACGCAGTCGTTGAGGTCGACTTCCTCGCTGCGGGCGCGGTCCAGGCGGGCGAAGTCCTTCAGCCCGCCGACCAGTTCGCCGATCTGCGCCAAGCCGAAGTCGGTATCGCCGAACAGCTGGTCGAGATCGCCCACCAGTTGCTCCAGCGCGACTTCGTCACGGGCCTGCTCGAAGGCGACGCGGGCACGGGTGAGTTGCTCGGGATCGCAGGCAGGATCATCCAGGCACTCGTTGAGTAGGCTCTGCGCCTCGGTCAGGCCCAGCAACGGGATCAGCAGCTCGCGCAGCAGCGCGACATTGTTCTTCACGTAGCCCAGCGGGGTGTTCAGCTCGTGGGCGACGCCGGCGACCATCTGCCCGAGGGAGGCCATCTTCTCCGACTGCACCAGCTGCGCCTGGGATTCGCGCAGGTCCTGCAGGGTCTGGTGGAGCACGCGGTTGCGCTGGGCGACGCGCTGCTCCATGGCCTTGAGCAGGTCGAGCACGGTGCCCAGGCCGAGGTAGCGGCCCTGCTCGTCGATCAGCACGAAGTCCTCGGTGATCGGGTAGCTCAGCTGCGCGGTGACCTGCTGCGAGGCTTCTTCGAGGCTGAGGTCGGCACGCACCTTGAGCGGCTGCGCGTTCATCACGTCGCTGGCCGGGCGGCGGCCCCAGAGGTCGCGGCCGAAGCGCTGCATGAAGATGTCCTGCAGGCCGTTGCGGCTGACCAGCCCCAGCGGCAGGCCGGCGGCGTCCACCACCGGCAGCGAGAGGAAGGAACGGTGCTCGGCGTCGAGGAAGCGCTCAGCCACGTCGCTGATGCTCAGTTCCGGGGCCAAGGGCGCTACCTGGCGCAACAGCTCGTGCAGGGCGCGGGTGGTCATCGGCGAATCTCCGGTCGCTGGGATGGGCGCCAGTAGACCAGCGGCAGATTGCCATCCTGTGACAGCCGTCGCGTGCTCGGGAAGCTTCACGGCGCGGTCATCGCCCTGCAACAAGCGCCGCTGCGGCGCACCCGAACGGGACGCGCGAAACACCTCCGCACCGCTTCGAAGCAGGCGAACAGGTGGCGAATGTTCGCGAAACGACGCGATCAGGCAGTTTGCGACCGGGCTCCGGGGAATGGCACGGCCACTGCACGAACGCACGGGTCGTGTCTTTCATCCTCTGTCCTGGAGACCTCGCATGAGCACGCAACTCAAACCCACCCTCGGCACCCTGCACCTGTGGGGCATTGCCGTGGGCCTGGTGATTTCCGGTGAATATTTCGGCTGGAGCTATGGCTGGGGCGTGGCCGGCACCCTCGGCTTCCTGGTCACCACCCTGCTGGTGGCGACCATGTACACCTGCTTTATCTTCAGCTTCACCGAGCTGACCACCGCCATTCCCCACGCCGGCGGGCCCTTCGCCTACAGCCGCCGCGCCTTCGGCGAGAAAGGCGGGCTGGTGGCCGGGCTCGCCACGCTGATCGAGTTCGTCTTCGCCCCGCCGGCCATTGCCATGGCCATTGGCGCCTACCTCAACGTGCAGTTTCCGTCGCTGGATCCGAAGCACGCGGCAGTCGGCGCGTACCTGATCTTCATGACCCTGAACATCCTCGGCGTCAGCATCGCCGCCACCTTCGAGCTGATCGTCACGATCCTCGCAGTGGCCGAGTTGCTGGTGTTCATGGGCGTAGTGGCGCCGGGCTTCAGCTTCAGCAACTTCGTGCTCAATGGCTGGGCCGGCTCCGACAGCTTCGGCGGCGCAGCGATTGGCGGGATCTTCGCGGCGATCCCCTTCGCCATCTGGTTCTTCCTCGCCATCGAAGGCGCGGCCATGGCGGCCGAGGAAGCCAAAGACCCGAAACGCACCATTCCCAAGGCCTACGTCAGCGGCATCCTGACCCTGGTGGTGCTGGCCCTCGGGGTGATGCTGTTCGCCGGCGGCGCGGGCGACTGGAAGGCCCTCTCGGGAATCAACGACCCACTGCCGCAGGCCATGAAGATGGTGGTCGGCGAGAACTCCGGCTGGCTGCACATGCTGGTGTGGATCGGCCTGTTCGGCCTGGTCGCCAGCTTCCACGGCATCATCCTGGGCTACTCGCGGCAGTTCTTTGCGCTGGCCCGCGCCGGCTACCTGCCGCGCGGCCTGGCCAAGCTGTCGCGCTTCCAGACGCCGCACCGGGCGATCATCGCCGGCGGCCTGGTGGGCATCGCGGCGATCTACAGCGACGGCCTGATCGCCCTGCAGGGCATGAGCCTGACCGCCGCGATGATCACCATGAGCGTGTTCGGCGCCATCGTCATGTACATCATGAGCATGCTCAGCCTGTTCAAGCTGCGCCGCAGCGAACCGGACCTCGAGCGCAGCTTCCGCGCGCCGGGCTTCCCCGTGGTGCCGGGCATCGCCCTGGCGCTGGCCGTGCTGTGCCTGGTGGCGATGATCTGGTTCAACCTGCAGATCGCCGGAATATTCCTGGCCTTCATGGCGGCCGGCTTCGTCTACTTCCAGCTCACCGCCGCCCATCGCGCCAGCGCCCCGGCGGACGCCATGCTCACCGGCGCCTGATAGCTCCGCGAAAGTGAAGAACCCCGGCAACCGCCGGGGTTCTTCTTTGTGGTCGCTCTTACCTGACGCTGGCGGGCTCCGAAGCAATTGGTCTGAACCGGTCCACGCCTGACAAGGTCTGAATCACAGCGTATCGTGACCTTCTATTAATACTGTCGGAGACGGGACCATGCCCTGGTATGCCTGGTTGATCATCGCCCTAGCCTTGGGCTCAATCGTCGGCGCGCTGATGATGCTCCGCGACACCGCGAAGAAGCTCCCGCTCACCGAGGAACAGCTCAAGCGCATTCACGAGCGCAACGCCGAGATGGATGCCAAGGAAGCCGACGACAAGCGGTGAGAGTCGCCTAACTGACTGACGTTTCAGTTAAAAACTGGCCATGGCGATGGCCAGCGGCAATCGAAATTGCCTAGACTGCGCCTCCCTGGATGGAGGAAAGAATGCTCAGGAAACTCCTGCCGCTGCTGCCAATCGTGTTGTTGCTCTGCGGAGTCACGCTGGGTTTCGTCCAGCCGGTGGGGTTGCTGATCGGCGCCGTTTACATCGCCTGGACCCTCTATGGCGAGCATCGCTTGCCGCGCCTGATCTGGTGGCTGGTGTGCCTCGTGCTCAGCATCGCCCTGGCCGCACACCTGCTGCCGGGCACTACCTCCTGGACCCTCTGGCCGGTGCGCCAGCTCAGCCCGGACGCTCCTGTCTATGCGCTGCACCTGTCCTGGGACAAGGCGCTGGTCGGCGCGACCCTGCTCGCCTGGTGGCTGCGCCGCGACTCCGTGCCGACGGAGAAGCGCTCGCCGGACTTCGCCGCCATCGTCATCGTCACCACTCTTTTCGCCGTGCCGCTGGTGGCCGTCGCTGGTGGCCTGGTGGTATGGAACCCGAAATGGCCGCCCGGCTTCTGGCTATGGATGCTGGTCAATGTCTGCGTAATCTCGCTGACCGAGGAAGCCTTCTTCCGCGGTCTGCTGCAGACTGAGTTGGTGCGCCGCCTGGGCGCCGTCGCCGGGGTGGCGGTCGCCAGCGTGCTGTTCGGCATGGTGCACTGGCCGATCAATCCGCTGTTCGCCGTGGTCGCAGGCATCGCCGGCCTGGGCTACGGCCTGGCCTTCCACTTCAGCGGGCGCCTGGCGGTGCCGGTGCTGCTGCATGCGGCGGTGAACTGCCTGCATCTGCTGCTGTTCAGCTATCCGTTGCGGATTATCTGAGAGGGGCAGCGGCAGGCTTCAGGCTTTAGGCCACAGGCGGCGTCAATGCGCTCTTGCCTGCAGCCTGTAGCCTGCCGCTTGTAGCTAATCCCGAATCACCAATAACAACGCCTGCTCGGCCAGCTCGTCGAGGGTCAGGCTGCCTTCGGGGCGGAACCAGGTGATGGACCAGGACAGCGCCCCGGTCAGGAAGCGCCGCAGGATGAACGGGTCGCCCTGGCTGAAGCCGGCCGCGCGGGCCTCTTCCAGCACCTCCAGCCACATCTGCTCGTAGATGTCGCGCAGGCTGAGGATGTAGGCCTGGCCCTCTTCCGATAGCGAGCGCCATTCATAGACCAGCACCGCCATCGCCTCGCCGGTGCCGCCGGTGATCGACTGCAGCTCGCAGCGGATCAGCGCCAGCAAGCGCTCGCGCAAGGTCGTCGCATCGGCAAGCGCGGCACGCATCAGGGCGGTGTTGTAGAGGATGGTTTCCTCCATCACCGAGCGGAGGATTTCGTCCTTGCTCTTGAAGTGATGAAAGATGCTGCCGGACTGGATGCCCACCGCGCCGGCCAGGTCGCGCACCGTGGTGCGCTCGTAGCCCTTGCTGCGGAACAGGTGCGCGGCTGTGTGCAACAGCTTGCCGCGGGCGCTCTCCGGGTCGGTGATCTGCCCGGTCTTGACCAGCTCCAGCATCACTTCGCGGGCTTTGCGGTCATCCACGCTGTTCTCTCCCCATCAGGCCCATCGGCCGATCTGCTCAGGGCGATTCATCGAAACGCCCTGCAAGTGCTTGTGTTGTCTGACGAAATGTAAGCCCCCGAAGCCCAACCAAGCAAGCGCTTGGCCATCCATTGGTTGGGGTTGTCGTACTTTCGGGGCTTTTCAACCAAGCGCTTGCTTGGTAATGTCGATCCATCACTCAGCGTCACGGGCAGAACAATGACTAGAACCGTACGTATCGGCTGCGCCTCCGCCTTCTGGGGCGACACCTCCACTGCCGCCGCACAATTGGTGCGCGGCGCGGAAATGGATTACCTGGTATTCGACTACCTCGCCGAAATCACCATGTCGATCATGGCCGGCGCCCGCCTGAAGAATCCCGAGGCAGGCTACGCCACCGACTTCGTCGAAGTGATGACACCCCTGCTGGGTGACATCGCGGCGAAGCAGGTGCGCGTGATCAGCAACGCCGGCGGGGTGAATCCCGCAGCCTGCGCCAGCGCCCTCGCCGCCGCCTGCGAGAAGGCTGGTGTGGCGCTGAAGATCGCCGTGGTGCACGGCGACAACCTGCAGCCGCGCCTGGGCGAACTGGCCAAGGCCGGCATCCGCGAGATGTTCTCGGGCGCACCGATGCCGCCGATGTGCGTCTCGGTCAACGCCTACCTCGGCGCCCCCGGCATCGTCGAAGCGCTGAAGGCCGGCGCCGATATCGTCATCACCGGCCGCGTGGTGGACAGCGCGGTGGTCAGCGCCGCCCTGGTACACGAATTCGGCTGGGCCTGGAACGACTACGACAAGCTGGCCCAGGCCGCGCTGGCCGGGCACATCATCGAATGCGGCGCGCAGTGCACCGGCGGCAACTTCACCGACTGGGAAAGCGTGCCGGACTACGAGCACATTGGCTTCCCGCTCGTCGAAGTACAGGCCAGCGGCGACTTCGTGGTGACCAAGCCGCAAGGCACCGGCGGGCTGGTGACGCCGCTGTCGGTGGGCGAGCAGATGCTCTACGAGATCGGCGACCCGCGCGCCTACCTGCTGCCCGACGTGGTCTGCGATTTCACCCAGGTCGAACTCGCCCAAGTGGGTGACAACCGCGTGGCCGTCAGCGGCGCACGCGGTCTGCCGCCGACCGGGCAATACAAGGTCAGCGCCACCTATCCGGACGGATTCCGCTGCACCGCCAGCTGCCTGATCGCCGGCATCGACGCGGTGAAGAAGGCCGAGCGAGTCAGCCAGGCGATCATCACCAAGACTGAGGAAATCCTCATGGAACGCGGTTGGGGTCCTTACCGCGAGGTCAGCGTGGAACTGCTCGGCAGCGAAGCCACCTACGGCCCGCACGGGCGCCGCAGCGACAACCGCGAGATCGTCGTGAAGCTTGCCGTGCGGCACAGCCGCAAGGAAGCGCTGGTGCTGTTCTCCCGCGAGATCGCCCAGGCCGCCACCGGCATGGCGCCGGGCCTGACCGGCATCGTCGGCGGCCGACCGACCGTGTACCCGGTGATCCGCCTGTTCTCCTTCCTGATCGACAAGGACCGCTGCGAGCTGGCTGTGGACATCGACGGTGAGCGCCACGGCGCCGCCCTGCCCGCCCTCGGCACCTTCGACCCGACCGCACTGGCCGACGACTTTCCCGTACCGGCCGCCAGCGGCCCGGCCCAGGCCAGCGTACCGCTGGTGAAGCTGGCCGTGGCGCGCTCCGGCGACAAGGGCAACCACAGCAATATCGGCGTCATGGCCCGCAAGGCCGAATACCTGCCGTGGATCGCCGAGGCGCTGAGCGAAGGCGCCGTGGCCGAGTGGATGCAGCACGTGCTCGACCCGCAGCTTGGCCGCGTCAGCCGCTGGCACCTGCCCGGCACCCACAGCCTGAACTTCCTGCTGGAGAACGCCCTGGGCGGCGGCGGCGTCGCGAGCCTGCGCATCGACCCGCAGGGCAAGGCTTTCGCCCAGCAGTTGCTGGAATTCCCGGTGGCGGTGCCGCAGCACATCGCCGATGAAGTGAACGCGCGCCAATGAAATGAACGTAGGGCGGATAACGCCACCAGCGTTATCCGCCAATCACCAACGGCGAATGAAGCGTGCCGCTTCATTCGCCCTACGGGATACCTCGGAGTCAGAACAACAATGAGCTACGACTCGATCTTCAAGCCCGGCCTGTTCGACGGCCAGACCATCATCGTCACCGGCGGCGGCAGCGGCATCGGCCGTTGCACCGCCCATGAGCTGGCGGCCCTCGGCGCCCACGTGGTGCTGGTCGGACGCAAAGCCGAGAAGCTGGAGAAGACCGCTGGTGAAATCATCGAGGACGGCGGCAGCGCCAGCTGGCACAGCTGCGACATCCGCGACGAAGAAGCGGTGAAGGCGCTGGTGGCGCAGGTCCTCGCCGAGCGCGGGCCGATCCATCACCTGGTCAACAACGCCGGCGGCCAGTACCCCGCGCCGCTGGCCTCGATCAACCTGAAGGGCTTCGAGGCCGTGGTGCGCACCAACCTGGTGGGCGGCTTCCTGATGGCCCGCGAAGTGTTCAACCAGAGCCTGAGCAAGACTGGCGGCAGCATCGTCAACATGCTCGCCGACATGTGGGGCGGCATGCCTGGCATGGGCCACTCCGGCGCCGCCCGCGCCGGCATGGAGAACTTCACCAAGACCGCTGCCATCGAGTGGGGCCACGCCGGGGTGCGGGTCAACGCCGTGGCGCCCGGTTGGGTCGCTTCCAGCGGCATGGACACCTACGAGGGAGCGTTCAAGGCGGTGATCCCGACCCTGCGCGAGCACGTGCCGCTCAAGCGCATCGGTACCGAGTCGGAAGTCTCCGCCGCCATCGTCTTCCTGCTCTCTCCCGGCGCCGCCTTCATCAGCGGCAACACCATTCGCATCGACGGCGCCGCCAGCCAGGGCAGCCGCGCCTTCCCGTTGGTGAAGGGCAAGCCGGGGCAGAGCCGTTCCTACAACGGTTTCCACCGCGCCTACCTGCCCGACGTGCTGAAGGATCAGGAGTAAGCGATGCCCGTCATCCAATCCGAACTCGACCCTCAGGGCGAAGAATTCGCCCGCAACCGCGAGGCCATGCTGGCCGCCGTGGCGAGCTTCCGCGAGGTAGAACAGAAGGTGCTGGACAAGGCCGCCGAGGCCAAGCCCAAGTTCGACAAGCGCGGTCAATTGCTGCCCCGCGAACGCCTGAACCTGCTGCTGGACCCTGGCGCGCCGTTCCTCGAAATCTCCTCGCTGGCAGGCTACAAGCTGCATGACGACAAGGACGGCACCCAGGCCGGCGGCGGCATCATCTCCGGCATCGGCTACATCGCCGGGGTGCGCTGCCTGGTGACCGCCAGCAACAGCGCAATCAAGGGCGGCACCATCTCCCCCACCGGGCTGAAGAAGACCCTGCGCCTGCAGCAGATCGCCTTCGAGAACAAGCTGCCGGTGGTGGCGCTGACCGAGAGCGGCGGCGCCAACCTGAACTACGCGGCGGACATCTTCGTAGAGGGTGCGCGCGGTTTCGCCAACCAGGCACGCATGTCGGCGATGGGCATTCCGCAAATCACCGTGGTCCACGGCTCGTCCACCGCCGGCGGCGCGTACCAGCCGGGACTGTCGGACTACGTGGTGGTGGTGCGCGGCAAGGCCAAGATGTTCCTCGCCGGGCCGCCACTGCTCAAGGCCGCCACCGGCGAAATCGCCACCGATGAGGAACTGGGCGGCGCCGAGTTGCACGCCCAGGTCGCCGGCACCGCCGAGTACCTCGCGGAGAACGACGCCGACGGCGTGCGCCTCGCCCGCGAGATCCTCGCTTCGCTGCCGTGGAATGCGCAGTTGCCGGCTCGCCCGAAAAAAGAATGGGAAGCACCGTTGTACCCGGCCGAGGAACTGCTCGGCGTGGTCCCGGCGGACGCGAAGAAGCCCTATGACGTGCGCGAGATCATCGCGCGCATCGCCGACGGCTCGCGCTTCCTCGACTTCAAGAACGAGTTCGACTGCCAGACCGTCTGCGGCCATCTGCACATCGAAGGCCACGCCTGCGGTCTGATCGGCAACAACGGCCCGATCACCCCGCAGGGCGCGGCCAAGGCGGCACAGTTCATCCAGCTGTGCGAGCAGAGCAACACGCCGATCCTGTTCCTGCACAACACCACCGGCTTCATGGTCGGTACCGAATCCGAGCGCCTGGGGGTGATCAAGCACGGTTCGAAGATGATCCAGGCAGTGGCCAACGCCACGGTGCCCAAGCTCACCCTGGTCGTCGGCGGCTCCTACGGTGCCGGCAACTACGCCATGTGCGGCCGCGGGCTGGACCCACGCTTCATCTTCGCCTGGCCCAATAGCCGCACCGCCGTGATGGGCGGCGCCCAGGCCGGCAAGGTGCTACGCATCGTCACCGAGGAGAAGCACGCCAAGGAGGGCAAGGAGCCCGACCCGAAGATGCTCGACATGCTCGAACAGATGACTGCGCAGAAACTCGACGCCCAGTCCACCGCGCTCTATGGCACCGCCAGCCTGTGGGACGACGGCTTGATCGACCCGCGCGACACGCGCCAGTTGCTCGGCTATCTGCTGGACATCTGCGCGGAGGCGGCCGTACGGCCGCTCAAGGGTAATAGTTTTGGGGTAGCGAGGTTCTGACGGGAGTGCGGGCAAAAGCCCCTCTCCCCCCGCCCTCTCCCTGAAGGGAGAGGGAGCCAAAGCGACCCGGCGTAAAGCGAACTTCCAGCCCGCTCCGAACAGCCCCCTCTCCCTTCAGGGAGAGGGTTGGGGAGAGGGCAAGGGAACAACTCAGGCTAAAGGAGAACAACAACAATGATCTTCACCCAGGAACACGAAGAGCTCCGCCGCACCGTCCGCAACTTCGTCGAGAAGGAGATCAATCCCTACGTTGACGAATGGGAAAAGGCCGGTCGCTTCCCGATCCACGAGGTCTTCAAGAAGGCCGGCGACCTGGGCCTGCTGGGTATCTCCAAGCCGGAGAAATTCGGCGGCATGGGCCTGGACTACAGCTACTCGGTGGTCGCCGCCGAAGAGTTCGGCACCATCCATTGTGGCGGCGTGCCGATGGCCCTGGGCGTGCAGACCGACATGTGCACCCCGGCCCTGGCGCGCTTCGGCTCCGATGAGCTGCGCGAGGAATTCCTCCGCCCGGCCATCGCCGGCGAAATGGTCGGCTGCATCGGCGTCTCGGAAGTGGGTGCCGGTTCCGACGTCGCCGGGCTGAAGACCACCGCGCGCAAGGATGGCGACGACTACGTCATCAACGGCAGCAAGATGTGGATCACCAACTCGCCCTCCGCCGACTTCATCTGCCTGCTGGCCAATACCTCCGACGACAAGCCCCACGTCAACAAGTCGCTGATCATGGTGCCGATGAAGTCCAAGGGCATCAGCGTCAGCCCGCACCTGGACAAGCTCGGCATGCGCAGCTCGGAGACCGCCCAGGTGTTCTTCGATGACGTGCGCGTCCCGCAGCGCAACCGCATCGGCGCCGAGGGCGCGGGCTTCATGATGCAGATGCTGCAGTTCCAGGAAGAACGCCTGTTCGGCGCCGCCAGCGGGATCAAGGGCCTGGAGTACTGCGTCAACGCCACCATCGACTACTGCAAGGAGCGCAAGACCTTCGGCCAGGCGCTGATCGACAACCAGGTCATCCACTTCCGCATGGCCGAGCTGATGACCGAGATCGAGTGCCTGCGCGCCCTCACCTACCAGGCCACCGAACAGTACATCCGCGGCAAGGATGTGACCCGCCTGGCCTCCATGGCCAAGCTCAAGGTCGGCCGCCTGGCCCGCGAAGTCACCGACGCCTGCCTGCAGTACTGGGGCGGCCAGGGCTTCATGTGGGAAAACCCCGTCTCCCGCGCCTACCGCGACACCCGCCTGGTATCCATTGGCGGCGGCGCGGACGAAATCATGCTGGGCATCATCTGCAAGATGATGGGCACCCTTCCGGGCAAGAAGAAGGGCTGACGCCATGACCCTGCCGAACTGCGAAACCCTGCTGCTGGAACGTGACGGCGGCGTGCTGCACGTCACCCTGAATCGCCCGGACAGCCGCAACGCCATGAGCCTGGCGATGGTCAGCGAACTGAGCGCGGTGCTCGCCGCCGTGCGCGACGACCGCGCGGTGCGCGCCATCGTCCTGCGCGGCGCCGACGGGCACTTCTGCGCCGGTGGCGACATCAAGGACATGGCTGGCGCCCGCGCTGCCGGGCCAGACGCCTATGCAACACTGAACCGTGCCTTCGGCGGCCTGCTGGAGGAAGCCCAGGCGCAACCCCAGGTGCTGGTCGCGGTGCTGGAAGGCGCGGTGCTCGGCGGCGGCTTCGGCCTCGCCTGCGTCTCGGACATCGCCCTGGCGGCGGCGGACGCGCAGTTCGGCCTGCCGGAAACCAGCCTCGGCATCCTGCCGGCGCAGATCGCGCCCTTCGTGGTGAAGCGCATCGGCTTGACCCACGCGCGCCGCCTGGCGCTCACCGCCGCCCGCTTCGACGGCCGCGAGGCGCTGCGCCTGGGCCTGGTGCATGCCTGCGCGGACAGCGCCGAAAGCCTCGGCGAACAGCTTGCCCAGACGCTCGACCAGATCCGCCGCTGTGCCCCCGGTGCCAACGCCGCCACCAAGGCGCTGCTGCTGGCCACCGAGACCCAGGCCCTCGGCCCGCTGCTGGACGATGCCGCCCGCCAGTTCGCCGCTGCGGTGACCGGTGCGGAAGGCGCCGAAGGCACCCTGGCCTTCGTGCAGAAACGCAAACCGAACTGGGCGCAGTAGCCCCGAGGAAACCGTCATGCCCAGCTTCGACAAGATCCTCATCGCCAACCGTGGCGAGATCGCCTGCCGGGTGATCCGCACCGCCCACGACCTGGGCTACCGCACCGTGGCCGTGTACAGCGAGGCCGACGCCAACGCCCGCCATGTGCAACTGGCCGACGAAGCCGTGTGCATCGGCCCGGCGCCCGTGGGCCAGTCCTACCTGAAGCCGGAAGCGATTCTCGACGCGGCGCAGCGCACCGGCGCCGGCGCCGTCCACCCCGGCTACGGCTTCCTCTCGGAGAACGCCGACTTCGCCCGCGCCTGCGAGGCCGCTGGCATCGTCTTCATCGGCCCTGGCGTGGAAGCCATCCACCTGATGGGCAGCAAGCGCCTGTCGAAGATCGCCATGCTCGAAGCCGGCGTGCCCTGCATCCCCGGCTACGAAGGCGCGGAACAGGACGACGCCACCCTCACCCGCGAAGCGCAGCGCATCGGTTACCCGCTGATGATCAAGGCCAGCGCCGGCGGTGGCGGACGCGGCATGCGTCTGGTGACCCGCAGCGAAGACCTCGCCGAACAGCTGCGCACCGCGCGCTCGGAAGCGCAGAACGCCTTCGGTAGCGGCGAGCTGATCCTGGAAAAGGCTGTGGTGCAGCCGCGCCACGTGGAAATCCAGGTATTCGGCGACAGCCACGGCCACATCGTTTATCTGGGCGAGCGCGACTGCTCGGTGCAGCGCCGCCACCAGAAAGTCATCGAGGAAGCGCCCTGCCCCGTACTCAGCGAGGAACTGCGCGCGGCCATGGGCGAGGCCGCGGTAAAGGCCGCCGCGTCGGTCAACTATCTGGGCGCCGGCACCGTGGAGTTCCTGCTGGACCCCAGCGGCGCCTTCTACTTCCTGGAAATGAACACCCGCCTGCAGGTGGAGCACCCGGTCACCGAGTTGGTCACCGGCCAGGACCTGGTGGCCTGGCAGATCCGCGTCGCCGAAGGCCATCCGCTGCCGCTGACGCAGGAGCAGATCCAGCTCAAGGGCCACGCCATCGAAGTGCGTCTGTATGCCGAAGACGCTGGCCACGGTTTCCTCCCGCAGACCGGCCAGATACTGCGCTGGACGCCGCCGCAGCTGGGCGGCATCCGCATCGACCACGGCCTGCGCGAAGGCCAGCCAGTGACGCCGTTCTATGACCCGATGCTGGCCAAGGTCATCGCCCACGGCGCCACCCGAGACGAGGCCCGGCGCAAGTTGGTGCGCGCCGTCGAGGATTGCGTGCTGCTGGGCGTGACCGGCAACCAGCGCTTCCTCGCCAACCTGCTCAAGCACCCGGAGTTCGCCGCCGGCAAGGCCACCACCGCGTTCATCGGCGAGCAGTTTGCCGGCGATCCGAGCCTGGCCCCGCGCCAGCCGCAGGTACTGGAACTGGCCTGCGCCGCCGCCCTGCTCTACCAGGCCTCTGCCAGCGATCGCGCGCACCAGCCCGGCCTTTCCGGCTGGCGCAGTGCGGGCAGCGCGCCGTGGCGCTTTGCGCTCAAGCATGGCGAGGAAAAGTTCGTCGTCGAGCTGGAGGTGCGCGAGCACGGTCCCCAGCCGACGCTGCTGGCGCGCATCGGTGACAGCGAGATCAACCTGCGCCTGCTCGGCGAAGAGAACGGCGACGCCATACTTGAAGCCGACGGCGTGCGCCGCCTCCTGCCTTTCCACCGCGATGGGGCACGCCTGTGGCTGTATGGCGCGGACGGCAACCTGGAACTGCAGGACGTCACCCATGAACCAGCCGGCGCTTCCGCAGGCGCGGGCTCCGGCACAGTGAAGGCGCCGATGGATGGCGCCATCGTCGACGTGCTGGTGGCCGAGGGCACGCGGGTCAGCAAGGGCCAACTGCTGCTGGTGCTCGAAGCGATGAAGATGGAGCACCCGCTCAAGGCCGGCGTCGACGGCGTGATCCGCCGCGTGCAGGTGATCAAGGGCGAACAGGTGAAATCCCGGCAATTGCTGGTGGAGGTCGAGGCGCTGGAGTCTGCCTGAACCGCTTTTCGTAGGAGCGAGCTTGCTCGCGAACAATCCCCCGCAGCGAGGGCGCGTTCGCGAGCAAGCTCGCTCCTACAGATCCTGCGATCACCCTTTCCGTCAGAACAAGACAACAAGAACACGGAGCACACAATATGTCCCTTTCCGGCAAAACCCTCTTCATCACCGGCGCCAGCCGTGGCATCGGCCGCGAGATCGCCCTGCGCGCCGCCCGCGATGGCGCCAACATCGTCATCGCCGCCAAGAGCGCCGAGCCCCACCCGAAACTCGATGGCACCATCTTCAGCGTCGCCGAGGAAGTCGAGGCCGCCGGCGGCAAGGCGCTGGCCCTGCAACTGGACGTGCGCGACGAGAATGCCGTGCGCGACGCCATGGCCAAGGCCGCCGAACACTTCGGCGGGATCGACGCGGTGGTGAACAACGCCGGTGCCATCAAGCTGGTCGGCGTGGAGCGCCTGGAGCCTAAGCGCTTCGACCTGATGTACCAGATCAACACCCGCGCCGTGATGGTTTGCAGCCAGGCCGCGCTGCCCTACCTCAAGCAGAGCAAGGGCCACATCCTCAGCCTGTCGCCGCCGATCAACCTGGCCGGCAAGTGGTTCGCCCAGCACGGTCCCTACACCGTCACCAAATACGGCATGAGCATGCTCACCCTGGGGATGCACGAGGAGTTCAAGAAGTACGGCATCAGCGTCAACGCCCTGTGGCCGAAGACCATGATCGCTACCGCCGCCATCGAGTTCGAACTGGGCAGTCGCGACGCCTTCAAGCGCGCGCGTACCCCAGCGATCATGGCCGACGCCGCCTACGCCATCCTCTCCAGCAGCGAACGCGCCATCAGTGGACGCCTGCTGATCGACGAGGACATCCTCCGCGAACAGGGCCAGAGCGACTTCGAGCAGTACCGCTTCGACCCGAACGGCGGCAGCCTGGTACCCGACCTGTTCCTCGACTGACCGCCGCGCCATATCTGCCTTCCGTCGCAACACGGCCAACGGCGGATAACCGCAAGCGGTTATTCGCCCTACGCCCCCCACGCACTGCCCCCGTAGGGCGCATAACGCGGCACGCGTTATCCGCCGTCCATCGCACCGCGGCCAACGGTGGATAACCCAATACGTCCTCTTCACCCAATAGCCGTCAAACAGTCCGCCCCGTGGCGTTTACCAATCGACACAAACCCGCCCTGGCCGTCCAGCCATGCCCTCCTAGACTGCGATGAACGCTCTGCCGGCCGGTTTGCCGATCTGCCCGGCCGCGCGCGCGCCTGGGCCATAGCCTCCCGCCAGGGGCCGACCTAGAGTCGCGCTGGAGCGTCTGCACGCCAGACAACAATGACAATAAGGGCACGCGTCAATGAGCCAAGCCGACATCATCACCCCGACTCGCTTCCTCGCCCATCTGCCGGCCACCCTGGGCCGCGTGCCACGCATGCTGCGCGGGCTGTACTACACCGGCATCCGCAACCGCGAGAAGAACCTCTCCCTGGGCTGGGCGCTGGAGCGCGCTGCGCGCCTCTACCCGGACAGCCCGGCGCTGATCGACGAACGCCGGCGCCTGTCCTACGCCCTTTTCAACGGCTGGGCCAACCGCCTGGCGCGGGCCTTCCAGGCCGAGGGTGTGGGCCACGCCAGCGTGGTGGCGGTGATGCTGGAGAACCGTGCCGAACTCATGGTGGTGCTCGCCGCCCTGGCCAAGCTCGGCGCCATCGGCGCACTGGTGAATACCACCCAGCGCGGCCAGGTGCTCAGCCACAGCCTTAACCTGGTCAAGCCCAGCCACTTCGTGGTCGGCGAAGAACTGCGCGAGGCTTTCGAGGACGTCCGCCCGGCCCTGGAGAACAGCGGTGGTCGCTGCTACTGGATCGCCGACGGTGAAGACGCGGCACAGGCACCGACCGGCTGGCAGAGCCTGATGCGCCTGGCCCAGGAGCAGGATTCGAACAACCTTGCCGAGACTGCGCGGGTGCGTCTGAAGGACGCCTGTTTCTACATCTACACCTCCGGCACCACTGGTCTACCGAAGGCTTCGATCATGAGCCACGGCAAGTGGATCAAGGCCTACGGCGGCTTCGGCCACTCCGGGCTCGGGCTGACTAACAGCGACGTGCTCTACCTGACCCTGCCCTGCTACCACAACAACGCCGTGACCGTGTGCTGGAGCGCCGTGCTCGCCGGTGGCGCGGCCATCGCCCTGCGCCGCAAGTTCTCCGCCAGCGCCTTCTGGAAGGACGTGCAGACCTACCAGGCAACCTGTTTCGGCTACATCGGCGAACTCTGCCGCTACCTGCTCAACCAGCCGCAGTGCGCGGAAGAGCGCGGCAACACGCTGACCTCCATGATTGGCAACGGCCTGCGCCCGTCGATCTGGAACGAGTTCAAGGAGCGCTTTGGCATTGAGCGGATCACCGAGTTCTATGCCTCCAGCGAGGGCAATATCGGCTTCACCAACGTGTTCAACTTCGACAATACGGTAGGTTTCTCGCCGGCAACCTACGCGATCGTGCGGTATGACCTGGAAAACGACCAGCCCGTTCGCGGCGCCAAGGGGTTCATGGAAAAGGTCGACAAGGGCGAAGCTGGCCTGCTGATCAGCGAGATCAGCGACAAATGGCCCTTCGACGGCTACACCGACCCGGCCAAGAGCGAGGCAGTGATCTACCGCAACGTGTTCAAGGAAGGCGATACCTGGTTCAACACCGGCGACCTGATGCGCGACATTGGTTTCAAGCACACGCAGTTCGTCGATCGCCTGGGCGACACCTTCCGCTGGAAGGGCGAGAACGTCTCCACCACCGAAGTGGAAAACGCCCTGGGCGCCTTCCCCGGCGTGGAGGATGCGGTGGTCTACGGCGTGGAAATTCCCGGTACCAATGGCCGCTGCGGCATGGCCGCACTGCGCCTGGCCGATGGCGCAAGCCTGGACACCGCTCAGTTGGCGGCGCACCTGGACCGTGAGCTGCCGGCCTATGCCGTCCCGCTGTTCTTGCGCCTGCTGGCCCAGGTGGAGACCACCGGAACCTTCAAGTACAAGAAGACCGACCTCAAGCGCAACGCCTACGACCCTTCAGCCGTGGCCGAGGCGCTGTTCGTGAGGCTACCTGGCGAGGCGGCCTACCGCGCGCTGGATGGGGCGATGTTCGAAGCAATTCGCAGCGGCGTGCACCGCTTCTAAGCGGTTCTTGGTAGGACCGAGGGAACCCCCAGTTCTTGCTCGCGAAGCTTTGCCCCGAGCTCCAGGCGCGGCGATGTTCGCGAGCAAGCTCGCTCCTATAGGGAAACCAGGAAATCAGTTGCGGAACTTGAACTGCAACTCGGCGCCGCGGATATCCGAGTGCCAACTGTCATCGTTGGTTTCGCGCTCATTCGGCTCACGCGAGATCAGCCGCCCCCCCACCTGGAACGGGCTTTGCCCGGTTTTCTCGCCGAACATCTGCGGTAGTAGCGGCTTGTCCTCCAACTCGACCACCGGCTTGTCGGGGTCGAGCTCGTGGATCATGTCCTTGGGCAGGCGCAGGTCGAGCTTCACCGGCGGCAGCGGATGCTTGACGACAGGGTCGACCGGCTTCTTCACCTGTGCAGGAGTTTTTGACGGCGCCTTGGCCTCGGGCTTGATAGCCGCTTCGACCGCCGGCGCCTTGGGCGAGGCCACGGCCTTGGCCGCGGCGGGCTTGGCTTCCGACTCCCGCGGTTGCTCGGCGGCCGGTTCGGGGGCAGGTACGGGCGCGTTGGCCGCAGGGGCAGTGGCCGGTGCAGGCGCTGGGACCGGAGCGACAGCCTTGTCCTTGTGCTCATCGCCACAGGCAGCGAGGAGCAGGGACAAACTGGCGACAATAAGAATTCGGGACTTCTTCATGGAGCGGACCGTCAGAAAAACCGCGCAATGCTGGCGCGAGTTGCGAGGCAGAGCAAGAACCTTACCAAGACAAAGCGTTACTAGGATCAGTCTGACAGACGTGGTCTGAACCCTGCCTGTCATTGATCAAGGGTTGTCAGGCAAATCCTTCAGGGCCTGATCGATATCGAGGCCCGGAAAGCGTTGCCGCAAGGTTTCGCGCACACGATCAGCCTCCTCCTTCTGCCCCTTGCCCTGCAAGTCGCGCAGATGCAGCAGACTACTGCGCGGCTCGTCGGCCTCCTCCGCGAGCGACTGCAACCCCCCCTCTACCTGCACGCCTGGGCGCGCCTGGGCGTCAGACAGTTCGCGAGCTTCTACCTGAGCTTTCGCTTTCGCGCTGTCCACAGCCATTTTCTTACTCATTGGCGCAGGCTGGGCGAGCGCGTCCATAGAAGCACCGGCAGCCACGCTATCCCTCTGCGGCGCAGCCATGCTCGGCTCCGCCATATAGGGCGCAGCGGCCGGCGCCGCTGGCGGCGCCATGGCCGGAGCAGGAGCCGGCGCGCGCATCATTGCCGGCGCGACCGGCGCGTCGTAGCGGTTCGGCGACTCCTCATAGGTGCGCAAGGTCAGGCTCAGGCCGATGCCCAGCGTCGCCAGTCCCGCAACGGCGACGCTCCAGCGCTGCCGGCTGCCGGAGCCCAACAGCCAGTGGTGCAGGCGCTGGCCGAGACTCGGTTTTTTCTCCTGAACGGCAGCTCGAGCGGTGGCCAGGATGCGCGCGTCCAGCTGTGCCGACGGCTGTTCCTCGCTGTGCCGGCGGTAGTGCTCGAGCATGTCCTGCTCGTGCGGATCGCGGTTCATGGGTTCACCTCCTCGGTCACCGACGGGTCGGACAACAACCGACGCAATTTCTGCATGGCATAGCGAAGCCGGCTCTTCACCGTTTCGGCCGGAGTTTTCGTCAGTTCGGCAATTTCGTTCAGCTCAAGGTCGCCATGGGTGCGCAGCAGGAATACTTCGCGCTGTTCCTCCGGCAGCGACTCCAGCGCTCCCTGCAGGCGCCGTTGGTCGCGGCTCAGGCTTAGCTCGCGCTCGGGATCGATGCTTTCGCCGGCCAGTGCGTCGCCGTGCAGTTGCTCGTCGAAGCTTTCCTGGCGGCCTTGGTGACGGCCCAGCTTGCGCCAATGGTCGATCAGGCGGTTGCGACCGATCTGGTACAGCCAGGTCTTGAAGCTGGCCGCGCCCAGCGGCTGGCTGTCGCTACGGATCAGGCTCATCCAGGTTTCCTGGAACACTTCCTCAGCCTGGCCGTGATCACCACAAAGGCCGCAGAGGAAGCGGAACAGGCCGAGGCGATGGCGAGCGTAGAGCTCGGCGAAGGCCTCGGCGTCGCCTTGTCGGTAGCGTCGCAGCAGTGCCGCGTCACTTTCGTCCTTGGGGGATATCTTCAACTCTCTCGATCCGTAACAGGGCAGGTTTTGGCTGGCGTCTCGCCAACGGCCGAGTAGCGCCGATGGCGCGGTACCCGGTGTAGCGCCGAGGCTATCGGGCAGAAGGTTTGGCGTGGCAAGCGGCACGGTGGCGGCCCAGTCGAAGGATCATTTTCCTTGGACGGGACGGCGCAGATAAACGGGTTAACCGTCGATAAGCATTCCGGTAGGAGTGGACTCCGCCCCGATGGGATCCGGCGCGCTGCGGACCTATCGCGGACGGACTCCGCACCTACGCAATCCGGGCAATTACGCGGCGATCAGCTCTTCCTGGCAGAGCTGGCAGGCCAGCATGCCGAGGGTCATGATCGCCCGCTCCGCCTCGCGGTCCCACGGGATGCCGCAGGTCAGGCGCAGGCAGTTGTTGAATTGCTCGGTATTACTGAAGATCAGCCCCGGCGCGATGCTGATGCCCTGCTCCAGCGCTCGCACGTGCAGCTCCTTGGTGTTCACCTTGGCCGGCAGACTGACCCAGAGGATGAAGCCCCCCTTGGGCCGGGTCATCTGCGTACCTTCGGGGAAGTACTGCTGCACCGCGAGTTGGTACGCGGTCATGTTCTTGCGGTACTCCTGGCGGATGTAGCGCAGGTGCCGGTCGTAGCCACCGTTCTCCAGGTACGCCGCCACGCCCATCTGGGTGACGGTGCACGCCGAGTGCGTGGTGAAGGTTTGCAGACGGCGGATTTCCTCCTGGTAGCGCTCGGTGATGATCCAGCCGATGCGCACGCCCGGGGAAATGGTCTTGGAGAAGCTCGAGCAGTACACCACGCGGCCGTCACGGTCGTGGGCCTTGAGCGCCTTGGTCTGGCCCTGGTCGAACATCAGCTCGCCGTAGATATCGTCTTCGATCACGCCGATGTTGTGCTCGGCGGTGAGCTTGAGCAGCGCTTTCTGGCGGTCTTCCGGAATAGTGCCGCCCAGCGGGTTGCTCAGACGCGCGGTCAGCACCAGCGCCTTGATCGGCCACTGGTTGGCCGCCAGTTGCAGAGCCTCCAGGCTGATGCCGGTGAGCGGGTCGCTGGGGATCTCGATGACCTTGAGGCCGAGGATGTCGGCCAACTGCAGCAAGCCGTAGTAACTCGGCGACTCGGTGGCGATCAGGTCGCCCGGACGGGTCATCACGCGCAAGGCCATATGGATGGCGTCCACGCAGCCATGGGTGATGGTCACCTGGGTCGGGTCGACCACCACGCCAGCATCGCGCATGCGGATCGCCACCTGGCGGCGCAGCGGCTCGTAGCCGGGGCTGAACATGTAGCTGAAGGCGCGCGGGCTGGAAAAGCGCGTGACCTTGGCCAATTGCTGGTGCAGCGCGCGAACCGGAAGGTAATCCACGTGCGGCACGGCAGCGCCCAGCGGAAACACGCCTTCGCGGCGCGCTTCGGCGAGCACCTGGTTGATGATGCTGCTGCGGGTGACTAGGCCGGGCCGCTCGACTCGGGCGATATCCGGTGTGGATGCGGTCAGCGCCGGCGTGCGGTGCACGTAGAAGCCGGACTGCGGGCGCGCGCGGATCAGCCCCTGGTCTTCGAGGGTGGCGTAGGCCTGGAGCACCGTGGCATGGCTGACGTTGAGCTGGGTGCTCAACTTGCGCACGGACGGCACGCGCTCGCCCGGCTGGTAGACACCACGACGGATGTCTTCCGCCAGTTGCTGGGCGATGCGCTGGTACAGCAGCAGATTGGACATGACGGCCATCCCTCGGTCATTGAACCGAAACAGTAGCCAAAAAGTGCAAACTGTTCCAGAACAGTCGAAAGCATTCCGTCCGATACAGTTGCGCCGCCCTGCCCGCTCAGATCTCCCCGAGCCAGTCCAGCAGGCCCGCCACCACCAGTTGCGCGTCGGTGGTCAGGCCGAGCTTCTGCATGGCGTTTCGCTTGTGGGTGCTGATAGTGGAGACGCTGCGGTTGGTCCGCTCGGCGATCTCACCCACCGTGGCGCCATGGGCCAGGCGACGGATGATATCGATCTCGGTCGGGCTCAGCGGCTTGCCGGTGTGGCGCGGCGGCCGCAGCATCGGGTCGATGTAGGTCTCGCCCTTGCGGATGCGGGTGATGGCGTCGTCCAGCAGGCTCAACGGGTTGCGCTTGCAGACATAGCCTACGGCGCCGCACTTGACCGCCGCGGTCGCCAACAGCGGCGCGCCCATGACCGAGTAGACCAATACAGGCACTTCCGGATGGTGGCGCTGCAGCCATTCGATCAGGTGTACGCCGTCACGCCCACGGGCGCCGGGCAGCGCCAGCTCGACGATAGCCAGGTCGACCTCGGGATGGGCATCAAGCACATCCAGCAGGCTGTCGGTATCGCTGACGAAGGCTTTCACCTGCGCCAGCTCGCGCTCCAGCAGATAGCGTTCCAGGCCCCAACCGATCATCGGCTGCGGGTCCGCCACGATTACATTGAAAAGCTTCTTTTCCGATGACATCTCTTTCTCTCGTCTACAGCTCCCCTGAGGGGATTAGTCGCACTTGGCTATTTTCGCCAAGCTGCCACTCGAAAGATTTCGAGATCCCCCTGAAGAAAAACCCCGGAGCCGAGGCTTCCGGGGTTTTCCTGTGACGGGATATTGCGAAGAGATCAGCGTTCGGCGCCGAGCTGGCCCTTCTCATCGGAAAAGACGATCTCCACCCGGCGATTCTGCGCGCGCCCCAGGGAAGAGGCGTTGTCCGAGATCGGAAAGGCCTCGCCATAGCCCTGCACCTGCACGCGCTTCTCGTCCACACCCAGGTCGGTCAGCGCGTCAGCCACGGCCTGTGCACGGTCCTTGGACAGCTGCAGATTCTGCTCGCGGTCGCCTTCGCCGTCGGTGTAACCCTCGATGCGGATCACCCGGCGCGGATTGAGCTGGAGGAACTGAACGACCTTGAGCACCGTGCGGTTGGCCGCAGGCTTGAGGTCCGCTTCACCGCTGTCGAACAGTACGTCGCCGAGGGTCAGCACCAGGCCACGCTCGGTTTCATTGGTGGCCAGGCTGACCATCTGCTGTTCCAGCCACTTGCTCTGCTCCTGCACGTTGAGCAGGCGCGCTTCGCGCATAGCCAGTTGCAGACGTTCACGCTCCATCTGCTGCTTGGCCAGGCGCTCCTGGTTCAGCGCCAGGTTGCTGTGCTCGCGAGCAATCTCGCTGTAGCGCTGGCTGAGGTAGGAGTACTGCAGTACGTCGTCATTGCTGCCCCAGTAGTTGGACAGGCGCTCGGCACGGGCCAGCGACTCGCCGGCGCGGATCACGTCCTTGGGCGCACTGCGCAGCACCGAGGAGTCTTCCTTAACGGCCTGGAACTGCAGGCGGGCCTGCTCCAGGGATTTCTCGCTGAGCTGGCTGTTGGCGCAGCCGGCCAGCAGCGCTATGGCGCCCATTGCGCTCATCCACGAGACGCCACGACGCAACAGTTGCGAGGGAGTCATTGCACTTCTCCCAACTGTTTGCGCAGACGATTGATGCTTTTGCTTTGCTCAGCCAGTTGCTCGGCGCTCTTGCGAGTGAGCTCCTTGGCCTCGGCCAGGCGGGCGTCGAGCTCGGCCTGCTCGGCGAGTTGCCGCGCCTTCTTGTTCGAACCGACTGCCAGGGCGCCCTTGGCGGCCTGGTACTTGTCCTCGGCGAGCTTGAGCTCGGCCACGTCATCGGTCGCACCCACGGCCTTGGCCTGTTCCAGAGCCTGCTCGGTGAGGCGCATCTGTTCGTTGGGTGCCGGGTCGTTCGTCGCACAGCCGGCCAACGCAAACAAAGCCAGGCCGGCGACCATCATCCGTCGATTAATCACGAAATCTATTGTCCTACTCGGTGGGAGTGCTGGCAGGCTGAAGCTGCTGGGCCTTCCAGCGGGCCAGGTTGTCCTGCAGCAGGCGCTGCGGGACTCCGGCGGCCGTCAATTCTGTCATTTTTTTCGCCAGTTGTCCGCGCAGCCACGGGTCGTTGCAGGCCGAGTTGTGCGCCACGGTCAGGTAAAGACCTTCGCTGGAGATCGGCGGTTCCAGTGGCTGCAGGTCGTCGGCCATGCCGAGGGTATCGGCGACCGCCAGGCCGGGGTAGTGCTCGTAGATCACATAATCCGAGCGCTTGAGCAGGAGTTTCTGGAAGGCCTGGGTCAGGCTGGGCACCTCTTCCAGGGTCAGCTCCTGCTTGGCGAAGGTGTCGAAGTCCGGGCCGAAGCTGTTGTTCACCAGAGTGCCGCCCTTCAGGCCACGCAGGTCGTCGCGCCCGGTGTAGTGCGTGGTGGCGTCCTTGCGCATCCACACCACGTTGTCGGTGGTGAGGAAGGCCGGATGGATGTAGTCCATGGTCTCCAGGCGCGGCGGTGTGAGGAAGGCGCCGGCGATCAGGTCGACCCGACCCAACCGCGCCTCTTCTTGCGCGCGCGCCCAGGAACCGGTGTAGATGACCCGGATATTCACCCCGACTGCCTTGCCGATCTGCTCCAGCAGGTCGGCATTGGCGCCGATCAGGCGTTCCGGCTGCGCCTGGTCGCGCCAGAGGTAAGGCGGGTACTCCGGGTTGCCGGTGGCCACCAGGCGCTCGCACTTGCCGGCAGCAGAACCGGCCAGGGGAATGGAGAAAGTCACCAGCAACAGCGCCGCACGGATCAGCGTGGAGCAATCAGGCATCGGTAGTCTCGCTCACCAGAAGAAAGAACGGCCATGCTTAGAGCCGCAAAATGCTAGCGTAAAGCACACCGACCCGATTTGGTAATAAGGACTTCTCATGAAGAAAGCCCTTCTGGCCCTTCTCCTGGCGATAGCCGTCGCCGCCGGCGTGCTCTACGCCTTCCCCTCCACCTTGCTGGCGACCGCGCAGTACGTCGAAAGCGCCCGCGCCCGGCTGTCCACCAACAGCCTGCAGGTCGACAACCTCGACATCACCTACTACGAGGGCGGCCCGGAAAAGGCCCAGACCATCCTGCTGATCCACGGCTTCGGCGCCGACAAGAGCAACTGGCCGCGCTTCGCCCGCTTCCTGACCAAGGATTACCACGTCATCGCCGTAGACCTGCCGGGCTTCGGCGACAGCAGCAAACCGCAGAATGTCAGCTACGACGTCGGCACTCAGGCCGAGCGCCTGGCGGATTTCATGCACGAACAGGGCATCGGCCGCTTCCATGTGGTCGGCAATTCCATGGGCGGGCACATCGCCGCATTGCTCGCCGCGCGGCATCCGCAGGAAGTGCTGTCGGTCGGCCTATTCGACAATGCCGGAGTTACGGCGCCGCACCCGAGCGAGCTGTTCGAGCGCCTCAAGGCCGGAGAAAATCCGCTGGTGCTGCGCTCGGTGGACGACTTCCCGGCCCTGCTCGACTTCGTCTTCGTGCAGAAGCCGCCGCTGCCGTCACGGCTGCGGGATTACCTGGCGGAGCGCTCGCTGGAGCGCAGCGCGTTCAACGCCATGGTCTTCCAGCAGCTACGTGAACGCTACATCCCGCTGGAGCCCGAGCTGCCGAAGATCACCGCGCCGACCCTGCTGCTGTGGGGCGACCGCGATCGCGTGCTGGACGTCTCCAGCATCGACGTGATGAAGCCGCTGCTGAAGAAACCCAGCATCGCCATCCTGCGCGATTGCGGCCACGTGCCGATGATCGAGCGCCCAGAGGAAACCGCCCGTCTCTACCTGGACTTCCTCCAGCGCAACCACGCGCCCGTGACCGCGTCGAACTGAACCAGGCTGGAAAACAAAACGGCGCCCGAAGGCGCCGTTTCTGTTGGGGCAAACTCAGAGCTGGATCAGATTCGGAATCTGCACGTCCGGATTGACGTCCTGCTCGTAGTCCACGCCAGCGATCTCGAAACCGAAGAGGCGCAGGAACTCGGACTTGTAGCCAGTGAAGTCGGTCAGCTGGTACAGGTTCTCGTTGGTCACCTTGTCCCACAGGTCCTTCACGGTGTCCTGCACATCCGGCTGCAGTTCCTTGTAGTCGGCGCGCAGGCGTCCATCGGCGTCCAGGTGCGGCTCGGCGCCGTACAGGCTTTCACGGAACAGGCCGTCGACCTGCTCGATGCATCCTTCGTGGATACCCTTCTCCTTCATCACCTTGAACAGCAGCGACAAGTACAGCGGCATCATCGGGATGGCCGAGCTGGCCTGGGTGACCACGGCCTTCAGCACGGAAACGCGAGCGTCGCCACCGGTGGCAGCCAGCTTCTCGCGAATACCCAGGACCTTCTGGTCCAGGTCCTTCTTGGCGGCGCCGATGGAGCCGTTCCAGTACAGGTCGTGGGTGATCTCTTCGCCCAGGTAGGTGAAGGCGGTGGTCTTGGCGCCGTCGGCCAGCACACCGGCTTCCTGCAGGGCGTCGATCCACATCTGCCAGTCTTCACCGCCCATGACCGCGACGGTGTTGGCGATTTCCTCGGGCGTCGCCGGCTCCATCACGCTTTCCTTGATCACTTCCTTGTCGGTGTCCAGACCACGGAAGTTGACGGCCTTGCCGACCGGCTTGAGCACGGAGTTGAAGACCTCGCCGGTCTTCGGGTGGGTACGGCGCGGAGCGGCCAGGCTGTAGACCACCAGGTCGACCTTGCCCAGGTCCTGCTTGATGGTTTCGATGGTGACTTTCTTCACTTCATCGGAGAAGGCATCGCCGTTGATGCTGCGCGCGTACAGGCCCTTGGCCTTGGCAAACTTCTCGAAGGCAGCGGAGTTGTACCAGCCGGCGGTGCCCGCCTTGGTCTCGCTGCCGGGGCGCTCGAAGAACACGCCCAGGGTGTCGGCGCTGGCGCCAAAGGCGGCACTGATGCGCGCGGCCAGACCGTAGCCGGTGGAGGAGCCGATGACCAGGACCTTCTTCGGACCGTTGGCGATGGGGCCGTGCGCCTCGACGTACTCGATCTGTTCCTTGACGTTGGCTTCACAGCCGGTCGGGTGGGTAGTGACGCAGATGAAGCCACGCACGCGCGGTTTGATGATCATGAAAACCTCGGTAGCCAGGTGTCGATTGAACACATTCAGGAACTGGAGACGTCGCGCATTGTAGATGAGACACCTTCGCCGGTGGACTTCTCGGCAAAGATTCGTGACCAATGGGTCATGGGCGCGCAGAAGTTGCCATTTCCCAGGAAATTCAGGGACCTGAAATGAAAGAACCCGCCACGAGGGCGGGTTCCTTCAACAAGCGGATCGGGCTCAGACGGCCTTTTCCAGCTCCGGTACGGCTTCGAACAGATCGGCGACCAGGCCGTAGTCGGCGACCTGGAAGATCGGCGCCTCTTCGTCCTTGTTGATCGCAACGATCACTTTCGAATCCTTCATGCCCGCCAGGTGCTGGATGGCGCCGGAGATGCCGACGGCCACGTACAGCTGCGGAGCGACGATCTTGCCGGTCTGGCCGACCTGCATGTCGTTCGGCACGAAGCCGGCGTCAACGGCAGCGCGGGAAGCGCCGACGGCAGCGCCCAGCTTGTCGGCCAGGGAGTAGAGGATGCTGAAGTTGTCGCCATTGCCCATGCCACGGCCGCCGGAAACGACGATCTTGGCAGCGGTCAGTTCCGGACGGTCGGACTTGGCCAGTTCTTCGCCCACGAAGGCGGACTTGCCAGCATCGGCCGGGCCGGAAACGGCTTCAACAGCGGCGGAGCCACCTTCGGCAGCGACGGCATCGAAGCCGGTGCCACGCACGGTGATGACCTTGACGGCAGCCGAGGACTGCACGGTAGCAATGGCGTTACCGGCATAGATCGGACGCTTGAAGGTATCGGCGCTGACCACTTCGATGATTTCGGAGATCTGGTCGACGTCCAGCAGGGCGGCAACGCGCGGCAGGAAGTTCTTGCCGTTGGTGGTGGCGGCAGCCAGCACGTGGCTGTAACCCTTGCCGAGCTCAGCGATCAGCGGAGCGACGTTCTCCGGCAGCTGGTGAGCGTAGGCGGCGTTGTCGGCGACCAGCACCTTAGAAACACCGGCGATCTTGGCAGCGGCTTCGGCCACGCCACCGACGTTCTGGCCAGCGACCAGGACAGCGATGTCACCACCGATCTTCTGCGCGGCAGCGACAGTGTTCAGAGTGGCAGCGCCCAGTGCGCCGTTGTTGTGCTCAGCGATTACCAGGATAGCCATCAGATTACTTTCGCCTCGTTCTTCAGTTTCTCGACCAGTTCGGCAACGGACTTGACCTTGATGCCAGCGCTACGGGCAGCCGGAGCTTCGACTTTCACGGTCTTCACGGTGGAAGCGGTGGAAACGCCCAGGGCGTCCGGGGTCACCACGTCCAGCGGTTTCTTCTTCGCCTTCATGATGTTGGGCAGCGACGCGTAGCGCGGCTCGTTCAGGCGCAGGTCGGTGGTGACGATTGCCGGCAGGTTCAGGGCAACAGTCTGCAGGCCGCCGTCGATTTCACGGGTGACATTGACCTTGTCGCCAGCGACTTCGACCTTGGAGGCGAAGGTGCCCTGGGCGTAGCCGGTCAGCGCAGCCAGCATCTGGCCGGTCTGGTTGTTGTCGCTGTCGATGGCCTGCTTGCCGAGGATGACCAGCTGCGGCTGCTCTTTGTCGACGAGGGCTTTGAGCGACTTGGCGATGGCCAGGGAGCTCAGTTCTTCGTTGGTTTCAACGAGGATGGCGCGATCAGCACCCAGAGCCAGCGCGGTACGCAGTTGCTCCTGGGCAGCGGTCGGGCCGACGGAGACCGCAACGATCTCGGTGACGACGCCTTTCTCTTTCAGGCGAACGGCCTCTTCCACGGCGATTTCGCAGAAGGGGTTCATGGACATTTTGACGTTGGCGAGATCGACGCCGGAGTTGTCCGCCTTGACGCGGACCTTGACGTTATAGTCAACCACTCGTTTGACAGCTACAAGAACCTTCATGGATTCCTCGTTTTTCTCCGGTGAATAGGAATGTCGCCAGACAGGCCTGGCCGGTAGTGCACGCCATCTGCGACTACATCCAGCGCAACGCGACCGCAAAACCGCAGGTATCTTGACCGCATCGACCGGGCGGGTCAATACACGAAAATACCCCTTCATAAGCCGCGGACCCCGATTCTATCAGGGTTACACGCGATTCAAACAAACGTTTGTATTGCGTTCGATAAAGGGTTTAGATATAGCAACAGGTCTAGCTATAATGCGCCCCGCTCTTACTGGGTGGGGGCACGCCCATCCCAATACCTACAAAATGCCCAGAGCCTTGATTCAGGAGAGATCGATAGTGGAACGCGAATTTATGGAATTCGACGTCGTCATCGTCGGCGCCGGCCCTGCCGGTCTGTCCGCCGCATGCCGACTGAAACAGAAGGCCGCCGACGCCGGTCAGGAAATCAGCGTCTGTGTGGTCGAGAAGGGTTCCGAAGTGGGCGCCCACATCCTCTCGGGCGCCGTGTTCGAGCCCCGCGCGCTGAACGAGCTGTTCCCCAACTGGAAAGAACTCGAAGCGCCGCTCAACACCCCCGTCAAGCGCGACGACATCTATGTGCTGAAGAGCCCGGAAGCAGCGGCCAAGGTGCCGAACTTCTTCGTGCCCAAGACCATGCACAACGAAGGCAACTACATCATCTCCCTGGGCAACCTGTGCCGCTGGCTGGCCCAGCAGGCCGAAGGCCTGGGCGTCGAGATCTACCCGGGCTTCGCCGCCCAGGAAGCGCTGATCGACGAAAATGGCGTGGTGCGCGGCATTGTCACCGGTGACCTGGGCGTCGACCGCGAAGGCAATCCGAAAGAGGGTTACTACACCCCGGGCATGGAACTGCGCGCCAAATACACCCTGTTCGCCGAAGGCTGCCGTGGCCACATCGGCAAACAACTGATCAAGAAGTACAAGCTCGACAGCGAAGCCGACGCCCAGCACTACGGCATCGGCATCAAGGAAATCTGGGACATCGACCCGTCCAAGCACGAGCAGGGCCTGGTGGTACACACTGCCGGCTGGCCGCTGAACGACGACAACCCGGGCGGCTCTTTCCTTTATCACCTGGAGAACAACCAGGTGGTAGTCGGCCTGATCATCGACCTGTCCTACACCAACCCGCACCTGTCGCCGTTCGACGAATTCCAGCGCTACAAGCACCACCCGGTGATCAAGCAGTACCTGGAAGGCGGCAAGCGCGTGGCTTACGGCGCTCGCGCCATCTGCAAGGGCGGCTTGAACTCGCTGCCGAAGATGGTCTTCCCGGGCGGCGCGCTGATCGGTTGCGACCTGGGCACCCTGAACTTCGCCAAGATCAAGGGCAGCCACACCGCCATGAAGTCCGGCATGCTGGCCGCCGACTCCGTGGCCGAAGCCCTGTTCGCCGGCCGCGAAGGCGGCGACGTGCTGAACAACTACGTCGATGCCTTCAAGGGCAGCTGGCTGTACGACGAACTGTTCCGAAGCCGTAACTTCGGCGCGGCGATGCACAAGTTCGGCGCCATCGGTGGCGGTGCGTTCAACTTCATCGACCAGAACATCTTCGGCGGCAAGCTTCCGTTCACCCTGCACGATACGACGCCGGACTACGCGACCCTGAAGAAGGCCAGCGAAGCACCGAAGATCGACTATCCGAAGCCGGACGGCAAACTCAGCTTCGACAAGCTCTCCTCGGTGTTCCTGTCCAACACCAACCACGAGGAAGACCAGCCGATCCACCTGAAGCTGACCGACCCGAGCACCCCGATCGCGAAGAACCTGCCGCTCTACGACGAGCCTGCGCAGCGTTACTGCCCGGCCGGCGTGTACGAAGTGGTGAGCAACGACGACGGCAGCAAGCGCTTCCAGATCAACGCCCAGAACTGCGTGCACTGCAAGACCTGCGATATCAAGGACCCGGCCCAGAACATCACCTGGGTTGCCCCCGAGGGCACCGGTGGTCCGAACTACCCCAACATGTAATTGCGTTGGCGGTAACGAAAAAGGCTCCCTCGGGAGCCTTTTTTGCAAGTTCGAAAAAGTTGTAGCGAAGCTGGAATCTAACTACCGGCCGCGTTCAGACCACCAGGTCACGGCTGCGGCGCAATGGGGAAGAACTCCCCGCAACTCCAGACACCCAGCCAATCAACGCCGTCGATCTCACGGGGAACAGCCAGTTCCACCAACTGGTAGAACACGTTGCGGTGGATCAGCGCTTCCAGGTTCACCCGCACCAGCACGTAGGGCGACGGCTCCTGAGTCTGCGGATCCAGCTCGACACGGATCGGGTGAGCCGCGTCGGCTACCACTTCGTCCTCGACGTTAGTGGTGAAGCGCAGCACCTGCTGCTCGCCCTCCCCCTCAACCGCCAGGGTGACCGCGACGAAAGGCGCGTCATCGACGGTGATCCCGCACTTCTCCACCGGAGTGACGAGGAAATAGTCGTCGCCATCGCGGCGGATGATGGTGGAGAACAGCCGCACCATCGGTTTGCGGCCGATCGGCGTGCCCAGGTAGTACCAGGTGCCGTCGCGGGCGATGCGCATGTCGATATCGCCGCAGCAATCGGGGTTCCACAGATGTACCGGCGGCAGCCCCTTGTCCTTGCTGGCGGGAATCTGCGCCAGCAGGTTGCCGGCCCGGTCCGATTGAGTCTGTGGATCTGTCATTGGTACTCCTCTCGCGTCTTCACCCCCAGCAGGCTGCGGGCATAGTCTTCCAGCGGTCGCCCGATCAGGTCCTCGGGGCTGGCGTCATAGAATGTCAGAAAACCGCCGCGGCTGCGGATAGTCGCGCTATCTACCAGGTAGCGGTTGTCGGTCTCGATCAGCATCACCTGGATCACGCTGCGGTCGCGGCCCACGGCGTTATCGGTGTCTTCGTACTGCTCGTAGGTCCCGGTATTGTCCTCCCCACGGGCGAAGCGCGTATACAGCAGATAATTGGCGCCCGCCGCGCGCGCCTCCTGCATGGCGCCCTCAAGTCCCAGCGGGCTCTTGGCTCGGCGCACCAGCGGGAAGTATTGGACGAAGCCCTTGAACGCTTCCTCCGCCACCACATTGGGCCGTGCATAAGGATGGCCCGGCGGCACGAACGGCCCTTGGGCGATATAGATGAAGGAGTCCTGCTGCAGGCGCCAGTTCGAGGTGCGGCGGGTCTGGCTGTGATCGAGGAAGCCCGCGTCGCGCAGGTAGTAATCGGTGCCGTCGGCCAGGTCGTTGGGGCTCATGCAGCCGCCCAGGGCGGCGAAGGCAAGGATCAGTATCAGTTGGCGCATGCAAAGTCTCCGGAGCCGGCGACGAAAAACCGGCACTCGGACTGGCAAAGCAGCTTCCATGCCATTAAAAGGCGCCTTACCCATCCTGATCCAACGATGAACCCCGTGTCTGCCGAACGCCATTTCGTCTCAGCAATCCATGCAGCTTCGCCTGCACTATCGGGCGTTGACGTTGTTGTTATCAACAAACCACGCCATTGATCTGCGGCACCGACGCCAGCCGTCTTGAGTGACACCGCACAGGCCATGCCCTGCAGGCAGAAGACCCCGACTCAGCATGCCGCATCCGGGAAGACCAGGTTCACGCGAATGACCGTTCCAACTCCCAAGTCACTGTCCGCCGAGACGGTCCCCCCCATCAACGTCACCAGGCTCTTGCACAGGGCCAGCCCCAGACTCGACCTGCCTTCACCGATGCGCCTGCCGTCCAGGTCATAGGCAAAGGGCTCGAACAGATTGCGTTGATCCGACTCGGCTATGCCGACGCCCGTATCCGCCACCTCGAACTGCACCCCCACCAGCCCCTTGCCCTTCCCAATGGCACTGAGCCGGACCAGAACCGAACCTTCATCGGTGTACTTGATCGCATTATCCAGCAGCATCTGCAGTACCTGCTGCAGACGCAGCGGGTCGCACCACACTATCGGCTGGAGCGCCAGGTTCAAGTCGGATTTCAACTCCAGCCCTTGCGATCGGGCCTGCTCGCCAAAGGCCTCCAATTGCTGGGCGACCAACTCCCGCAAATCCACCTCCTGCTTGAGGAGCTGAACACGGCCCTCCTTGACGCGGCACAGCAGTTGCACGTCCTCCAGCACGCGCAGCAGGTTCGCGCTTACCGAGCGCGCCACCAGCAACGGCTTAGTGGGTGACTCGGACTGGCTCACCTGCAAGTTGATCATGGCAAGAATACTCTGCAGCGGCCCCTGGATTTCCTCCGCGATGCCCCGCAGGTATTCCGTCTTGCCTCGGCTAATGACTTCAATTCGCGCATTGGTGCTGCGCAAACTTCGCACTGCGTCATCTTGATCGGTGATGTCGATTGATCCGCAGACCGCGCCAATCAAAAAACCGTTCTTGTCCCGATAGGGTTTGCCCCAGTGGCGGAACACGCGCCGCCCACGCTTCAAACGCACCTCCAAATCCAGTTCGTACGGCTCCTCCCCCTGGATGGCTGCGATCACAGTATTCCTCAGTAACTCCGCCTCATGCGGGTCCAGCACCTCTCCCAACTCCCCGATCTTCTTGCCGACAAGTTCCTCCATGGGCAAAGCTACGAAATCCAGCGCGGCCTGATTACAGAAAAGAATACGAGTATCGGGCGCACGAAGGAGAATCGGATAAGGCACGCCATCAATGATGGATCGGAGCTGCGCCAACTCCTTCTGCTGCTCCTCGTCGAACTCGATCTGTGCCGCTTCAGCCTTACTGCTCTCTCCTTCGATCAAGCCATGCTGCCGCGCAATATCAACCAGTTCCACCAACGACTTGGCCTGCATCTTCTCCATCAAGCGGGTCTTGTAGGTACTGACGGTCTTGTCGCTGATCGCCAACTGATCGGCGATGGCAATGTTGCTCATTCCTTTGGCCAGCAATTGCAGCACGCTGAGCTCGCGCACCGACAACTTGTCCAGCCGGACCTGCTCCGCCGCATTGACCGACCCCAGCCGGCCAGAAGGGAAGTAACTCATGCCCTTGACCAGGGCACGCACCGCCTGCAGCACCTCCTCGGAATCGACCTGCTTACTGACGAAGCCCGTCGCCCCGGCGGCCAGGCACCGGCTGGCAAAGTATTCGGAATCCTGCGAGGTGAGCACCAGCGTCTTGACCGGGGAGCGCTGTGTGGCCAGGCGCTGGATAACCTCCAGCCCGCCCAGGCGCGGGATGGACAACTCCAGGATCATGATGTCTGGCTCGCAGTGACGTACTTGCTGGAGCGCCGCGAAACCATTGTCGGCCTCGCCCACCACCTCGTGTCGATCGCTCTCCAATAACAGGCGCAGCGCTTCCCGCGTCAGGGGTTGCTCATCGACGATCAGAATCTTGCTCATGGTTCTCTCTTGGCATGACTTTTATCTCCTTCTAGCCTAAGTTGCCCGGGCGTGCATGCAAGGAGAGAAAACTTCCACGTCGTTATGCACAACAACATGCGACCTGCCAGACGTCTGCCCACAACCTAGCAGTGCCATCAGGCGCATGAACACAGAGAGTGGGACCGGCACCGAGGAAAGGGGAAACACCTTCGTCGGCCCGTTTGAAAGGGCCAGAAGCACAGCTGGTACCTCTGGATGCGGGGGGTATTACGGATCGCCGAATGGAGGGGGATATCGCCAGGCCCCTCGGCGACAGAGGGGCGCTAAGAAAGAAGAGAAAGGGAAACGCAGCGATGGCCGGCGCACCGGCCATCGCAGCGGTCAACGTCAGACCAGGTTGACAGTCACGCCCTGCTGAACCAGCAACTCGGCGTCCATCGTCGAATACTGATAGCTGACGTACGTTACGCCACTGATATTCACAGTGCCGGCACTGGCCCAATTGCCCGGGTCAATTCCGTTGAGCAGAATGTCGTCCAGCTTGACCACATCGCCGGCATTGCCCTTCACCTACATCTGCACATCGCTATTTGTTCGGAACAGATCCTTGCCGCCCAGCTCCAGCACATCGCCCAGGGACAGCTTGAGCGTGTTGTTGCCGGTGCCGGTGATGTCAAGCACCTCTACCCCACTCAGCTTGCCCGCTGCGGTCAACGTCGAGACATCGAGGGTCTGGCCGGCGCCCGTCAGTTTGAGGGTGTCGATGCCGCTATTGCCGTGGACGGCGATGGAGGCGGAACTCAACACCGAGACATCCTTCAGCGTGAAGGTATTGTCCGACGCATCGCCGTAATAGGCGCTTGAACCGGCCACAACATTCAGCGAGGGCGGAGCCAGTGTCGTCATTTTCAGGCGCAGGTTGTCCATCACAATCCAGTCCGTCCCGGCATCGAATTCGAAGCGAGTGAGGGTCACCCCAGCCGGCATATCGATGGTGATGTCTGAATCGCCCCTAGTTTCGTAGACACCTCCAAGCCTCATAATGAGGCCCATCAGGAGGTGCCATGAGCAACCAGCGTTACCCCGAAGAATTCAAAATCGAAG